>JBIKNF010000008.1:0-86663 GCA_044358835.1 Vampirovibrionales bacterium | reverse complement strand
CTTTTGCGGCATCAATCGCCCCCCGCAAACGAAAATTACTAGAAGGATCGCCCCCCCCTTGTCGCGCTGCTGACATGATTTCGCGAGAGTAGCGCGCCAGTGCCACGCCTTTTTTGGCGTCAGAAGCGGCTTTTTTGTTTTTAATGGCCATCCAGCGTCCCATGTTGTTTGTTCTCCATTGGTTTTCGATTCTTGGTTTAGGACGTTTAATTCTACTTAAAGCCCACGGCCAAGGTAAGCAAAGGCTTGCTGTCTATACCTAACAAAATAGCACAGAAGCGTCTGTTTCTCAAATAGTTGTGACGGTTCCTTGCTGAAAATACAGACAAAAAAGGACACGAAACTTCACGTTCGTGTCCTTTTAATAAAAAAGAGTTTTAAAAACTATACCAATTGAACAATCGCCATTTGGGTGTTGTCTCCACGGCGGCGGTGTGTTTTTAAAACACGAATGTAACCGCCTTGGCGTTCCGCGTAGCGAGGACCAATTTCAGCAAACACTTTTCTTAAAACTGTTTCTTCAATCGGATTTCCCTTGGCCGATTCTATAATCTGGCCTGTTTTTACTTTGTACAAACGTTTAGATGCCATGCGAACATCATTTAAATTTCCACGCTTGGCATAAGTAATCACAGGGCTAGCAAAAGAAACCAACACTTTCGCGCGGGTTACGGTGGTTTCAATTTCACCATGTAGGAAAAGTTGAGTGGCCAAAGAACGCATCAAGGCTTTACGTTGATCCGCAGGCAATCCTAGTTTTTTTATTCGATTACGGTGTCTCATAATCATCAAGCTCCATATAATTGTTGTAAGAATTAGTCCACAGGAAGAAGAGCATCTTCAGGACTAGGCTTTAGATCAATACCAAAGGCTTTTAAGCGTTCAATCACTTCATCAGCCGATTTTTTGCCGAAGTTTTTAATGTTCAATAAATCATGTTCAGATTTCAACATCAGTTCTTGAATGCTGTGGATATTGGCGCGTTTGAGACAATTAAAAGCCCGAACCGAAAGTTCTAAGTCTTCAATCGTAATAGAAGGCGCATTATCTTCCAAGACTTCTTCTTTTTCAATGGTGGGTTGCGCCACCACTGTAGGCACGCCCATTAAAGAAGCAATAGGAACCAAGTTTTCAATTAAGATGTTGGCCGCTTGACTAAGCGCTGAAGTCACATCAACACTTCCATCAGACCACAACTCAAGTTCTAAACTATCGTAATCCGTACGAGTTCCTAAGCGAAGCGCTTCAACATTATAAGCCACACGACGAATCGGCATAAAAGCAGCATCTAAAGGCAAGGCGTCATGGCTTACATTGGTAGAAGAAATCTTTTTTTCAGCAGGCACATAACCCACACCCGATTCCACGGTCAACTCTACAGCCAAATGACCGTCCTTACTTAAGGTGGCCAAATGCCAGTCGGGATTTAACACTTCAATCCCTGCAGGCAATTCAAGGTCTTTTGCGGTGACTTCACCTGCGCGTTTGACGTCTAAACGTAAAATCGCCGGCTCTCCTGATTCAGACTTAAGCACCACACCCTTAAAGTTCAACAAAATATCTAGGACGTCTTCAACGACGCCGTCGATATTCGTAAACTCATGAGAAACGCCTTCAAAGCGAGCAGACGTAATGGCTGAACCCGCAATAGATGAAAGCAACACTCGACGCAACGCATTACCAATAGTGGTTCCGTAACCGCCTTGCATGGGTTCTAAAACGAACTTTCCATAAACAGAACCGTCGTGTTCAGTGTTTTTGGTGAGACATTTGATATTCAATGGATGTTCAATCATAGCGAACACTAACCTCCAAATCACTTAAAATCTTGTCATACAATAATATACTAAAATTCCAAACTTATCTAGAGTAGTATTCAACCACAAGTTGTTCACGAGTGTTGGGATCCAGCTCTTCACGTTCAGGCAAGCGGTCAAAACGAACAGAAGCCGTTTCCTTGCTTACAGTCAACCAAACCGCAGGATTAACGTAGGCTTGTGCCGATTCAGACCTGCGAACAATGAAATCCACACTATTGGGCCGCACAGAAATCACTGATCCATCTTTCACTAAGATAGAAGGGACCGTTACGCGATGCCCATTGAGCAAAAAGTGACCATGGGCAACCATTTGACGCGCTTGACGGCGTGTTTCCGCCAGCCCCGCACGAAACACGACGTTGTCTAAACGACGTTCAAGCACCTGAAGTAAAATCGTACCCGTGTTGCCCTTACTACGATTGGCAATTTCATAATAACGACGCAGTTGCTTTTCACGAATACCAAAACGCATTTTAAGGCGTTGTTTTTCTTTCAATTGCTGCGCAAATTCAGAAATTTTCTTGTGTGTTTGCCCATGCTGACCTGAGGCATAGGGACGACGCTTCATAACGGCATCGATTTTAGGGGTTTCGGTTAGATTTACCCCAAGGTTACGGGATATTTTGGCCGCTGGGCCCGTGTATCTTCCCACGTGATTATCTCCTTAACATCTATTTAAGCTCTAAACGCGACGGCGTTTAGGCGGACGGCATCCATTGTGTGGAATGGGGGTAACATCTTTAATCAGCGTAATTTCAAGTCCTGAAACTTGCAATGCACGAATAGCGGTTTCACGACCCGAACCCGGCCCGTTGACATAAACTTTAACCGTTTTCATGCCTTGTTCCATCGAACGCTTGGCCACGAGCTCAGAAGCTGATTGAGCGGCGAAAGGCGTACTTTTACGAACCCCTTTAAAGCCTGCCACACCCGCACTGGCCCATGCAATTACATTGCCTTGCGTGTCTGTAGACGTCACAACCGTGTTGTTAAATGTGGATTGAACAAAGACCATGCCTTGTACCACATTCTTCTTTTCTTTCTTTTTTGGCTTAGTTACTTTTGCCATCATTTCAGTTACCCCTAATTATTTCTTGCCTTTAATGGGCGATGATTTACGTCCACGACGCGTACGAGCGTTCGTTTTCGTACGTTGACCACGACAAGGCAATCCACGACGGTGACGAATACCACGATAGCTGGCAATTTCCATTAAACGTTTAATGTTCATTGCTTCTTGACGACGCAAATCACCTTCAACCACGTAAGTGCCTTCAATCGCTTCACGAAGCTTGTTGACTTCGCTTTCGCTCAAATCTTTTACGCGTTTGTCAGGGTCAATGCCAGTTTTTTCTAAAATAACTTTAGAAAGGCTGTAACCTACACCATAGATGTAAGGAAGTGCATAAAGCACTTTTTTGTTTTTCGGTAGATCCACACCGACTAATCGGGCCATGCGGAATATCTCCTTGTATCCTTTTCTAACTGAAAATTAAGATAGTTTACCTATCAGTGGCCAGTAAAGACCTGAAGACCAGAGGCTTCAATGACTAATGTAAACCAAACATATTACAATGACAAGCACCAATTCTCACAAAAAACGGACGGTGTGTTAAACCAATTTTCTCGATGCTTCCGCGTGAGACACCGCCTTGTGAATTAAGTACAAGAGCTTGGTTTCACAGGCATCTAAATCTTCTTCACTGCGCGCTTCCCAACGCAGACTTAAGACGGGTTCCGTATTAGAAGCCCTAACCAAGACAAACCCACCTTCTAAAGCCAAACGAATGCCATCTAAGGTGGAAACGCCCAAAATGGCCTGATTACCAAAAAGGCTTTTTTCTTCATAACGCTTTTGCAACGCTTCTTTGAGATATTCCATGACAGCTGGGCTTAAGCGAGCGTCTAACGTGTAACGTAATTCTTCAGAAATCATGGTTTTGGGCAACTTGTCCACCAAGTGACTCAAGGGCAGATGAGGGTTTTTTGCGGTTTGGCGTGCATCGTCTAAAACTTGTACGACGCGCATCATGCCGTAAAATGCATCGTCAAAGCCCCAATGGGCATCTTTAAAAAAGAAGTGACCACTTAATTCCCCGCCCAATAACGCATGTTCTGTTTTCATAACCTGTTTTATTTTCGCATGCCCCGTGGGCGACACGATCGCTTCGGCACCTGCTTCGCCAATGCCTGTAAATAAATGCTGACTACACTTGACTTCTGCCACCACTTTGGGCGGCGCTTCATTTGCAAACATCCCCCGTCGTCGATGCATCATGGCTTGGGTCAACAACAACAATAAAAAGTCTCCTGCAATCACGCGCCCTTGATCATCCACCACGCCTAGGCGATCGCTATCGCCGTCAAAGGCCACGCCAAAATCCGCGTGCTGCGTTTTCACGGCATCGATTAAATCCGCCAAGTTTTTGGTTTTTGAAGGATCAGGGTGATGATTGGGAAAGCGTCCGTCTACTTCCGTAAATAAGGGAATATACTCAATCCCAAAGGCGTCTAGCAAGGGCAGGGCTACGAGTCCACCCGTGGCGTTTCCGGCATCCACCACGATTTTAAGAGGGTATGCCTGTTGAGGAAAATGGGTTTTCATCCACTGAAGGTAGTCAGGGACAGGCTGATAGCTCATGGCTTGGCCCCGCTGGGGGGCGATTTCAAAGGGGGTGTGTTGAGCGTCTTCATAAAGGCGTTTAACATCTTGCACTTCTTCGCGAGTGAGGGTATGACCGTGTAACGTCCATTTCAAGCCATTATACGGCGCGGGATTATGACTGGCTGTAACAGTCAAGGTGGCATCCGGTTTCAGCAGGCCTTCAGGCAAGTTAAGCCATTCGGCGGCATAAACCATCGGTGAAGGTTGCAACCCTAAATCCAGCACGTTTACCCCTAAATCGAGCAAAGTGTTTTTCAAGGCGTCAAACAGTTCAGGGCTGTGTAAGCGAGCATCATACCCAGCGGCTACGGTAAAAGGCGACCCAGAAGAGGCCCCCCCTTTTTGTTGAAGGCAAAAGGCCACAAAAGCGCGTGCCAGGTGCTGAAAAGTCACGGTGTCAAACAAATCGGGGGTTACAATGGCGCGTACGTCGTACGTACAAAAGCAAGCGGATGTTCTTGGGGCAAGCATGGCGGGGGGCCTTTCATCACATGAATAAATCAGCCTCTAAAGTTTAGCATAAATAAATCTAACATGAATAGAGGAGCCCTTCGACACCCCTGTATACAAATAACGTGTACAACTGCTACACTAAACAAAGTCAAATCAGTCTCAAACAATTACAAGGAGCGCCTAAAACCATGCGTTTCATTCCCCCCATCGCCGTTACCTTACTTACCGTGTGGTTCACCCGTTCTTTCGCTTTTGCCGAAGAAGCCATTCCGCTGGCGGATATTTTAAAACCTTCTGTTGAAGGCACATCCACTGCAACAGGCGAAATCAATACCAGCATGATTCTATTCAATACCTTGTTGGTCATAGGGTTGGGGCTTTGGGTGATGCGTCAACGTTGGTTTGTGGAATGGGCCGAACGTGTTCGAGTAGCGCATACGGAAGAGGCTCAGCCGATTTTAATGGCCATGGGGCAAGCCTTGCGCCTTCCTCGATTCAAGGCCCCTTCGGTGGGTTCGATTCAAAGTCACTTTTTTTCTACAGCACCCCAAAGCCCTTTAAACGGAACCACCCCCGCATGGCTTGAACGCGTGGATGTTCAAACGCTTGAAACAGGCACGAAATTGCATTGGTTGCGCGTACATGGGCAGGACTATATTCTGACTGAAACGCCCCAACATAGCCAGTGGCTTAAGTTGGGGGAACAGGAGGATACCCTGAACGCTTGCCCGACGCCAAAGACGCTGGATTCGAGTAAGAAGGATGAGGCCGTGGCGGTGTATCAGTTGCCCGACTACCTGGATTCACTGTAGCTAGATGTTTTCAATCCTGAGCTACGCTTTTTTATCTGGTTTCATCCAGTGGGTGGTGGCATATCAATAATTTCGTTAGCTTATAGATGTATATGCTCGTATTATAGTGTTCGATAGATAAAATAGGCGATGAGGCTATTTTAGGAGCCTAGACTTTTTTGTGCGGGCGTGTACACAGACATACATCACCAAGCAAAAAAATCGTCGCGACAACAAAAAGACCCTAGAGCGTTTTATCTGTTGGGCACTATACAAAAAACATACGTTTATTTGTGCTCCTTAATTATTTTTATTGCATGGCATGGTTTTTTAGAGTATAGTGATTTAGTTGAAGTATTTTTATAAACATGTGTAAAAAATTGGATTTCTAATGAAAGTTGTCATACTCGCTGGGGGGCTTGGTACCCGCCTTAGCGAAGAAACCGAGCTAAAGCCTAAACCGATGGTTGAAATTGGTGGCAAACCGATTCTTTGGCACATCATGAAGATTTATTCCTATTACGGATTTAATGACTTTGTCGTTCTAACAGGCTATAAGTCTCACGTCATTAAAGAATACTTTATTAACTATTACACCCGCTATTCTGATATCACTGTAGACATGCAAGCACAAAGCGTGGAAATTCATAAAACGCGCACCGAAGACTGGAAAGTAACCCTTCTTTACACCGGTCAAGACACCATGACAGGTGGCCGTATTAAGAAGGCACAAGCCCATATTGGGCATCAGCCTTTCTTGTTGACCTATGGTGATGGTGTTGCGGATGTTGATATTCCTGCTTCAATAGCCGCCCACCAAGCCAGCGGCAAACTGGCCACGATGACTGTGGTTCAACCCACAGGACGTTTTGGCGCGGTGAGTATTGATGCAAGCAACCAAATCACGTCCTTTGAAGAAAAGCCTGCAAGCGGTGGGGCCTGGATTAACGGTGGATTCTTTGTACTGGAGCCCAGTATTTTTGATTATTTGCCTGAAAACGACCCGAGCATCACTTGGGAACGTTCCCCGATTGAACAGCTCGCGGCGGATGGCCAATTAAATGCCTTTCATCACCAAGGGTTTTGGCGGCCCATGGATACCTTGCGTGATAAAAACGACCTCAATGAACTGTGGTTTGCTCATAAAGCCCCCTGGAAAAAATGGACGTAGGAGACGTTTACATGAATTTTCATTCGTTTTACCAAGGCAAAACGGTATTGGTCACAGGGCATACAGGCTTTAAAGGGGCTTGGCTCACGTTTTGGTTGAATCAGTTAGGGGCTAAAGTCATTGGCTTTTCACTGGCCCCCAACACGACGCCTTCTATGTTTGAAGCCCTAAAGCTTGGCGAACTTTGTCATTCCGTTATTGGGGACGTGCGCGACGCTAATACGCTAAATGCTGTGTTTGAAGACCACCCGCCTGAGATTGTTTTGCACCTTGCGGCACAACCTTTGGTCCGCCTTTCTTATGCGGATCCCGTAGTGACGTATGAAACCAACGTCATGGGAACGCTCAAGGTGCTCGAAGCTGCTCGCCAGTGTGCTAGTGTCAAAGCCTTTGTAAACGTCACCACGGACAAATGCTACGAAAACAAAGAAGTGCTGCAAGGCTACCGTGAAGAAGACTCCATGGGAGGGCATGACATGTATTCCTCTTCCAAAGGCTGTGTAGAGATTATGTCCGCGTCTTTTCGGCGATCTTTTTTGCAGGGAGGTCTTCCCTATTGCCTTGGCAACGCCCGTTCGGGGAACGTCATTGGCGGTGGCGATTGGGCCTTAGATCGCTTGATTCCCGACTGCGTGCGAGCGATTGAGGAAAACCGTTGTATTGAAATCCGAAATCCCAATGCTGTGCGTCCTTGGCAACATGTGTTGGATCCTCTATCAGGCTATTTGTTACTTGCTCAAAAGCTCTATGAACAGGGTGAAGCGTTTGCTGAAGGGTTTAATTTTGGCCCTAACGAAGAGAGCGTTTTAACGGTGGGCGAAGTCGTAAAAAAAGTCATTTTAGCCTATGGGCGTGGTGATTTTAAGCTTCACAAGGTGGATGACCTCCATGAAGCGACGCTTTTGATGTTAAACATCGAAAAAGCCGCCGATCGTTTACAATGGCGCCCGTCATTCAATGTGCAAGAAGCCATCAACGCCAGCGTGGAATGGTACAAAGCCTACGCCAGCACCCCTAATGACGTCGAAGCCCTCCGCTCATTTACCCTCAAACAACTAACGGAGTATCAACATAGGTTATGGAACACAGTCAACAACTACGCAACGCTGTAAAACAAGCCGCCAAAACATATTATGACCACCTTTCTGCTGAAAAAGCAAAGCAGTCTATGGCCTATATCCCCGCTTCTGGTAAGGTCGTCGACGACGCCGAGCTGATGAATATGATCGATGCTTCGTTGGACATGTGGCTCACCGCAGGTCGCTTCAACGACGAATTCGAACGTCGCTTTGCCGAATACCTAGGCGTGCGTTTTGCGTTGACGGTTAATTCAGGTTCTTCGGCTAACTTAGTGGCCTTTTCCACGCTTACTTCTCACAAACTGGGCGAACGTCGCCTGAAGCCAGGGGACGAAGTTATTTCTGTGGCGGCGGGCTTCCCTACCACAGTAAACCCGATCATTCAACATGGTCTTGTTCCCGTCTTTGTCGATTGTGAAATAGGTAGCTATAACATTGATGTCAAACAAATTGAAGCCGCATTAACGCCAAAAACCAAAGCTATTTTTCTGGCTCACACGTTGGGCAATACCTTCGATTTGGATCACATTCTGGCGCTGTGCGAACGTCATAATTTATGGTTGATTGAAGATAGTTGCGACGCATTGGGGGCAGAGTTTAACGGGAAAAAAGTCGGTACTTTTGGTCATTTGGCCACCTACAGCTTTTACCCAGCCCACCACATTACCATGGGCGAAGGCGGTGCAGTCGTCACCAACGACGCCCTGCTTAACAAAATTGCCATGTCCTTTCGGGATTGGGGCCGTGATTGCTGGTGCCCCCCCGGTCAAGACAACACCTGTAACAACCGTTTTTGCATGAAAAATCTCGGCAACCTTCCGGAAGGTTACGACCACAAATACACTTATTCTCACATTGGTTTTAACCTTAAAATAACCGATTGGCAGGCGTCTATTGCCCTGGCTCAACTGGAAAAACTGCCCACCTTTTTGGCTCAACGAAAGGCCAATGCCGCTTACCTGCTTCTGGAGCTAGAAGACTTGCAAGAATTCTTTATACTGCCTACTGTAGCCGAAGGGGTTGAATCTTCTTGGTTTGGTTTTCCTCTTTCCGTTAAGCACAATGTTCCATTTACAAAGCAACAGCTGGTGGCTTACTTGGAAGCCAACAGCATTGGCACACGCCAGCTTTTTGCAGGCAATTTACTTCGCCAGCCCATGATGGTTGAGAGCGATGTTACGATTCGCATTGGCGATTCTGGGTTGCTGAATTCACGCACGCTGAGTGAGGCCGATTACGCACGACTGCCCAACACGGATTTCATTATGAACCATACGTTTTGGGTGGGTGTTTATCCTGGTCTTGGTGAAGCAGAATTGTCACGCACGGTGGCATGCATCCGCCAGTTTGTTAAGGAGAAAACAGTGGTATGCGCATCCTGCTAACAGGCGCCAATGGCTTTATTGGCCGCAATTTACTTGCTTCCCCCTTGGCACAGCGTTATTGTATTGACGCACCAAGACGTGGCGAACTGGACTTGCGCGACACGCTTGCTGTGGACGCCTATTTGGCCAATCGCACTTACGACGTTCTCATTCACGCTGCCGTTAAACCAGGGCATCGCAATGCGAAGGAAACGGATCACTTGCTTCAAACCAACTTAGTTATGTTTGAAAATTTGGCCCGTCATGCGGGACGCTTTGGTCGCATTTTCAATATGGGTTCAGGCGCGGTGTATGACACTTCTTGTGAGATTACATTGGCTCGTGAATCGAGTGCTTTTGAACGATTGCCCAGTGATGAACATGGCTTTGCAAAATACGTGATCGGAAAACGTTTAGAATCCTTGCCTCATGCCGTAGACTGCCGCATTTTTGGTATTTTTGGTCCCTATGAAGATTGGGAAATTCGTTTTATTTCAAATGCGTTGTGTAAAGCCTTGCACGGCTTACCCATTACGTTAAGGCAAAATCGTCGTTTTAGCTATCTTTATGCCCCTGATTTGGCGTTGATTTTAGAAGGGTTAATTGAAGCTCCTTCGTTGCCTCATCAGGCCTACAATTTGGTACCTCCTAAAAGTATTACCTTGGTTGACTTGGCCCAAAAGGTGCAAAAAATGGTGGTGGCTATGGGTAAAGAAGAAGTCCCGCTCCAAATCGCACAAACAGGGAACGGGTTAGAATACACTGGCAGTGCCGAACGATTATGCCACGATTGGGCCACGATTTGTGCCACACCGCTGGTGTTTACCCCCATTGATCAAGCCCTACTTGAACTAAGCGATTTTTATACTACACTGAAAGAAGTTCAGCTTCATCAGTTATTGCATGACAAATAGTTGCATGCCATTTTAGCTCTCGATTCTAGTCATAGAAAGGACGTTCTGATGAATCATTTAGAAAAAAAGATGTTGTCTGTTTTACAGGATTTGCGTGAAAATCATCACGTTATTGGGATTAAGGCTGAATTTGAAGCCGAAGGAACTCGTTTAGAAGAAGCCTTACGCTTAAAAGAAGTCGTTACGCGTGCTGGGTTGGATTTAACCATAAAAATTGGTGGTTGTGAAGCGTTGAAAGATATGTATGAAGCCCGAACCATTGGCGTTAATGCCATTGTGGCTCCCATGATTGAATCACCTTATGCGCTAAAGAAATACATTCAGTCCACCAAATTGGCTTTTCCCCAAGAAGAACGTGCAGATGTCGCCTTCTTAGTCAACATTGAAACGATTATGGGCTTTAATAATTTTAGTGAAATGATGGAAATCCCCGAAGCTGCTGACTTAACAGGTATTGTGTTGGGTCGGGTAGACATGACAGGTTCAATGGGTTTGTCTCGAGATGACATCAATTCGGATGAGATTCTTAATATCGCCCAAGTGTTGGCCCTAAAAACAAAGGCCACAAATAAAAAATTGATTATTGGCGGAGGGGTTTCTGCCGATTCTTTGCCCTTCTTTAAGCAATTGCCTGAAGGTGCCTTGTACAAGTTTGAAACCCGCAAGATTATCTTCGACGCGCAACAGGCTTTACATTCCCTTCATGCGGATAAAGGACTGGTAAAAGCAGTTGGATTTGAACTCATGTGGCTTAAAAATAAACGTGACTACTATGGGTTAATCTACAATGAAGACAGCTCTCGTATCAATATGTTAGAAGCCCGTTACAAGCGCTTAATGGATGAAGCCGGGGGCATTTATGCCTAAAGCACTCATTACGGGGGCGTCTCGGGGGATTGGCTTAGCCATTACCCAATGCTTTAAAGACCGTGGGTACGAGGTACTCACACCCACCCGTTTCGAGTTAGATTTGGCGGATCCCTCCTCCATCAATGCTTATACGGCGGGGCTCCCTGACACCATTGATGTGCTAATTAATAATGCTGGCATCAATGAGCTTGGTGGCTTGGCCGATGTAAACACCGAACAAATCCACCATATGCTTCAAGTGAACTTGCTTTCGGCATTGACGCTCATTCAAGCAGTTGCGCCTCGAATGAAGGCTCAACGATCAGGGCGCATTGTAAATCTTACCTCGATTTGGGCCTCATTTTCTAAAGAAAAACGACTGTTGTATTCCATGGTTAAAGCAGGCTTAACAGGTTTAACCACTGCTACGGCTGTTGAATTGGCACCCTATGGGGTGTTGGTGAATGCCGTTGCTCCTGGGTTTGTAGGCACTGAAATGACCTATCAAAACAATACACCTGAACAACTCAATCGCTTGACTTCTGCGCTCCCATTACAGCGTCTAGCTTCGCCTTCAGAAATTGCAGAAGCCGTCTTTTTCTTAGCTGGCCCCGCCAATACCTTTACAACAGGGCAAACGCTTTTTGTAGATGGAGGTTTTTCATGCGTTTAAATCCCTTAACCATACAATCCAATATCAAATCTTACACCGTGTTATTTGAAGAAACCCCCGCGTTTGTCACGAAGCTCGCCGCACTTGAAAATGCTGTGTTTATTGTGGACAAACAAGTATGGCAGTTACATCAGCATAGCACGTTAGCGGCCCTGCCTAATGAACGTGTAATTCTGCAATCGGCCGAAGAATCCTTAAAAACCATCGATTCGGTCTGTCATTTATATGAACGTATCATGCAGTATGCTCCTCGAAAAAATCTTAACTTGGTTTCCATTGGCGGGGGAATTATTCAAGACATTACTGGATTTGTGGCCTCTTCTTTGTATCGAGGGGTGCATTGGATTTTTGTACCTACTACATTTTTAGCTCAAGTAGATAGTTGCATTGGTGCCAAAACGTCACTGAACTTCAAACAATATAAAAACTTGGTCGGTACATTCTACCCGCCTTCGACTATTCATCTTTATCCTGGCTTTTTGAACACGCTGAGTACCTACGATTATTACTCAGGCGTGGGAGAAATGGCTAAATTACACTTACTTGATGGAGAAGAATCAACACAGGCATTACTGGCGGATTTACCCGCACTTGATGCCAAAGAGCCTTCGGCCATTTTGAAACGATCTCAGGCCTGTTTGGCGATCAAAAAAGCCTATATTGAAGAAGACGAGTTTGATACAGGGCGTCGCAATTTATTGAATTATGGTCATTGCTTTGGTCATGCCATTGAAAGTGCCTGCGAGTTTGCTATGTCTCATGGTCAAGCAGTTGTGCTGGGCATGATTTTAGCCAATCAGGAAGCCAAAGAACGCGGATTACTTTCAGTTGAAAACGAGGCCTTTGTTCGAAAGCAGATTCTTATGCCGATTTTACAGCCCGAAAGTCGTGCGGTTCGTTTTGATGTGGCCAAAGCCGTTTCAGCCATGGGGCAAGATAAAAAGAACACGGGTAAAGGCTTGGCACTGGTTATGTTGACTGATGACTTTAAAGCCGTCAAAATTACAGACATGTCACCTAAAACGGCACAGCTTCGATTGGAAAAATGGCTTGAAACGACTCCGTCATTGGTCGTCTAGTCTATTTTTAGCCTATTTTTACAACGTTTTGATGTTGGTATAAAGGATTTCCCATGGCCCCTTTGCTGAAAGTTTCCGATTACATTGCCCAGCGCTTAAAAGAAGTGCATGGTGTTGAGCATGTTTTTATGGTTTCTGGCGGCGGAGCCATGCACCTAAACGACAGCTTGGGCCAACACCTTTCGTACATGGCCAATCACCACGAACAAGCCTGTGCCATTGCCGCCGAAGGCTACGCCCGAGTAAACCAACGTTTGGCGGTGGTCAACGTAACCACTGGCCCAGGAGGGATTAACACCCTTAATGGCGTGTTTGGTCAATGGACCGATTCCGTACCTGTTCTGTATCTTTCAGGGCAAGTGAAATACAGTACCACATTGGCCTCATTCAAGCAAACGCATCCCGAAGTTCCCTTGCGTCAGCTGGGCGATCAGGAAGTCGATATCATCCGCCTTGTTTCACCCCTCAGCAAATATGCCGTGATGGTAACAGATCCTCAACAGATTCGTTACCACTTAGACAAAGCCATCTGCGAAGCCACCCACGGACGCTTTGGCCCTGTGTGGTTGGATATTCCGCTAAACGTGCAAGGTGCTATGATTGATCCCGATACATTGCCTGCTTTTACGCCCCCCGCGGCCAACACGGCAAGCCTTCCGATGGACGCCGTGCTGGCTCGCTTGCTGCAAGCCAAGCGTCCTTTGATTGTGGCAGGGCATGGGATTCGGCTTTCCAAGCAAGAATCGACTTTTGCCACCTTGCTAGAAAGCCTCCAAATTCCCGTGGTAACGACTTTTAACGGTATGGACGTGCTGAGTGAAGATCACCCGCTGTTTGCAGGACGCATCGGTACGATTGGGCAGCGAGCAGGCAACTTTGCCCTTCAAAATGCGGATGTCGTGCTGTGTTTAGGAACGCGAAACAACATTCGTCAAGTCAGTTACAACTATGAAAATTACGCCAAAAACGCTTTTAAAATTGTGGTGGATATCGACGAAGCAGAGCTGAAAAAGCCCACCGTAGTCCCTGATTTGCCCATTCATGCGGACTTGGCGGACTTTCTGCCCGCCTTGCTTTTGGCGATGCCCGCTCACGCCACCCCCGACTGGATTCGCTGGTGCCAAGCCTGCAAAGATCGCTTTGCCCACGCCAACACCCCCGAATATCAACAAAGCGATGCCAACTTGCTTAATCCCTATCACTTCGTGCGAACCCTTTCTGAGGCAACGCCTGAAAACGCCATTTGGGTGATGGCCAATGGCTCCGCCTGTGTGTGTAGCTTTCAAACGGCTCAAGTAAAGGCGGGGCAACGCTTTTTGCTTAATTCGGGCAACGCTTCGATGGGCTATGATTTACCTGCTGCCATTGGTGTTGCCTTAGAAGCCAAAGGCCGCCCCGTGATTTGCCTTTCGGGGGATGGTTCTATTATGATGAACCTTCAGGAGCTTGAAACGTTGCGGTATCACCAATTGCCCATTAAACTCTTTATCATTCAAAACGGCGGCTACGCTTCGATTAAAAACACCCAGCGAAATTTTTTCAAGGGCCGAATGACGGCTTCTTCCGCCTGTAGTGGCGTGAGCGTGCCTGATTTTGTCAAAGTCGCCCAGGCTTTTGGACTCCCTGCTTGCTGTATTCAAGATGCTGAAGACTTGCGTGAGCGTTTGCTTGAGGTACTCGCTAGCGAAGGGCCGATGGTCTGCGAAGTGGTGGTGGATTCAGAGTACAGCTTCAGTCCCAAACTTTCCGCTCGCCAGCTCCCTGATGGCAGCATGGTCTCCCCCTCGCTGGAAGACATGGCCCCATTTTTAGATCGCGCGGAGTTTGAAGCGCACTGCTGGGGTTCAGCCTCTTCAGAAGGAGACAAATAATGCTTAACACTGAACAGCTAGAACTGATACTCACTACTTACAACCGTAAAGAACATTTAAAAAAAATCCGCTTCTTTGCTCGAAAGGAATATAACTGATGAATCCTTTTATTACGTCCGATTTAAACTACATTCTCTCTGATTCTTCTATTAACTGGGAGAAGTTTGAAGGAAAAACCATTCTTATCTCTGGTGCTAACGGATTTCTCCCAGCGTACATGGTCGAGACGCTATTGTATGCTAATCGCCATCGTTTTTCTAAAAAATCGAAGATTCTTGCCTTGGTCCGAAATTGGGACAAAGCACAAGAACGTTTTAAGGATTACCCTGATTCAAATGACTTAGTATTTATTGTTCAAGATGTTTCTGCTCCTCTCCACATAACAGAAAGTGTCGATTTTATTATTCATGCGGCCAGTCAAGCAAGTCCCAAATTTTTCTTTTCTGATCCAGTTGGAACCATTAATGCCAATACGCTCGGAACAAATCACTTACTACAATTAGCTCATCAAAAATCCATAGAAAGCATGTTGTTTTTCAGTACTGGTGAGGTGTACGGTGATATTTTTGAAAAAAGCTCACTCGTTTCTGAGCAAGACTATGGCCGCTTGGATCCTTTATATGTTAGGAACTCTTACGGCGAAAGTAAACGTTTGGGAGAAACACTGTGTGTTGCTTATCACCACCAACATGGGGTTCCTGTAAAAATTGTTCGTCCCTCTCACACCTATGGCCCAGGATTTAGCTTTGATGATGGACGTGCATTCACAAGTTTTGTAGCCTCTGTTGTCAATGACCAAAATATCTACTTAAAAAGTAAGGGAGAAGCTTGTCGTTCCTTCATTTATTTAGCTGATGCTGTAAAAGGATATTTCACCGTTTTATTAAACGGTGAAAATGCTCAGGCCTACAATGTCGGCAATAGTTATGAACTAAGTATTTTAGATCTTGCTAAAGTAATTATTAAAGCTTCTGGAAAAACACATTTAACGGTTGAATTTGATACCGAGGCCTTAGCCAATATGACACCTAGTAGCCAATCGACACATGGAATGCTTTGCATCAACAAACTTAAAAAACTTGGTTGGCAACCCCTTATCCAAGAAGAAGAAGGTTTTAAACGAACAATTAACAGCTTTTTATGGGAAAAGGAACATCAGTAATGAAAGAACGTTTAGAAATTTTTATACCCACCTACAACCGAAAAGAGCATTTGCAGGTCACCCTTGAGTCCTTGTTTGCGGAAAAATCCCCCGTCCGTTCCCTGCCACTGACTATTCTCAACAATCGCTCCACCGATGGTAGTACTGAGTTGATTAACACATACTGCGAGCAATTTTCCAACATCAAGCATATTATTCACAATCGTAACATTGGCGGAAATGCCAATGTCATGCGAGCCTTTGAGATCGCTACAGCCGAGTATGTATGGGTCTTGTGCGATGATGATGAATTTGATTTCAGCCACTGGCATGCCGTCGAAGTTGCCATGGCCAATGGGGCGGATGCTATTGTAGTGGCCAACTACCTCAATCCGAAGGAAAGCTTGGCTCAGCTTGTGGGACAAATGACTTTTGTACCTTCTACGATTTATAAGACAGAACACCTCACCACTACCGTGATAGTCAATATGGCATGGAACATTTCGACCATGTTCCCGCAGTTAGCGCCTGTGGCTTATTTGTTCAACCATCACAAACAGATTGAGGTGTTAGATCATTGGATTGTCCGCATGGTACCCACCTGTGATGAAAGCTCCTATGTGCGAGGGCTAAACGAGGATAAACACCCCTTGATGGCTTCCTTGTTTTGGCAAGTGGGGTTTCTTAATGCCCTGCCCTTATTTAATGACATCGCCTTAAAACGTCATATCATCGATACGCTCCGCATCGATAATGGTTCACCTTGTTTTAATAGTCAACGTTTGCTAGAAACCTCACACCGTATGGGCTCTTGCCCTGAATGGAACATAGCAACCGTATGGGCTAATTTGTCGTTTTACCCAAAAAAACGTTACCTCTTCTCAATTCTTTACGTCATTTATTTCATGTTACCTTTCTCATGGACGTGGGATAAAAAAGTCTTTAAAATTATTTTAAATCATAAATACAAGATCAAGTTATGGGATAAAAGGTGGTTTCTGCGGACATCCAAACAACCCAATAATACTTTAAAGTCGAATAACCACGTGGTAGAGACTCCATGAATAAACGACCCTATATCATCTGGACGCCCACATTCTCGCGGAGCAACGGAGTCCGTGTCCTTCACTTGCTTGCGGATGCTTTAATGGCGCGTGGTTTTGAAGTATATCTCTATTCAGGCAAGCCCTACCAGTCCCAATACCGCTATTTGGAACATCTGACACCTGAGCTTCAAGCTGAAGCGGTAGTGATTTATCCTGAAATTGTTTGTGGGAATCCGCTACAAGTTGCACGCGTCGTTCGCTATGTACTGTATTACCCTGGTAAGATCGCTGGTGCAAGCCAGTATCACCCGAGCGAAACCATTTTTAGCTACACACGGGCCTTTTATCCAGAAGTCCCCGTACTAACCGTACCGTGGATTGATGCGTCGCTGTTTTACAACGACGGCCAACCCAAAACCGAAGATTTCAGCTTCGTTCACAAGGGGGGTAAGTGTCGAAACGCCCCCGAAACCGAAGGGCTTGTAGAAATTACCATGAACTGGCCCACCATTCGAACAGAACTGGCAGATTTGCTCCGTCGCACACGGGTCTTGTATTCCTATGACGCGTGTTCTGCCTTGCTTGATGAAGCTCAGCTCTGTGGTGCGGACGTACGCATCGTAACACCCGAAGGCATCGAAGCCTATATCAGTGATTACACAAACTATGTGGCAAACTTTGAAACACAGTTGACGGCCTTTATCAAAACGACGCAAGCCCTCCCTGCGGCCATGGGACTTGAAACGCCAAAGGCTCTTTCGCCCATTCGTGTTGTGTCATTAACCTTACGTTGGCTTTGGCACCGTTACATTAGTCAGAAAAAAACAAAAGAAGAGCGTCTGCAAAATAAACTGCGTGGCTTTTAAAACACTTAGTCACTGGGTTAGGCGCCTAAAACCCGTCTTTTTGAGGGGTGATGACCACCGCAGTTTCATGCGAATAGTTCACATGCCCCGCCCAAGACTGCGGAATGGGGCGAACATACTTGCCCCGTGTGTACAACACAGGCACTTTCACACTATGCCGTGCTTCTGAATACCATGCCGCCAACGCCGTTGCCATGGCCAACGTAGGCAACGGCAGGCTAGGTGCATCCGCCCACGGCGTGCCATGCACTTTCACCACCACATGAGACCCTGACAAGCCTTCGGCCACATGCACCCACCAATCTTTGGGGCGCAACTGCTTCTGAATCAACTGCCCGTTGGCTTTACTGCTTTTGCCTACCCAAATCACCAAGCCTTCTGGGCTCGTGAGCTTTAAAAGCCCCGCCTCTTCTGCCAGCGTTTTAGGCGTGGCCTTGCCTTTGCGTCCCTTCAATAAGGGCGCTTTAAGCAGGCCGGCTTCTTGCCAATCGACTTGCAGGGCGTGAAGATCTTCCCTCGATTCGGCGTTTTCTAACAAAACGGCCAGAGACTTGTAAAACGCCATGGCATTTTCCAACCGCAAGCGTTCTTCTTCAACAAACGCCTGCCGACCCTTGGCCTTTTGCACCAAACGGTAATAGGCTTGGGCATTTTCAAGCCACGTTTTTTTCACGTCTACATCCACCGCTTCACCCCGATGCCCCGTGAGGGGATTAACATCTGGCGTAAAGGTATTTTCAAAGGGTTTGGCATGGGTAAAATAACGCATGCTATACAGTGTCATTAACACATCCCCCTTGGCTTGAAGTTCTTCTAGTGTTTGACGGTTCAGCACATGGGTGTTTAACTGCGCCACGCCTTTTTCAAGCAGGTGGAGCTTCTTCATGAGCGGTTTACGCAAGTGTTGACGCGCGTCTTCCCACAACTTCTGGCGTTTGCATGACGCATAATACACACTAATGGCCTGTAAAAAAGAACCAACCACTTGGCCTTTCCCCGTATAATTCACCCCGTGAAAGCCTGTCAAGGCGCCGTCATCGTCGTAAAACAGCACCCCCTGTGGATGCTGTTGCCAGTTTCGCAATGCCTCACGCGCGTCGTCATAGCAATCGACTCGCTTAAGTAAGGGCAGGGCCATGGTTTTGGCAATACCCCAGCCCACCGCTTTAATCGATTCAAACGCCTGTGCGGCGGAATAGGGCGCTTGCATGGGCTTCCACAAGGCGTCGAGATCTAAATCCAGCCACGGTGTATGCCCCTGTGGACGCGGTGGAAGCCGATAGGAACTGCCCACTTGAAGGGGGCGAAGCTGACTTTGTTCAGGAGTCACCACATTAAGCAAGCTGAGCACTTTTTGCGTTTCACCTTCTAGTAAAAAGACGTTACTATATTTGCCAATCATTTCCACCACAAGCGTCAGCGAAGCGCGAAAGCCCAGTTCCGTAGTGTAGTGAAAGTCAAGGCGAAAGGCGGGTTCTCCATCAATGCTTTGGGCAGAATCTAAGCGAGCGCCTTGCACGTATTTACGCAAGCTTAATAACAGGGGGCTTTGAAACGTGGCGGTGGGGAAGAGTTCTTGCAGTTCGTGGGGGGTAAGCAAGGCGAAAAAGGGCGTTTGCTTGTGCAAGCAAATGTATAAGACGCCTCGTTCCAGTTCAGGGCGAGAGTCGGGGTTGGGTTGCCACAAGTGGAAGGAAAAATCGGTGGGGCTGTATTGGTTTATTTTTTGCACCTTTGCTCCACAAAATAGCGCATGCAGTTCTTGCACCGCATGCTGAGTGCTTAGTGCATCGAGCGGTTGGGGGCGTGGGTGGGTGTTTTTCATGGGTTTAGCATAGCAGAAATAGGGCAGGGGTGAAAGGGTAGGATCATGCAAGTGAAAGGGCGTGAAAGCTTCAAGCTTGCTTGACGCAGGCAAAATCGTACACAATTAGAGCCCGTTTCAATCAAAAATGACCTTGGGGAAAGTCTCACTTGCCTTTCTAAGACGATTCTTTTAAAATGGGGCTATGCGCCTTTTACCCTCTTCTTTTCCCCAAAAACGCTTTGGCAGTCGGCTGTATCTTACGGTACTCGGATGCATTCCCTTTTCTTCGCTGTTGTTGAAGTGGTCTCGGCAAGTTCGCCACCGTTTGTGGCCTTATAAAGAAGTGATTGAAACGGGCCAGTACACCGTTCGCACCGGCACCTGTAACCAGTGTGGGGCGTGTTGCAAGAATCTGTTTTTAACGTACGGTAAGCAGGTGATTCAGACGGTGGAAGAGTTTCAAGCGTTGCAGGCCTTGCATCCTGATGAATACCGCTTTTTTGAAGCCCAATACGAAACCGAAACAGGGCTGGTGTTTAAGTGCCACAATTTAGGGGGAGACAACTTGTGTATGGATTATGAGGCGCGCCCTGTGTTTTGCCGTAGCTACCCCAATGAAACGGGCATCCTGATGGGGGCAAAGTTACCGAGTGAATGTAGTTTCACCTTTACGCCGTTGCGTCCTTTTAAAGAAGTGCTTGAAAAAGCGACTACTATAGCACGTTAATGCCTTTAGCGTCTTCAACGATCAAGGCATGCCAGCTGCCAAACTGTAAGTCAAAAATGTGTTCGTTATAACTAGACGCATTCCAGGTGAGTTGAAGCGTGTCGCCTTGGATTTGCGGAGCCTCAGCAGAACCGGTAAGTTCCACGCCTTCAGGCAAGCTGGAAAATGCTTGCAATAAGGTGTAATAATGATGCTTAAGTGCAATAATGGCATACACGCTATTGACGTGGACCAAGTACAAGTGACTTTCGCCATAAGGAAAGGGTTGCGAAACAAGCACTTCTAAATCTTCTAAGGCCAAGGTGGCATATTCCCCCAAAGTGGCTTCACTGGCTTTTGAAACTTCTGCAAAAGCGTCAAAGGCTTCTAGGGGCTCTGTTTCAACGGGGTGAATAAGCTTATGTGTGAAATCGTTTTGTTTGGTGGGGGGCACCAAGTTATTGGAAACCCTTTGCTCGTCAAAAGGCGACGTGGAATTGGGTATTTTAAGGTCTAGCGCAGGTTCTAAGTCTAGGGAAATTCCTTCAGGCGCGGTGCCATCTTCTAAGCCTTCCAAACTAAAAAACAAGCTAGGGTCCACAAAGGCATTGGGGTCTTCTAAAGCGTCTTCACTTTCAATCGAAAAGTGATTAGACTCAAAATCGTTAGGGGTGTTTACGCCTTGGTCGCCTTCTTCAAGCTGACGAAAGTCTTGAAAGGACAAACCAGGTGATGTTGTAACATCTTGGCTACGGACTTCTGGAGGCAAGGTTTCAAAGAGATCTTCTTCTTCATTGCCGTCGTCTTCAGAAATGATGCCTATAGACAAGTCATTTGGCGAACTATCCGCAGGAACCTCTTGATCCACGTCTTTATTATAGACGACCTCAAAATCCGTCGTGCCTAATTCCGCTTGGCCTTCACTGCTTTTAGCCACACTTTCTTCTTCAAGTAAAACGTTCGGTTCTTCTTCAAGTAAAACAAAAGGCTCCACGTTTAAATGTAAGTCATCGTCGTCTTCAACAGTCCATTGGTTTTCTGTTGGAAAATCAAGATATTCAACAGGTTCAAATATTTCCGTTGAAACGTCCGCTTCTTCTGAAGGAAGGAAGGCTTGAGAGGGCATAAACGCGAGTTCCTCATCCGTACTGTGCTGAAATACAATGGGGGAATTCGCTTCAGGATTATCTTCCAAAAAGAGTGAAAAGTCAAAGGGGTTCTCGTTGGCGTGAGCCTCAGGCAGAGGTGTTAAAGAAGGCAAGACAAGTGGTTCATGGGGGGGGAGTTCATTTAAAGAAGGGGATTCTTCAAGAGCACTATAGGCAAAAGGGATCTCTTCTTCAGGGGAATTCAACAGTGATTCCTGTGGGCCGACTTCTTCAAGTTTAAAGGCTTCAACACCAGACGCTTGCCCCACAAAGGGCGCTTTTTCTTCTATCGCATCATTCACCAAAGGCGGTGCCTCAACAACAGCAGGGGTCACTAGGTTGGCGCCAAAAATAGTTTCTAAGGCTTCCGTACTTTTTTGGGCAACGGCAAAACTTTCTTGCAAATCTATATCGGCATCGTGCAAGTCCTCAAAAACATCCAGTGTGGTCGTTTCTATTGGGGTTTTATGAAGGGTTTCAACTGGCGTTTCTGCAAGGTTATAGCTGGGCAAAACTTCCCCAATCGCTAGGGGATTATAATAGTGTTCGTCATCTTCAAAGGCCAAGGTACGATCTTGAAACGACCGTTCTTCCTTAGGGGGTAGTTTTTCAGGGGCGGGTTTGGCCACGTGAGGGGTCGTTAATGGATCGTTTTCATACCCTATTTGAGCAAAGGTGCTTTCAGCGTCTTGGGTCAACACTGTTTCATAGGTGGGCTCAACGTCTGATTCGATGGACATATTAAGAACAGAAAAAGGGACTTCATACCCACTTTGGCTTAGGGTTTCACTGGGAAAATGGGGGGGTATTTCACTCAAAGCCTTTGGGGGCATTTCATCAGGCACATCTGGTGAAACATCCGTCTCAAGCCCAACTAATTTGGCGATTGCATCATCTAAAGAAAAGGAATCTACTTCTTGAGAAACGGCAGGAAAATCCGTTTTTGTTTCAATAGAATAAGCATCTGAAAACGAAGATTCCTGTTTGAAGGTGGGGTTGTCGTCTTGCAAAAAAAGAGGCTGTATGGGTTCAGGATCCTCATCTGACTCGTCTTCTAAAACAAAAACAGGCGAATGATGTACGTTAGGTTTAATAAAAAATTCTAAGTTTTCAGCACTTATGTTTAATGAAGGAGGTTCCACTTTTAAGTCTGGCGTTGGTTCACCTTCTGTAAAGTCGTCATCCAGATCGGTGTCAGGAGTATTGTTATAATAAGACGCGTCTTGCGTATAGAAGGATTTACCTTGGTGCTTGACTTTAGGGTAACTAAAGGCGGGAGCCAAGGGATTCACCTTTTTTTCAACAGAAGAGGCGTCGTCTTTGTTACTGAAAATCATGAATAAGCTCCCATGGGTAAGAATCGAACGTTGCCTTCATTATAAAAAAATTATAAGAACCCATGTCACTTTTTGGAGCAGAATACACCAAGCATGGGACGCCTAGCGCTTAATCACTTGCGCCTGCTTACTTCCCTGCCAATTGGGGTTGGCTTTTTTAAACTCGTCTGTGGCACGCTCGATTTCTTCTTTTAAGGCATCCAACGCTTGCGCTTCAGGGACTCGGCGAATACGATCTTCCCCACGAAAAATGTAATACTGCCCTATTCCCCCCGCAATGCCCACATCCGCATGCTCTGCTTCTCCGGGGCCGTTGACAAAACACCCCATCACCGCCACAGTTAAAGGAACATCCAACTTCGCCACCAGCTGTTCGACTTCGGTGGTGAGTCCGTGTAAATCCACTTCACAGCGACCACAAGCGGGGCAGGAAATGATATTAACCCCTTCTTGGCGCAGGCCCACGCTACGCAAAATTTCTTGCCCCGCAAAGACTTCTTCCACACTGTCCGCCGTCAGCGAAACGCGAATGGTGTCGCCAATGCCTTCATACAGTAGCATTCCCAAAGCAAACGCGCTTTTAGAAATACCTCGTTTTAAAGTGCCCGCTTCCGTGACGCCTAAGTGCAAGGGGTAGTCACAACGCCTTGCCAACTCTCGATACGCCGTAATCGCTTGCAACGGGTCGCTTGCTTTGACAGAAATTTTGAATTGATCAAAGCCTTCCTCTTCTAAAATGCGGGCATTAAGCAAGGCACTTTCCACCAACTGGCGTTCAACTTGCTTGGGGTAAGCGAGTTTAATGGCCTTTTCAACCGAACCGCCATTGACCCCTATGCGAATGGGCAAGGCCCGTTCCTTGCATTTTTCCACGACTTTACGCACAAAATCTTTTGAACCAATGTTGCCCGGATTGATACGAATGGCTTGCACGCCATTTTCTGCAGCCGCTAGTGCCAAACGGTAGTCAAAGTGAATGTCTGCCACAATCGGCACGGGAGAAGCGGAAACAATTGGTTTTAGGGCTTCTGCAGCTTCTAAATCAGGCACAGCAAGGCGCACAATGTCCACCCCAGCATCCGCGAGGCGCTGAATTTGGTAGATACTTTCTTGGATGTCTCGGGTGTCATTCACCAACATGCTTTGAATCGAAACGGGGGCGTCTCCGCCTACGGCGACGGGGCCTACCCATATTTTTTTAGACGCGCGACGGGGCGGACGCCCAGCAATAGAAGGCCAATCGCTGGCCATAGGGGTGTAGAGTTCATCGGTAAAGTGAGCTTCTGTTGGCGTGAAGGATTCAGAGGGCATAGAAAAATACCTTTTCGGGTTCAGAAAAGTGACACCATTTATTATGAACTTATTATGCCATAAAAAACACAAAACACTTCAACCCAGTCGTCTGCCCCACGCCAGCGAGGTAAAAACGGCCTAATTTCGTGTGTCGGAAAGTCTGTTTTCGACCCACGAAAGTCGATTTTTAGCCCACGAAAGTCCGGTTTTTGGCCACGAAAGTCCGTTTTTTGGCCACGCTAGACTCGTTTTTTACTCGATTTTCAAGGAATTTGCTGGGTTGTGAAGGCTTCTTGAAAAAATCCACTCTTTTTCAGTATACCCTATTTTTTAGCCCTTTGCCCAGTGGCTAAACCCCACGATTTTTTACATGTTGAAGCGACAGAAAAATAGCATCACACCAAGTATAGTGTTGGATAGATAAAACGGTCTATGGTCTCTTTCTTCAAGGCAGTCGGGGGGGCAAGCATTCTTTAGCCCCCTAGTCGGTGAACTCCATGGGGAAAGTCCTCAAAACAATTTATGCTTTTACTTCTCGTAAATATAGTCTTTCAAAGCGCTGCATCTAGTGAATGTTGGTCATAGACTTGTTTCCTTTCATATAAGCTATTTTAGATTCTCTCGATTTTCTTCACACTCTTTTTTTACTTTGTCTACCCATGTTTGATACCAATACCAGTTGTTTTCAGAAACAAATACGCCATATTGTTGATTGCCTTTAGCTTTGTGGTTTTGCCATAAAGTAGTAAAATCTTTCATTGCAAAATTAAAACCTAATTCCTTCATCATGCTTACAATTTTCTTAGGTTTAAATTTAGGTTTCTCTACTTCTTTTGATATAACATATTGTTTGTTAAGTTCTTCCGTAAGAGTTGAATCTTTTTTTAAAAACTCTATTGCTTTGTCTGCTTGTCCTATTCGGTTTGCTTGTTTAGGTACGAACAGATACCGAATAGCAAACTCATCATTATTATATTCATCAGGTTTTAAATTAGAATCAAATTTCTCAATATAGGACTCAATAGTTTCAGGGAGGTCATACTCTTTTATTAAACTTCTTTGTTCAGTGTTAAGTTTAGAGAACTGGAGAGAAAAAGTGAGATGATTGTGAATGGAGTATTTTTCCCCAAATAATTCTTTTATATATTTATTAAAGTTAAGACAGCATGCTTGAAGTCTAGCACTAACAGCATCATCCAAATCTTTAATCATTTTATGTTCAACTTTATTTCTTAAACCAATTAAAAACTTTAAATTATTTTTACAAGCCTCGCTTAATGGGCTTTGTTCATGTTTAATACAATGGCTTAAGTCCCAATAAAGGTAGTCGTCTTCTCTTTTTTTATAGACAACTTTCTTACCGTTACTCTTTGAGGTATCTCTATATCTATAATCTATTTTATGTTCTTTAAAAAAAGCATGATGTAGATAAGTCCATGCGATTATCATAAGTACAATATATGTTTCAGATTTAAACGTAATATTAGGATTGTTAAAAATCTGAACTGCTGATAAAGCAGCCTCTCTTGACTTCTGTAAAAGTAAAACTTTAATGGAACCACAGGATCTTTTTTTCATTACTGTTTAAGCTCTCTGAAAAATTAGTTAAGTGATACCCCTACACCCCCAGATACTCGCAAATGGCGGATTCGTCTGCAGGCAGACTCACCCGAGCCACCTCTTTCGTCCCCACCAACACCGCATTGTCAGGGTCCTTCAAGCCGTTACCTGTTAAAATACACACCACCGTGGAATGAGGCTTCACACGACCTTCCGCACAAGCTTTCATCAAGCCTGCCACACTCGCTGCGGAAGCGGGCTCGCAAAACACGCCTTCATGCCGTGCTAGGCATGAATACGCCCCTAAAATATCGGCATCCGTGACTAAATCAATGTGTCCACCGCTTTGATCTCGAGCATCGGTGGCTCCTTGCCAACTCGCAGGATTGCCAATGCGAATGGCGGTCGCCACCGTTTCAGGATGCTCCACCGCATGCCCACGCACAATCGGGGCTGCCCCTTCGGCTTGATAGCCCATCATCACGGGCAATTTTTCGATTTTGCCCAAGTCGTGATACCGCTTAAACCCTGCCCAATACGCCGTAATGTTGCCTGCATTTCCCACAGGAATGAAGAATTGATCGGGGGCTTTGCCGAGGGCATCGCAGATTTCCCACGCCCCTGATTGTTGCCCCAAAATACGGTAAGGGTTAATGGAATTGACCACCGCGAGGCGTTTGTCACGCTCACCGAGCATACGCACGATGTTGAGGGCTTGGTCGAAATTGCCCGCAATTTCGATGATGCTGGCTCCGTACATCAGGGCTTGGCTCAATTTGCCTAAGGCGATTTTGCCTTCAGGAATAATCACCAGCGATTTCAATCTCGCTCGTGTGGCATAGGCAGCACAAGCGGCAGACGTATTGCCTGTAGAGGCACAAACCACCGTTTCGGCGCCGTCGAACTTGGCTTGGGACACGGCATAGGTCATGCCACGATCCTTGAAACTGCCTGTGGGGTTTAAGCCTTCGTATTTTAGGTAGACCTTTAAGCCTTCCACGCCCAAGCAGTTGGCGAGTCGTAAGGCTGGGATCAACGGCGTATTGCCTTCGTGGAGGCTGACAACAGGGTAGTCTTCCGCAAAGCCGTAGAGGTCTTGATATTGATTTAAAATGCCTGTGTACATGCGTGTGTGTCCTTTAATGATAAGCTCGCTTATGAAGTAGATTTACAATACCCTCAACACGCAGTCCACTGCCTGCGTCGAAGCGAGCGAGCGAATGGCGGACAATGCCTCCTGCACGGCGAATTCTTGGGCGATGTGCGTCACCACCATCAAACTCGTGTGCGGATTGTTCTGCGGATTCGGCAACTGTAAGAAGGACTCCAGACTCACGCCCGCATTGCCAAAGGCCGTTCCCAACGCCGCCAAAACACCAGGTTCATCGGCGGTGGTCATACGAATATAATAGCGATTCGTGGTTTCGCCAATAGGCTGTAACACCGCAGGCTCTTTTAAGTCTAAAACCATCCCTGCCAACGTTTTCGCGTTGCCGGCTTCTAAATCCGCCACAATCGCCAACACATCCCCCATCACAGAACTGGCGGTGGGAAGCTCACCCGCTCCCTTACCTGAAAACATGGCATCACCGACGGCATCGCCACGCACCCAAATGGCGTTATACTCATTATGGACGCTTGAAAGCGGATGCGCATTTGGCACCAACATCGGATGCACCCTCACATCGGGGCGTTCATTTTTCAAGCGAGCCAACGCCACCAAACGAATCGTGTAGCCAAACTGCTTGGCATACTCCACTTCCCGTGGCGTAATCGGGGTGATGCCTTCAACAGTCATATCTTTGACATTGACCCAATGCCCTGTGGCAAGCCCTGCTAAAATCGCAATTTTATAGGCCGCGTCAAAGCCTTCGACATCACTGGTGGGGTCGGCTTCGGCGTAGCCCAAGGCTTTGGCTTTGTCCAAGGCGTCTTCGTACGTCCAGCCGTCTTGCATCATACGCGTTAAAATATAGTTGGTCGTGCCATTTAAAATGCCCGCAATTTCTTCAATTTTATTGGACGCCAAGCCCATTTTTAAAGGCGTGACAATCGGCACACCGCCCGCAACCGCCGCTTCAAACAAGAGACTCACCCCATGCTTTTTCGCTAGGGTAAAGAGTTCGGGCCCATGTTGAGCGATGAGGGCTTTATTCGCGGTGACGACATGCTTGCCTGCTTGAATCGCCGATTCGAGCAATTGTTTTGTTCCTTCAACGCCTCCTGCCACTTCAATCAAAATATCGATGTCAGGATGCACCGCCACCGCTTGAGCATCCAGCGTTAGTAGTGATGTATCTAAACCGTCGATGCCTCGATCTTTTTCAAGATTCTGCACCGCAACAGCGACGACTTCAAGCTGAGGCAAGCGTTGAATGAGCTTATAGGTGCCTTGGCCCACAGTCCCTAGGCCGATCATGCCAATTTTAAGGGGGTTCGTTGGTGTTTGTTTTGAAGAAGTCATGGGAAAGCGTCCTATACAATTAAATAAAAGGTCATGCTACACGGCGGAAGTGTTGGGAACTGCTGTAATAACGATGGCCTGTAGCTGGGCTTGGGCAGATTCTATTTTATCACAAATGGCGTTATTGGGGGGAGGCTGGCCTTTTTTGTGTTGAGTTAAGGCATTTTGTAGAAGCGTAAAACACGTGGTAAGCGTTAGGCCCGTTGTCATAAAGTCGTCCACCACAATCAGAGTGGGTTGAATGGGCTGATGGCTCAACGCTTCTACAAAAGAAGGATCTAGCTTGAAACGGTTTTGAAGTAATCGTTTTCGTTCAAGACGACTTTGGGTATGATGAAGCGCCTTGGGGCCACTGGCTGACTGTTCAGAAAGGAGTTGAAAGGCAAAGGCATTGGGCATGTAACGCCAGCCCTGTTTTTGGCAGATCGGTTCTAAAAAAGACGCAAACACATTAGGCTTGTTGGGTTGAAAAGGGGGGTGAAGTACCCAAACAGGGCGCCCTTCTTCAAAAGGGGGCATCATGGCGAGGGCCTGTTGAAACGCCCGTTCAATTAAAAACAACGGCCCATAACGCTTGTGAAATTTGACTCCATACCAAATGCGTTGAATCCGACGGTTCCACGTAAAGAGTTGCCAAACAGGGCGTTTACCTGGCTGAATATGGAAACATTCAGGCTTAAACCCCAGGGTTTGACAACAACTTGGGCAGAGTTCATAGCGTTCTTGTAGCCCTTTACACTTGGGGCAGTGAGGCGTCCCAAATAGTTCGTGCAGTTCCTGAAAGATATTCAAGACTTTAAGGGGGATTTTTTTCACTATAAACCTCTAAATAAGAAAACAAAAACACCTTTTGACTAAAGGATGTGACATCTGTACACTCCTAAGTGTAGTCAGAACGCGAAGTCCATCCCCAGCCTTGAAGAAGCGATATACTCATTATATAAGCAAATGTTTCAAACCCCTCATTTTTCTTCAACAGAGCTTAGAACCCATCATTTTTTTTGAAGAGCTTAGAACACACCATTTTTTCTTGAGTTTCGTCACTCGCCTTGGCGTCATATGGCGTCAAACAATAGGGATGCATTCTGTTGTACAATGCATCCCTGTTGACGGCGGGCGTTTTATCGCCCTAAACTCGATTTTAACAGCAAATACTAGGCTTCAACCGAATGCCCTTTGAATTTACTGGCCATGGCTTCAGCCAAGTTGTTGGGCATCGGTTCATAGTGTGCAAACTCCATGCTAAAGGTACCACGCCCTTGCGTTTTTGAGCGTAAATCGGTGGCATAACCAAACATTTCACCCAAAGGCACAGTCGCACGAATTACCGTACTGCCTGTTCCTGCAATAGAATCCATGCCTTCCATGCGTCCACGACGGCTGGAAAGATCACCGATGACATCACCCATGAAGTCATCAGGCACTTCAACTTCTACTTTCATGGTCGGTTCAAGCAACTGAGGCCCTGCTTTAGGCACACCGGCTTTCAACGCCATGGAACCCGCAATTTTAAAGGCCATTTCGCTCGAGTCAACATCGTGGTAGCTACCGTCATACAAGGTGGCTTTCACATCGATCAATTCAAACCCAGCGATGACGCCTCCCTTAAGGGCTTCTTCAACCCCTTTGGAAACAGGTCCGATAAACTCTTTTGGTACCACACCACCAACGATTTTATTTTCAAAGACGTAACCCGTGCCGCGCTCCAGGGGTTCCAAACGCAACCAAACATGACCAAATTGACCGCGTCCGCCGGATTGACGCACGAACTTGCCTTCCACTTCAACCATTTTGGTAATCGTTTCACGGTAGGCGACTTGAGGTTTTCCGACGCTCGCGTTGACTTTAAATTCACGCAACAAACGGTCCACAATAATCTCAAGGTGAAGTTCACCCATCCCCGCAATAACGGTTTGAGACGATTCTTCATCCACACGCACACGGAAGGTCGGATCTTCTTCGGCTAGTTTAATTAAACTCATGGAAAGTTTGTCTTGATCCGCCTTGGAATTGGGTTCAATGGCCACTTCAATAACGGGTTCTGGAATGAAAATCGATTCCAAAATAACTTCTTGCCCTTCAGCGGTGAGGGTGTCTCCTGTGGTGGTGTTTTTAAAGCCCACACAAGCGAAAATATCACCAGCGCGTACTTCATCAATTTCCACACGAGCATCCGCATGCATTTGCACAATGCGACTAACCCGTTCTTTTTTGCCTTTGGTGGCGTTCATCACGTAGCTTCCGCCACTCATCACACCACTATAAGCACGACAGAAGGTCAAACGACCCACAAAAGGATCCGTCATGATTTTAAAGGCCAGCGCTGAAAACGGCTCATCATCACGAGAATGACGCACAATTTTGGTTTCGTGATCCATCGCCACCCCTTCAATCGGAGGCACGTCATTAGGGGCTGGCAAGTAATCCACAACAGCGTCCAACAACGGTTGAACGCCTTTGTTTTTAAAGGCCGTTCCACACAGAACAGGCACAATTTTGACATCAATCACCGCTTGACGCAACGCTTTTTTAAGCTCAGCAACGCTAATTTCTTCACCACTCAAGTAGCGATCCATTAAAACGTCGTCATGCTCAACAACCGCTTCAACCAAGACTTCACGAGCAATCGTTGCATCATCCAGCATATCGGCAGGGATCTCTTCAATACGAATATCTTTACCAATATCGTCATAAAAACGAATGGCGTTAAACTCCACCAAGTCAATCATGCCTAAGAAGTTTTCTTCGGCCCCAATGGGTAACTGAATCGGCACGGCATTGGCCTTTAAGCGATCTCGCATTTGAGCCACGACACGGGTGAAGTTGGCTCCAGTACGGTCCATCTTGTTGACAAAGGCCATACGAGGCACTTTGTAGCGATCCGCTTGACGCCACACGGTTTCAGATTGAGGCTGAACCCCCCCCACTGAACAGAAGACCGCACAAACGCCGTCTAAAACACGCAAGGAACGTTCGACTTCAATGGTGAAATCTACGTGACCAGGGGTGTCAATAATGTTGATTTGAAAGTCTTTCCAAGACGTCGTAATCGCGGCAGAGGTAATGGTAATCCCGCGTTCGCGTTCTTGTTCCATCCAGTCTGTCACGGCGTTGCCGTCGTGAACTTCACCAATTTTGTGCACTTTGCCTGAATAGAACAAAATACGTTCGGTTGTCGTGGTTTTACCAGCGTCAATGTGAGCAGCAATACCGATGTTACGAATTTTTTCAAGGGGGGTTTTACGAGCCACGAGCGGAGTTCCTCTACAGATTAGGACAATGAAACAATAAAGATACTTACCATTATAACCGAAAATATGTAAAGTCCACTGAAATTTTATTCCTCTATTTAGCACAGAAAAGGCTTTACATCATTTTATCTCTATGTTAGATTAAATCTTACTTACACAAACTTTATGATTGAATTTACACGATATGACTGCGTTTTCTTTCCTTTTCTCTACAACACGAATGTGATGCACCTTATTATTTAAGGCTTGATTTGATTAACTTACGGGTACATCCCATTTTTGATATTTATAGGAAACGCTTGTTAGATGAGTGATTCTGTACGATGTTTACGACTGCGTAAACTTCCTTACGCTGACTCCCCCCATATTACGCCAGTCACCTACCCAACGGATTTGGACAAGGTGGAGCTGTTGTCATTGCCTGTCACGCCCGCCCCAGTGACTCCTTGCGCTTTGTCCACTGCTTCGGATCAAAAAAAGAGGGGAGCAACTCCCCCTGCTAAAAAGAAATCGCATTGGATGACCAACGCAGGCTACGCCCTTTACGCCGGCGTGGGTGCCATTAAAACCGTTTCAAGCTTACAAAGAGCTATTGGGCATGATAACCCTACTTTGATTTTAGGAAATTTAGGCTTATTGGCCTCCTTTCCGGCCGTTTTTTGGTCTCATGGTTTTTATGCTAAAGCGGCTATGCTTGTAGCGAATCATTTGTCTGAAATGGCTGAAGCCGCTGTAGGCTATAACGATCGGGTGACTTCGGCAGCAAATGAAGCGAGAAAACATGGAAATACTGTAGAATCATTTGAAACAACAGGATTGCCTGGAATGAAGACATGGCTTAATGGTGGTTTAGTAAAACGTTACCTTACCTTTAGCACCACCCACACCGACAATCAAAATATGCGAGCCTTTTTTGATTATGTGGGTAAGGATCTCCATTATGCCAGCCAACAAGCAGGGGCGTCTATTCAAGCAGGAGGTAAACTATTACAAGAAGTTGGCAAAAAAGTCGTGAACCCCTCTCACCAAATCCGTTTGCCTGAACGCTTTCATGTGGATTCACTCGCTAAAGGTGATTCTCGTAACATTCAGATTCAACGTAATCTGTATCTTGCGGAAACCACAGGGGCCTTCGGAGGAATTGTGGGGGTGGGCATTGAAACTCTTGCAGAAACACTGGGGGTGAACCATGTCGCGAAACTCTTTACGCGTCCAGCGCTGTTGGTGGCAAATTTGCTACAAACTACAAGTGCTTTATGTTCCGCCAAGCAGATTTGGCTTCGAACGGATGCTCAAAAACAACAAAATACTAAATTTAAGAATCTGGCGCTCCAAGAAGCAGGGGGAACGGTGCTTGAAGCCGTGGGAGCCGCGAGTTGGTCGAACGACTGGTTATTGGGGATTTTTCGCTTAGGATCGTTGCTAAGAATGCCTTATCGTAAATATAAAACCCTGCTAGAAAAAGATGCTGAGGGTAACATTGTAGAAGTCAAAGTCATTACGCCTAAAATAAAAACAGCTTTACAAAGTGAAAATTTGTCCTTTTTGGTGGATGGAGTGTCTGCTGTCTTGATTCTAGGCGCGCCTCTGGTGGCGTGGTGGGAAAGAAGCCATCACAAAAGTTTAAATCCGCTGGCGCGTCGTCAACGCCAAGCGCAACAGGTTCAAAAGACTTCGCCTAAAAACCCTTCGCTTAAAACGGCTTCTGTCCCTCCGTCTTCTCACCATGAAGAATCCTTGAGGCTTAAGAGTAGTAAGAATAAGGTGATTGGGTAGAAACTTCCGCCAGACGCTATTGAAGTTTTCAATGGGCATTAGAATACACCTTTAGGTTAAGGCGACAGGGGGGGGGATGCGTCATACTAACTTTGGATGACTTCATTCAAGTTCTAAAAATGTTGCCACATCCACCCATAATTAAAGAGAGAGACTGTAGATGTTAAGATCGCTTTATACCGCCGCCACTGGTGCAACCACGCAACAGTTTAATATGGACATTATTGCCAACAACGTTTCAAACGTCAACACCATAGGCTACAAAAAAAGTCGTGCCGAATTTCAAGATCTCATTAACCAAACCTTTTCGTCCCCTGGTTCATTAGGCAGCCAAGGCACGATTGACCCTGTTGGTGTGCAAGTGGGCTTAGGCACACGTATTTCTGCCACTCAGCGGGACTTTATTAACGGCCCTGTTATTCAAACCGCCAACCCCTTAGACATGGCCATTCAAGGCGACGGCTTTTTTCAGATTCAGTTAGACAACGGACAAGTCGGCTATTCAAGAGACGGTTCCTTCAAGCGAGACGCCAACGGCACCATTGTAACGACAGACGGTTACCCGCTCATCCCTCAAATGACGATTCCTCAAGATTCCACCGAAGTTTCCATCGGGGCCAATGGCTCTGTGAGCATTCGCGATTCCACGGGCAACTTTCAAGAAATTGGGCAAATACAGCTGGCACGCTTTGCGAACCCTTCGGGACTTGAAGCCCAAGGACGCAACATCTATGTCCGCACCCCGTCTTCGGGGGATCCGATTGTGGGGCAGTTGGGGCAAGGCGAGTTTGCTCGTACTACCATTGGCCAAGGGTTTTTAGAAAATTCCAACGTGCAAATTGTAGAAGAACTGATTAACTTAATTACAGCCCAACGGGCGTTTGAAGCCAATTCAAAAGTCATGCAAGCCGGCGATCAAATGCTTCAAACTATCAATCAAATCGTCTAAAAGGCAGGGTGGGAAACCTCTTAATTTTTAGGATTATATCGTGAAACCATCTCTACAGGCCGTTGTGAAATTTAGTCTTTTATACCTTTTTCTTTTATACCCTTGTCTTACAGGTGGGTGGGGCTTTAATCCTGTGGCGCATGCAGAACAATGGGTGAAGGCTCCCACCTTGCATGAAAAAATAAGGCCTTTGTTGGAAACGTTTACACAATCGTATTGCCAGTCTCAACATCTCACACCTTGTGAAGTTGTGTTGGGAATTAATGTGCCCGCGACTCGCAAGTTTCGTTCGCTTGAACTGCTTGAAGGGGAAGCTTTTCACCTTCAATTAAATGGCGGGGTGGATGTTTCCGTCTTTCAGCAAGGCTATGGCACCGTGAGCCTTTTGCTTGAAGGGGAGCAGTCTCATCGTCAAACCACGTTGGTTTTACCTTTAATGGTACAAAAACAGGTGTTGGCTTGGCGAGTGAAAGAATCCCTTCCCTTTGGGGCTCGTTTGACGGGGCATTTGGAACGAACATCAAGCATCGTAAGCCTAAGAGACTCGAACCAACTACTTTTAAGTGACTTAACTCCTTCAGCGATTGCTCGTACGAATTTAAGCCAAGGGCAGTTGCTCACTAAATTTCAGGTCAAAACCCCGCCTGCGGTTTTAATGAATCAGGCGGTGAAGTTGGTGCTAGAAGTCCACCAAAGTACCCGTCCTATTCGTATGGTGTTAGATGCTCAAGCCCTGCAAAATGGATCGGTTGGGGATATGATTAAAGTCAAGCAAAGCGGATTTAATCACAAGGTATTTTTTGGGCAGGTGCAAGCCGATGGTAGCATTTTCACCAAAATGTAACACCCGCACTGTGAAGTGGTTTTCTTTTTTGTGAGCGACGCCTTCAAAAAAAGCTTGCACATTTTGATTGATTAGATAGACTAATAGGTGTTGAAAGAAATACACCTTTTTTCAATCGTTGTTTAATAATTAAATATAACGCTTATATTAAGCGGGAGTAATTCAGTGGTAGAATGCTTCCTTGCCAAGGAAGATGTCGCGAGTTCGAGCCTCGTCTCCCGCTTATTTTTATATTTACTTTTTACACTTTACATTTGTAGATTCTATTTATAGAAGGCTTTAGATTGTTGTAAAAACAACGTCATTCAGTACAAAACTATTCCTAAAATAAGTATTTGTGCTATGCTATTCCTAAAGTATTTATTGGTTAAGGCGTCCTGCACGTTTTGGAAGGAATTATAATGAAAGTCGAACTTCAACCCATTGAATCTTCTGCGGTTAAATTAACGATTCATGTGCCTGCTGAACAAGCTCAGCAAGAATTTAACAAAGCGTGCCGTCGTGTAGGGCAACGCGTAAACATTCATGGCTTTCGTCGTGGCAAAGCCCCACTTCGCATGATTGAAAAAACGGTTGGGGAAGACGTCATTAAACAAGAAGCGCTGGATCGTTACTTGCCTTATGTTTTTGCAGATGTCATTAGCGAACAGAAGCTAGATGTAGTGGCTCAGCCTCGTTTAGTGGAACTGGAGTTCAACTTGCAAGACGGCATTCGCTTGGTGGCTGAAGTGGATATTCGCCCTACGGTAAATTTGCCTGAAGGCTTGGCGCTTTCTGTTGAAGTGGAAAAATTGACTTCAATGGTTGATGCTGAAGAAAAAGAAATACAAGCCCTTTTAGAACGGATGGCCAGCCTGCAAACCGTTACGGATCGTAACGTGGTAGAAGGAACCGATGTAATTGTTCTAGACTTTACGGGTCGTTTAAATGGTGAAGAATTCGCGGGTGGTAAAGCCGAAGAATTCGAACTGGATTTAAGCAATAATAACTTCCTAGATTCCTTTACGGTTCAACTACCCGGTAAAGAAGTGGGGGCACCTTTTAGCATTGATGTCCAATTCCCTGAAGATTATTTTGATGCAAAATTGGCGGATCAAGTCGTCAGTTTTGAAATTAAAATTCAGACGATTAAAAAATATGTAACCCCAGAACTAAGTGATGAAACAGCGCCAAAGTTAGGTGAGTTTAAAACCGTTGCTGACGTAAAAACACATGTGGCCAAAACCATTCAAACCCGTAATGAACGGGAAGAAACCTTCCGAAAGCAACGCGCTGTGGTAGATGCTCTGGTTCAGGCCACAAAAATCGACTTGCCTAAAGGCATGATTCAACGCGAAGTGGAATCCATTATTGAAGACATGAGCGAACGGTTTAATCAACAGGGCTTAAACTTCAATGAATTTTTACAAGCCCGTACAGAAGAAATGAGCGAAAGCTTTAAAAATGAAGCCATTCAGCGCATTAGCACAAGCCTTGCCTTTGCGGAAATTGCAAAGTTGCATCAAGTAACTGTTAGCGAAGAAGATTTCAATCAACAAATTGCTGAAATCGCGGAAGCCCAAGGCACGGACGAACGTTCTATTTTGCGTCAACTCGCCAATCAGCCCAATGGCAACCAAGCCTTGTTGGATCAACTCTTGGCCCAGAAGGTGGTTAATATCTTGCTTGAAAAAGCCACTTTTTCTTGGGTAGAACCCAAGGAAGAGGCGATGCCTGCTGTTACTGAAGCTTTAGCCCTTGAAGAAGTGACGAGTCCTGCCGAATAACCCGCGCTTCGTTTATGCAGGGGAAAAAGGCTTGGGGTGTCGCCTTAATTCAAATTATTTGTTACAATAGTGAAGTTATTTGTATTAGGATTAAGGCGTCCGACGTTTTAGAAGAGATTTAAGGAGAGACGAAATCGTGATGATGATGTCTAACTTTCAAGAGCAAATGGCTCTAATTCCCATGGTGATTGAGCAGTCCAGTCGTGGAGAGCGCTCTTTTGATATTTTTTCCCGCTTGTTGCGTGAACGTATTATTTTCTTAGGCACAGGGGTGGACGATAACGTCGCCAATGTCATTATCGCTCAACTACTGTTGCTCGATTCTGAAAACCCTGAAAAAGATATTATGCTCTACATTAACTCCCCTGGTGGTAGTGTTACTGCGGGCTTGGCGATTTACGACACCATGAAGCATGTGCGAGCAAATGTTTCCACCATATGTTTGGGTCAAGCCTGTTCAATGGGTGCTTTCCTCCTTTCTGGCGGAGAGAAAGGCAAGCGGATGGCGTTGCCTCATGCCCGTATTATGATCCACCAGCCATGGGGGGGCGCTCAAGGTCAGTCGTCCGATATTGAAATTCAAGCGGCTGAAATTGGCCGTTTAAAACGTACCTTAAATCAACTTATGGCGTCACATTCAGGGCAGTCGATTCAAAAAATCGAACAAGACACGGATCGTGATTACTTTATGACCCCTGAAGAAGCCGTTGCTTACGGCATGATTGACAAAGTCATTACCAAGCTTTAGGTCGTCTTGATTGAAGGACGTGATGATGCGTTTGATTCATACAAGGCCAACAAAGACTGGAATTTAAACACCATTCCAGTCTTTATTATTGTTTAAGGAGCAGGAGTTCCACCCCCTATGTCAAAATCAGAAGAAACTCGCTTAAAATGTTCATTCTGTGGTAAAACACAAGACCAAGTCAAAAAACTCATTGCTGGCCCTGAAGTCTTTATTTGTGATGAATGCGTGGAATTGTGCAACGATATTTTAGCAGAAGAGTTCCTAGAATTTGCCAAGACTCAAGCGGTTCAAAAAGATCCCAATGCCCCAGAAACCGCCTTAACCATGATTGAAAATCTGCCCACGCCCAAAGAACTCAAAGCCTTGTTGGATGAACACATCATCGGTCAAGAAGAAGCTAAGAAGATTTTGTCTGTGGCGGTGTACAATCACTATAAACGCATTAACTACGCCGTCAAGCAAAAGCAAGACACTGAATCGACTTCTGAAGTCGAAATTTCAAAATCAAACATCATGCTTATTGGCCCCACAGGAAGCGGAAAAACCTTGTTGGCTCAAACACTCGCGAAATACTTAGACGTTCCCTTTGCTGTTGCAGATGCCACCACCCTAACTGAAGCGGGTTATGTGGGCGATGATGTGGAAAATATCTTACTGCGCTTATACCAAGCCGCCGATTATGACCCCGCCAAAGCGGAACGAGGCATTATTTACATTGACGAAATCGACAAAATTTCTCGTAAAAGCGAAAACCCCAGTATCACGCGAGACGTTTCGGGTGAAGGCGTACAACAAGCCTTGCTAAAAATGATTGAAGGCACCACTGCCAATGTCCCGCCACAAGGGGGTCGTAAGCATCCGCACCAAGAGTTTATTCAAATCAACACGCATAACATTTTGTTCATTTGTGGGGGAGCCTTTGACGGTTTGGAAAAAATTGTTGCGCGTCGCGTGGAAGCCACCAGTAAAATTGGCTTTGGTAGCGAAGTAAAAAAAGCCCCTAAAACGGCCTATGAAAATGATTTAGAAAATGCTAAACTTCTTAAGAAAACCGAACCCGATGACTTGGTGAAGTTTGGGTTAATTCCCGAGTTTACGGGACGAGTGCCTATCTTAGCTATATTGGAACCTCTGGATGAAGAAGCCTTGATCCGTATTCTCACCGAACCCAAAAGTGCGTTGTTCAAGCAGTACCAAGAACTCTTGGCGATGGATGGCATTGCCTTGACTTTTCAAGAAGACACGGCCAAAGCCATTGCTCAAGAAGCGGCCAAACGGAAAACGGGGGCCAGGGCCTTGCGTTCGATCGTTGAAGAAATTATGTTAGATTTCATGTATGAAGCCCCCAGCCGTAAAGATTTAACCACGGTTCACATTACCCCTGAAATGGTGAAACAAAAAACCATTTTAAAAGTGGTGAACACCCCTGAAGAAGCGCCAGCACCCGAAGAACAGGTCGCGCCAAACAAGGTGGCTTCCTAAAGCGAAAGAACGGTTTCTAAACCGTGGTGTAAGCCACTTTCAAGCAAGCGTACTTTTTTACAACACAAGGCAATGCCGGCCATAAAGCATGAACGGTTAAAGCTGTCATGCCGAAGACTGAGCATTTGCCCCATGTCCCCAAACAATACTTCTTGATGAGCCACCAACCCCGGTAGGCGAACCGAATGGACGTGGATGTTGCCTTTAGACGTGGCGCCTCTGGCTCCTGCAACCGTTTCATGTTCCACGCCATTGGTTTTACCAAAATCAGGACGCACGGCTTGCATCATTTCAACCGTACGGAGGCTCGTACCACTCGGAGCGTCTGCTTTTTGATTGTGGTGAAGTTCAATGATTTCAGCATGGTCAAAATAACGACTCGCTTCTGCCGCAAAACGCATCATCAACACTGCTCCAATCGAAAAATTGGGCACCAGCAAGCCCGCCAGTTTTTTCGCCTTAAGTTGGGCATCAAGATCTTTTTCTTGTGCTGGACTTAAGCCGGTGGCGCCAATCACGGGGGCAATACCGGCTTCAATCATGGCAAGCACGTTGGCATACACCGTACTTGGATGGGTCAATTCAACCCCAACGGTGGGGGGGTGAGTGGCCTGCGCGATGGCTTCCTTTACGGTGGCATGTGCCACAACATCAGAATGCTCCTGTATGGGTTGACCCGCCAAACGACGGCTTGTTGTTGCTACCAAGCACAGGGCGTCATCATCTAAGCACGTGGCCACAAAGGGCGTCCCCATTTTACCGCTGGCGCCTGCAATTAGAATGTATTCCACGTTCATGGCAACGTTTCCTTTCTTTGAAGTTTGAATGACTTTATGTTAGCATAAACACATCCGAGCAAAGGAGGTCTTTCATGTCCCGCCATCCTATTCAAACAAACTTAGTGGATTTCGACGCTGTAGAATCGGGGCATTCTTGCATTTACGGGCCTGTAAAAAGCTGGCGATTGGGTTCAAGCTTGGGGGTGGATTTGCTCTTGAATCATTCGATTTGTTCTTTTAATTGTGTGTATTGCCAGTTGGGAGATATTCAAGTCAAAACCGCCGAACGAAAAATCTATGTGCCGACTGAAAAAGTGGAACGTGATTTGCGTTTAAGTGATTGGGAAAAGGCCGATTTAGTGACTATTTCAGGCAATGGTGAACCTACCTTGGCCTTGAATCTTGGAGAAGTCTTGCAAGTCATTCGTGAGTATACGGCGAAACCCAGCACCGTTTTGACCAATGCGACTTTGTTGAACGATCCTGCGGTACGAGCAGATCTTAACTATGCGGATCACGTGGCGTGTAAGTTAGACGCCGCCACAGATACTGTTTTACAACGCATGAACCGCCCTGTTGCGGGCATCAATATCGCGTCGATTGTCTCAGGGATTAAGGCGTTGCGTCAGTCGTATGACGGCAAGCTTTCTTTACAATGTATGTTTATGCCCACGAATCACGACGACGTGCAAGCACTGGTTGATTTGGTGAAAGAGTTAGAAGTGGACGAGATTCAGCTCAATACGCCCAAGCGACCTTACCCCATGAGCTGGCTGGTTGAAAATCGGGGTAATCATGGGGAAGCGATTGTGGAAAGTCGTGTGTTGAAGACGATTAGTGAAGATGAGGCTCAACGCATTGAGTCGCTTTTTGGTGACGCCACCCAAGGACGCATCCCCTTGATTTCGATTTATCGCTAATAGCCACGCAAGGAACGAAAACGAGCCGCGGTGCGCGCTTCAGATTCAGCCAGTGATTTATTTCGATTGGCTTGAGACTTAGATTCTTCGACAGTAGTGGTTTTAACAGACGTTCTCGCCCCCGTGTGGCGTTCGTGGGGTATTGAAGCCTCCACCGCTACTTGGATCTGGCCTGTTTTCTTTAAGTCCAATAAAGCCCTAAACAGATCAGTCACAAACTGCAATAAACGTTCGCCACTGGCACCCATGTGTTTGTAGTGTAAGGTGGCAAAACTATGGCCTTCGTTTGATTTGGCGGGGGCTACCCATCTTAATTTAGACGCCATGCCTGTGGGCAGAATCTGTTGTAAGCTCATCCATTGTTTTAGGCCGTAGGAAACGCTAATTTTAAGCTGTTCTTCATCACTTCGCACCAAAGGAATTTCCAATTCGGTGGATTGCACCCGCAAGCGAGCCAAATGCACCAACTGCTTGGCAGGCGCAGGCACCTTGCCAAAGCGATCTTGCCATTCGGCGACGATTAAATCCAACTGCGTTTCGCTCTTGGCAGCAGCTAAGCGACGGTATTCTTGCAGTTTAACGTCTCGGCTACCCACATAGGTTTCAGGGATAAAGGCCGTGACGTTTAAATCAATGACGGCAGGTTCTTGGCTCTGTTCTTCAAGGCGTTCGCCTTTGTGAGCCGCTTCCACCGCTTGATTCAATAATTCACAATACATTTCAAACCCGATTTGCATCATATGGCCGTGTTGTTCAGCGCCAAGAAGATTTCCTACGCCACGAATTTCCATGTCTCGCATAGCGATTTGGTAACCACTGCCTAAGGCGGTGAACTCTCGAATGGCACGCAGACGGTTTTTGGCGTCTTCTGTGAGGAGTTTGTCAGGATCGTGATACAAATAAGCGTAGGCTTGTACATCACTTCGCCCCACCCTTCCACGGATTTGGTACAACTGAGCAAGGCCGTAACGGTCCGCATCGTCAATGATTAACGTATTGGCGTTGGGAATATCCACCCCACTTTCAATAATGGTAGTCGCAACCAAAATATCAAACTGCTTATTGGCAAAATCCAACATGGCGGTTTCCAGCTCATTCGGCGGCATCTGCCCATGAGCGACACGCACCCGAGCTTCAGGCACAATTTTTTCCAACTCAACACAACGTTCATAAATACTTTGCACACGGTTGTGAAGGTAGTAAATTTGCCCACCCCGATCCAATTCATGCAGAATCGCCATACGAAGTTGAGCAGGGTTAAATCCCCCCACCCGTGTTTGAACAGGCAGGCGGTTGACTGGGGCAGTATTGATGAGACTCATTTCACGCACGCCAGAAAGCGACATGTGTAAGGTGCGCGGTATAGGAGTGGCCGACATGCTTAAAACATCCACATTGGTGCGCATTTGCTTAATACGTTCCTTGTGAGCCACCCCAAAGCGATGCTCTTCATCAATAACCAGTAAGCCCAAATCTTTGAAGACAATATCCTTTTGAAGCAATCGGTGCGTGCCAACCAAAATATCAATTTCGCCCGCCTTCATTTTAAGCAAGGTTTCTTTTTGTTCACGGGGTGTTTTAAAGCGAGACAACAAACCCACCCGCACTCCCCACGGCGCCAATCGTTCAGAAACGGTATTAAAATGCTGTTGAGCCAAAATTGTGGTAGGCACTAAAAAAGCCGATTGCTTGCCTGACATGACGCATTTAAACAAGGCACGCAACGCCACTTCGGTTTTTCCAAAGCCAACATCTCCGCAAATGAGCCTGTCCATCGGCTGGTGATGTTCCATGTCTTTCTTGGTGTCTAAAATCGCCTTCCATTGATCAGGCGTTTCTTCAAAGGGAAAGGCCTCTTCCATTTCCACTTGCCATGGGGTGTCGGGTTCAAAGCGAATGCCTTTGACTTCTTGACGGGCTTTATACAACGCCACCAATTCATTGGCGATATTTTGAATCGAATTTTTGACTTTTGCGGTGACCCGTCGCCATTCAGCCCCCCCCATTTTAGAAAGAACCGGCTTGACATCACCCGTGCCATTAAAACGTGCCAGCAGGTGCAACTGTTCGACAGGCAAAAATAGTCGGTCGTTGCCTCGATACTGAATTTCAAGGTATTCACGTTTTTCTGTTTCTAGGACGATTTGCTTAAGTTCCACAAATTGGCCGATGCCATGCTTATGGTGCACCACATAGTCATTGGGTTTGAGATCCGAGAGAGAACTAATGGCACGGTCTTGATCGCGCTTGTGCTTGTTTTGACGTTCGCTTTGGGTTCGGCGCACTCGCCCGCGTCCAAACAACTCGGCATCTGTAAGATACATCATTTTAAGATGAGGCAAATAAACCCCGTCATTCAAGGCGGTTTTACAAATAATCACGTCTAAGCCGTCAAGGTTTTTTTGCAATTTGGCTTCTTGAATAGGATTTTCAGGATCGTAGACGTCCGCCCAATACTGAGTGGGCAAATCCGCTTCACGACACAAATCCAGCAGACGCTGGGGGTAATCCGTAGAAACCCAGAGTTGAATACCGTTTTGTCGCCACGTTTTCATCGCCGCAATGGCTTCATTAAGTTTAGCTTGAAAACGAGGCACCACTTCGGCTTTTAAAGGATTTTCAAACGTCGTTTTTGCTTGCTTGTTTTGACTGGCTTCAGGCATCCACGCATGATGCGCGTACGTATAAATCAAGCGATGCGAAAGTGGGTGATGCACAGCATGGCTAATGACTTGGGCGCAAGCATGTAAAGGGTATTGCCCTACTTTTGTGCCTAAATCGAGCAAATGCCCTTGGGCGATGCCTTTGTCATATTGCGACCTAAATCTCTCGTCTAAATGTTCCAGTTGCGTTTGGGCGTCTTGCCAATCGTCCAACACCAAAATGGATGAAGGGCTTAAGTATTGCATTAAATGGTCAAACGGCACTTGGAAGAATGGAGCATAATAATTTAAATCATCTGGCACCACCCCTTGTTCAATGCTTTGGAGCTGTTGTTTGATATTTTCGGCCAAGCCGTCTACGGTCGTTTTGTCGTCGACTTTTTTGGAATGGACCTTTAACGCCTTCAGTAAAATGGTTTCCAGTTGCGCCTTGCGCTTTCTGGTTAAAACGAGGGTGTCGATCGGAAAAACGTGGACGCTGGCTATTTTTTCAACCGAACGCTGGGTTTCTACATCCATGAGTCTGATATTTTCAACGCTATCCCCAAAAAAAGAAATCCTTACAGGCGAGGCATTGACAGGGTAAATGTCTAGCAAATCGCCTCGACGAGAAAATTCACCCACCGTCTGCACCAAGTTTTTGGGCGTGTACCCCATAGCCATTAAGCGTTCAACCGTTTCTTCAAGGTCTTGTTCATCGCCTTCTTTAAGGCTAAGCCCTTCTTGTTGAAGGTAGTTTAAACTCGGGAAAGTGGGGATTAAGTTTCGGGCTTGAACGAGATAAATCCCTGGCTTTTCTTCTTTTAAGTCATGCAAAAACGCATAATGTTCGTTCAATACGGGGCAAGGAATACGGGTCATGTCATACGGAGAAAACACATCGGTGGGGTAACGATGCACTTGTTCTTGAAAGGCAAAGCTACTTTGAAAGCAGGGTTCAAGTGCGGCGTAAATATTTAAAACACTCGGGGCATCCGGGCAAATTACCACAATAGGGGCGTGTGTTTCATTCAACATTAATTTCAAGAAGGTGGCTTTGGCCGTGGCCGTTTGCAAGTGTTCTAAATGAAGCGCTTGGATTTTTTTGCTTGCTTTTTTTGAGGGGTGCCATAGGGCCTGCACATCGTGATGACTTTGGATGCGATGCATCCAATACGCCGTGGCCAAGCTGTGCTGTAGTTTAGCATGCGGACTTTCAGAAGAAGCGGGCAGTGGTGCGGAAACCATAAAGGGGATTTACCTTTTTCGTCAAACAACGTGTGATATAGTTTCTTATTCTAGCATATTTAGCCCACTAAGGGTAAAACAGCTTAGTAAAATCGTCTTTTCACACTTTTTCACATTGGCTTACGCGTAAAGGTGTCGCTGAAGAGCCTAATCTAGCACAATGTGTTTTTTGACGATTTTGCCCGTAGGGTTTTTGGGCAGTTCTTCAAAAAAGCGATATTGATCCGGCGTGTAAGACGCCGATAAATGCTCTCTGACTAAGGCAGACAAGTCCCATTGAAGGGCTTTGGGATCCGTTTGTTTGGCCTCTGGCGTCAGTTCAACACAGGCACACAAGGCTTCCCCCAGCTTTTCATCTTTTAAAGGCAACACGGCCACATGGGCCACGGCGGGGTGCTGAGCCAAAACACGTTCAATAGGCAAAGGAGCAATGTTTTCTCCCGCTCGAATAATCAAGTCTTTCAAACGCCCCCCTGAAATACGCAGTAAGCCTTCGGCATCAATATGGCCTAAATCGCCTGTTTTAAACCAGCCATCCGCCCCAAGGACTTTGGCCGTTTCAGCATCGTTTTTATAATAGCCTAGCATCACGCTGTCGCCCGCCACTTGGATTTCGCCTTCGGCACTGGCTTGGCCCGCTTGAATGGGCAACACGTCGCCTGTTTCATGGTTCACTAGACGTAAACGGAGGTTTGCGAGAGGTTGACCCACCGCACCAGCCACGGATCCGCGCGCGGCCGTATTCACCGCAATCACGGGAGACGTTTCACTTAGGCCGTAGCCTTCTAAGACTTGAACCTTCAGCGTGCTTTCAATCGCATGGAGTAAACGTTCAGGCAAAGCCGCCCCCCCTGAAATACAGGTATGCAGATAAGGAAAAGGCTTTTCTTGGGGGAAGGATTCTTGCGGGGCTTTCTGTTTAGCGGCTTGTAATAACACCGTGAACATCGTCGGCACCAGTGGCAACACCGTTACCGCTTCGGTTTTAAGGAATTCGACGATTTGCTTGGGATGAAACCGAGGCACACAAATCACAGTGGCTCGCTCTACAATGGCAAATAAGGAACAGATTAAGCCGTAGCAATGAAAAACGGGCAAGCCCAGCAAGAAACGTTCGTGGTCTCGTTGAAGGTGAAGGGCGCTTTGAAAACCCGCTAAGTTGCTCAACACATTGCGTTCACTGAGCATCACGCCTTTAGGAAAACCCGTGGTGCCAGACGTATAAATTAAAAATGCCAGTTCGTTTTGACGACTGAGCGCGCTGGGTTGAGTGGCTTCAAAGGCATCGAGCGCTTCAGTGAGTCGTGCGAGTTCAGGCGCGCAGTGTGCCACGTGTGTTTCAAACGAACGGTGGGCGGGGTCATTCGCATTGGCAATGAGTATTGGGAAGGTGAGCTGGTTCAGCGAACAACGATGTTGTTCGGCCAATTGAAGGGCCAAGGTTTCTGTGGCGAGAATACCTTTAATATCGGCATGCGCAAGCACATAGCCCATGTCTTCTGGCGTCATTAAAATGTTGATTGGGACAGGGACGGCCCCCATCAGACGAAGCGCAAAAAAGCTCACAAAAAACTCGGGTTGATTCCAAAATAATAAGGCGACTTTGTCTCCTTGCTTAAGCCCCCATTCCTTTTTTAGTGCGGTGGCAAGGCCAATGACGTGTTGCACGAATTCGTCGTTTTTAAGGCGGACTTCACGGGTGACAAAGGCGTCATACTGGGTGCGAGGGCTTTGAAGCATGTGTCTTAAAATCGCTGTAAACGAGTCAAACGGTAAACTAAGTTCTTCAGAGGTGTTAAAATTGGTACGGGGTTGAAGCGTGGTTGGGCTCATGGGCAAGCATCCTATTTCTTGTCATAATCAAAGTAAAAATCAATCACAACAGACTGCCCACGGTACCCTGTGGGTAAAGGTGGAAACGTCGTCGCCGTAATGGCAGAAGTGGCCAATTCTTCAAATAAAGGGTTGCCACTGGAACGTTTTAAACGAAAGTTCAGCAATGCCCCTGTGCGTGAAATAACCAGCGTGTATTCAGAAGTCAGTGAACTGAGTTCTAGGGAAGGACGCCAGTTGCGGTAAATACGCCGTTGCACGGTTGAAATATAAGGCGACATGTCCACATCGGCTACAGCATCCACGCCTGCCAGGCCTCCGCCTCCGCCGTTTTGCCCTTTGGAACTAAACTTGCCGTTGCCTCCGGCGCCTTTGACGCTGGTGGCGGTGGCGGCTTGGGTCCGCGTGCCGTTGCCCGCTTCAGAAGAAGGCAGTCGTGTGGCTGAACGCGTGCCTGAGCCCCCTGCGGTAGAGCTGGGCTTGGTCAGTGGAGCCAAGTCATCATCGCCTTGCCCTTGTATGCTTTTTGATTGAGGGCTACCGCCTCCGCTTGAAACAACGGCCTTGGGCTTTTTCACCCCAATGGGACGCGTTTGGGTAGGGGCTTCTATTTGCCACCAAGGCTTTTGACTTTTAGCTGGTTTATCTGCTTTTGGTGCCGATTCTTGTGTCGGGGTGGGGGCTGTGGAACCTTGCCGTTGCGCGGGTTGAGCAATAGAAGGGCGTCCGCCAGAGGCTTGAGTGGCTTCACGCTTGTTTTGGCTGTTGGTTTTGATGCCTCCGCTGCGAGAGGCCACTTTGGCTCGATTGCGTGTTTGGGGATTGCGTGGCGTTTCAGGCGTCGTATTATTGACGATAACAAACTCGATGGGGGTTTGTTTGTCTATAGCGAGTTCAGGGGGGGGCACTTCATTGAAGTTCAGCCCCAACAGGCGACTAACGGTTATAAAGCATAAGATCAACAAGACCACACCCACGTGAGTAAAGGCCGAACGGCTCAAGCTTTCGGCAGTTAAAGTCGCCTCCTTTTTGGCGTGAGACACATCTTCTAGCACCGCTTGTAAGTATTCAGGCAGTGGATTTAAACGTGAAGCCCCGCTATTTAAAAACGGACTATAGTTTTCAAGCGAAGCACGAGACATGAACGCATTCCTTTAAGCACGTTAAAATGATTTTCTTATTGTAGCACATTTTTATTATGTAACAAAGGTAACGTATTTAAAGGACTTTTATAAAGTTATGCCAACCTTGGCCGAAGTGAGAAGTGGTTTAACTTATTTTTGATTTTCAAGATATGGAGTGTTCTTATGAAGCTTAAGCCTTTTTGTGCCGCATACAATATGACGGAAATCCTTCTCTCTCTTTTGATTTTAGGCGTTTTAATTACCATGAGTTTTCAGTTGCTGAATCCTAATAAATCAGACACGACCGTAGGCCGAAAAATAGATACTTACGTGGATCATCTGAGTTCTATTCATAAACGTATTGTGGGCAGATATGGGGTAACCCCTTTAAATGTGGACTTAGACGGTAATTGCAATACCCAAGAGGAACAGGCGAATTTTACAACGGGTGTACCGAACTTCATAAGGAGCTTTGATTCTGTCGCAAGTTTTAGACGAGACACTTACCCCAATACCGTAAACGGCCAGGCCACCTACTTACAGTACCCCAGTAACATTCGGGTATGGCTGTACCCAGAAGAATTTACCTGGATGACAGCCCCCCTTGCTGAACTTGAAGCCTTGGGCTACAACCGTCGTGAGTTTGTGATTATTGAAGCCGTACCAGGTGGGGTGATGACGGGCTTGCCTTCTGCCACAGAGGAGTTTATACTCCTAAATTCGGACGTCGTATTGATTCACATTGATGATCAAACAGGTAAAGTAGAAACCGTCGCTGATTTAGCCACCAAGCATTGGGGAGCTGAACAAAACAAATACCTTAGAAGTTTTTATGACCGATATAAAGACAGTATTAATTAAAGCGTTTTGCCTTTGGTCAAAGACTGCTGAGCCACAAACGTAAAGGATTTTTTAGTCATGTCTTCTACTCCCAAAAATCGGTTTTCACGCAAACAATACGGCTTTAACCTGGTTGAAGTGGCCTTGGCCTTAACGTTTTTTGGCATTTCTTTTTCTGCCTTATTATTGGGGGTGCAAAGTATTATTACCGCTAATTTACAAGCATCTCAAGTGCATGCTGAAAATAACGCCGTAAATGAGGTTTTAAATAGAATTGATTTTTACCGTTTAGATGTAGAAGCTCTAAATGATCTTGCCGCTGTTCGGCAACAAATGATTGTACGTAACAATGGGAACGCCGCCAATTCCCAGAGATTGTTTTTTGATTTGAACGTCTATTCTGAACCTCGCTTCCCCGATATTAAAATTGCAGAACTCACCTTATATAAGCGCGCCAACACCAATCAAGTGTATCGACGCTTTCAACGTAAAATGAGCCTTAATACGGAATGCCATAATTATGGGGCAACCGCTGTAGTGAAAGTTAATGGCCTGACTTGTATTCCTGTTCCATCCGCGACAGCCGCTACGTATAACGCCGTTGCCGCAGCCACTTCGGCGGCAAATCGAGCCTCTAGTTCGGCAACCGCTTATACGGGAACGGGCCTTGCAATGGCCAACCAACAAGCGAACTTAGCCCTTTATAACCCTCGAAACGACAACGTATGGGGGGGCTTTATTACCCCAACCGATATTGATGCTGCGGGCATGTTTGATTATGATGCGATCACTACCATCGGCGGGGGGGGTATTTTACCTGCGACGGGGAATCCCCTCTTCAATACAGGTTTGGTATTTAATCGCGACAATCAAGAAGCGGACGCCAGTCCTTTCCCACGGGCCAATGTACGTTTGGTCATGCCCGCTTCTTCAGACACGATTAACGCCACTATCAACAATTCTTCGTTTCGTTACAGTTTAGAATTTGGGGTCTTTTTAACCAGTGCCAATGCTATTTTAAGAGTCTACCCCATCGCGTCTAATGTCGCCGAACTCACCAATAATATTGGATTCTTGGAATATCAGGCCGAAAATGCCAACCGTATGTTGACAGTCAGAATAGATGACCTTCGCCCGATGCACGACGATGTGACCGATCGCCCCATTGTAGGGGTGGCCTTACTGGTTTTAAACCAAGCCGTTGCTACTGTTACAGACGAGATAAGCACGCCGGGAGCTATTACCCAAAATTCTGAAGATGTAGTAGTCACACATATGATTAAGCGTTTGTTCACAGAAAGTTAAAGCTGAATTTTACCCGGTTCCACCCAAGTGGAAAGACTTACTTCGCTGGCAGGGGTGGCAATATCCCCTGAATCTTTGGATTTACGACGACGACTTCGTCTGGCAGTGCCTGCTTCTAAACTTGAAAGCGCTTCAAAATCCATGCCTGCCAAGGCTTCACCGGTGGCTTGTAACCCATTTCCGCCCAAGCGTTCAATCACTTTGGTGGCCATGCGTTCGCGTTCAAGTTCTTCACGCAACTGCTCGATCTTACGTTCCTGCTTACGTAATAATTCTTGCAATCGCTGAATTTCACTTTGTTCTAGCTTTAATTCTTCGGCTTTGGCTTCAATTTTCTTAGCCAAGTTACCCATCACCGCTTCAAGAGATTTGTCGGTCGCGGGGGTGAAGGTCATGCCAGCATCTGGAGTAGCCCCTGCGTGTTTACAATAGCGCTTACGCACCTTAATGCGCGTGGTTTTACCTTTGGCATAATAGAAAAACTCCCCCGGTTGAAGGCTTTTTATTTCTTGAAAACCAATGCCTGCTTCGGTTAAAAAGGGCTTAATGGCTTTGTAATCTAGTTCAGACGTAATGCCCCCAAACCAAAAACGGTTGCATTGAGACAAAATATCTTTACTTAAACTGGCGGGTCGTTGGGTGGCCCAAAGGCTGTCTAATGCTCGTTTACGGCCTCGTTTTGCAATGCGTTGAGACACCGTAATTGCATCGAGTCCCTGATTCTTTTTTTTAGATCCCCCAACGCCTCCGTTTTGCGGGGCATAAATTTGCGCTTCTTCCACCACCAATCGAACTTTACGGCGATATTTTTGTTCTAAGCGAAACAAAGCATCACCAATAATGGCGTAATACGCCTGCTGTTCGGTGTCGATAAAATCAGACAAGTCAAAAATCGTCGAAAGCCCTGTGGTAATCATCGCTTCAATATACAGTTCAACCCCCGCAGGGTCAAAGGGAACATGGGCGTGTTCTCCGCCAATAATCAAGCAAGGATACTTTTCAGCCAGAGTGAAATGTTCGCCTTCAGGATCAATAATGCAAACAAGCGTGCCATTTTCAAGCGTTTCTTCAAGCAAAACGCCCGTTAAATATGATTTACCCATACCTGAAGACGCCAAAATGGCGTCCCGCTCCCCTGTGGAAAGAAAGTCTGCCAAGGGTACAGAAAAATTTTTAGACACTTGCAAGACCTTAGGCTTGCTTGCCGCAATAGTTTTTTGAAGGAATTTAAACATGGCTTTATTATAGCATTATCTCCACAACTTGGAAAGCACACGAGGGCAAGGGGCTTTTTCTGGCTACAGGCCATGGCTTGTTTATGAGATTTTTACGAAATAATCCCCCTTCCTATTCAAGAAGGGGGATTATAAAAAAAGGAGTGCTAAACGCTTAGATCAAGGCGGTGTTCTTAACACCATTCTGCGTGCCATTCAAGGCTTGACCGTAGCTCCAAATATCGTTAATGCTTCCTTTTTGGTACGCTTCTGTGTTGGAACCGGCATACGTCACCAAGCCGTTTTTGTAGCCCGTTTGGTTAAACAATGCTCCAGAAGCACTGGCGTTAAAACCGTTGTTGTACACGTTACCTTGGGTGAAAGAACCTGTGCCTTGCGCACCGTTAACGGCTGTGGCAAAAGAACCACCCAGCTGGCTATAGGTTCCGGTACCCCGTACGTTGTAAGCCGTTGAAGCAAAACCGTTTTGGGTGGTGTTTACATTCCCACCAAAGTTGCCAAAGTTGTTGAAACTACCTTGTTGGTTGTAATTTCCATTTGCTTGAGGCCCATTGGTGGCGTAGTTCGCATAGCCACTTACTTGGTTTGAATTGACCGTACCATTGGTGTTTTGAACGTTGGAATACTGGTTGCCTAAGTGGTTGATGTTACCCGTGCTGTTGTCTGCAAAGGTGCTGGCATAGAAACCACGGTTTTGATTGGCGTTAAATTGACTACCCGAAAACCAAGCGTTGGAATTATTGATGTAATCCGTATTAAAGTTGCCATAACCCCCGTAAAAATTGCCTTGACCGAAGTCGCCATATTTTTGGTTGACGTTAAAGTTTCCGCCATACACGTTGGCAAATTGTTGGTTGGCGTAACTTTGGTCAAACCAGGTATTACCACCATTATAGCTGTTGGCAATTAGGTTATGCCCCCCTGTTTGAAGGCCTCCGGTGTTTTTACCGTAACTGTCAATTCTAGACTGCCAGCCCCCGGTGCTGTCTTGATTGATCCAAGCATTTTTACCGGGTTGTACTAAAGTATAGTTATTGGCCCCCACTTGGTTAAGATTGCTCCAAGGGTTTGGTGCATAACCAACGGGTTGGCTCATATTGTAACTCATTATGTCTCCTCGTTTCTTTTCTCTAATGTAAATGAAGTGTTTTCAGTATTAAGAATCTATGGGTTCCTATGCGAGACGAAGTTTTTGGGTCAATGTCATAAAGGGTCGTCTTTTCGTCAGGTCCTCTCGTGCAGTTCCTTAGACGAAAAGGAAGTACATGATCAAAAGATCTGTGAGTTTATAGATTTGCAAAGAAAGGCACACTCTATACGTCTAAATTGGTAAATCAATGAACCTTGTCTGTGTTATCTAAATAAAAGAGATTTAAATCTTAAAATTATATTTTTGTAATAATTGTTCACAAACTGAGTGAAACATTCTCCCCATTTGTGAACAAAGGGCCTGAAATCGTTTTTTTGTTTGGTCCATTTGTTTTTCTGATAGAATAAAGAAAATTCACCTCAACCCCTTCACGAGTTTTCATGTCAATCTCTGAAATCCCCAAAAAAAAGAAGCCTTTTTTGGTTCAAGCCACCCCATGGACGCTTGAAGCTCAAACCCCCATTGAAGAGGCCTTACTTCGTTTTAAGGCGGAAGCCACCCCTTGCTTTTATGCCCCTGTGGATCTTCATTCAGTGGCTTCTGCGGAAACTTTCCTTCAAAACGGCTTTCAATTTGTGGTGTTTCGGGCTGATTTAGAACGCATGGTTTCTATGCAATTGGGGCATTTGCCTGTTCGTGTGATTAGTGTACCTTACCAGCCGACTCAAAACTTTGTGCAAAACATCTTTCCTGCCCTACTGTTAAATGAAACGTACTTGAAGGAATCGCACCACAAGCATGAATTTGACATGAAACAACAGCTCAGTGTATTGTTTCCCGTCAAGTTTATTGCGGCGTTGTATGAATTACAATCCTTGTTTAAACGCTTTCAGTTACAGGGCTACCTGATTGGCGGGGTGGCGCGGGATTTAATCCTCACAGAAGACCGTAAAATGCTCATTCGGGATGTGGATATTACCGTTGAAGGCCAAGGTGACAAGGCCGCCCAAGCCGTAGATTCTCAATCTCGTAACTTTCGTATTGAAGAAGTTTATGCAGAGTTTGGCACCGCAAAGCTACAGTACAAAGATTTAATTATGTTGGATATGGCTTCCACTCGAGAAGAACGCTACCCGTATTGTGGGGCATTGCCAACTGTAATGAAGCGAGGCGTGCCGTTGTACGAAGATATTCGCCGTCGAGATTTTAGCGTCAACACGCTGGCACTCGCCATTCATGATGTTGGCATGCTTTACGATTACGTCAATGGCTTGCAAGACCTAGAAGCACGAGCGATTCATGTACTCACAGGGGCCACCTTTTTTGAGGATCCTTCCCGTATCTTAAGGGCCTTTAAGTTTGCCAATCGCCTGCGCTTTCAGCTTTCTCCTCAAACGCAATGGCTCATGCAAGAAGCCTTAAGCATGTTGCATGTGACCTGTTACAAGGGCGGGGGGGCTAGAATCAAAGAATCCCTGAAAGAGTGGCTGTCTTTACCACCTTCAAAACTCAAGCATGATCTCTTCAACCAGTTTTTGGGTATGCAAGGCATCAAACTCTTTATGATGAGCTTTTCAGAAAGTCCTGAAGATCCACAACCCCTTCACTTAAGTTTTGAAGAACGTCGCGCCATTGTGGAAAGTTTGGTGCAGTTACAACACCTTTGGGCAGACGTACAAAACAACCTGCAAGACGTCTTTCAGCTAGAATCACCCTACTGCGATCCTTTAGACCCTGACACCTGTAATGAGCGGGCCTTGTGGTATATTTACCTATGTTACCTGTTGGCTCCGCTGCGTGGGCAAGTGGCTTTAAGTCAAAAACTCATGATTCGCCTTGAACTCACCCGCGGATGCAAAGACATTTTAAGCGATTACAATAAGCTTTTAGAACGTCAACCGCTTAAGCAACTTAATTTAGATGCGTCTGCCTTACAATTATGCAACGCCTTTGACGCTTACGAATCGATTGCCTTAATTGCCTACGTTTTACAGCAAGAAAACGCCCAAGCTTGGCTTGAACCATTGACCCGTTACCTTAAACGCTGGCGTGGCTTAAAACCTGACTTAACAGGCGATGATTTAATTGATTTGGGCATGCCCAAGGGTGAAGCCATTGGCAAGTGCTTAAAACGCTTGCGAATGGCGCGTATTACAGGCCAAGTGCAAAACCGTACCGATGAAATCGCCTATGTACAAGAGTTCTTAAAAGAAATGGACCCCCCCCCTCATGGCGGCGCCTGAAGCGTTTCAAACACCCCCTCCCTCTTCTAAAGTGCCTGTGCAAAAAAGCTTGCTAAAAGCAGCCACTTTTATGGCGGTGTTGTTATTACTTTCTAAACTGGCTGGATTTGTGCGTGATGTGATGATTGCCCAACACTACGGCTTTAGTGTAGTAAGCGACGCCTACTTTGCCGCGTTTCAGTTACCCCAATTTTCGCTTATTTTGCTGGGAGGCTTGGGCGGGCCGTTTCATACGGCAACCGTTAGTATTTTCACCGCTTTACTTGAAAAAAATCCTGCTGGTCATCTCGTGCCGTCTCAAAAAGCCAAGCAACTCGCCAGTACACTTACTACATTGACGGGCGTGGTGTTCGCGATTTTGAGTGTTTTGGTGTACTTTTTTGCTCACCCGATTATGTCCCTAATTTTAGGCCATGGCGCCAAACCTGAACTCGTCAATTTGGCCGCAACGCAACTACAAATTATGTCTCCCATTATTTGGATAGGGGGGCTGGTGGGCTTTTTGTATGGGGCGTTAAACATGTTACATGTTTACGTTTGGCCGGCTTTGTCGCCGGTGGTGATGAGCGTGGTGATGATGCTAGCCCTGGTTTTTTTTGGGGCGGATGAAACGGGCTTGGTTCTAGCGTGGGCGTCTTTATTAGGCGCTGTTTTACAAGGATTATTGCAATTGCCTGAATTTTTCGGCAAAGGCTTTTCGGGGATGCTTCGCTTAAAAGAGTGGCAGTCGCCTGAAGCAAAAGCGTGGATCCACTTACTGTGGCCTGCGGTGTTGGGTTCTTCGATGGGGCAATTGATGATTTATGTGGACATGTTTTTTGTGGCGGATTTGCCTGAAGGGGCGTGGTCAGCCGTGGTGTTTTCAAACCGCTTGATTCAATTGCCCTTGGGCGTGTTGCAAACCGCGTTATTGGTGCCGTTGTTTCCTCGCTTAGTGGAATTGGTGAATACGAAAAACCAAGACGCCTTGGCATCCTTATTGGTTAAAAGTATTGGTGGGCTTTGGTTTTTGTCCCTGCCTATGATGCTCATTTTAGGGCTTGCGCCGTTGCCGTTTATTGAATCGTTGTTTTCGCACGGTCGTTTTGGCACAGAAGATGCGAGCCTCTTAGCTGTGGCTATTGCGTGGCAAAGCCTTCAGATTATTCCTTATTTCGCGAGAGACACCGTCACCCGCGTTTTTTATGCCTATCAAGATTCTAAAACACCCATGTTGGTGGGCGTACTAGCCATTGCCCTAAAAGCCGTGATGAATTACGTGTTCATTGTGAAGCTGAAAATGGGGGTTGCGGGCATTACGGCGTCCATTACGGTGATTACACTGTTTAATTTAGTGGTGTTGTCTTACTTCTTAAAGCATCAGTATTTTAAGTTGTTGCCTATTAAGGCGTTAAGCGTGACCTTGGGCAAGTTGACGTTGGCGTCTTTACCCATGCTGGGGCTGTTATATTTGGCTCAACAAAGCTTTGCGTATTTGCCTGTTGCCATTCAATCGCTTGCCTTTGCCCATGCCTTGTGGATTAGCCTACTCACCCTTGGGATAGGTGGCGGGCTTTATGTGGGGTTGTGTCACGCCCTTGGCATTCGTGAAGTGGATGAAGTGGCCCAACGCTTAAAGCAGAAGTTTTTAAAAAAATCGGTTTAGTCACTCTCCGCCTAAAGGGGGTGGGATGGTTTAAAACCATCTTTCGAACACTATACAACGGCAGAACCGTATGAAGGGCACTTCTTAAGAAATACGTCCTTTACAATGGGATTAGGGGATTAGAGAGGGATTGAAGTCTTTTTGCTTAAGCCTATGTTTCAAGCCCACGTCGAAGATGTTTTTGTACTTATGATTGTACTTATGTTAGTATTAAATCTAGCTTATACCGTTTAAACGAATGAATAGCGTGTTAGGCTATTCTAGGAGCTTAGCTTTTTTTGTGAGGGCGTGTACATAAACGTACATCACTAAACAAAAATCGTAGCGACAACGAAGAGACAACACGACATTTAATCGTTTAATGGGTATTACATGAGGTTTTGCATGGTACGTTTGTGGCGAACTTGGATGACGTTTCTACTTTCTTGGCTCATGCTGGGAGGAGGATTTTTATTCCCCACAGCGACTTGGGCAGAAGAAGGCACGGCTGTAACGGCTCATCGATCTGCATTTTCGCTTGTGGCTTTACAAAATACGTTAGAAGAACAACCCGTTGATCTCGATGAAAAGGGTTTTTACCTGCTCCCTGAACGTTTGCTGGAAAATACCGCCCAAGGCACCACCCTTCGTTACCTATTAAAGGTGGATGCCCCCAAACGTCAACTCATTCTTGAGTTTCCCTTTGCCAAACTCAAAAAAGGCTTGCCTTTAGGCTACGCCGTCGGTAGGCAAGGCCTTGAAAAGGTAGAACTCTTTCAACAGGGCGGAAGTTTGATTGATTTGGTTCGGGTGGTGTTTACGTACACCGCAGGGGTGAATGTAACGGCCCTTAATGTAATCAGCCTTAATAACGGACGCCTCCTCATTCCCAGCCCCAAAGAAGGGGCGTCAAACATCGTACGAAGTGAATCCAAACACGGGGGGGGAATTATTGAAAATACCCAAAGTCCCCCTTATGCCAGTTCACACGTGCCTTCAAATGCCACCAACCCAATTGTTTCAGCAGTGCAACCCCCTAAATCTACGGAAAGTCGCACTTCCCTTGAAGTCATTGAAATTGAAGATCATTTCTTCATGCTTAAACCAGCACTCAACAGTCCCGCTCTGAAGGTGAAAAATGAGTTTTACTTAGAAAATCCGCATCGCTTTGTGTTGGATTTAGAGGGTGCGGTGATTTCACCCAAGCTTTTTTCAAATGAACCTGATGCCAAAGGTGCTTACCCGACTTCTGGGGTGACGCAATGGCAGGGTTGGGCGGTAAGGGTCTCTCAAAACACACCTAGTGTGGTTCGCGTGGTGATTGAAACGGAAGATCCGATTAATTTTACCGTCCTACAAGGGAAGGACAACGCCTTTAAAAACAGTGTGATTATTCAACCCTCTCACCTCAAAAACCCGTTTTGGGACAAGGTCAAACTCAATCAACCTAAGGTAATGAGTGCCTTAAAGCAACTGTATATTTCCAGTGAAACCGTCAATACACCCATTAAGTTTCGTTTAGAATCTCAACGCCCGATTCAGTACAAGGTGATTAAAGAAAGTCCGACGCGCTTTAGTGTGGATTTGTGGAATGTTTCGGCCCCTCCCGAACCGATGGGGTTTGATGTGTCTCATTTTTCGTATTTAAAAAGTCTAAGTCATGTGCAATCCAGTCAAGGCAGTCGTTTGCTGGTGGAACTTAAAAAGCCCTTTGAAGATTTAAGAAGTACGCCTTTTACCAGTGCAAACGCGCTAGAACTCAGCTTTTACTTGGTGAATCCAGGTGGGGTAGGGGGTAAAGCCACTTCTCCGAATCGTGTAGCGGGGGGGGGCAAGCGTCCGCCCAATAACGAAAAAAAAATCGTAGTGATTGATGCTGGCCATGGCGGTAAAGATGGGGGTGCCATGCGTGATGGCATTATGGAAAAGCACCTTAACCTAAGTGTGGCGCTTAAATTACGCAATGAATTACAAGCGCGAGGCTATGTGGTTTACATGACCCGCAGCAGCGACATTTTCCTAAGCCTTAAAGAAATTACGGAAGTGGCCGCGAGTTTCAACCCCCATATTTTTATTAGTGTACATCACAATTCAAGCAATAGTGCCGCTATTTATGGGCTTGAAACGTATTATTACCACGGTTTTAGCTTGGCTTTGGCGCAAGCCGTTCATGCCAAGCAGGTTCAAGCCTTGGCGGTGGTGGATCGTGGGGTGCGTCGTAACCAGTTTTATGTCATCAATCATGCCAACGTCCCGAGTATTTTGTGTGAATTGGGGTATGTGTCTAACCCCACAGAACTCAAGGTGCTGAATACGGAAGCGCGCCAACGTCAGCAAGCCAAAGCCATCGCCGACGGCGTGGATGCCTATTTCAAGCGAAACGGGTGGTAAGCAACGATGATCCCAAACCTGCGGTCTCTTCTTCATCCGGATGCTTCTATAAAGTGGCTCAGCCCTCGTCCTGCTCATTTAATTGTGTTTGATTCAGGGGTGGGGGGCTTAAATGTGCTAAAAACCTTGGGGGCGGCCCAGTTGGGATGCCCCATTAGCTTTTTTGCCGATTCCGCTTGGATGCCCTATGGAGAAAAAGACCCACAGCACTTACGTGAGCGTTTATTGCGCGTGGTGGGGACTTTACTAACGCGTCATGACGACAATAGCTATATTTTATTTGCGTGTAACACGGCTTCTGCCGTGTGGGAAAGTATTGCCCCTGACGTGTTTGCCCAACACGGGATTCGACCTGACAGGGTGATTGACATTTTACGACCCACACTTTCATTATTGATGCGTCAAGTCATCGCGCGTTTAGACGCCGATCAGCATCAGGCGCGGGTAGGGCTGTTGGCCACGCCGTTAACGGTGCAAAGTGGGGTGTATCCGCGGTTGGCAGAACGTTTATATGGTCATGGGGCTTACCCTCAACTTACGTGGCAACCTGTGGCGTGTGGGGGGTTGGCTCAAGCGGTGGAAGGTGATACGGAAGTGGAGCCGGTGGACGTGTTGCTGCATCGTTATGCGTGTGGGTTTAAAAACGCCCCGCCAGAAGCGTTAATTATTGGCTGTACGCATTACTTGGGCTTAAAGCACTTGTTACGTCACTATATGCCAGAAACCCTTTTTATTGATCCGAGTGAGGCGTTGGTGTTGGTTATTGCCGAACGCTTAGGGATTAAGTACGAGCTTCAAGGGCTGAGGGGTAATTCGGCGGAGGGTAAGGAACCGGTGCGTTTACTAGCCACAGGCCAGGTGGATACGTTGAGGGCTTATTTAAAGCAGTATTTACCTGCGTTGACTTTTCAACCCTTTGAAATACTGGCCTTTGAATAAAAGTCGCTTTTGACTTGAAGCAGCAGGGCTTATATATAGTGTTGGATAGATCCTTTTAAAGCAATAGTTGAGCGGGCGATTCTAAATACGCCTTAACAAGATTGACAAAGCGCGCTACATCCGCGCCATCCACCACACGGTGATCTGCACTGATGGAAAGGTTCAACACTTGGCCGACTACAATGTCGTCGTGTTCATTCACCAGCGCCACCTTACGCAAGGCATTCACCCCTAAAATAGCCACTTCTGGGGCGTTAATAATGGGAATCCCTAACAGTCCACCAATACTGCCAATACTTGAAACGGTAAAGGTCCCGCCTTGTAATTGCTGGGGTTGTAGCTTGCCTTCACGCGCCAGTCTGCCGAGTTCCTGAACCGCTTTAGCAAGGTCAAACAAATGCAACGCTTGCGCATGACTGATGACGGGGACGATCAACCCGTGGGGAGCATCCACCGCAATGCCCAAGTGAATACCCGCTGGTTGATGAATGAGGGTTTGCTCGTCATTTAAACGACTATTAAGCTGGGGAAAGCGTTGTAAAGCCAAGCTAACAGCTTTTAATACAAAGGTTAAGGGTGTGAGTTTTACGCCTGTTTCACTAGCCAAGATTTTAAGTTCTTGACGCAAGGCTTCGACTTTGTCCATGCGGATTTCATCCACATAGGCAAAGCTAGGGATGCGTTGCGTACTGGCCAAGAGGCGTTCGCCAATTTTCTTACGAATCCCAGTGTAAGGGATGTCTTTGGCTTCTAAGGGGGTTGACTTGATCAAGGGACTAGAGCAAGAAACTACCCCTTGCGGACTTTGAAGGAGCTGGGCGTGCGTTTCAATATCTTCAGGGCGAATGCGACCATGAGGCCCTGTGCCCACGATTGAGTGGAGATCCACCTTTAAACGCTTGGCCAGTTGCCGAGTGGCTGGGGTAGCCAGTACGGCATGAGTCGGCTGGAGCGTTGCAACGGTTTCAGACGGTTTTGTGAAAACAGGCACCGTAAGATCGGGTGATTCAGCCCTTGGGTTGAAGACTTCGGGCTTTTTTGCCACGGCTTGAGTCGGAGCCACTTTAGGTGGATTTTCTCCAAAGTGAATATCCACCAAGGGCTTACCCACCGGCACCACGTCACCGACGTGTACATATTTTTTCAGCAACACCCCAGCCCGAGGGGCGGGAATTTCAACGGTGACTTTGTCGGTCATCACTTCTAAAAGCGCTTGATCTTCCTGCAAGAATTGGCCTTCTTCGGCAAACCACGCCATGATTTCGCCTTCAGCGACGCCTTCGCCAATATCAGGCAAGGTAAAGGTCAACACATTCGATGCTTCGGTTGAAGTTGGGGCGTTCACGAATCAAAATCCTCTTGCGTTTTAGCGGTGTAAGAAAAAAGGAGGCTTCATTAGGGGGGCTTACACTTGGGTAATTAACAGGCTGTTACTTAAGCCTGCCAATTCAGTCGAACCCGCACAAACCACAATGTTCGCACCCTTAGAAACCAAACCCTTTTCAAGCAACCACGCACGAATGCTTGAAAGCGTGGATTCTGTGGTGTCAGACGCCTTAAACTGAACGGGTAACACGGCATAAAGCAAGGTCAACTGAAAGTACACCGATTCATTCGGCGTAAGGGCAATAATCGGGACTTCGGGCCGATATTTTGACACCCGCTGTGCCATGGCACCAGAATAACTCATCACCACAATGGCATCAATATCCCCTGCCCATGTGGCATCTACCGCCGCGCGTGCCACAATTTCAGGAGACACGGAATTGGGGTATTCTTCGTAACAAAGGCTGTCAAAACTGGTGAATTCGCCGTAATGCTTGCGGGCTTCGGCTTGCACTTTGGCCATGACTTGAACCGCTTCAGTGGGGTAATCTCCATACGCCGATTCACCTGAAAGCATAGTCGCATCGCTTCCGTCATAAACCGCATTGGCGATGTCAGACACTTCAGCCCTCGTCGGCACTGGGGCTGAGGTCATGGATTCCAACATTTGGGTGGCGGTAATGACGGGCTTGCCCGCTTCAATACATTTGCGAATCATCATTTTCTGAGCCGCAGGCACTTGTTCGGCGGGCAATTCCACCCCTAAGTCCCCACGAGCCACCATCACGCCATCCGCTTCAGCAAGGATGTCGTCCAAGCGTTCAACCGCCTGAGGTTTTTCAATTTTGACGATAATTTTAGGCATGTTGGAAGGGGTGCATCCATTGGCAAGCATGAATTCGCGCAGTTCAATCACATCTTCAGGGCGCTGAACAAAAGAAAGGGCCATAAAATCGGTGCCTTGCTTTAAGGCAAATAAGCAGTCGGTTTTGTCTTTGTCAGACAAAGCCGCAACAGGAATGGTAATTTCAGGCACATTGATGCCTTTGCGTTGCTTCAGCGTGCCATCGGTCGTTACTTCAACGATCACTTCGGTCGCATTGACGCGATCGGTGACTTTCATTTGGATGTTGCCGTCATCAAATAAAACTGTATTACCTATTTCCAGGGATTCAAACAAGGGTTTTACATTGCAAACAACCAACCCTTCATGCCCCCCGTTATTGTTTTCACTATACGCAAAACGCAACGACTGCCCCGCTTTAACAGGAATGCCTTCACAGCCTTCAAAAAAGCCAACGCGAAACTTAGGGCCTTGCAAATCACTTAAAATCCCTACAGGTTTGCCCAGTTCTTTTGAAATTTGACGAACATTGGCATACGCTTTTTCAAGAGCATCATATTCGGCGTGGGAATAGTTGAAACGAAAGACGTTGGCTCCAGAAGAAATGAGGCTGTAAATGCCATCAGGGTGACGGCTGGCTGGCCCTAGGGTGGCCACAATTTTAGTGAGACGAGAATTGACTGTTTGTTCAATGGCGTTGCGTTCTTGAAGTGCCGTCATGGTGAAATATCCTTCTTAAATTATAGGGGCTCTGGTAGGTCAAGGGACTCACCAACAAGGGTAACATATTTTTATTATACCTAAAACATAAAAATAACAAGGCTTTACGCCAAAATACGTTATCCTCGCCCGCTATAGAAGGCTCTGCAATAGTTCAAGTCGGATGAAGATTCAAGGAAAAATAAACGGCTTTTGAGGCGTGTAGACCTACTACATAACGCTGATTGCTTGCAATCACTCACGCTTCGTGCACAGAAGATTCGCCGAATGGGACTTTTGCAGAGCCTTCTATCGGTGCCGTGATACGGCTTTTCAGTTGAGGCATTAATGCTTGATACGTGCTACTGTCGGCATCATTCAACCCCCCAAACGGCGTGTGATGCTCCAAAAACGGATCCAACTGCAAGGGTTCATGCCGCCCAACAGGAATGGGCGAACTATGCGCCAATGGCTCTACATTTCGGTAACCATACGCCGTCTTAATCCCTGACATCAAAAAGAAGGGAGAAATCCACGGTTTAAGCGCCTGCACGCCTGCTACACTAAAGGCGGTGGGGATGTCATCGACGTGTAGCACGCCATCAGCGAATTCAAGCTTGCGTCCGCCAGAAGGGGGGTGCGGGGCGGTATTTCGGCGCTTTAATTGGGTTTCAACGTAATTAGACAAGGGGTTGGCGATTAAGGCCCCTGCGTAAATGCCTGCTCCCAACCCGCTGACGACTGTCGCAAATCGAGCCAATGGGTTACGAAACTTGGTGAAGCCTAAGGCGTTTGAAATGGCCAGCCCCGCCCCTGCCCCAAATCCACACATGGCAATGTTGGCCACATATTGAAAAATGCCTTCTTTTACGACGTCGTCATTTTTTTCACCTTTGCCTTGTAAGTGGTTGGCTAAAAAGCCCGCCAGCACGCCACTGCCCACACTGGCCAAACCCACCCCTAAAAAGGGAACAGCGGCTTCGCTCACAAATTCTTTGGCCGTTCGTCCCATGGCTTTTTCAAAGGCCTTGAAAGAAAAGCGCCCGCCTTCAAAGGCCCCCGCAAAATCGCTGAGATCTTCATGGGTGGGTAAGGCCAGTCGCAATTCATGACGCAATAAAACACGAGACGTTCTTCGCGCCAAGGACGCATAGGAAAACTTCGTTAACTGAAGTTGATTTATGATTTTGAGATCTTCGGCAATACGCTGCGGCAATTCAAGCTGAACAATCGCCTTTCGGGTTTCTTTTTGAGCCTCTTCCGGCAAGCTATTGATCCATTCGTGAAGTCTTTTGTATGACGCTTCCACACTTGTTTCTTGAGCCATTTTAGTCCTAACGGCATGGGGCAAGGCATGCACGCCTTTTTTAGGATCCGCCTTAACATTATGTGCATTTTCTAACACTGCGGCCATGCTTGTGCGATGCAACTGCTCAAGAAGTTCAAGATTTTCAACATAAATCGCTCCAAATTCTCTATCTTTTAAACCATGAAAGAAGTCGGGGCGCTTTTGTTTGTGATATGAGCGAATGGCTTTGGCGACGCCCCCTACTTGAACATCCAGCGGGACTTGCCCCGCTTCAATCGATTGAAAAAGTCCTTCGGCAGAATTAGGAGCCAACTTGCTTTTGGGGTCTAACTTGCCCCATAACAGAGGCGACAGCCACGACAGGCGTTTAAACTGATTTTGGGCAATGGCTTGGCCTTGCTGAAATACATCGCGGTTTTGTTGCTTAAAATAGGCCAGTGCGGCTTGCGTGGTGTTAAACGCTTGGGCGTCAGGGGACATAAGGCATTGGGTGGCCATTACAGTGGCCACCGTGGGGATTCCCATGCGAATGGCGTCATCTTCCAAGCGTTCATTTCGTTCTTTGGTGGTCTTACTCTGGTAAAGATCTTTCCCCGTTTGTAAGGCCAGTAAAGTGGGGTAAACCAACACAGGCACACGATTGGCCCACGGCAAAATGGCGCCATAAGGGTGATCCAAATACGTGCCGACACTACTTAATTTTAAAGCCACTTTATCCATTTTACGAACAACATCTTTCTAGGGAGCCATACAGTAAGGGGGTATCTACATCAACACCCAAACACGTCACGCTTGTGCGGGATTGGGGTTGAACGTCATTCTTGCTATTGAGAATCATTTTCAATAAAGAGCTTATCAAAAGGGAAAAGACCTGTCAACGATTCTTTGCAAAAAAAGCGGGTCAAAATCTTCTATTTGGCATTTAAGGTATTTGACTTATAATAAAGACGTTTTGTTACTGCAACGCATCAAGGGGTGTGCTACATGTCTGAAAAATCATATAACGTCGCTATTTTGGGGGCTTCTGGTTTAGTGGGAAGTAAAATCTTGGCTTTTTTAGAAGAACGTCACTTCCCCGTTAAAACGCTTAAACTGCTCGCTTCTAAGCGTTCAGTGGGGCAAACCCTGCTTTTTCATGGCAAGCCAGTGGCTATTGAAGAAGCTACGCCCGATGCCTTTGAAGGGGTGGATATCGTCCTTGCCAGTGCGGGGGGAAGCATTAGTGCTTCCCTTGCCCCTGAAGCCGTTAAACGCGGGGCTGTGGTGATTGACAACACCAGTCATTACCGTATGCACCCTCAAGTCCCTTTAGTGGTGGGCGGGGTGAATGAAGACGCGTTGCTTTCGCATCAAGGCATTATTGCCAACCCCAATTGTTCCACCGCTCAACTCATGCCTGTGCTTAAAACCATTCACGCCTTAGCAGGCTTAGAACGCGTGATTGTTAGCACGTATCAATCCGTCAGTGGCGGAGGCAAAGAAGCCCTCGATGAATTACGCGCTGAATTACTTCACGATTTTAAGCACGGGCAACTTCAAGGGCGCTCCGATGCCTTTGCCGATTCCACCTTCGACCGGCAAATTTTCAAGCGTTCCATTGCCTTTAACCTCATTCCCCATATTGATGTGTTTAGTGAAGAGGGCCTAGAAGCTGGCTACACCAAAGAAGAACTCAAGCTTATTCATGAAACCCAAAAGATTCTGAACTTGCCGAATCTACCCATTACGGCAACCGCGGTTCGCGTCCCTGTTTTGGTGGGGCATAGTGAATCGGTGACGGTCGATTGCACCCGTTGCGTGAGCTTAGAAGCGCTTACCCAAGCCCTTAAACAAACGCCCGATGTCGTAGTGGCAGACAGTCACCACGGCTATTTCACCCCACGAGAAACCGCCCACACGGATCCCGTCTACGTCTCACGCATCCGCAAGGACACTTCAAACCCCCAACGAGGCTTTAACCTCTGGGTCGTGTCGGACAATCTCCGCATTGGGGCCGCGCTTAATGCGGTTCGTATTGCCGAAGCCTTGGTGCGTTTAAATAAAGTTGGCGTGCCTGAAACGGCAAGCGCCTTTTAAAATGAGTGGTTTTAACCTGTTTTTCTAAATTGATGGTCGAGGTTTGTCAAATGAATCCCTTAGCGAAAGTCATTACAGCGTGTGTCACGCCTTTTTCTGAAGATGCTCAAAGGCTTGATGCCCCACGCTTTAGTGCCTTATGTGAATACCTTATTCAAAACGGCAGTGACGGCTTACTGGTGCATGGCACCACAGGCGAAGGCCCCACCTTAACCCTTGAAGAAAAAAAACAACTCATTCAACTGGCCAAATCAGCCATTAAAGCCAGTGGTTTACCCGTTCATTTAATGGCGTCGATCAATGGCAATGACACCCACGCCGTAATGCAACAAACCCAAGATTTATTGGCCCAATCCGAACGCCCTGATTCCTTGCTGGTGGTGGTGCCGTATTACAACAAGCCCACGCAAGCCGGCATGATGGCTCATTTTGAAGCGGTGGCAAGCGTGGCGCAAGGCCTCCCTATTGTGATTTATAACATCCCCAACCGAACGGGGGTGAGTATGCAGGCGGACACCATGAAGGCCTTGCATGAACGCCTAGGCGCTCAACTGCTGGGCGTCAAACAAAGTGACAGCAATATGGATGCCCTAAGCGAAATTACTCGATGCCTACCTTATGAAGACACGGGCTTTGTGGTGTGGTCTGGCGATGATAGCTTAACGTTGCCCATGCTTTCTTTAGGAGCCAAAGGCGTCATTAGTGTGGCCAGCCACCTGATTGGGGCGGAACTGCATGCCATGATCGACGCGTTTGAAGCGGGCAAAACCACCAAAGCCTTGACGCTTCATCATCAAATACTCCCTACCATGCACGCCCTTTTTCAAGTGACGAATCCCATTTTAATTAAGGCGTGTATGGCTCAACAAGGCTTCATGCACCCCAGTATGCGCTTGCCCATGTTATTGGAAGATGAGCATCATTCGATGGCTAAAGTCATTCTGCACCAACAGCAGGCGTTGGCTTTATAGGTTTTTGGGATTCTAGCTCCGTTTAATGCTTGTCGTCGTCAGAGACCTTTGCTCCGCCAAAGGTCTCCAACACCTCTAAAGGCGGTTTAAGGAGGGGGAAGGAAGGACGCATTGCGTTTCTCCTCCCTCATTTCCCCCTCCTTAAAAATCCACCCCCTTTTGACCCACCTCCTCGCATCATTTCTTGCCACGACGTCCGCAAAATCGCTCGGGGATTCGCAGTGCGCTCACCCGCTCGGATTTAGTGCTTGGACGCCTGCTTATGCAACGATTCTTTACAATCATCAATTTTATCTGAATATCACTTTATAAGACTTGGCATTTTAATTATGTTTCTTCTAAAATAAAATAGAACACCCACAACCTTAAGGATTCCCACGATGATGATGATGATGAGTGCCACAACCAAATATATTTTCGTAACAGGCGGCGTCGTCTCGTCCTTAGGTAAAGGCATTGTGGCGGCTTCGTTAGGTCGATTGCTTCGTGCAAGAGGTCTCACCGCCACCATTTTAAAATTTGACCCCTACATCAATGTGGATCCCGGTACGATGAACCCCTATCAGCACGGCGAAGTCTTTGTGACCGACGACGGCGCTGAAACCGATTTAGACTTGGGGCATTATGAACGCTTTATCGACACCAACCTCACCAAGCTCAACAACGTCACCGCAGGGCGGGTGTATCAAACCATTCTAAAAAAAGAACGTCGTGGCGAATACCTTGGGGCCACCGTTCAAGTCATCCCTCATGTCACCAATGAAATCAAACAACGCATTATCGATGCCACCACGCGCTTGGCGCCTGATGTCATGATTGTCGAAATTGGCGGAACGGTTGGCGATATTGAAAGCTTGCCCTTTATGGAAGCCATTCGCCAATTTCGTTATGATGTGGGCTTTAAAAATGCCTGCTTTATTCATGTCACGCTCATTCCGTATTTACCCACCAGTGGCGAAGTCAAAACCAAGCCCAGCCAGCATAGCGTCAACACCTTACGTAGTATCGGGATTCAACCGGATATTCTCGTTTGTCGTACCGAACACCCTCTTTCTCGAGCAGACAAACAAAAGCTCGCCTTATTCACCAATATTGAATACGAAAACGTCATTATGGGCGAAACCCTCTCAACGCTTTACGAAGTGCCTTTGGCTTTGGAAAAAGAAGGCTTGGCCAAATCCGTGTTGAATGTGCTCAATCTTCAAAACACCCCTGAACCGAATCTCAGTGCGTGGAAAGTCATGGTCGACAAAGTCAAAAACCCTACTCACCAAGTGGAAATAGCCATTGTGGGCAAGTACACCCAACTTTCAGACGCCTACTTGTCTGTGGTGGAATCCTTGAATCACGCGGGGATTGAACAGGCCACCAAAGTCAAGCTCCACTGGATTGATTCGGAACATTGTACGGATGAGGCGACCATCGCCACCTTACTAGAAGGCAAAGACGGTGTGGTCATCCCCGGAGGCTTTGGCTCTCGTGGGATTGAGGGTAAAATAAATGTCGTTCGCTACGTGAGAGAACACCAGCTTCCGTTGCTCGGTTTATGTGTGGGCTTACAGTGCGTGGTGATTGAGTTTGCCCGTCATGTGGCGAATCTTCCGTTGGCCAATAGCTATGAGTTTGACGAGCAGACGCCTGATCCTGTGATTGCCATGATGAACGAACAACGAGAAATTACGGAAAAAGGTGGTACCATGCGTTTGGGCCAATATCCTTGTCACTTAATCAAGGGCACAAAAGCCTATGACGCGTATGGAACGGATGTGGTGATGGAACGGCATCGTCACCGTTATGAGTTTAATAACCAGTATCGTGAACAACTAGAAGGCCTAGGCTTGGTGGTTTCAGGCACGTCGCCGGATCGTGAACTGGTGGAAGTGGTGGAATTAAAGAACCATCCGTTTTTTGTGGCGGTGCAGTACCACCCTGAATTCAAATCTCGTCCGAATCATCCGCACCCCTTGTTTACGGCCTTTGTGGCTAAAGCCCTTGAAGTCAAGCGTTTGGCAACGGCAAAAGAAGGCTCCGCTACGGTTTAAAATAGTTTTTTTGGATGTCTGGCTCCGTTTAACGCTGGTGCTTGGGGGTCTTTGCGCCGCCAAAGACTCCCCAAACCCCCAAAGGCGGTTCAAGGGGGGACGGGGAAGGACGCATTGCGTTTCTCCTCCCCTTCGTCCCCCCTTGAAAATCCCCCCTGAATCCCCACCTCCTCGCATCATTCTCGTTGCACGACGTCCGCAAAATCGCTCGGGGATTCGCAGTGCGCTCACCCGCTCGGATTTAGTGCTTGGCCGCCTGCTGGTGCAACGAGTCAAAAATCAACATGATTATTTAGCCTAGTGAACTAGTTGGTTTATAAACATCTTGCCGACGGCGCACTAAATGCGAGGCTTCCGAGACATTTTGCGCACGGCAGGAACGAAGGAGAAGCGAGAGGGGTGGGATTCTTAAGGGAGGGGGGCGACCAAGACCCTCCCTCCCTTAAGCCGCCTTTAGAGGTGTTGGAGACCTTTGGCGGAGCAAAGGTCTCTGACGACCGACCAGCTAGAAACAGCGCTAGACATCCAAAACAAACAGGGAAGAACGAAGGTTCTTCCCTGTTAGAGCTTACTTTAAAACGACTACACCACGCTAGGCAATTTGTCGCTGGTGTCGACCAAACCGAACTTCAAGGCGTACAACACCGCTTGGGTGCGGTCGTTGACTTGCAATTTTTGGAAAATGTTGTTCACATGCGTTTTCACCGTCGTTTCAGAAATCACCAAGCGATCGGAAATGCCCTTGTACGTCAAGCCTTCAGTCAACAATTTCAACACCTCTTTTTCACGAGAGGTCAACTGACTCAACAAAGCTTGACGATGCGGATCCGGTTGTGACACCTTCTGCACAATCGTGTGGAACTCGTCGAAAAACTTAGTCGCAATGCTCGTGGGCATGAAAATACGCCCCGCATTGATGTCTTCTAAGGCGCGCATCAATTGGGTGGTGATCATGGTTTTAAGAATGTAACCGCGGCCGCCTGCCCGCATGGCTTTGTAGACGGTGTCTGGGTCGTCACTGCCGGTGAGCGTTAAAATCTTGACTTCAGGCTTTTTGACCAAAATCTGTTGAATGGCGGAAATGCCGTCGAGTTCAGGCATGTTCATATCCATCAGCACAATATCCACGTCCGTATGGCCAACTCGGCGGACGGCTTCATCTCCATTACTGCAAATACCCACCACCTTGTGCATGGATTGCAGTTCAACCAACTGCTTAATGCCTGCGGCGTGGTTGGCGTTGTCATCCACCACCATAATACGTAAAATGGGGGCTTGTAATTCGTTTTGATTTAGCGTCATGGACGTCATCTCTCCTTTTGGGTCAAGCGGGGGGGGGTAAACTCTTTTTGCGTAGTAAGCAAGGCCGATCTGCTTCACAGGGCGTGACTGCTTCTACTTTTTTCAATTCCCTTATTCACAACGTGCCGAAGTCTTTGCCCGTCACTTGTAGGAGCAAGAAAGACTGTTCGCATACTGTAAGTATAGGAGCTTATGCGACTTTTGAAAATAACCTAGTGGTTTATACCCTCCGTGTGATGTAGATTCATATAAGATACACCTCAAAGAGGATGCAAGTTCAAACGGTTTATTTAGCCCTTCTTTGTAAAGAAATTGTAACATTCTTTTCAAGAAAGGGCGACTGTCCTATTTCTGGCGCAACCCTTGGCGCGATGTTTCTGACGGCGTGCCGTCCTTTAAGCTCGACAAATCTCGAGTCACCAAATGTTTGGTCAAGGCATTGGACAAATGAAGAACCGCGGCCATGGCTAAACTATGGCTGGCGACTCCCGCCACAAATACAGCAGACGCCAACGCACTGGCTTGCTTGGCTTTGGCCTCTCCGTTTGTGGCCAGCACTTCGTCATAAACATGTTGAATGGATTTAGCTTCAGGGCCTATTTTTTCTAAAAAATGTTTCGTTTGTTGCATAAATGTGTGACGGACGCGATCCGCGCTTGAAGAAGCCTTCTGCACAATAAAGGTATGGGGCTTGAACACGCCTGCACGACTTAAAAGGGCGTCCGTCATTTTAGCGATATTGCCGTTAAAAATCCGGTCTCCAAACCAGAAGGAAGGGACACAAATGCTGTATTTCGTCAAAATTTCTTGTAATTCATAACGATCCCTTGCCCAATTTAGATCATTAAGATTAAGGGCCATAAATATCGTAAATAACCCCCCTAAAGAAAGATAAATCCCATTAGAATAGTCTAAATAATTACGGAAGTCTAAGAGTAGAGAAGGAACGGGTTTGCCTAATTTTTTTGCCTGTTCAATACCGTGATGCGTCCCCCAAGCCAAGGCCACAGGGGCCAACACCAATAAGGTGTGGGTAAGGGCTTTCAACGGCTTTAGCTTTTGACGAGATTCGTGATCGCTGAGGCGCTTAGAGTCTTCGTCCGACAAATAATTTTCAGAACCGGTAAAGCGGTCTTTATGAGAAAAAAGTCGGGTGACCAGTTGTTTAAGAGGGGCGATACAGCTGAGGGCTAAGGTTGAAATGAAGATATTGCCCAGTAACACGGATTTTTTCGCGTGAGACACCTTTTGTAGGCAGGCGGGGTCTTCAACAAGGCTTTTCAAGGCTTGTTGAAGACGTGTAGCTTTTAGGTCAAGTCGCTGGTTTACATAGGTGTTGAGCCACCCCACTTGACGCATTAACCAAGGAGGCGTGTTTCGCTGAAGTTCTGTGCGTTGGAGTTCCGCCTTTAAAAATGCCTTGGCCTCTTGTGGCGAATCCAACTGAGGCCACGTTAAGTGAAAAAACAGGGGATTTTGATGGGGGAGTTGTTTCGCATAAACATGAGTCAACCCCTTGGCAACCAATGGTACCAACACAAACCCAAAAAAAGTAGCCAAACTCAGTTCAACCACGCGTTCACGACGTTCGTCAGGGTTACGGGCGGCTAAATACACGGGGGTAGACCAACCCAAGACATCTAGCGTAGCCCGATGAATGAGGTCGTTACTTTGCACAAAGTTGACGGGTTGTAAAAGAAGCGGGAGAGGAGCCGTAGGTAGAGACATCGCATTATTTTTCTTTAGAATTAAGGGTTCGCATAGAGAAGGTGATATTTACTTTAAGTAGTGTAGCATATAGGTCTGTTAAACAAAAGCCCTTGTCAGGATCTTTGTAACATTCTTTTCAAAAAAGGGCGACTGCGGAGTGACGTAAGAAACCACGCAAGGTTTAAGGGGTTCTCGTATTCCCATCACCGAGCCCTGAAATAACAAGGGCTTGAGGCTGAGCGTTGTGAACAAGACGTACGCTTGCGAGTTTTTTTTCACACCATGCTTGAATTTGAGAGAAAGAACATGAAAGACACGGCATTTCTTCTGGACTCACATTGTCAAACCCCATGTTTCTATAAAATTCTGTTAAACTGAAAGGGTATCGATGCCATGAGTTATTTGTAAAGTAACGTCTACACAAAGAATCTGCTCCCTTATGAACCGAAACCTGTCCCTGACTTCCTTCCCGATAAAAAAAGGAAATCAAGGGAGAGCCAACCCCTTGTTGAAAAGAAGCAATTTCATGTAAATGTGAACTTTTTGCCGCCTCCCCCCTAAGTATAGCAACCAATTCATTATTATGATTAACCGCTAAATAAACACAATGGCTTATTAGAGTATTTGATTTTTTAGCGTCAATAATTTTAGAAATCGCCAAGTCCACAATATTATGAACCCCCGATCTTTTAAAGGGGATTATACGAGTACGTAGTCTAGACAAAATTCTTACATCTTTCGCGACAAAAGGGTCCCTTCCTAATTCAAAAACTTTAGCTCCTGTTTTTTTAAGTGTGGCGACATGAGTCGCACCTTCACGTTGTTGGGAAGTGGCATGAGGAAATGACATGGCATGAGCAGAGATTAAAGCATTCATAAAGAAAAAACCTAATTTATAAACCATAACAATTATGGATATAAAAAAGCCTGAATCTAAACTTGTGCTAGCTAAACCAAGACAGGCTTAGGGAAACGAGCAAACATCACATCGATGTGCTGGAGCAACGGCGACGGATCAAAACACGCTTCGATGCTGGGCTTGTCCAACAACGCCAAGACCTCCTCATCATGCAAAATGTTTTGACGAAAATGCCCGCCTTCCACATTCCATGCCGCATGGGCATTGCGTTGCACCAAGCGATACGCCATTTCTCGGCTCACACCCGCATCAATCAACGCCAATAACACACGCTGGCTAAAAATCACACCACCGTAAATGTTCATGTTACGTTCCATGTTCTGCGGAAACACCACCAAGTTTTGCATCACCGTGTTAAAACGATTCAACATATAGTGCAGAAGCGTAAAGGCATCAGGCACCACGATGCGTTCCACCGAAGAATGCGAAATGTCTCGTTCATGCCACAGCACCACATTTTCCATGCACGGCAAGGCATAGGATCGAATCAAGCGCGCCAAACCCGTGATGTTCTCGCTTGAAATGGGGTTGCGTTTATGAGGCATCGCCGAAGAGCCTTTCTGCCCTTTGGCAAAGGCTTCTTCGACTTCTAAGACATCCGTGCGTTGGAGGTTGCGAATTTCCACCGCCATTTTTTCAAGCGAAGAGGCGAGTAACGCAAACGCGTTCATCAAACTCGCGAGGCGGTCTCGTTGAATGACTTGGGTGGACGCTTTCACAGCGTTGAGTCCTAACGCCTTGCAGGTCAAGGCTTCCACTTGCGGACTCAAGTGGGCGTAAGTCCCCATGGCACCTGAAATCATGCCCACACGACATTCTTCAAAGCCTGCTTCAATGCGGGTCGTGGCCCGTTCGAGTTCATCCACCCACACGAGCAATTTGGCGCCAAAGGTAATGGGTTCGCCGTGAATGCCGTGGCTACGACCGACCATCACCGTGTGTTGATGTTCCCACGCCCGCTTTAAAATCGTGTGCTTTAAGTCGTCTAGCTTTTCCATTAAAACGGGTTTAGCGCGCTGAATCTGCACGTTTAAGGCGGTGTCGATCAAATCGCTAGAGGTCATGCCCAAGTGGACAAAACGACTATTTTCACCCACATATTCCGCCACATTCGTCAAAAAGGCGATGACATCGTGACGCACCTCTTCTTCAATTTCATCAATGCGAGCGATATTGTATTGAGCCTTTTCACGAATTTCAGCGGTGACACCTTTTGGCACGTTGCCGAGGGCTTCATGGGCTTCTAGGGCGGCGAGTTCTACGAGCAACCAGGCGTCGAACTTGGCGGTAGGCGTCCACAATACAGACATCGCCGGCAGGGAGTAGCGTTCAATCATGGGCAGGGGGGACTCCTATAAATACGTCTTGAGGTGAAGGGGGAAAGAGGGGGACTCTGTCATAATCATATAGAAAACATCGTGAGAAAGCAAAGATTGTGCCTAAACAAGAGGGAAAGACCATGTTCAAACACTTATTTTCATTCGTTGGCGTGGTGTTACTTTCGGCCTTAATGGTCGGCGTCAGTGCATCTGCGTGGGGAGCCGAGTACCACGGGCAATATAAGCGACCGCCCAACCCCCAAACCCACCCCAAAGCCACGCTGGTGATGGCGGTTGAACCCCAACATAAAGACGCCAAAGCGTATGGCGATTTAGGCACCCTCATCGGCGGCGTGCTAACTCGTGATCTCGCCCTTGCCTTAAAGGGGCAAGGCAAGCAGTCGTATTTGTCGCCCTTACAAGCCACCGAAGCCTACCAGTTGGGCGGAAAACTCAATGAACAGGCGCGTTTTTTAAGTAAGCTCAATCAAAAAGCCCAGTTTAGTTTAACAGACATGAAGGGCTTAAACACGGCGTTGTGTAAGACGTACAAAGAACTCTGTGCGTCTGGGGATTTGGCCTACACAGGGGTGGATCGCGTGTTGGTGGTGCGGGCTGATTTAGACTTTACGCGTCCTTACCAGCCGCCGTCTCGCTGGAAGCGCATTATGAGCTGGTTTGAAGGTAATTTAAACGAAGAAGCCATGGGCTATGTGGATGTAGACATTCAGCGTTTTGACCGCAGTGCAACAGGGCTTTACCAAGTGGTGCATCAATGGCAGGGCGAGTTTCGCTTGCCTACTGATCGGGTGGTGGGGGCCACGCTTTCGGTGTATGACGAGCCTTCGGCCAACACCTGGGTGAGTCGCTTGGGGCATGAAGTGTTTAGCGCTTACTGGAAGGCCACAGCGATCGATTATGGGGTGGTTCGCAATTTAAATCCTCTCAATAAGTTACCGATCCCTCCCAAAGACGCGTGGGATTTGGATGAGTCGAAGTTTGAATCCTACCGAAAAGAGGGGTAATTTCGACCCACAAAAGTCGACTTTATGACCCACGAAAGTCCAGTTTCTGGCCACGAAAGTCCGATTTCCGACCCATGAAAGTCATTTTTCGACCCATGAAAGTCTGTTTTTTGGCCACGAAAGTCCGATTTACGACCCACGAAACTCGTTTTTCTGGCCACGAAAGTCAAGATCATTCGTCATTTCTGCGTGGGGAGATCCTTCACATGCGTTCAGGATGACGAGTTCCGATTTGTTCTTTGGTTTTCAAGGCGCTACTCTTTTTTAGTTTGACACGTTTTCGACGTGTCGCCTAGTGCTGAAAACCCACGTTTTTTAGAGCAGTCTATAATTTTTTGTTTTTATAAACGAATGTAACAATTTGTCAATTTTGGGGTGAAGGGAACCTTTATTTAGGCACAAGCGCTTTCAACGGAAGGCGACTTTCCCCCCTTTGTTCACCCCCCACAACCCTAGTGAGATTTAAAAATAATGATTGCATTGAATCCTATATTGACTGCTCTAGCTGGAAGTCTAGGTAATACATCCACAGACGACACTTCCAAAGGATCGCAAATAGGCGCCACCCGATTAGAAAAGTACAATACACAAGCCGAAGAATTATTATTAGAATATGACACGAATAACAATAATTCTTTAAGTTTTGCTGAAGCGAGCCCCTTGATTAAAGATAAGATGACAGGCACGTTGAATGCTGAAAGGCTTCAACAAGTGTTTGAGGCCTTAGCGCTGCGTGGCATGAGCCAAGTGGAACTGTCTCGAACGCTTCAACTGGCGGACGACAATGAAGATGGCACAGTATCTTCAGCAGAATTAAAAGCCTTTGGAGATACTTTAAAAACTAAATTAACAAATGGGCAAGATCCCGAAAAACTGTATGCGCAACTTTCGGCGAAAGCGCTTAAGGCAGGCGGAGCTGAAAGCACGGGTGCTGAACTTACCACCTTAAAAACGTTATTTGAAAAGTATGACATCCCCAAATCAGCTTACACGCCCACTGAAGGTGACACCGACACCACTGAAGGCACTGACTGGCGTGAATTACTGAAAAAATTCGGCCCTGGCTTGTTAGGACTTATTCAAAATCGCGGCCGCGGCGGCGGTGGCGGCGGTGGCTCCTCTCCAGCCAGCTCCCCCTCTGTTGATGCACTGTCAAAGATGCCTTCGCTTCCTCTTCCTTCGCTGGCGTCCATGTCAGGAGGCTTGCCTGGTATGCCCCCATTAGGTATGCCCCTGCCGTCTAATCCCCTGTACGGTATGACTGATCTAAGTGGATTGCCCATGCAAGGGAGTACAAGTCCTTTTCTAGGTTCCTCTCCACCTTTGCTAGGCTCCTCTCCACTAGGTCTGGGCACTACTAGTTTATTGAATCCTAACGCATTCGGTGGGCCAAGCACTCTGAACCCGCTACTCGCAGGAAGTGCGGGTCTCCCAAACGCCTTCAACCCCCTACTCGCAGGGAGCAATAACCTGAACCTGTTGCCTCAACAGCCCTTCGCTCAAACGAACTTCGTTCCGTCTGTTCCCGTAGCACCTTCAGGCTTCGCCTTCACCCCCGCGCCACCCGTGGCCACAGTAGGTACCGCTCCAGCCCTGCCAACGCCTGTTGTGGCAACGACTCCAGCCGCCAACCCAGCCGTTACTTCGTGGGCCCCACCCACACCGACGCTTCTGGCTCAAGCACTGCCTCAAGCGCCCGCTCCAACCACTGCAAACGGCGGTTGGTAAGCCCCGCCTTTCAAAGAAGGGTCGCTGCACACGGCCCTTTCGCACACGCCCTCTCTTTAGGGGGCGTGTTGCCTTGTCTTTCTCACGTCTTTGTTCGATAATAACAGCAAAGGATGTGAAAGGAAATGGCGATGCTAAACCACGCTTTTTTTGAAATTGGTTGTGAAGAACTGCCCGCAGGCTTTTTGGCCACCGTGCCAAAGGCCTTGCGCCACGCCATTGAAAAACGCCTAGACGCCTTAGGCCTAGAAGGTTCCACCGTTGAAGTGGAAAAAACCCCCCGACGCGTGGTCATTCGCTTCCTCGGGTTGCCTGACACCCAAGCCGAACGCACCGAAGTGATCAAGGGGCCTCCGCTTAGCGTGGCGTTTGATTCGCAAGGGACGCCCACCCAAGCGCTCAACGGCTTTTTGCGCAAAAACAACGCCACTTTCGACGCCTGCACCCAAGAAACGATTGGGGACACCCGCTATGTGGTCTTGCACCAGCGTCAAGCGGGCCAAGCCCTTCAAGATCTCATTGGCCCTTTGGTGCTTGAAGCGCTGATGTCGCTTGAAGGGCCTCGCTTTATGCGGTGGGCGAATAATACACGCCTGTTTCCTCGCCCCATTCGCTGGTTGCTCGCCTTTTGGAATGATGAACTGCTCACCCTTTCTTTGGATTTAGGGGAGGACACCCTGCTTTCTCAAAATACCACGCGTGGGCATCGCCTCTTGGGGCAAGCCGACATTGCGGTGAACTCTCCTGCCGATTATGACGCGAAACTCGCCACCTTGGGCAAAGTGATTCTTTCCACCGAAGCGCGCAAACAAACGGTGGCAAACCAACTGCATGAAGCCGCCAGTCGCTTGGGCGGGGTGGCCATTGTCGATGATGCGCTCCTTGAAGAAGTGGCCAACCTCTTAGAATACCCCAGTGTGCTGGTCGGTCATTTTGACGAACGCTATTTAAAAATCCCCAAGCCAGTGCTTATCACCGTCATGAAGACACATCAACGCTACTTCCCCGTCCAAAAGGCTTCTGGGGAACTGTTGCCTTACTTTTTAGTGGCCACCAATGGAGATATTCGCTTTGGAGAGCAGATTATTGCGGGCAATGAACGCGTGTTGGTCGCTCGCTTTGAAGATGCCAAGTTCTTCTATGAAGAAGACATCAAAACCCCTTTAGAAGACAGGCTCACCGCTTTAGACGGCGTGACCTTCCAAAAAGGCTTAGGTTCCCTTAAAGCCAAAACCCAGCGGATTCAACGCTTGAGCTATGCCTTTGCCGAAGCCTTGGCGCTGGATGCCGACACCCGTCAAGCCGTTGAACGAGCCGCCTTGCTCTGTAAAACAGATTTGGTGACGGCCATGGTGTTTGAACTCACGGAACTACAAGGCGAAGTAGGCCTGTATTACGCCTTAGAACAGGGGGAATCGCCCGCGGTGGCTCAGGCGATTTTTGAACATTACTTGCCACGCTTTCAGGGCGATGCCTTGCCTGAAAGCCCTGCGGGGTTGATTATTAGCTTGGCGGACAAACTCGATACTCTTGTGGCCTTATTTAGCCAGCACCACATCAAAATGCCCAGTGGCTCTAAAGATCCTTTGGGCTTGCGACGCTTGGTGAATGGCGTGTTGTTGAGCGTCTTGGCGTTTAATCTGCACAATGACTTACAGCGGTGGTGTCAACATAGTTATGAAAACTTAGGGGACTTGGCTCAAGCGTCCTGGGACGTGAGCTGGCAACGCATTGAAGGCTTTATGCAACAGCGTTTGGCGTCTTACCTGCAAGAACAAGGCTATAGTGTGGATCTCATCCAAGCGGTGCAAGCGAGCTTTAAGCCTTGGCAGGATTTACCCTTATTTGTCGCTAAACTCGACGCCCTTAAAGTCAAGCGTGAAGACGCCCCCGACTTATTCCACGCCTTGTACACGCCTGCCAACCGCATTGACAAAATGATTGCCAAGCACTACAATCCCAAGGCGACGTTGGCAACGGTGGAAGAATCCTTGCTCGAATCGGAGGCCGAGCGTGCGTTATATCACGCGGCCACAAAAGCACTGATTCAAAATAGTACGGTAGCGATGGCGGAACTGGCCCCTGTGGTGGAACGCTTTTTTGAAGAAGTCATGGTGATGAGTGAAAACCCCGCCATTCGTCAAAACCGCTTGGATTTACTTTCGGCTTTGCATACGGCGTATCTGCAACGCTACGGTCGTTTGAGTTTGCTCGTTTTGGCTTAAGTACGAGGAATAATCACATCAAAGCGGGTGCCTACATTGACGCTACTATGCACATCAATCCGCCCCCGATGCTTTTCCACAATACGGAAACACAACGCCAAGCCCAACCCCGTTCCCACCCCTCGGCTTTTGGTCGTAAACCCAGGATCAAATAACTTGCTCAAGTGTTCTTCGGCAATGCCTTTGCCGTTGTCCACCACAGAAACTTGCAAGCAATCACCCAAGGCTACATCCTGCACCAACTGGGTTTCAATGCGTAAAATCGGGTTTTCTCGCCCTTCAAGGGCATGAGTGGCATTGACCATTAAATTCATAAAGACTTGGTTCAATAAACCGGGGAAACATTTTAAAAAGCCGTGTTCTCGATCATAAGCCCGTTCAATCACCAAGTGATCCTGCAAGGAATGCTTCATTAACAGCAAGGTGCTTTCGAGTCCTTCGTGAATGTCGACAGTTTTTAGCTCGCTTTCGTCCAAGCGGGCAAAATTACGCAAATTCACCACGGTGTCTTTAATGCGTTCGCCCGCCAAGCGATTAAGGCTTAAAATGTCGTGGGCCATTTTAAGGTATTTGGCTTCAGGGGGGATTTCGGGATTGAATTTTTCTAACACCTTTTCAAGGGTTTGGGTGTTGGCTAACATCGTGCCTAAGGGGGTATTGACTTCATGGGCAATGCCTGCCACGAACTGACCCAACATCGCCATTTTTTCAGATTGCACCAAGTGCATCTGCGTTTGTTGCAATTCATCAAGCGTGCGGGTAAGGGCGTCTTTTTGGGCATTAATTTTACTGAACAACTGGGCTTGGGTCATCGCCAAAGCCAACTGTTCACTTAAGGCGCAAAGCATTTCTTTGTCTTCATTGAGCCACACGCGTACCTTGTTACACTGGTGTAAGCTAATCGAACCGACCCATTCTTGATGGGTGACAATAGGCACAACCGCCAACGACTGAAGCTGATTTTCATCATAAAAGGCTTTAGGGGCCACCCACCCTGACTGGAAGGGTTTGCCGTCTTGAAAAAAGAAAAAGGGCTTGAGTTGACTTTGTAAGACCTCTTGTGCGGACGCTTGACGGGTTAAAACCTGCCATTCAAAGCCGTAAGGATGCGAGTAATGGGGACTTGCCTGATACGGCCCTGCCCCTGCAAGTGTGTAGAGATACGGCGTGGTTTCAGGCACTGGGGCGGTTAAAACATCGAGCGGTTGATTAAGGGGAATGGGGGCATGAAAGGCATGAATGGTACAACGGCTCACGCCCAAGACTTGCCCCACTTCATTGGCGGCCGTTTTCAAAATCTGCGTTAACTCTAAACTTTGACGAATCTTCACACTCAAGTGATTCATCAAAAATTGACGCCCCATCAACATTTGCATGTCACTATACAAACGGGCTTGTTCTAGGGCAAGGGCGAGCAACGGCAGCCCAACTTCCAGTAAAGCGAGTTCTTCTGCCGTAAAGGCTTCAAAGCGTTCGTGGCGGTTCATGACTAAAATGCCCACCGGCTGACGCTTGGTAAATACGGGGTAAACCAAGGCATGGCAACGATAGTTGGGCAGTAAAATGCTGGCCGAATTTTCTTGAGGGGTCAAGAAAAAGGGGGTGTTGCGATAACTCAAGACAGGTTCGAGCAAAGGATCGGTGCCTGTGTAGCGGTGATGTTCACTTTGCGTGTCTGCAAAGCCGTCGCGATCAATGTGAATCACACGCCCGATGCCTTGCAAGTTCGGGGCCAGAATCGCTAAAGTTAGCCCGTCAAATTCAAAAAAATCTCGTAAAACAAGGCCAATGGCATCAAAAATGTCGTCTTGCAAGACGCTGGTATTAACGGCCAGGCTAAGCCGTTGCAATAACGCCAAGTGACGCGTCGTTTCAGAAAGGGGAACAGGCGACAAGTCGGACATAAGCACTTTCTACACAGTTAGAGATACTTCCCCCTTATTATGGGGGAAAGCATTATTTTTATCAAGGGTTCTCGTGCATCAGGCTGAAGAAAAAGGTCCTTGTATAGTTTTTCTATTTAAGAGGTGGTAGTCTTGAGAATCATTGTATTTTGGGGTTTCTCGCTCCGTTTAACGCTGGTGCTTGGGGGTCTTTGCGCCGCCAAACCGCCATAGGCGGTCTACATGTTAGCTTGTCTGATAAATAGGGAGATTGTTCACAACCCCCAAAGGCGGTTCAAGGAGGGGGAAGGGAGGACGTATTGCGTTTCTCCTCCCTCATTTCCCCCTCCTTGAAAATCCTCCCCCTTTAGTCGAAAAAGTCCTTAGACTTTTTCTCTTGGGAAAGAAAACCGTTGGTTTCCTCTCCCAACCTCTCCATCCTAAAGGGGTAGATTCACTTCGTGAATAAGAAGGTTTTTTATCCCCACCTCCTCGCATCATTCTCGATGCACGTCGTCCGCAAAATCGCTCGGGGATTCGCAGTGCGCTCACCCGCTCGGATTTAGTGCTTAGACGCCTGCTGGTGCAACCATTTAAGGCGAGTCACTTTTTAGTTATAAATCACTATAAGTGATCGGCTTTTTGCCTGGCAAGGCAAAAAGAAGCCCACAAAGAAACGACGGGGTATGACATTATTTGATGTTTCGCGTATACTAAAATTTGCACAAATCCTGTTGTCAAACGCAGTTAAAGGAACGCTTCATGCTTGCTCGTCCACCCTCCTCCATCCATATTGCGGTTGTGGGTGCGGGCTATTGGGGAAAGAACCTCATCCGAAATTTTAACGCCCTTGGGCATCTGCACACCATTTGTGACGCCCGCCCTGATGCACTGGCTCACTTTCAAGCCGAATACCCCCACATTACAGGTGAACTGTCCTTTGATGCCGTGCTGGCTAACCCTGACATTGATGCCGTGGTACTAGCCACGCCGTCTTTAACGCACTACCCTTTTGGCAAGCAAGTGCTAGAAGCGGGCAAGCACCTGTATGTAGAAAAGCCTCTCGCTACCACGCTTAAAGACGCTCAAGACTTGGTGCAAGTGGCACAAGCTCATCAAAAAACGCTGATGGTGGGGCACTTATTGATGTATCACCCCGCGATCAATCGCATGAAGCAGGTCATGGATTCTGGTGTTTTAGGAGACATTCGCTACATTCAAAGTGATCGCTTAAACTACAATCACGGACGAAACGACCGCAACGTGTTTTGGGATCTCGCCCCGCATGATCTTTCCGTATTGATCTACTTAATGAACGGTGAAGTGCCACACGTTAAAGCGGTCACCGCTCAAAACACCTCAGCGGTCGATGATAAAATCGATCTCGTTCAAGCGTCTTTTCAATTTAAAAGCGGTGTAATCGCGCACTTGCAAACCAGTTGGGTGTACCCGAAAAAGCAAGTGCAATTACTGGTGGTGGGTACTCAAGCGTCTTTAATTTTAGATGACACCTTGCCTTTAGCGAATCGCTTGGTGCAAGTGCATTTCGATGAAGCAGGGCATCGGCATGAAACGGCGGTAGAATACTTGCCCTTAGAGCCGTTGCGTTTAGAATGTCAGCATTTTGTCAACGCGCTAGAAGGAGGCTGGCAACCCCAATCCGACGAACGCAATGGCTTGGCCGTGGTGGAAGTGCTTGAAAAGGTACAAGCACAATTAGGCCCCTCTCTCTTGCTGTAGATCATTTAAGCTCACTTTTTTAACTGTGGGGCGACTGGGCAGCACCCAGTCTAACATCGCTTGAGCGGTCGCTCCCGTAAGCACGGCGCCTAAAATCACGGCAATGCGTGTGGGCAAGGTTTTAAAGCGCGCCCATTTAGACGCGTCTTGCACCGCCCCGATCTGGGTGCCTAAGGTATGCCCAATGGCGGCTGCCCCTATAGATCCCGCCATCCACGACAAGCCCCCCTTGGTGGTTTCTTTCACCAGTTCACCCGTGGTGGTCAGGGCCAATTCGCCCCCGCGTTGCCCTTCATTATACGCACTTTCATGGGCGGCATAGGTTTTTTGCCCAATGTTTAGCGCAAATAAAATAGACGCAAAGGCACTCAAAGCAGAACTCACCACTTCTTGGCCGGCCCATAAGTTGGTAAAAGGCTTGGTAAAACTGGCGTGCAGGAATTGCTTGGTGCCGTTAAACAGCGTTTGAGGCGTTTTCGTCCATGATTTAAAGGCCTCTTTCATGGCCTGACGCTGACTGTTAACCTGCTCGGCATAGGCGCGAGGATCCACAAACAAGCGTTCAATATCGGTGCGCTTGTTCAGGGTATCGAGTTGTCGAAGTCCAAACAACTCCGCCGTCGTTTTGGACGCGTCCACATAAGGGGTTTTTTGCACGTGGGTGAGCTGTCGTTGAACAAACTTATCCACGGCATGAATATCTGCCAAGCCTTGGGCTTGAATTTGAAGCCACGCCCACACTTTATTGACGTAAAAATCCTTGGGGCGGTAGCCTTTAATGTCCACCTGCGTAAAGACTTTTGCATTAGGGTCTATATTCATCGTAGGGGCGGTGCTAAAGGAATAGGGCGTTTCAGCAGAAAAGCCTCCCCCCGTCATGGGGTAGGCCCACGCTGTTTGGGCAGCGTTATTGGGTTGAAAGGCAAATTGGCTCATGGCGTCCCCTTACTGCTACACGTCACTAGCATAAAACCCAACCACGATCTTTTTTGTGTCTTTTTTAGGGGGCTGGTTCAAGAAAACGCTATATAGTGATGTATACCTAAAAAGCGGTATGCATAAACTCGTTGCACCAGCAGGCGTCCAAGCACTAAATCCGAGCGGGTGAGCGCACTGCGAATCCCCGAGCGATTTTGCGGACGTCGTGCAACGAGAATGATGCGAGGAGGTGGGGATTCAGGGGGGATTTTCAAGGGGGGACGAAGGGGAGGAGAAACGCAATACGTCCTTCCCCGTCCCCCCTTGAACCGCCTTTAGAGGTGTTGGAGACCTTTGGCGGAGCAAAGGTCTCTGACGACGACCAGCTCAAAACGGAGCCAGACATCCAAAATACTCAGATTCTCATGACTGCTACTGTTTAAATAGAAAAACTATACATCACCAAGCAAAAAAATCGTTGCGAAAAAGTATAGACACTGTAAGGGAGCTTATTTAACGCACTATCATCTAACAAGCACTATTGCTCAACATAAACTGTTCCAGTAACAACACGGGGTTGTCTTCTCCGCGCTTTAAACGAAACTCCACTTCAAGCAACCGACGCTTCAACACCTCTAGGTGATTCAACGTCAAGCCTCGTACCTTCTCTAAATCCTTTTGAACAGGGAACGTCTTCTTGCCTTCGCTTTGCGCGAGCGTTTCAATAGACTGCCCCACCGCAAGCCCACGCTTGAGCCGATAATAATAATTAACGCGACTCGACAACAACGCCAAAAACTTAATCGGGGCATCATGCACCAATAACGCATTTAAATCATGCATACTTCGGTGCGTCAAACGTCGTTGCAACCAAGCGTCCACCACACTAAAGGTTTGGGCATCCAACACACTGAAGCTTCGCACATGGTGGACTTCAATCACTTGAGCCAGAGTAAAGGCATGAAGCTTTTCACATTCATTGATTAACGTACGCAAGTCATTGCCCATAAACTCCACCAGCAACAGGGCCGCTTGCCGACTCAAGCGAATGTCAAGGTGCTGACACTCTTCAATCAACACCCCCACCGCCGATTCAACATCCCAAAAGGGCGGAGGTTCAAACCCATGAAGCTCGCTTTTAGGATGCGTCTTAAGCCACTTGCCCAGCTTGGTGCGAACATCGAGTTTGTTCGACAAAAACACCAGCTCTTTTTGATCCGCCTGAGCGTCTAAGGCATCCATCAGTTCGGGCACACGCGCCTTGTCGTCTTCTTTAAGGTCATACAACCCCTGCCAATAGCGAATTTCCACCACAGGCAACCCCCCTAGGGCAAAGTAACTGGTATTCAACGTTTCCAGCAATTGGGTCATACTCGGATCTTCCAACACATGATGCGTGAGCGCCCCCAAATCCGTATTGACGACTTGCTTTCGCAAGGCTCTAAATGCCCGTTCCTTGCGGTATTCATCCGATCCATAAAACACATGAATGGCCATACTTAAAACGCCAATTTCCACAACACAAAATGCCCCTGCAATTTTTGACTAAATTGCTTTAGGTTCTTCAAGGTTACGGTGGCGTCTTTCACCACGCTTTGAAGCACTTCTTTGGTAATGGGGTTCGTTTCATCATCCGTCACTTTATTCGCCTTGACTAATAAGGTATTCAATTCACGTAAGGTGACTTCCATTTTGGTGGTTAAGGTTTCAGCTTCAAGCTTGGTTTTGGCCAAAGTCGCCACTGTATTGACGTTGTCAAGCGCGAGATTAGCTTTTTTAAAGGTCTGTTCCAGTTCGGGGGAGCTAATCAAGGCTTGCGCTTGCAAAACCGTTTGACGCAGATCGGTGATGAGTCCCTTAAAATCGTCTTTCAACATCGGGTCGTTGACCAACGTGTTAATGTTATTCATTAAGCGATTTAACGACTGACTCAACGTCGCCACGGATTGCACCATGCTGTGAATGTCTTGCTTCAGCGTTTTGAGCAAACTTTGTGTGGTCGAAATCAATTCCGTGGTTTGGCCTGAAAGCACTTTGACGTTTTCAATAATTTGTTGAATGTGCATCATGGTGTTGGCATCTAAAAGCGCATTGATTTTGTCGTTGGTTTCTTTCAAGGCTTCAGCCGAAGCAATCGACGCTTGCAAGAACTTCTTCAATCGCAACGGCGTTTCCACCGTAAAATAAGTCCCTTGAGCAGGCAACGACTGTGGCGACCATTCCGCATCATAGGAATCAATGCGTAAGGCAAGTCCTTCTTTAGAGGGCTTCATAAAATAAAACGGCACATCTGGCAATAAAATCCCAGGCCGTGTAATTCTAAAAAACAGACGCTTGCCCAAGTAAAACTTCTTTTTATTCAACGGCGTTTCAGGAGGCGCCTGCAAGGCTTCCACCTTTTCAACCGTGCCAATATCCACCCAGCCTTCTTTCATGCGAAGTTCTAAGTCCCACGGCAAGGGATGCTTAGGTGCATTAAACGCCGTTTCCACATCCGTCCACTGCAGGTGAGGCGGTGTGATTTCTAGCAATTTTTCGCTAATCAAGCCCGATTGCTCAATCGAAAGAACCGACGCCTTGGGGATGGGGTTGTCTTTACTGGCGAGGCGAAACTGCACGTCGACATCAAACTTGTTTTTGTCAAATTGCGGGATGATTTTTTCCACATAACCGACTTGGGTTCCCATCAATTGCACGGGCGCCCCTTCACGCAGGCCGTCAACATCGGGGAAGGAGACGCTATAGGCGAGGCCTTGTTGGAATTCGCGACTTTTAAGCCAATACACGGTGCCAAATAAAACCCCCAAGCTCAGCAAGGTGAAGAGTCCTACTTTAACGGCATTGCTTTTTGAAAAAGACACGTCTGACGCTCCTTGTGGGTGATTGTCTCTTATCTTACCTCAAAGAACGTTTTTGCACAATTTTATTGTTTTGGCTTTCCTAGCTTGCCATTTAACGCTGGTGCTTGGAGACCTTTGTGCCGCCAAAGACTCCCCAAACCCCCAAAGCGGCTTAAGGGGCGGCGGGGGGAGGGACGTGTTACGTCCTCCCTCCCCCCAGTATGCCCCCCTTAAGAATCCCCCACCCGTCGAAAAAGTCTCTGACTTTTTCTCTTGGGAAAGAAAACCGTTGGTTTCCTCTCCCAACCTCTCCTTCCTAAAGGTGAAGATTCACTTCGTGAATAAGAAGGTTTTTGCCCCTCCCTCCCGTCCCGAACCACGAGTTTTAATTTTCTCGTATCAAACGAAGGAACGAGTTGGTTGCTAAAAAGCTTGCCGACAACGCACTAAATGCGAGGCTTCCGAGACATTTTGCGGACGGCAAGAGCGAGTGGAGCTTGAAGAGTGGCTTTGTCCCTCCTCCCTTAGGGAGGAGGTTAGGAGGAGGGACGCCAGCTATAACGGGCATCTCAGGACCCTCACCCCACCATGGTCGAAAAAGTCTCTGACTTTTTCTCTTGGGAAAGAAAACCGTTGGTTTCCTCTCCCAACCTCTCCATCC
>JBIKNF010000019.1:0-28562 GCA_044358835.1 Vampirovibrionales bacterium | reverse complement strand
GCCCCCCTCCCTTAAGAATCCCACCCCTCTCGCTTCTCCTTCGTTCCTGCCGTGCGCAAAATGTCTCGGAAGCCTCGCATTTAGTGCGCCGTCGGCAAGTTTTCTGTAATCCAACTTGTTCACAATGTTAAATTGTAGTGTGTTGATTTACAAATTCGTGGTTCGGGACGGGAGGGAGGGGGGATGGGGGATTCTTAAGGGGGGCATACTGGTGGGGGGAGGGAGGACGTAACACGTCCCTCACCCCGCCGCCCCTTAAGCCGCTTTGGGGGTTTGGGGAGTCTTTGGCGGGACAAAGACCCCCAAGCACCAGCGTTAAACGGGAACAAGAAAACCTAAACACCAGCTATAAACGAAGCTAGAAACCCAAACAAAAAGAAAGAAGAAAAGACAATGAACAGCCCGAAAAATGCCCTTACCTTAATCAATGACGTCCTCACCCGCTGCGGACAAAAAAGTGTTACCACCCTTAGCGCGCCTACCACTCCTGTTAAGCAAACCCTTAGCTTTTTGAATCAAATTTATGAAGATATTCGCCTCAGCGTGACGCTTCCCACCGTCAAAGAACAAGTTGAAATCACCTATGAAGCCAACACCACTTCCATTGACTTAAACCCGTACAACACCACCCCTAGCTTGATTGCCCTTCAAACCGTGTGGGCCAAAAGTAACACGGCCGCCCATTGGTCATCTCTTCGCTACGAACCGCATCGGCTAGAATGGCTGGATGCAGAATCTGCGGAAACCCCTTCACAATTCCATTTTGCTCAACAGGTCATGAAGATCTACCCCACACCCACAAAAGCCGGAACCCTTCGAATGATGGTGGAACCTATGATGACGCGTCTTGAAGTTAATACGGATGTCCCCGTCTTGCCTCATGGGGCAGAATACCTGCTGGTGTTAGGCACCATGGCCCACTTACAACAGTTTTTGGGTGAATTGCAAGGCAGTTTGTTGAGTTTTCGCTTGTATGAAGAAGGCATGCTTCGCTTAAAGAAGACCTATCAACCCTTGTTTAGTTCACTTCGCTTAAAAGGCCCGAACACAGGCTTTCAAGGGATTTAACGCTTATTATGCCTCCCTATAGAAGGCTCTGCAAAAGTCCTTTTGCTTTGTTCCTTCTCCCTTAGGTCGCACGCCTCGCCTATGGCGGGCTACGCTAGGAGGAGGGACTCACCAGATCTGACGGGGCATCCCGAATCCCTCACCCCGCCCTCTCCCTAAGGGAGAGGGAGTTAATCCAAAAGAAAGGAACAAACATGCCAAGCAAACGTATTCACGTCCCGAGCCTTGATGGAGGCATGAACACCCAAGTAAGCCCGATCTTACTGAAATTGAATCAACAACGCCTGCTTGAAAATCTACACTGGCAACAGGCCACGGGTTGGTCCACCTTAGATATTGGCTATGAAGCCAAAAACAGTACACCCCTAAATAATGGATCCGTCATTCATGGCATCTACACCTTTCAAGATGTTTCAGGGTTGGATCAAACCCTTGTACAAGCAGGCGATACCCTCTTTCATGTCAACCCCCTCATTGGCACCGTCATAAAATCCTTAGGCACCACGTACGACAGCCCCAATCAATACGTCACATTTTTAGGCTGGTGTTTTATTCTCAATAATTCCTGCCCGCCAAAACGCTGGAACGGCACAAGCGAAGGCTTTGAAAACATGGTGGGCTGGCCCTACACAGCCGAAGGCGAAATCGTGGGCAACCCGAGCTTGGGTTGTGTGTATGCCAATCGTTTGGTGCTGGCTGGAGATGCCACGCGTCCCAATACGATTTACCTTTCTGCCCTTGAAGACCCTGAAGACTTCACCCCCACCAACTTGGAAGATTCCGCAGGGGCGATTCAAATTAGTCCGGGAGACGGACAACGCATCACAGGCTTAATCCCCCTTTACGTGCCGTATTCTAATGAACACGTCTTACTCGTGTTTAAAACCAAAAGCATTTACGCCTTACGCGGGGCCGATGCGTCTAGCTTTCGCATTGAGCTGGTGTCGAACACACTAGGGACTCAATCCCCGCAAAGTTTTATGGCGGTGGGGCAAGACGTCTGGTTCTTGTCGAGTTCAGGGATCAATGCCTTAGGCCCCAACACCCAACTTGGGATTTTAGCCGTAGGGAATTTGTCTTCTGAAATGCAGGGACGACTTCCCGCGTTGAATCAGGCTCAGCTCCACAAAGCCTTTGCCTTGCATGACCCCATTCAAAAAGAATTGTGGTGGTGTGTGCCCACTGAAAGTTCAACCGTGTGCAATGAAGTGTGGGTGCAAAATTACAGCCAAAGCCCCCATAAGTGGAGCCTGCGTAAAGGCCTCAACATGACCTGTGGACATACCCTGCCTTTGGGGCAATTGCTCAGCGGTGATCGTTCAGGCCGTTGGCACCAGCAACGTAAAGGCCACACCTATAATGGAACAAACATTCCGTGGCGATTGATTTCTTCCACCTATTCCTTGGGGGATTTCAACACCCAGTCACGAATCACCACCATTGACGTGTACTTGTCTCGCGTGGGGGCTGAACAGTTCAACGCTTATGGGGCTTGGGAAATGGGCTATGACGGAGGCGACTCGCTCACGCCTTCGCTCACCGTCAGCGCTGGGGGGTTAGATATGTATGGGCTGGGGTTCTTTAATACCGCACGCTTTGGTTCACAAGCAAAGGGCATTGCTCGTTTGTACCCCGAAGGGAGCGGTCGCTTATTTGAACTCACCTTAAGTGGGGTCATTCCCTCGCAACCCATTGCGATAACTGGGTACAGTTTAACTTACATTGAAGGAGGAGACAACAATTTATGAGTAACATTCAACGCCTTAAAAGTAGTACGATTCAAAACGGTTTGTTGATTAATGCCGATGATTTAAATGCGGAATTAGATCAACTCATTAACAAGGCCAATGAACTAGATGAAGCCGTTTACCAAAACAAAACCTTTACGGGCAATAAAACCTTTAATGGTTCCACCGCTTTTCAGCAGGATGTAACCGTCAATGGAACCTTGAACCTCAGTAGTAACCGCCAATTGATTCAATGGGCCGGCACCGAAACAGGGGGGACTAAACACCTTTTTGAAGTCAGCCCGTCGTACGCTCCAAATCCTTTGCCTGAAGGCTACACCGTTTCTTTTAAAATCAATGAAACCCCCGATGCGTGGCAACCCTTAAGCGTCAAAATAGGCAACAATACCGCATTGCCCCTGTTGAAGAAGGGGGGACAACCTGTTGCCGGCCATTCTGTGGTTCATGGGGAAACGCTTACGGTTCAAAAAAGTGGACCGGCCTTTTACCAAGTGGGTTCAGCCAACTTGCCACTGGGGTATGTTCATGTGCCGGTGCCTCAATACGTTTCGGCTCGAACCATTAGCATTAATGGAGATGCTGTGGCTCGTAGTGCGAATACCCAACGTGATTTGAGCGTTTCAGGCAATAACACGATTAATTTAGACATTTCAGGCGTGAATGGATTGTCTCCCACAGCGACGCTGGCGCCGAATACGTGGTATTACTTGTATATGATTGATAGCGGTGTCAATACATCTGGTGGCTACCTGTTGCATAATGCCCAAGGCGTTCAAACCTTTACGATCGCTTCTGTGGTGTTTCATGCGCGGCAGTTGCCTTTGGCGATAAAGACGGACGGGAGTTCTAACCTCTTGCCGTTTTACATTGATCAATGGAACGGACGCAACGCCTCAATCCGCTATGCCACCACGTTTAATGGCATAGGTTCCCCCTCAACAATGACGACTTTAGTGGGCTTGATTTCAGGGGCGACTTATGTCACCACGTCCTTATCGGCTTATGTACCCCCCACCTCTAACGTTGCATCGCTATTTGTGACGGGTCGTGGGGGAGGCGGAGGTTGGTGGAGGTTACCGTCCACATCGAATGAGTTTAGCTGGGATTTAAACGGGGTAGGCTTTTCACGAGAGTTAATCGTTGCCTTAAACAGTAGCCAAGCCATTGATTTTAAAGTGAGCATCAATGGTTTTGATGTCGCAGTTAGTGGGTTTAGATTTAGCGTTTAACGGTTTTCTTTCCCAAGAGAAAACGTTTTCACTTTTTCAACCCTATTAGTAGAGTAAAGCCACTTATAAAAAACAGAACGAAAGGAAAGAAGACACCATGACCCTTTATGCCGTAAGCGACCTAGAAGCCAACACCTACAAAGGCTGGCGAATGATTGAAGAAGGGTGGGAATTAGCGCCTAATGAAACTCTAGTACCAAGCCTAGAAGGCTTGAGCGAATGGCAGGCGCCTCCCCCACCGAAGTCGGCACAATCCATTTTACTAGAAATGCGTCAGCTTTTTACAGGCCAACCCTTGCCTGTTCAGTACGAATTTCGCCAAGTCGTGGCAGAAGTTCAAGCCGCCGCTGAAAGCGACAACATTGCTTTGATGCGTTACATGATTGAACAAATGGATTTTAGTCGCGCAAAGACGATTAACCCCACACAAGGCGAAACCTTTCGCACCTTGTTTTTAAAGTGTTTTAACTAAGCCAGAACGTCGTTGTATACTGTTGTATAGAAGGCTTGGCAGGGGACTCTGTTTTAGTTACACTACATTCTTAGGATGTTGTAAACTCTTGTAAAATGCTGTAAAAGGATTTGCCCAATGCCTTTTTCCCCTTGTTTAGCGGAAGAAACCCTTTCCCCCCTCCCCCGTCGCTTGAAGGTGATGAGTGTGTTTGGTACCCGTCCAGAAGCAATTAAAATGGCCCCCGTGGTTAAAGGCCTCAGTGCGTGTGAATGGATAGAATCGTTGGTGTGTGTGACGGCTCAGCATCGTCATATGTTAGATCAAGTCTTGCGTCTCTTTGATATTCAGCCTGATGTGGATCTCAACATTATGGCCCCCAATCAAGATCTCTTTCACATTACCAGCAAGGTGTTACTGGCTATGAAAGACGTGTTGCAGGAACATCAGCCCGATGTGGTTTTGGTGCATGGGGATACCACCACGACTTTTGCCACCAGTTTGGCCTGCTATTATGCGCGTATTCCTGTTGGGCATGTGGAAGCAGGACTTAGAACCTACAATAAAGATTTTCCGTTTCCTGAAGAAATCAACCGTGTGTTGACGGATGCCGTGGCGGATCTGTTTTTTGCGCCTACCGCAACGTCTGAAGCCAACCTTCTGCGCTTAGGGGCCAAGGCTTCAGGCATTTATGTCACAGGCAATACGGTGATTGATGCGTTGTTTGACACCTTGGCTTGCGCCAAAGCCAAGCAAGTGACTTCACCCGTCACATTGAGTGCCGAGCAACGTTTGGTGCTGGCCACCGTGCATCGCCGAGAAAACTTTGGCGAACCATTGAATGATATATTAGACGCCTTGCTTGAAATCGTGAATCGTTTTGAAGACGTGGTCTTGGCCTTGCCGGTGCACCCCAATCCGAATGTGAAGCCTCGTGTGGAAGCTGTTTTGGGGGGGCATCCTCGGATTCAATTATTAGAACCACAGGAGTATGAACCGTTTTGCTTGTTAATGCAGCAGGCCGCCTTAATTTTAACCGATTCTGGGGGTGTTCAAGAAGAAGCCCCGTCCTTAGGCATTCCGATTTTGGTGTTGCGAAATGAAACGGAACGGCCTGAAGCCGTAGAAGCGGGAACGGTGCAGTTAATTGGACCCAATAAACAGGCGTTGATTGAAGCGGCGTCTGCCATTTTAGCAGGCACGACTTTGCAAGCCAGTGTGCCTCAAAACCCTTATGGAGACGGTCATGCGGTTTCTCGTATTTTGTATGCCTTGCATCAATTTGCCCAAGCCCGTTTATAATACCGTGTAAACGCTATAGAAAGCTCTGCGAAAGTTCAAGTCGGATGAAGATTCAAGGAAAAATAAACGGCTTTTGAGGCGTGTAGACCTACTACATAACGAAAAAACGGCTTGTTTTGTTGATTGCTTGCAATCACTCACGCTTCGTGCACAGAAGGTTCGCCGAATGGGACTTTTGCAGAGCCTTCTATAAGCGTTATGTTTCGGCCAGTTGCTTGTCCAGCAAGGCTTCGTCATAAGGGGTATACCAGCGTACATAAATTTCATCACTATAAAAGTCGGGCTGTTCCATCACCACTTCATACCGTGCTTCTAAAAACAACAGAGACAAAAAGCACGACACCACATCCGTTTCCGCTAAATCAGACAAACTACTCAAACTCAGTTGAGCGTCCTTGTCTTGCTTGTCCAAATAAAGGCCCAAGACTTCATGCACCCAATGCACGGTTTCTTCTTGAAATTCATCATGAGCCAACGCCGTAATGTCTTCGGTAGAAAGATCTGCAAAGTCACGCATGCCCACGCGCCGACGATCCACCCTTTCTATTTTATGGCGGGCCGTGCGTTCTTTTTCAAGGGCTTCGTACTTTTTTAATTCATCAATCAAGTCATTCAAAGTCACTTGACGAATGCGTTTTTGCTTGGCACTCGTTCGACGCTCTAAAACGTCATTTAAACTCCCGTATCTCGCTTTGACGGCCAAATGCAAGCGCTGGGCAATATCAGCATTTAAATGCGCTACATCAATGGGGTTGCCGTCTTGGTCGTATTCTTGTAAGTCCAGTAAATCGGCATCTTCTAAGTAATCTTGTTCAAAGGGATCAAAGCCGGCAAGCAAGTCACTTTTCATGCGAAGCAATACGGCTAAATATAAAAGCGTTTTGCCTGTTAATCGCATAAAGGCTTGTTCTTTTGCGTCAATCACCCCCGTATTCAAGGCCAAGGGAGATTCAGCACTAGCATGGAGCGCTTGTTGTTTTATCACCGCTTCTTCACTCAGGCGTTCGACATAAGCGAGGTATTCATCCGTCACTTTGGCAATGTCCACATTCCAAGGATCGATGCTTCCTTTTTTGGCTAGATCCAAGAGAATTTCAATCCCTTCAGACGCTTGAGGCAAGGCATCATTTAGCACAGGCATTGGGCTTGGGGTCATTGCAAACGCCTCCTTAGTTTAAGACTTTAGCAGGCCGAGAGCGCCCAGCCCGTTTGGTAGGCGTTAATCGTCCCTCTTCATGGGACGCCTGCATTTCTTTAATCGGCGCGTCCAGTTCTTCATGCACAAGCAACGCCTCTGTGGATCCTTCTGTCTGAATGTGGTTTGAAGCCTTTTCTCCTTCAAGGGCTTGCAACACCGCGCGCAACTGAACCCCCGTGACTTTTGAAATACCGTTCTTACGTTGGGTCACACCCACCGTACGATCCGAATTTTCAATCATGGGCTTACGTAAGGAAACCACGACAAATTGCGCGTGTTTTGATTCACGCAAAATCATGTTTGACAACTTTTCAACATTGATGCCGTCTAAGTTTTGATCCACTTCATCTAAGGCATAAAAAGGGGCGGGCATGGTGCGTTGTAAGGCAAAGACAAAGGCCAGACTCGTCAACGATTTTTCGCCCCCACTCATGGCTTCAATGCGTTGCGTTTTTTTGCCACGAGGGCTGGCTTCAATGGTAAGTCCCCCTTGAAAGGGGTCTTCAGGGGAAGTCAGCACCAGTTGACCGTAGCCATCAGAAAGTTCGGCATAAATACTTTGAAATTGTTGATTAACGCTGTCAAAGGCTTTCATAAAATACTGGCGTTTCATGGCTTCATAGCTTTCAATACGGCTGTGTAGCACTTGGCGTTCACTGGCGAGGGTTTGTACTTTTTCGTTAAGCTCTTCTTGACGACGCGTCACGGTAGCGAATTCGTCAATGGCTTTCATGTTCACAGGTTCCATGTCCGCCATTTTGCGTTGAAGTTTCGCAATTTTTTGGGTGACTTCATCTTGCCCGTTTAGGCCGTCTTCTTTAAGTTGGGCGTCTAAATCGGGGTAAAGTTTTCCGAGCTGTTCTTTTAACGCTTCCACTTGTGGCGCCTGTTCACGCACATGGGCTTGGCGCTGAATAATGCCTTCTTCCGCTTCTTGTAAAGCGCGTTCGACACTCACTTTTTCTTTTTCAAAAACAATAAGCTGTTTTTGAGTCGTTTCTTGAGTGACTTTGAGTTCTTTCACCCCTGCACCTAAGGCATCGACTTCCGCTTCAAGCCCCTTGTATTGGGCTTTTAAGCTAAGAATATCCGCTTCATGGGTATGGATTTCCGCGTGCCACGCCTTTTGTTGCTGAGCGTGTTGTAATTGAGCATCCGTTTTTTCATCAATACTACCGCGGCGAATTTCAACCTCTCTTGTTTTGGTCATTAATTGGCCTTGAACATCTCTTAATTGGGCGTCATAGGCTTCTTTTTGAAATTGGGCGTCACTCATCTCTTCTTTTAACGCTTGCAATTCTTCATGGCTGAGTTGAGCATCCAGAGCAAGCAGTTGAACGTTGAGTTCGGCTTGCTTGATTGTTAGAACATTTCGTTGTTCTTCTAAGCTAACCACGCTGAGTTCGGCTTCAAGCAAACGTTCTTTTAACGGGGAACTGCTTTGTGAAGTACCCACCTGTTCAAGTAAGGCGTTTTGTTCTTCAGTCATGGCGCTTAGTTGGCTTTTTAGCGAATCAAGTTCAGCTTCAAAACGACTATGTTTGGGAATGATGAGTGAAAGGCTTGTTTGTTTTTCATGCAAGGCGCTTTCCAGTTTTTGGAGGTGGGCTTCCCCTTTTTGTTTTTCTTCGGAAAGACGCTGAACGTCATGTCGCAGGTTGGAAATATCCACATCGCTTTGTGAATCTTTGTTGCCACCGCCAAACCCGCTTTTAGCGCTTCGCCCCTGAAATTGGCTGCCACCAGTCATGGCGCCTGTTTTTTCAAGCAACGCCCCGTCTAAGGTCACCATACGGAAACGGTTCATCAAGGGTTTCGCGGCCTCAATGTCTCGTACCACCAGGGTGTCGCCTAAAGCAAAGCGAAAAACGGAGTCATAACGCGCGTCATAATCGATTAAGTTAATCGCAAAATCAAGAATCCCCGCCCCCTGCGGAGAGCGATTCGTATTCGCCAAGCTCGGCTTAATACGCGTCAGGGGTAAGAAAGTCGCTCGCCCTGAACGTGATTGCTGTAAAACCTGTATCCCTTGTTTGGCCACGTTCTCATCGTCCACAATAAGGTTTTGCATGCGTCCGCCTAGGGCAATTTCTAGGGCCGTTTCATACGTGGATTCCACCGAAGCAAGCATGGCAAGTGTGCCATGCACGCCTGTTAAGTCAGCTTCTAAAATACTTTTAACACTGCGGCTATGGTTCACTTCTTCATAGGCGTTGCGTTGTGCTTCAAGGGTGGCTAAGCGTTCACGACGCTGAAACAAGCCTTGATTCACCTTGGTCAAGCTCGCCACCAAGGTGGCTTTGTCCCCCATGGCTTGGTTCACCCACGTTTGCAAACGCTCTTTTTCTTCTGTCAATACCTGAAACTCATCCACAATATGGGCTTGACGCTTTTCTACCGACTGTTTGCGGGTGGTGAACGACAACATGCCCTGCTCTTGTCGAGCCAAATCATCACGCAGGCGGGCAATTTCAGAATCCACACCCAGTTGTTCTCGGTGGAGGCTTGCCACTTCATCTTCTAGCGCTTCTGCTTGGCGACGCAAATTTTGACGCGCTTCCACCAGTTCAGCATCTTCACTAGAAAGACGTTCGATTTGTGCATTGGCCAAATCAAGCCGTTTTTTTTGTGTGTTGAATAAAGCCGTTAGTTCTTTTTCCTGAACGTTATACACATCGATTTCAGTGGCTGTGTCACTTAACCACCCTTGAATCTGTTCTTTTTCACGTTCAAGTTTTGCCATCAACGCCGTGGCTTCTTCAATTCGTTGACCTAATCCGCGGCACATTTCTTCTTTACGGGCTTGCTGGCTATAAATTTCTTCCATCTGATCATGCAAAGCTTCGTATTGAGCTTCCCCCTGCTGACGAATTTCTTCCGACAGACGCTTGAGTTCAGTGGTGACTTCTTTGATTTGAGCATTCAAGGTTTTCAAGCGAACTTGAGCCTCTTCCCGTGCGGTTTTCGCGTGTGCTAAGGCGTCTTGATGCGACGCCAGTTGCGTCATGAGGCTTTTGAGTTTTACGACTTCTAACTGTGTTTCAAAGGCTTGTACCTGTTGACGCAAGGCTTGATACGCCAAGGCCTTGTCTTTTTCCCCTTCAAGTTCAGCTAAACGCGCTTTAATTTCCCCGAGTAAAATTTCATGACGTTCAATGTTGTCTGCCGTGGTGGCGATTTCTTTTAAAGCTTGTTCGATTTTACGATCATAATCGGCCACGCCTGCCAGTTCATCCACAATTTTACGACGCTCCACCGCAGACATATTCACAATGGCCGCCACATCGCCTTGCATCATTACGTTGTAACACCCTGGGGAAACATTATAGAGCGCTAAAACATCATGAATTTCGCCCAAGGTAGTGGGTTTTCCGTTTAGGTAATAGGTTGAAGTGTAGTTTGAAGCGGACGCTTTAATCCGCCGAGCCACGATCAATAAATCACTAGATTCTAAGGAAGCCAGTAAAGCCAGTGTTTTTTCTTTTTGGGTTTCATCTTCACTAAAGCTCCCTTCTAGTACGGCATCGGGGAGTTCTTGCCCCCCTTTGTTAAAGGTAATCGTAACAGACGCTTCACGTCGACGAGAGCTATTGTTAATGAGATCTGTCAGTTTTTCAGCCCGCATAGTGCGAGAAGAAGACAAGCCTAGGCAAAATAATATGCCATCCACAATGTTAGATTTGCCAGAACCATTAGGGCCAGACACGGTGGTGAAACCGCGCCGAAAGGGAATGACCGTTTTACCGTGAAAAGATTTAAAATTGTCTATTTCAATGTGTTGGATGTGCAAGCGCTCAGGATCCTTAAGGTGATGAAGAGAAAGACACGATGTTTGCTCAGCTAAGCAATGTTTCTATTATACACTGCACCGCAGTGAAAAGACAAATCTTCTTAACAAAACAACAAAATCCAACCATTTTCAAGTCAAAAAGAAACTATGTAAACTAACGAAACGCAACACTAACAGCCACTACTTGGATTTTTTTTGAGGGTCCGGTAAAATCGTATTACGTAAAATCATGCCTGATTCCGTCAAGGAATCTAGGGAATGTCGAAGATTGACATCCAGCTGTTTACCGGATTGCTTTAAGGCTTCTTGACGTTGGTTGATGGATTCAATCAAGGATTGACGTTCTTTTACCAAGGCATCCCGTTTTTTAAGCAACCCTTGAACATAAGCATCTGTTTCCTTGGTGCCTTGTAGCAGGATGTTGTCAATTTCAGTATTTAAATCAATTAAGGAAGTATTTAACACCTCTGCTTTTTGGCCAAGGGCTTGAGCGTAAGCGTTACTAATGGGTTCTCCGCTTTTGAAGTTGTCGAGGTCTTGTTGCGTACAGCCTGCAAGACTAAAACTAACAACCATGAATAACAAGCATAGGAAAGATGAGGTTTTTTTAAACATGGGGTAAAACTTCCTTTGACATTTCGTTAAGAAGACTCATGAATCATAGTATAGCATAGTGTAGCATATACCAAAAAATTAAAACAGGGCGAATTCAAGGAACACGTCACGCAGGGAAGTCGTGACTAACGGCTGGCAGGGCTATCTTTTTACTGTGACACATAAAGAAATAGCCCCTGCCCAAAAGCTCCCCACAACGGACCACAGAACAACCCGAGGCCTTTAGCCCCCCAGGCCTGGGGGCGGGCATTTGTAAGCCTTTGTTACAGAAGTCTTACAAAAGGCAATTTTGTTCTTAAGATTGTTTTTATAATTACAGAAGAAGACATCCCCCACGATTATTCTTCCCTAGTATATGCAAGTCTCTTTTATTCAAGTATCCACCTAAACCCCTTAGCGAGTCTATCCCCCTATGTTAAACCATATTACCCTTGATTTTTCTGATGCAAACGATGCCGATGTTATTGCCCTTGTTAAACGTTTGGCCCCGAAGGCTCAAGCAATTTTAGAGCTTAACGAACAAAGCGAAACACTCTTTTTAGGGGCTAGAGCCCTTGAATTACTCATGGAAGACATCAACCACGTTTAATCTCCTAAAACATTGAAATATTTTTTAGGGCCTCTGGTCTTTCCTTTTTTACAAACACTTTTAAAAATAGATGTACCGACCAACCAACGTAACATTCTTTCAAAAAAGCTTGTTATTTTCTTTCGTTTGTTTTAGGCTATTTTTTACAGTCTTAACATGACCGTGTATGTTGAGTAAACACACTCATTTTGTAAAAGTACACGCACTAAATTTCACCCTTGTAAAATTGGAGATTTATCCCTTGTCTAACTATAATAAATATGAAGCCCTCCTTATTTTTAAATCAAATTTTGAAAATGAAGGATTAGACGGCGTTTTGACCAAAGTCGAAGGTGACTTCAAAAATAACAATGCCAAGATTTTTCGCATTGACAAGGTGGGCCGTAAAAAATTGGCCTATGAAATTCAAAAGTCTCGTGAAGGCTTAATTGCTGTGGTTGGTTTTGAAGCCGAAGGCGCTTCCATTAAACCCCTTACCGCTATTTTAAACCTTAATGAAGAACTCATTCGTGTGGTTATTTTACGTAATGACGACTTGGATGTAAGCAAGCCCTTTATTGTAACGCCTGTCACAGGTCGTGAACCTCGTGAATTGCGCGGGGGGCGTGGTGGAAGTCGTGGCGGACGCGACAACCGTGAAGGGGGTCGTCCTCGTCGTCCTCGTCAAGAAGAAGGGGCTGAAGAAGCCAACCTTCAAGAAGAAGCCCTTGCCGAATAACTTGGGTGAATTACATCGCCCGATTGATTTAAGCCCTTTCATCTAGTGGAGGATGTTACTATGTCTTTTGCACGAATCACTCTAGCAGGTACCTTACTTCAAGCTCCTGAAAAACGCTTTACGCAAAACAACGTGGGCGTAAGCATCTTGCAACTTTCTGTTCCCATGCCCCCTCGTCGTAATCAAGAAACGCCGAATCTGGTGGTTAAAGTCTTGTGTTGGCGTGGTTTGTCAGACGCCGTCTTAACCATCCCCGCAGGTACCGTGTTGCATGTGGAAGGACGCTTACAAATCAACACCGTCACCTCCCCAGAAGGCGTCACTAAAAAAATGTTTGAAGTCGATGCCCAACAGATCCATCAGTTGCCCGCGTTGCCTAGCTACGTTCAGCCTGAATCTCAACAGCAGGGAGGCTACAGAAACCAAGGCCCCGCTCCGCAAGCCAACATGGCGAATCAAGGCACGTCTTACAACGCCCCCCCACAGGATTCTTCTTATGGTGGGCAAACGGCTCAAGCCGTTGCACATGCTCCTTCAGTGAATCTTAACACCCTTTCTGCCGACGACTTTCTCACTGAAGATGACCTCCCTTTTTAAATGCCATTGAACCTTCATGGTGTTGAACACCTTTATATTCATGTGCCGTTTTGTAAATCTCGTTGCGTGTATTGTGATTTTTACCTTGAACTCGAAAAGCATGGCGGGATCCCAGCTTACCTTAAAGCCTTAACACGAGAAATTCACGCGCGATTTTCTGCGTTAAACGCACAAGTTTTGCGTTCACCCCTTCAAACCATCTATTTTGGGGGAGGCACCCCAAGTCTATTAACCGCCTTAGAAGTGGGTAGTATTGTAAAAGAAATTGAAGCCTTTCAAGCGTTTTCTGCTAGCGCTGAAATAACCTTTGAACTAAATCCGGATGATTTAACCAGCCCTTTAGAAGCCTACTTGGCTTTGGGGATCAATCGTTTTAGTGTGGGGGTACAATCCTTCAATAATGAAGAATTGAAGAAATTAAGCCGTCGTCATAATGTTCAAACCGCCCAAAAACGTATTTTAGATTTAGCCCAAGTCATGGGTCATTCTGCCAACATTAGTGTGGATCTCATGTACGGGATTCCCACTCAAAGCTTTGCTAGCTGGCAAGCCAGCGTAAAAAGCGCCTGCGATCTACCGATTCAACATATTTCCATGTACGGCCTGCAACTCGAAGCAGGAACAGCACTGGAAACGTTGTCCATCAAAGCGCCCAAACAGTATCCGCTCCCCACCGAAGAAGAGCATGTTCTGTTTTACGAATGGGCGGTGGAGTACCTCACGCAACAGGGATTTCATCGTTATGAAGCGTCCAATTTTGCCAAAAAGGGTTTTGAAAGTCGTCATAATTTGGCGTACTGGCAACAAAAAAATGTACTCGCCTTTGGACCTTCGGCTCATGGCTATGTGCATCCCACACGCTATAGCGTGCCAAGTGATTTAAAGACGTATACGGATTTTTCGCAAGTGTCTGAAATTACCCAAGAAACGGCGGTGAGCGATGTCGAACGGTTTGAAAATCTATTGATTTTTGGGTTGCGTTTAACGCAAGTGGGCGTGAAAGCATCCACCTTAAAAGAAGCCTGCCCTTCGCCAGCGTTGTGGCGTCATGTGGAAGCCTTGTTGACGGAAAAAATAGCCCAAGGGCAAGTTGAAAAGCGAAACGACGCTTATACCTTGCACCCCGCGTGGATCCCACACATGAATAGCGTCCTATGTGATTTTGTAGGACTTCAATAAAAATCTAAAACTCTATAATTATTTTTGCTTTTACACATTTGAAACGGCTTCACGTAATGACGCATTTCTGTTGAGCCAACCTTGTAAAAATACTTTTTGGTTTCCCTTGCTGGCAAACTCACGATATTTTTGCTCTCTTATTGAAAGATATTTATTAACATCCCCACCGCTTTGAGAAAGTAATTCTTTGGCTCGTCCAACACCCATGTTAACAGCAGTGTCAAAATTTACCATAGCTAAGGCTCTATTACTTGTCGCAATTGCATCTGATCCACTGGCTTTCCAGTAATCATTATAATAAACATCCTCGATTTCTGCTTGTGAAATACCCTTCACATGCTTGCTTGGCTGTCCTTTTTTCTTAAGGTAACTATCATATGTGGCTTGGGTTACACCCTTCATTGTTGCACCGCCTGTGTCATTAGGATTATTTGAATATCCCCCTTCTGCTTTTAATGTATGAGAAAGAGCCAATTTAAATGCATCCCCTTGAACGGGAAGAGTACTTTGCCCTTGCTGGTACGCATTGGTAATAGCTTGCGACTGCTGATAGTACTGCTGGGTCAAATCAGGCGAGAGGTATTGCTGTTGCCTTTGAAGGGCTTGCTGTTGACGCATTTGCTCTTCTTGAGACGCATAGAGTTTGGTAAACTGTTCCACTTGGCTGCCTTCGGCAATCATGGCGTTGGTTGCCCCTAACACCCCTGCCAGTTCACTATTAGAAGAACTGGCGACTGCCCCTCCACTCGGTGCCATCTGTTCAGCAGGAATGGTCGTGGCATAGGGATTAAACAGCGCGCTTCCCCCTTCTGGCAAGGGTTGCAAGGCGCCCGTATTTTCTACTTGCGGGTAGGTATTAGGCGCGTAGGTGATGGGGTTATTCGCTTGAGGGGGCAAAGGGTAATCGCCCGCATCATACGTGGTGGGCGGTGGGTAGTGAATGGGTCGATCAGGCACGTTGTATTGAGGAACGGGGATGTCTGGCACGACGGGGGCGACATTGACTTGGGGACGAGGCGCGGGCAAAACAGGCGGCGTAATGCCGTAAGTAATGCGATCGAGATTGACGGATTCCCCAAAAATCAGAGAAGCCCCGCCCACCGTGGGGGCCGTCGGGGGAACCACCCCATAATCGGGACGAAAGCGATTCGTGGCTTCCCCAAAAAAGAGAGGAATGTGGCCTAAAGTGGGAGCGCTTGGGGGCGTTACGCCGTAATGAATAGGGTTGTTGTACACGCGTTCACCGTAATTCAACGCCAAGCCCCCCCCATAAGGATTCGCTGGCGGGGTAAGCCCATACGTCGGGCGCCCATAAGCCGTATTTTCGCCATAGCGAAGCGAATGAATAGAAGAGTAAGGGTTAAGCCCTAAACGTGGATACATGAATGGTGGTTGCCTATATGAATCTTGTTGATGCCTAAAATCTGCGGACGCTTGTTGGCAAGCAAAGAAGACGTCCTAAAAGCATAAACACACGCGTTGTGTTATTTTGTGCTAGACGATTGTTTTTTTAAGGAAATGCTTTTTGCTTTGTCCCCTCTCCTTGAGGAGAGGGCTAGGGAGAGGGGGGGATTTTTAGAATACAGCGTGACATCTACTCCCCACCCCAACCCTCCCCTTAAAGGGGTGGGAGTAAGAACGACTGGCTTTGTCCCTCCTCCCTTAGGGAGGAGGCTAGGAGGAGGGACACCAGCTATAATTGGGCATCCCGAATCCCTCACCCCAACCCTCTCCCTAATGGAGAGGGAGTAAGAAAAAGCCTTGCTTTACAGGGAGCGGTGGGCTTGCTAAAATAAAGCAATACCCCAACAAAAAAGGACACGCCGATGAAAACCTTGAAATTGAAAACCCTAGCCCTTGTGGCGTTACTGTTGCTAACCCCCTTGCACGCCTTTGCCCAAACCGCCGAAGAAGCCTTTGAAAAAGGTAATATAGCTTATAAGCAAAAACAATATCCTGAAGCTATAAAGTATTATACAAAAACGATTGAGCTTAATCCACAACTTGCTGGTGCCTACGGTCTTCGAGGGCTTGCAAAAAGTGATTTAGGTGATCACACAGGAGCCATCCAAGATTACAACAAAGCCATTCAAATCAATCCACAACTTGCCATTGCCTATTACAATAAAGGGAAGGCAAAACTTGCCTTAGGCGATAACACAGGGGCGATTCAGGATTTCACCAAAGCCATCCAACTTGATTCGAAAGATGCCAATGCCTATTACTGTCGAGGGAATTCTAAATATGATTTAGGCGATAAAGCTGGAGCCATACAAGATTACAACATCGCTATTCAGCTTGATCCACAACTTGCTGAAGCCTACGGCAATCGAGGGAATGTGAAACTTGCCTTAGGTGATAAGGCAGGGGCGATTCAGGATTTCACCAAAGCCATCCAACTCAATCCGCAAGATGCCATAACCTACAGCAATCGAGGAGTTGCGAAAAGTGATTTAGGCGATAAGACAGGAGCAATTCAAGATTTCAACACCGCTATTCAACTTAATCCACAATATGCCACTGCCTACAGCAATCGAGGGACTGCGAAAGGTGACTTAGGCGACAAGACAGGGGCGATAGACGATTACACCCAAGCGATTGAATTCAATCCACAATATGCTGGTGCCTACAACAATCGAGGGCTTGCGAAATCACAATTAGGTGATAAGGCAGGGGCGATTCAAGATTATAACAAAGCCATTCAGCTGAACCCACAAGGTGCTCTTGCCTACAGCAATCGAGGGACTGCGAAAGGTGATTTAGGTGATAAGACAGGAGCCATACAAGATTATAACAAAGCCATTCAGCTGAACCCACAATTTTCTGATGCTTACAATAATAGAGGGATTTTAAAATTTGGCTTACGGGATAATACTGGAGCCATACAAGATTTTACCAAAGCGATTCAGTTTAATCCAAAACATGCCCACGCCTTCGAAGCTCGAGGGCTTGCGAAAGCCCTATCTGGTGATAAAACAGGAGCTTTTGCCGATTTAGAAAAAGCCAAACACCTATTCGTCGAACAAGGCGATATGGAAGGCTATAGAGAAGCGATTAAAACCAAAAATGTGGTGAGTGACCAATTCGCTCAACAAGGCAAATAAAATGCCCCCTACCCTGCCTGTCACCCACGATGCCCCCACGATCGTTGCCCAAGCCACGGCGTCTGGTCCTGCTGGCGTGGCGGTTATTCGCCTAAGCGGTCAACAGGCGTGGTATATCGCTGAACGCCTCTTTCAAGGCAAACCCCTGCAAAAAGGACGCATCGCCTATGGCAACGTGGTGGATCCGCAAACGCAAACGCTCATCGACAATGTGATTCTGCTCCCCTTCAAAGCCCCCCACAGCTTCACAGGCGAAGACGTGATCGAGATTCAATGCCACGGCGGTACCGTCATTCCGCAAGAAATTGTTAGGCTCTGCCTCAAGGCGGGTGCCATGCTCGCCCCCAAAGGCGAGTTCACCTTGCGTGCCTTCCTGAACGGCAAGCTCAATCTCGCCCAAGCCGAAGCCATTGCGGACGCCATTCACGCCGAAGGCAAGGCACTCGCCCAAGTGGCGGTGCAAACCCTCAACGCCAACACGCTCGGCAAGCGGATCTTCCAACTGCGAGACGTCCTCATCGACATACAAGCCAACATCGTCGCCGCCATGGACTACCCCGAAGAAGTCGACGAACCCGATCGCCACGCATTGCATGAAACGCTCGATGCCCTTGTGGCACAAGCGTCCGCCTTTACGACGCAATCCAAACGCTACGGCTTGATGCGTCATGGGCTGAAAATTGCTCTTTTGGGGCAACCGAATGCAGGGAAATCGTCGCTATTTAACGCCCTTTTGAGCCAAGAACGAAGCATCGTAACCGAACTCGCTGGCACGACTCGAGACATTGTGACCGAACGGCTGGTGGTGGTAGGTGTGCCTGTCACGCTGGTGGATACCGCTGGGCTTCGCCACGCTCAAGATGTCGTCGAACAACTCGGCGTTGAACGCAGTGTGCAAGCGTCGCTAGAAGCGGATGCTCTTTTGTATCTGGTGGATGCGTCGGTGTTGGCGCCTGATTTTAGCACCCTCCCTGCGGAAGACGCTCGTTTGTTGTCGCAACTGCCTGAAGGCACGCCCTTACTGAAAATCATCAACAAAGTCGATACACTCAACCTTGAAGAACAGGGCCGTTTAGCGACGCATTTCCCCGATTGGCAAGCTGTTTCCGTTTTGTCCTTTCACGGCGTTGCGGGTGTCTTAAGTTGGCTTGAAAGCCACGTGCAAGCAGGCTTAGGCAATAACACCGTGCAAGATGCCGAACTTTGCTTAAATCAACGCCAGCTGGATTGCTTGCATGGCATGACGACGCACGTGCAACACGCCCAAGCCACGCTAAACACGCCGTCTTTTCCGTTGGATCTGGTGAGTATTCCGCTCACCGATGCCTTGCGTGAACTCGACACGCTGTTGGGGATTGATACATCTGAAGCTGTTTTGGATGAGGTGTTTTCTCGTTTTTGCGTCGGGAAATAAAAGAAAAACACGCCCCTTCTTTTAGAAAAAAGACGTGTTTTCCATAAAAACGTGAAGACTTACGCCTGTAGGTAGGCTTCCAACTTGTGAGCAATGTCTTCAGGCGTGAACTCATTCACACGATTCACCCCTGTGTCGATCGCGGCTTGAGCCACGGCTTTGGCCACCATCGGAGGCACCGACAAATCAAAGACTGAGGGAATAATCACGCCGTTTTTGAGATTGTCTTCCGTCACGACAGAAGCGATCGCATAGGCGGCGGCCAGCTTCATTTCTTCGTTAATGACAGACGCTCGCATATCCAACGCCCCACGGAAAATACCTGGGAACGCCAAGCAATTATTGACTTGATTGGGGAAGTCGCTCCGCCCTGTGGCCATGATTCTAACACCAGCGGCATGCGCTTCGTGAGGCATGATTTCAGGCGTGGGGTTTGCCATCGCCAGCACAATGGGGTCAGGGTTCATGGTGCGAATCATGTCTTGCGTAAAGGCTCCCGGTACAGAAAGACCAATTAAAATATCTGAACCGCGAACCGCATCATCAAGCGATCCTTGCATACCTGTTAGGTTCGTGAGTTTAGCAATTTTTTCTTTAAAGGCATTCATCCCAGCGGTACGACCTTCGTAGATGATTCCTTTGGTGTCGCAAATAATAATGTCTTTCACCCCCGCACGCAAGAGCAAACGAGACACGCTTAGGGCAGATGCCCCCGCTCCGTTGACGGCAATACGCACTTCGTTGAGGTTTTTACCGACGGCTTTTACCGCATTTAAAATAGCCGCAACCGCAACAACCGCAGTACCATGTTGATCGTCATGAAAAATGGGGATATTCGTTTCAGCAATCAAACGCTCTTCAAGCTCAAAGCATCGAGGCGCCGCAATGTCTTCAAGGTTAATGCCACCAAAAATAGGGGTCAACGCCTTGATTGAGGCCAACAATTCATCCACATTTTGCGTATTCAAGCAAATAGGAAAGGCTTCTACATCACCAAAAGCTTTAAATAAAACGCTTTTACCTTCCATGACAGGCAAACCTGCTCCTGCGCCGATGTTGCCCAAGCCCAAGACGGCGGAACCATCCGTAATAACAGCCACCAAGTTACGTTTACACGTTAAATTATACACTTCACTCGGATCTTCTTGAATGGCACGGCAGGCTTTCACCGCATTCGGCACGGCGTGAATTTCTTCAAGCACCTTTTGATTCGTCCCTTTTACTGCGGTGGTGGTTTCAATCACCCCTTGATAGCGACGACGCAATTCCATGGCTTTTTCATCTGTGGTCATGGTGTCATAGGCTTTTTCGGTGGAAGGGGGTTTAATCCACGAGGCACTACCTTCTTTCATATATTTTAATACATTGGCTTCAATACTTTGAGGCGACACCAATTCACGAGCCACACCGTCTTCTAAAGCCGATTGCGCTACAGCACGAGCCACCGTTCCTGCCACACGGGCATCCATGGTAGGTAGTAAACGCGTCGTGGAAAGATCTTCATCATTCACCATGCCAGCCAGTGCAAAGGTGGCGGCCACAAACATGCGACGGGTCAAACGCACCGCACATACATCTAAAGCCCCACGTAAAATACCGGGGTAGGCCATCGCCACATTTAAGGCATTAGGAAATTCAGACTGTTGAGACGCATAAATAAACGCCCCTTCGGCAATCGCTTCTTGGTAAGACACTTCGGCTTCAGGCAATGAAAAAGCAAAAACAACAGGCTTTTCGGCCATGCGTTGAATAAGCGTGGGTTGAATGTGGACGGCATCTTTATAGCCAATATAAGCGTCTGCCCCGTCAAAACACGATTCAAGCGACTGAATCACGTTTTTAGGATTGGTGTGACGCGCCAGCTGAGCTTTCATCCAACTCATGCCAACAGGGCGGGTATTGGCGATTCGGCCATGCTCGTCACATAAAAGCAGTTCTTTAATGCCTAATTGAATCAATAAGCGTGCAGTTGCAATGCCACTGGTTCCTACGCCAAACATCACAATTTTGGATTCTTTCAATTTTTTACCGGCCACTTTTAAGGCATTTAAAATACCTGCTACCACTACCACTGCGGTTGAATGTTCCCCATGCATAACAGGCACATTCAACGCGCGTTTGAGTTTGTCTTCAATCACATAACAATCAGGGGCTTTAATGCCTTCTAGTTGAAAGGCCCCAAAGGTGGGTTCCAACTGACGCAACGTTTCCACAAACTGTTCTTCATCGTCGGTGTCAATCGCAATGGGCACAGCATCGATATTGGCCAAGTGCTTATGTAAAATGGCTTTAGATTCTAAAATAGGGATCGACGCTTCTGCCCCTGCTTCGCCCAAGCCGTAAACACTCGAACCATTAGAAACAATCCCGATGGTATTACCACGCATGGTGTAAGGAAAAGAGATTTGCTCATCTTTCTGAATTTCCAAACAAGGTTTGGCCACCCCAGGGGTATAGACCACTGCCAGAGCTTCGCTGTCAGGCACAGGGGTTTTAACTTGAATCTTCAGTAAGCCGTTATGTAAACGGCGAATGCCAATGCCGTCATGGGCTTGCTGAAATAAGGGGTCATTGTTGAAAGAAGGGGCATTGTTTGCAAGAATAGGGGTTTCGCTAGTCACGGAAAGAATCCTCAATAAAACTAATATAAAGATGGAACTACTTTTATTTTAGCCCAAATTGTTCGTTGTGGCACGTCATGCGTTTAAGCTTCATCTATTTGAAATGGATTTTATGACACCCCATTTGCCAAAAACAAATAACTATGTTTTAATAGAATCTTAATGTTTGTATTTATACAGACTAATATCGTTTAAACACATTGTGTGCTGATTACAATAGTCCAATTTGAACTCTACATTGCCGATTCAATTAGAGTTTATGAGGTTTTATGTCTATCCCTATTGTTCGTTATGGAACGAACCCGCCCCATTCTATGCAAATTGCCCCGACTGTTGTCGTTTCTAGTGGGGGGGATCTTTCAAAAAAGCACCTAAAGCCTGATTCAAGGCTTCAGCCCTTGGCAACGGATACCTTCGAACTGAGCAAGAAGCATAAGAATACCCTTACAACCCAACCGTCCTTTTTACAACGACTTGGTAAGGCATGAAAGAGTTAGCACGTTTTTATAGTGTTCGATGAAGAAACTTATTTTTTGCAACGTGCGTAAAGCTTTACTTGAACATCCACCAATTCGGCACCCATCGCTTCACAAAGGCGTTGAGCTTCTGCGTAAATGACACTGCTTTCAAACTCTTTGGTTTGGTGGCAATCCACACAAATTAAGTGGTGATGCGGTTCTTCTTCATCACGAATGAGTTCATACTGCTTGGTATCTTCCCCAAAATCCACTTCTCTTAATACGCCATGGCTGGCCAATAATTTTAGGGTGCGGTAGGACGTGGCTAGAGAAATATCCACTTTTTCTTGTTTTAAGGTGGTATACACATGTTCTGCACTAATGTGTTCGCCATTGGGCAATTCATAAAAAATATCCAACACGCGTTCCCGCTGAGGGGTAAGCCGTAGGCCTTTGGCTTTAAGTTCACTAATAAGTTCAGATTTTGTTTGGGTTTTTAAGGTCATCGTTGGGGAGGTCTCATAACTCTTTAAAAAGGGATTAGTGACTGAATCATCTTTCTATATTATAATACAACTATGCAAAAATAAGTAAAAAGGGTTAAGGTCATGTTTCCAACATTAGGCATGGGTGAATTATTATTGGTTTTGGCTTTGGTCTTACTGTTGTTTGGGCCAGGCAAGTTACCTCAAGTGGCTCAATCTTTAGGTGAAGCCGTCAACCGCTTTCGTCATGGCACAAAAAAAATAGATTTGCCTACGGAAGCCTTACCTAAAGAAGGGGCTGCCCACCTTGAAGAAGAGAATAAGCCCCCAACGGTCTAAGCTTCAAATGCCCCTCCTTAAAACCCTTTGTGAACTTCATGACTGAACCTTTGCTGATGCCTAAAGATTCTAAAGCACCACCTTTGGCTCAAGCACGCGCTTGGTTTTATTTTTCACGGCTGTTGCATGTGCCTCGTGGGGTGTTATGGGGATTGGTGTTCTGGTTGGGTTTGGTAGGAATCGTGAATGTGGGTTTTATTTTTTGGAACCCTGCCCCCGCCCTTTTAAATCTGGTGAATCCCCTTTTACAGCAAAAACATGGTTCCACCCTTGATCTGGAACATCTCAGAGTTTCACTGTTGCCCTGGGGAACCCTTGTGGTGACTTCGCCTGAACTACGTTTAAAGCAAGCCCATCCCGCTAAACGATGGGAGGCAAGTCTAAAAGAAATCAGTGTGCCTTTACACCTATGGCGACTTCCTTTTGGAGGAAACACCGCTTTAATAGGGACTCTACAACTTCCGCAAAGCACGCTACATTTTCAAGGTAAAGCAGGGTTAGATGCCTTTAGTCAAATGCTCAAAAGCTTTACGCCAGATCCTCAAAAGCCCCCCTCTGCATTTAGTGAATATATTCATGTTCACTTGGGGAAACTTCAGGTAAAGGCTTCAAACATAACTGGCATCCCTTCCCTTAGGCCCATGAGTTACGACTTGATTCTGAACAATACGGCGGTGCATTGGCACAGAACCCCAAAAGAATTGCGCCTCAACGTGGGGGATTTACGCTTATATGAATCCTTAGACAAAAGGCCCATGGCATCGTTAAGTATGACGTTTAAGGCTTCCTTAATCCCCTTTATAAAGGCGTTTAAAGCAGGGGCTACCAATCCAAACCTAAAATCTTTATGGCACGCCTTTCATGAAGAAGGACAGTTCGAAGGGCGTTTAAGCTTAGGCGAACATCACCCATTTGAGCTAGGGACTTTGCAGGAACAAGCATCCCAAACCTTCGCGAATGGACGTCCGCAACTGGAACTGGCTTGGCATGGAAAGCCCATTTTTAATGAAACGGCTCTTCGACTCAAGGCCTCTTTTCTAAAGGAACCGCAAATGAAAGCGGTTCTAATAGGCCAGTGGCCCCAGACATCCCCCAAGCAAAGCGGGATGAGTTTAGAAGTCACAAGCCTGCAGATTCAACACCCCCAAGGAGATTTTGCCTTTAAGGGAATGCTTAGTCCCCAATGGCAAGCTTCCACCCCACTAAAAAATGCGTGGCAGAAGGTGGGCTGGCAAGGTAAGGGGCGCCTCAATGTGTATGCTCAAGCCGGGAAAACAGGTTTAAATAGTCTTTTGAGCCAGTTGGGGTATGCGTGGGAAAAGGGGCATCTACAAGGTGACTTAACGCTAAAGGGCCAAGGTGCCAATGCTCAAGCGTCTTTTATGACGCTCAATACCGCTGTTCCTTTGGATGTCCGCTTCCTTAAGCCGATTCAAATGGGTAATGTGGCCTTCCCTAAAAATACGCACGTAACTCAGTTCACCCTTAAAAGCATGCTCACCCCGCAAACGATCCAAGTGCCAGAAGCTTCGACACGCTTGGCCGTTAATCCAAAAGCAAAACCCGTGCTTTTAAAGGCCCAAGGTGTTTTTCACTTAAAAAATAAAACCCTCACCATTGCCGCAGATTCCCCTCTTTTAACGGCGGAACATTTGTCGGCGTTTTTAAGGCAAAACCCACATTTGATCCCTGAACCGTATTTGGGCTTGTTAAGCGCTTCGGCTTGGCAGGGGGGGACTCAGCATCCCGTTTACACGCAAGACACAGGCAAAAAAACGCTGTCTCTTCATACCCAAGTAGAAGCCCTCTTCCCGCATCCACGCCTAGGCAAGGCCTTGCCCTTACGTCTAAATACTCCCGTTTCTTTAGAAAATAGTCCCCAAGACCAAGTCTTACGTGTGGGTAACCCTGTTAAAAAACAGCTGGCTCAAATTCAAGTCGCACAATCAACCCCCATTCAAGGGGCCTACCTCATCCATATTCCCAAGCAACAACAATCCGTGCAACTACACATGCCCACTCAACCCCTGACGAGTTTAATGGCGTGGGCCAATGCCCTAGGGACTGGGTTACCCCAACAAGCCTTTAGTTCTGTTTCACCGCAAGACACGATTGGAGTGTCTTCTCTCAATCTTGAAGTGCAACAATCGGCTTTAAAGCGTCTAAACCTGCAAAAAGCCTTGCTTCGCGTGAAAGAGGTGGGCCAAATCAACGCTTCAGCCGACTGCCAACGCCAATGCGACTGGCAAAGCATGGGAGATCTAAACTTGCCTAAGGCTTTGGATCGAAGTGTGCTTAAATTCGAGGATTTAAGCCTCTTACAAGGGAACATTCATTGGGATTTAAAGGGAACGAGTTTACTTGAAAACTTCAAGACCCAAGCCTTATTAGGCAATGCCACCTTGGAAGACTTAACTTTACGCTATAAAACGCATTCTCAACTGCTTAAAACAAAAAAAATAAATATGCGTGCCATGGGCTTAGAATGGCAATTGCAATCCAGCCCATTAGAATGGGGACCTTTACTGTTGACCCTTGAAGGGGAAGGGAATCAGGGCATTGCGAAAGGAAACGCCTCGCATTTTGAAGCCCATTTGAATACCGTGGATTTAGCGGATGCCTTGGCTTCGATTGAAGAAGAAGACCGTTCTGAAAGGCCTTACTCGTTTCTTAAAAAAGAAAAAACGCTATTGTGGAAAAAGTGGTGGCAAGGATTAAACATTAAACTTCCTGAACGGGTGAATCCTACAGGCAACATTAATGTGGATGTTTTAGTGGACAACAATAAGCCTCACGCGAAAGTGAAATTGGAACAAGCGGGTGGATTTTTCCCCAGTATGGCACCTTCCCCTTTCTCTCAAGTGTCAGGCGTCTTTGAATACGGCGAAAATAACCAAGTCACCCTAAGTAAAGAAGGTTTAAAAGGGTATTATGGCCTAAGCCCTTGGGATGCTTCCGAACTCGCCATGACTGCTACCCCTCAAGGGGCTTCCATGAACGGACGCTTCATACTCAATCTTCACCCCCGAGAACTCAATCAGCTGATGGCCAAAAGCCAAAACAAACAAATGACCCGTTATAACCTCAATACCCATGCCACGGTGGATGCTCAATTACAGTTGCCTAAATGGAACTTGACCCACCCTAATAGTGAAGGAGTCGTCCGCCTTCAGCTAGATGTTGAACCCATTGAATCGACCGAAAAAATATCTCAAAACAGCACTGAAGTTTCGTTTAAGGGGTTGCCTGCCCCCTTAATGAAAAGCCACTTCTTACTGGAAATGAAACAAGGCGATTGGGAATTAACCGACGGGCAAGTGTATCCGCTCGGTTTACAGGAACCCATCTTCATTCGCGCTTCCCTTGATTCCCCTAATGCATTGACCCATTTATTTTCTTCCACAGCACGCATTTGGACGCCTACCCCCCTTCAAATAAAAAACGTGGTGTATAACCAGCAACATCCTTATAGTCAAGGTACCCTTGATTGTGATGTGGCTTGGACGAAAGCCAATGGTTCCCCCCATGGAAATATCGCTTTCACCAACCTAATTAGCCCCTTGTTGGATGTCAAAAATTTCGATGCTTCAGTTCACTTGGCAGAAAACGAAACCCGTGTTCATATTGAAAACTTTGAAACCACGCAAGGCTCACATCTCAGTTGGCAGGCTCAAATGGATTTGCCTCAGCCTCTTCCCTTTCAGTTTAAAGAAAGTCACATGCATTCAACCTACTGGGATTTTGAGGATCTCACCAAAACTCTAATTAAACAAGTGGCCTTTTGGTCAGACCCCTTTAAAAATAGTGAAGCCCCTGTCTCTCACTGGATTCCGCAGCACCGAATGACCTACCCCTTTGAATTAAGGAACTCTTTATTAACATGGGATATGGGCGTCTTTCAAAACATCGCGGTAGAACAAGGGCAGGGTCTTATTAACGTCTATCAAAACGGCTTGGTACAATTGGAAGATACTCGCTTTAAAATCGTTGATGGCGATCTGCTGATGGCCTTAACGATGGATCCCTTCAATAATAATGCCGTCACTCTAAAGCTTCAAGCCAAGAACGTACCAGCCAACCCCGTGTTTTATGGTTTAACAGGCGTACAACAACTCGTTATTGGTAAACTCAATGGCGGGTTTGAACTGGGGACTTCAGGCAGTACGAACGATGATTTTTTACGAAACGCCAGCGGTAAAGCCTATGTAGAAATCAGCGAAGGGCGTATGCCTGAACTCGTAACGGTGGGGAATATCTTGTCCAAGGTGTCTATTGTCAGAGGGGGACTCCTCAATCTAGATCTTTCCGATTTAGGAAGCTTTTTAAAACGAGTAGACAAGAACAGCCCCGAAATTTCAGAAACCTACAAGACCTACTTTCATATTGTAGATGGCTTATTCCTGACCAATAGCTTGCACACCTTTGGCAAAAGAATGAACCTCAATGTGAAAGGTAGTATGAATCTATTAAGCCAGCAAAGTAATATGATGATTCGTGCAGATATTGCCAGTAATACCAAATCCATGAATCCGCTTCAATTTAACCTAAAAAAAGTCTTGCGTTACATGCCTGTTATTGGTCGCTTGCCCAATAAGGATTATGGCTTCATTGATTTTATACCCGTGCTTGGCTATATTCCCGCATTTGGTTTTTATAGCCAAGACACCAACATGTTTTATGTGCGTGTTCATGGAAAGCTAGACAATCCCAAAGATTTTGAGCTTCCTCAATGGATCAATGGCGAACATGATTTTAATCAGTGGACGTATCGTTTAGAAACGCCCCCTCGTATTTCAACACCCCACTCCATTAAATAACGGACTTTTTAAGAAAGTGACTATTTTAATGAAGATTATTATTTAAAATAAATTTATGTAACGATGACTAAAGAAATGCGGTCAAGAAGTCGATACGCCTACCAAGCAATTTTTTATTGCGACTCGTCTAGTGAAGTGTCAAAATTGTGGAGAATATACACCTATGTTGATTAAAGCCAAACAAAGTGCTTTTACCTTAATTGAATTGGGCATTATTATTGCGATTATCGGTATTATGTCCGCCGTTGCAGTGACTCAAATGATGGATTTAACAGGCAATGCCGAAGAAGCCGTCTTGCAAGATTATCTTCAAAAGTTGAACTCAGGGGCGGCCCAGTACTTGGTGTCTCAAGGTAAGCGCCCCACCAAATTTAGTGATTTCGTGGTTGAGGACACCACAGATTTAACACCAACCAATACGGCTCTAGGTAAAACTGTTCCCTTGCTTTACAACAAGAATGGTCTGGAGATGTGCGGTGCGGCCGTTTCTACTACTCAAACCTTCACATGTGAAGGAGGCGTTAATGCCGGTATTTCAAACCGTAAGGCGGTTTACACCATGAGCAATGGTATGATTACGGCAGTGATTACGGATGTCGAAACCGATTAAAATTGTGAGACCTTTAGTAGCCTATATCTCCCCCCGATGCACACAGCACTGGGGGGAGATGCATTATTCTCCTGCTATAAAATAAGCGTGATCCCCCCCCAACGAAAAGCCCCCCGAGGCACTGCGGCATCGGGGGGGGCTTTGTCTATAAAAGAAGGTTAGGCGAAGGGCTATCTTTCCGGGGCGTCACCGCCCGAGTATTGTCGCTGCCTGCAGTCTTTACGGCCGTG
>JBIKNF010000018.1:0-29042 GCA_044358835.1 Vampirovibrionales bacterium | reverse complement strand
GATTACAGAAAACTTGCCGACGGCGCACTAAATGCGAGGCTTCCGAGACATTTTGCGCACGGCAGGAACGAAGGAGAAGCGAGAGGGGTGGGATTCTTAAGGGAGGGGGGCGACCAAGACCCTCCCTCCCTTAAGCCGCCTTTAGAGGTGTTGGAGACCTTTGGCGGAGCAAAGGTCTCTGACGACCGACCAGCTAAAGAAGGGAGCAAGAAATCCCAGCACCAGCTCTAAAAGGAGCTAGCATAACATCCACTAAGCCATGGTGCAACGCAACCATGAACCTGCTTCTGGACGCACGGCCTTTGAACCAAACAGATACAACCCACGCACGGCGTTGGCAAACATATCTGTTGGGCGAACATTTTCCACATTACTGACTTGTGAAGCCAGGGTAATGAAATCCTTTTGAAAGGCCAGAATCGGTACCACACCCCCCGCAAGGGTCGGCACGTTGGTGGACACATAGATTTTGAATCCCGCCACGTTGCCGAGGTAACCGTTTTGAATGGCTTGATCGCCCATGCCTGTGGCACGGGTAAAGGCGTCGCTTTGAAGCAATAGGCGCTTAAAGCGAGGGTTCACAATCAAGACGCGGTCTTCTTGGGGCACGTTTTGAGCATCCAAGGCTTCGGCCATCAAGGTGATGTTGTCATAAATGTTCGTTTTGGTAATGGCAATGGTGGTTGATGCCCCACCAATAATGTTACTGACGGGAATTTCCAAGTAATGTTGATACAAGTAAGCATCCACCACATCTCGAACCGCGATGGCGGCTTGTTGCGTGTACCCTTCAATTACAGGAATATCGGCTTGAGCCATGTCGAGGTCATCCACACGAAAGGCGAAGTACTTTTGTTGGTTAATCGTCAACATTTGCTTGGGGTCGCTGAGCGTTTCATACGTAATGGCTGAACCTCGGGTGTAGTCACGCACCGTGACGCTTCCATACGAACGAATGTGGACGACATCACCGGATTTTTTAATTTCACCTTCATAATCACGGTTCACAAGGCCTGCAATTACACTGTTTTTATTGAAGCTTTTGAGAATGGTTTGGCTCCAAATTTCAGGCACAAAATTGTCATAAGGCATGGGGTGTTCTCCTGTTGGGTTGTTTGATGTGTAGTCGGTTTTATCCCCTTTCCCATAGGGAGAAGGAACAGAGCAAAATGCGTTACTTAATGCGACCCTCCTTAAAGGCTAGGCGAATACTGGCTTCATTGGCGAGGTATTCTTGGGGGGACATACGACCGATTTCATCTCGTGTGAAGGAACGGGGCGAAACGCTTTTAACGGGCAGTTTGCCATGTTCTACCACAGGATTCATCGGTTCTTTGGGGGGCAAGGGCGTGCTTGCACCCTTTAAATTGCCTTGAAACTTGGTGACAAAGTTGGCCAAGGCTTGGTTGAATAGATCCGTCCAAGGGGCCAGTACGCCGTCGTCGTCCTCTTCAATCAAGCGAGCCACTTCTTCAAGAATGTAATTCATCACAGGTTCGGCATCGGGGTGTTGTTGCATGAAGGTTTGCATGGCGACTTGGGCTTGTCCGCCTTCATTGGCCAGTAGCAGATGGGCTTTAATGGCTTGGTCTACTTCATTTCGAACAAAGGCAACGGGGTCTTTTTGAAAGGCGATGAGATCGTCTTTCGCCGTGGGCTTTGCCTGTTCAGGGGGCTTAGGCCCCGCAGGCACCTGTGCAGGGGGTGGGCTTGCGGATGCAGACACATCGGCGGGGGGGGTAGGGTCGTTGTTGGGCATGGGGGTCTCCTTTTCTTTTTGGGGGAAATAACGTATGGGTTTTACCCCCTCTCCCTATGGGAGAGGGTTGGGCAGAGGGTTTTAGGACGCCCAGTCATAGCTGGTGTTGCCCTCATCCTAACCTTCTCCCATAGGGAGAAGGGACAGGAACTACCCTGTAGGCTCGTCCGCAGGACGCAACAACTCCTCATCTCTAAAACCGAGGTTTCGAATAATGCGCTTGAGAATGGCATCCATATTCAGGCGAGGCAAAAGTTCAGGCCAGCTTTGCACGGTTTTTAAAAAGAACAAAATACTTTCTAGTTCTTGTTCTTCTTTTAATTGACCGCGACTGCCTAGCACGCGAATATCGCAACAAGAACGCTGAAACACTTCAGGGCTAATGGCTTCATAACGTGCGGTGCTTCCTTGGTTTTCAATAAAGCGCAGTTCTTCGGGGTAAATCCAAAATTGCTTTGAAAGTTCATAAATCAATTGCAACATCGGTTCAAGGCAATCTTGTTCGAGTTGCATGAGCATGCCGTCATATTTACGATGCGCATTTTCGCTAATCGTATTGACTTCGGTGGCGGTGCGTGGGGAGCTGTTGCTTGCTTCTAAGGCTCCCGTCATTAAGCGTAAAGAACCACTGGTTTCCATCACTTCTATTTTGAGGTCTTCAATTTCTTGAAAGGCCACCGTGATGTTTTGAGCCACCAAGGGCAAGGGGCGTAAGGTGTCGTGATTTTTAACCGCAATCAAGGCCCCAGGGCGGTAATCCATGGAAAGTGGGTCAAACACATCATCATTCAACAGGTAGGTAAAGGGTGAATTGATGCATAAATTAAGAATATCGAGCTTTTGATTGGTGAGTGCGTTAATGGCATGTTGAAGCCCCAACGATTTTTCAACCGCCCCAATGCCGTAGCCTTCATGCGGAACAGGAATTAAAGGAGCAAAGACAAAGGGAGCCTGCCCGCTTTGAAGTCCATGGGGTTCAAAGCGAATTAAGGTGCCTGTTTCTTCTACCACAACGGCCACGTGATTTTCATAAGAACGCCCGTTGATCCACACATCGCCCCATAGCTCTATGAGCGTCAGCGGTTGTTCTGCGGAAGGGATTTTGTTGAGTTTAGGGTCGTTTTTCGTCAGATCTTTTAAGGCTACGGCGATGGCTTCGGTTTGGATGTAGCGAGGTTCTTGTAAGACTTGGTTCAGGCGTTTGCTAATGCGTCGAATCAGGGTGCCTTCTCGCCAGTCTTTGACGGTTTCATCGATGTAGACGTCTTGAATGTTCAGCACATCAAAGCGAGGCCCTTGCTCAAGAAGCACGTCTTGCTCTTGCGGGGCGTAACCTACAGTTAAGCCCAAGCGTTTAATGGGGACTTGACGGAGTCGCTTGCCATGTTCGTAATGCCACGGCATCATCATTACGCTGTTGCCTGTTACCAGCAACTGTTTTAAAAAGATCCCAAACGCGGATTGAAAGTCTTGCGTGGCCAATTTGTGATGCAATAAGGTTTCCAGTCGACTGGCGTCTTCTTGATCGGCTTGCCCTTGCCCAAAGACGTGGAAAAAGCGTCCCGATTTGGGGAAGAGTTGGCTCATAATCGTGTTATGTAAGTTTTCAACCGCTTGAAAAATAATGGGGCGAGCTACTTGGTTGCGATCCGCCTGTTGTTTGGTGGGGGTCACCGTCATTTCGCTGTGGTAGGCCTTCCAGCAGGCTTTCCAGGTGGCTTCTTTGTCTTTACGAAGTTCGCGTCGGATTTTTAGATCCTCTAAAACGCTTTCCACAAAGGCCTTTTCATCGTCTGGATTTAACCCAAAAGGGGTTGCATCGCTTGAAAAATCAGGCACGGCAAACTCATCGGTCATGGCAGGGGGATTCCTTTCCAGTTCTATAAAAAAAACAATGGTTAAACGTCTAAAAATAGCGCAAAATACAGTGAAAGAGAGGCAGTGGGCATTCCGCAAACGGGGGGGGACTGCTGTTGGCTTATGTCTTAAGCTTAACAAACATTTGGGGGCATTTCTAGGGGTGAATCATGCAGAAAAACCACGATTTCACAACGATTTTGTAACGAATTTGTTTCAAAAGTACGAAAGAGTTTTTAAATTTGTTAAAATTGTAGTAGTTGACAAAGTGTTCCACCTTCTATATGATTTATGAGGGTACTTCATGAAAGGAATGCTGGTGTGAACGCTAAACTAAAAGAAAGCGCTTTAGGATTTACCTTTATGGAACAGATGACACTTCAAGAAACGTTAGCACACCTTGAAGCCTTGGGCGCTTCTAAAGAGCTGTTGGCGTTTTTGTCTGCTGATTTTGAGTTGCGAGACGATTTGTACAAGGCATTGGCTTAGTGACGTTTAACGAAGTGAGTTTTGAAGAAGCGCTTTTGATTCATACGGCTCAATTAGATCGATATGGTGGGCTAAGAGGCTTAAAAAGTGAACATGCCTTACGGGCGGCGTTGGCGCGTCCCAATACGGGCTATTATGACGATATTCTGCAGGTGGCCAGTGCCTTAATGGAAAGTTTAATCAACAATCACCCGTTTCATGATGGTAATAAACGAGTGGCTGTTCAAGGCACCTTGTATTTTTTGTCAAAAAACGGGTATCCGTTTCAGGGTTCACTCAATCATCAAAAAGCGTTTAATGAACTCACTCAGCTCATGAATACTGGCACATGTCATCGACTCACCTTGGAAAAGTGGTTGCGTAATTATCTGGAATTCAACTAAAGGGCCTGTGCCACACTGGGGGTCAACCATGTTTCATACAACGCCTTATTCATCCGCAAGTGGGTGGCGTTCATGGGGAAGGTGTGTTCAGGTTTTAATCGCGTCAAACTCAAGCCGTAACGTTCTTTCAGCATCACCTGTGTTTTAATGCTTTTGTACAAAGACGCCTGCAACGGCCGAGGCATCACCACACAATGCACATGCTTCATCAACCACGACGCCTGCTGCCACGTGGGTAAGGTTTCTAGCGTGTCTTCGCCCATCAGCAAAAACAGTTTCTGCTCTGGGGCGTCTCGTAAAAATTCAGCGAAATAATGTTGTAAAGTTTCCGCCGTGAAAGAGGCCCTTAGGCCATGAGGGTCTTCTTTTTCCAGCGCCAAGACTTTAAAGTAATTGCCCGCGCCTAAATCTTCAATGGCATATTGTAATAACGCCACTCGCTTGTCAAGGGGCATCATAGGGTACTGCTTTTTGAGCAATGCCCCCATTTTGTTGGGCGGATTGGGTGAAGGCACAAAGACCAGTTCTTCAAAGCCTTGACTGGTAAGCGTGGCCAACGCTTCTTGCGCCACTTTCAGATGCCCCAAATGAACGGGATTAAAGCTCCCGAAATAATAAAGTTGCACCAAGGGGTTTAGGTTCACGCCCAGTTCTGCGTCACGGAAGGGGGCATCTAGGGTGTTTCGCCAAGGTTTGAATAAGGATGCAAAACCGTTCATATGCGCTTAATACCCTTTTTAGAGTTTAGAAAAGAAAATCGTTACCTTGCGGGACTTTCGTCTTTAAAAATGCCTTCTTGTTCCATTTGCTGACGCAAACGCGCTTCACGTTTGGCGGACTTTTTTTGCAAGGAACTCACTTCATCATCGTATTCTTTGAGTTTTAGCACTTGCTCTACATCTAAGGCATAAGCGTTCAGGGATTTATTGTAGACGGGGCTGGCGCCTCTTAAATGAATAATGGCGCCTTCACCTAAGGCAATGAGTTTTTCATAAACATCTACCATCGAACAACGGCAAAACACCCGATTCCCTTGGGCATCACTAACATAAAAGCCCTTCATGTGCTTGCGTTCAAACACGAATTCACTTAAGAGCAAGGGCCAGGATTCTGGACAAGGAGAAGGGGTTTGAATTTCAGCCAAATTGGGTTGAAAAGCGAGTTGAGCCGTCAGTAACTGGTAAAGCATTTCAGGATTCATTCAAAAAAACCTTATGGTTTCATCGTGCAGTACTTCAAATAAGACGCTAAAATCATACTACACATATAAACCTCTATCAATAAAAAACTGTGCGCCCCCTTAAACATTTGCCAACAACTGTTTAAGCAAGTCAGACGTAGGAGTTTCACTTAATTGTTGCAAATAGCGTTGCGTATTGACTTTTAAGCCCATTTCTTCAGCCAAGTGCTGTTTCAAGCGCAGCAGTACCCATAGCGCATCCAAATGCTTCTGCCAAGCGGGCTGAGCCAAACTTTCTTCTAACACGTGAAACAGGTCATTCTTTTCATTGGAAGGCCAAGGTTTCACCATTTTAATTAAATGCAACGTGGCCTGAATCAGTTGTTGACGCTGGGCATCATCGGCCAGTAAAGCATCTAGTGTAGAATCGGATTTCGGGACATACTGTTGTGCTATATAGGTGTGCAGGCTTTCTTTCCACAGTGGGGGTTCGGTTTGAAAAACAGGCAGCGCAAGTGTTTCACTACTATAAACAAAGGCGTCAAAGGCCAATTTGGGGGAAGTAGAATCTAAGAGCATTTCTTTAAGGAGCGTTTGCACTTGAAGCATTTGAACAGGCAGTAAGCGCAATAAGTCAAAAGCCGATGCGTGTAAAGACGCAACACACAAGGCCTTTTCAATCAAGTTCAACACCCATGGCATGCGTAGCTCTAAATCGGTGGGATGAAACGGCTTAAGTAAAACCGTTAAACAATCCAGCAAGCCCACGGTCAAATAGCCGTCATTGTTGGAATTAAGCTGTTTCTGCACGTACGCATGCACCCCTTTAAACACCAGTCGGGACTGGCCTTGATGCCACTGTTTAAGCACATCAAACACCAAACTATGGGTCAGGGCATCGTCTTTTCTCGAAAAACCGTCTCGTGGGTTCAATTGTTCTAAGAGGGTTTCTACCACGCTGAAGGTTTTGTCTTTGACGGGTAATTTAGCGTCATGCGCGGTTTTAATCCATTGACGCAAGGCGATTAAGGCCTGTTGTTGAATGGTGGGGTTGGGGTTATTTGAAGCATTCACAAGGGCGTCTAAGGCATCGTTTAAAGGCAGGTAAGCCAAGCAAGACAAGGCTTCTAGTCGACGCGCTTCTATGGGCTGTTCAAGGGCTTCAATTAAAAAGCGAGCGATTTTTTCACGCAAGTGTTGGGCGTTTTCATGGGGTAATCCATTCACAAAACTCAACACACTTTGCAGTTTTTTAGGGGAAAGTTCCCCTTCGTTAAAGGTTTTAGGCAGAATATGCACAAGCGCTTCACCTTGTTCTAAAAACGAAGTACGAGAGAGTTCAGCGTCGTTTTGAGGGGGCTGGGAGGCGTCTTCAGGATTGATCAATAGTTGCGACTGAGCTAGCAACCCTTGGGTTTGTTGAAACAGGGTTTCCACATTTTTGGCCACAAAAAAGCCATACAAACATTCTAAGGCATGACGGGACGGCACACGATAAATCAGTGAAGCAGACGCGTGAGGGGATTCTACTTTTTGCACCATGCCGTACAGGTAAAGTTTACGCAAGGCCAAGCCCAAGTGACTGGCTAAAATGCTTTGTGGGACGGTTTTTAGACGCTCTGAAATAAACCCTTCCACCGTAAAGGGGGTGTGATCCAAGTGGGCCACAACCCATTCAAGGGCGTGAACAAAGCTTGTGCCGTAACTCAAGGCATCAAGCTGTAAACGGGCGTAGAATAAGGCATCCAAATCTTCCGCGTGTTCAATGGCAAGCGCATTGAAGTTTTCTAAAGAAAGGGCGTTTTCTCCCAATTGTTCGGCTTTTTTGACCCACGCTTGGTAAATGGCGAGGGCCTTATGGCCTTGACCTTCACTGAGTTGGGTAAAGACTTCTAAGGCTTCTTCAGGCACAGAAAAATCGGGGCTTTCAGGGGAAGGTGGAGCGGTTTTTACGAGGGCTTGAAGGTTTTTTTTGCCATAGCGAGAAAGCAAGAGCTTGTCCTTAAAAGCGGTGTAAAGGGGACTGCCCAGCCGTTGAGACAACGCTTCTGTACGGCAGGTAACACTTAAGCACAAGGGGATTTGCTTTTGCGTTTGTATGCCTTTAATTAAGCGAAGAAGGCTTTGGTTATTGGCTTCTCGCGCGGGGGGGGCTTGCTTGTCAATGAGGTCCCATTCATCAATCAACAGGCTAAAACTCGCGGGATTATTGGCCGAAGAAACGTGGGTTTTGACGGCTTGGGCCAGTTCCAAAAAGCGTTGAGCCAGATCCGCCTGGGGGGCCTCTTCCATCGAACGCTTGGTTTGTAAGGCCACCCCCGCCCACGGATTGTTCAAAATCCGTGCGGAATCTTCTAACGCTTGCTGTGAAGGGGCCTTCCATTTTTGGAGCAGGGTTTGTTTTTTGGCCAAGGCATTTTTTAGTGTCGTTAGCCATACGTTGTAACGGGTTTCACGGTCAGCTTCGCTGAAATAGCTTGTTAATAAAAGCGAAAATTGCTCATCATTCAGTCGAATACCGACTTCCTGTAAACGCTGATTGGCGTTATGCTGAATGCAGGCAAGGGTGTCATTTACCCAAGAAATAAGCGCGTCTTGCAAGAGAGTTTCCAAGTCCCACGTGGCCCAAAGGCGCTTGGGCAGTAGGCTCAGCTGTAGTTTAATCGCCTGATGCGGGGCATAGCCTCCTAAAGGCTCTCGATGCTCAGAAAGTGCCTTGAAATAGGCGTTCACAAAAGAAGTTTTGCCAAGGCCTTCATCCCCTAACAGCAAGAAGGTGCGACTTTGCCCCGCGTACAACGCTTTGCTTAAAATGCCCCATTCCTGTTGTTTATTAATAAGGGCGTAATCGCTTGCCAATAGCGAATCTAGGCGTTGTGTGGAAAGGGTGTTTGGTGCTATGGCGGTATGTTGCATGAAAGACCCCATACCTGCAAAAGCATCCGCTTGCTTAAGGGCGAAGGCTTCTTGGGCCAGAGGATCCGTGCTAGAGGGGGGGATTAAGAGGGTGGACACAAGCGTAATCTCACTATAGGATGAACATGTTTATTATAGAGCAAATCTAAAAAATGGACAAAACGTATTTCGCCAAGGCCCAAGACGCTCAAAAATCGTGCGTTTTAGCCACTGGGCAACGGGCTTAAAAATACGTTATAATGAAAAAGAGTGGCTTTTTTGAAGAAGCCTTCGCACCCTCAAAAAATCATTGAAAATCGAATAAAAAACGAGTGTAGTGTGTGTCAAAAACCGACTTTCGTGTGTCAAAAATCGAGTTTCGTGTGTCAGAATCAAGGGTTTTGTGTGTCGAAAAAGTGGGTTTCGTGTGTCAAAAATCGAGTTTCGTGTGTCGAAAACAAGGGTTTCGTGTGTCGAAAACAGACTTTCCGACACACGAAATTAGGCCATTTCTTTATATCTATCGGATACTATATATGAAGTGGCACGAGAAAAAAGTAACATGCAAAAAGGGGAGGCAAACTCACGCGGCCTCCCCTCATCAAAAGCCAATGTGGCTAGTTTTTGTCCCGCTGAACGTTTTTGGATTCGCTGAGCCAGCTCATCATGCCACGCAATTTGCGCCCCGTTACTTCAATGGGATGGTTGGAATCCGCTTCCACCAAGCGCTTGAGTTCTGGCATGCCTGCCCGCACATCCGCCGTGAATTCACGGGCGAAGGTGCCGTCTTGAATTTCTTTCAAAATCTCTTTCATGCGGGCTTTCGTCTCAGCATCCACCACACGAGGCCCACGGGTCACATCCCCATAACGAGCCGTGTCGCTAATGGAATAGCGCATATCATCAAGACCGCCTTCGTACATCAAATCCACAATCAATTTCAGTTCGTGCAAACATTCAAAGTACGCCATTTCAGGCGGATACCCCGCTTCAGTCAAGACTTCAAAGCCTGCTTTGACAAGAGCAGCAGCTCCGCCACAAAGCACAGCTTGCTCGCCGAATAAGTCGGTTTCGGTTTCGTCTTTAAACGTGGTTTCAATCACCCCACCACGACCGCCACCAACGCACGCCGCATAGCCTAAGGCGATTTCTTTGGTGTCGCCACTGGCGTCTTGATGGATCGCCATGAGGCAAGGCACGCCACGCCCGCGTTCGTATTCAGAACGCACCAAGTGACCCGGCCCTTTTGGGGCGACCAAGAACACATCGACATCAGCAGGAGGCGTAATATAGCCGAAGTGGATGGCAAAGCCGTGGCTGAACATCAAGGCTTGCCCTTTGCGGAGCTTGCCTTCAAAATACTGCGTGTACACATCGGCTTGTACGACGTCTGGACATAAGAAAAGCAGAATATCTGCCCAATCGGCGGCTTCTTCAAAGGTGATGCTTTCCATGCCGTTGGCTTTGACTTTTTCAGCTGTTTTAGACCCTGCACGCAACACGATTTTCACGTTGGCACCCGATTCTTTTAAGTTCACGGATTGGCCAAAGCCTTGGCTACCAAAGCCAATCACAGCAATTTTTTTGCTCAATAATTTACTACGGTCAATATCCTTGTCATAATACACTTTAAGTGCTTCTGGCAAGACTTGGGGGGAATCAACAGTCATCATAAAAATGTTCCTTACACGGGCTAACAGTACAAAATAAATCCGCTGTATTGATTTTAACACAAGCCATTCGATTTAGTGCACGCCTAAGCCAAACTGGCCTGACGCGTGGGTGTTTCAATGGCATGAGGAAAGGGTGGAATGGTGAGGCCCAAAGGCTTGCAAACGGGCGTTACGCTGGCGTCTTCGACACTCAAAATATACACTTGACGGTCTAAAAACTTGCAGAGCTTGAGCATGGCGTGATCATCCGCGTAGTGAAAGGTGGTTTCAATTTGCAGGACTTGTTCAGACACTTGCGTGCAGGAGAAGGCTTGCGGGATGATGCCTCGGTGGGTGAGCGCGCCGAGTACGCGGTCTAAGGCACCGAGTTTGGCTTGTGTGCGAACGTGTAAATGTCTTTGCATAATAGCGTTTCCTTTATTCTTTAGCTGTTTCAGGATGCGTTTTCTTGTAATCGTTCCAGTCTTTTTTACTGGCATGTGTGCCAAGTGTTTTGATGCCTTGAAGGGTGTCTTTGTTTACCGATTTTTGATTAAAGTATTCAGGTATCGCCGTAAAAAGACCCGTTGTGGTCAATATCGCAAACCAAACGAACGTTTTAAATCCTTTTAAAGTCATATTCCCCATAAAAGGCACCTTAGCATTGGGCAATATACGACTCAAGGCTTCGTATGCACCTAAAGGCAATGCCGTGAAATAAAATGCATTACTCAACATTGCCTTTGTAGGGTTCGCAAGATAGTCTGTCAATGGATGATTTAACTCTTCTTTTGAGGTGAAAAAAGATTCTCGTTGTTTGGGCGTCCATCTTGCAAGCGCTTTTTCTGTAGTGTTTTCAGGATTATTAACTTCAGCCAAAGAAGGGTCAACCTTAGGCATGTTTGTGGAAAATGGTATTGAATTAATCGTCGTCATTTATTCCCCTTCAATAAGCATACGCTATCTATAAGTTGTACGTCTTATTGCAATAAACCTAAAAAGTCTTTGTTTGATGCTAGGGCGCTTTATTTTCTGTGAGCATATCTTCATTACCCGCGCCACTGGGCACCCACGGGTACACATCGACTTTTTCAGCCACGACAAAGTCAATAATCACGGGTTTGTCTCGAATGAGCAGGGCTTTTTGCATCGTTTCTTCAATGTCTTCGGCTTTGGTGACGCGAAAGCCCACCCCGCCAAAGGCTTCGGCCAGTTTGATGTAGTCGGGTGAATACATCCACGCTTCCGATTCCCTGCCGTACATTTTGCCCTGCCACTGGCGAATCATCCCCAAGTGGGCGTTGTTAATCACGCAGACAATGACAGGTAACTGGTACACCGCACAAGTGGCCAGTTCTTGAAGCGTCATTTGAAAGGAGCCATCGCCTGCAATGTCCACCACGGTGGCATGGGGGAAGGCGACTTGAATCCCAATGGCCGCAGGAAAGCCAAAGCCCATCGTGCCTAACCCGCCAGAAGTCACCCACGAGCGGGGGCGATCGAGGTTATAGCGTTGCGCCGCCCACATTTGGTGCTGACCCACTTCAGTGGTGACAAAGGCATCTTTCGGTAGATTGGCAAAAATCTGTTCAATGGCGTGTTGCGGGCTTAAATAATGCGTGGGCATCGGGGTTTCTGTTCGGCGGTTTCGCCAAAAGGCAATTTGTTCAAACCACGCTTGGCGGGTGCTTAAGCCTTCGGCAAACTCATCTAAACGCCCTTCACTGGCCTTCAATAAATCTTGCAAGACGTGCTTGATTTCGCCTTGAATGCCCAAGCCTGCATGCACATTTTTGTTAATGTTTACAGGGTCTAAATCAATGTGAATGATGCGCGCTTTACGGGCAAACTTGTCGGATTTGCCCGTTTGACGGTCGTTTAAGCGACTGCCGACGACAAACAAAACATCCGCATTGGCCACCGCAATGTTGGACCAAAAATGCCCGTGCATGCCCGTAAAGCCCAAGCTTAAGGCATGCGATGTAGGAAAGCTCCCCAAGCCCATTAGCGTAATGCCCACAGGAATGTTAAAGCGCTCTGCAAAGGCCTTGAGCTCATCCGTGGCCAAAGCACAGTTGACGCCTCCGCCTGAAAGAATCACGGGTTGCTTGGCATTTTTTAGAATATCCAAGGCGAGAGCAATATCTTCGGGCGTGTACGTTTCCGCGTTGATGTAACCGGGTAAATCTAGTTCTACGGTTTGGTAGTTGAAGTCGGTTTTCGCGTTAATGACGTCTTTGGGAATATCCACCAACACGGGGCCGGGGCGTCCTGTGGTGGCGACATGGAAGGCTTCTTTAATGGCTGTGGCAAGATCTTTAACGTCTCGCACAATAATGTTGTGCTTGGTGCAAGGCCGTGTAATGCCTAAAATATCCGCTTCTTGAAAGGCGTCGTTGCCCAAGAGTTCAGAAGGCACATTGCCTGTAATCACCACCATGGGGGTTGAATCGTAGTAGGCGTCCGCAAGGCCAGTAACGACATTGGTCGCCCCTGGGCCAGAAGTCACCAACACCACGCCCGCTTTGCCAGTCGTGCGAGCATAACCTTCCGCCATGTGACACGCCCCTTGTTCGTGGCGCACCAAAATATGACGCAGTTTTGGGTAATCAGGGAGGGCTTCATAAATGGGCAAGATCACGCCCCCTGGGTAGCCAAAAATGGTGTCCACCCGCTCTTCAAGCAGGGATTCCAACAAAATACAGGCCCCGTTGAGCTGACGCGTGCCGCAGTGGGAACCGTGCAGGGGGGGGGCAACATCGTGAAGGGCTTGAACTTCTGTACAGCTGGGGCTTAAGGGTAAGCGATGTGAAGGGGTCATAAGCAAGGGTCTTTCTAAGGACTGGGTCAAAACTGGAAGAAATGGAATAATAGGGGATGTTTTGGGGTTGTGAGGGGGTATAATTATAAAAACAATTAACCGAGCCTTTTGTGCTAGGCTCGGTGTGGATTACGGTGTGTGTGGGAACTTACAACACAGAATCTACCGAGCCATGAGTAGGACGGGGAGAATGAGTAGCACCACAAAAATAATCAAAGCACGTCGTGTAAAGACAGGGTTTAACATTTGAAAGGAAGCAATGACTGGGGGCTTCATGTTTAAGACCTCGTTTGATTAGGGAGACGATTTAATAAGCTAAATAAAACTAACATAGAAATGACAACTTTTCAAGTTTTTTTGTGCCAATCCCTTCCAAAACAAGCCGGCAAAAGAAGTTTAGCAGTTTTATTAGCGTAGGCTTCTAATACCCATGAAAGGAATGAATAGTCTAACCCCCTATTTATGTGTTTAAACCCGATAAATAGACCAGACAAGCGTCGTCTTCAATGATTTAGGACGCACCTTTACAGCGGAGAAGATTTTTTTACCGCTGTTTTCTTAAGGGGTTGTTATTGTGTTACAAAAGTTAATTACTTTGTTACAAAAAGTCAATTGCGGCAAAGAAAGCATCTTTATTTTGGTGGGGATAAACATGATCTAATAATGGATCATTATTAAATTCTGCTATTTTTTTTAGGGGAACAATACTTTAAATTAGGAGGAATCTAGAAGATGCTAACAGCAACCAGTGGCTTTAACTCAAAGCAACCAGTGTATAATTCGATTGTGAATGCGTTAACTACGCCCAAAATGAATAACTTACTTGACAGTTTTTTACCTTATGTGGGGTCAACATCTAGCAACGCTTTCACGTCAAACGGTGAGAATACAAAGAATAGTAATTCTGATTTTCAGAAGGCCTTAGCTGCTTATGTTGGAAGATCTATCAATTCTTCTTATAATAACAAGGCCTCTAAATCAAACAATCCCAATTCTTTGATAGCCATGGGAGGTTATAAGTCTTCTCCCAAGCCTTATTCATTTTTAGGTTCCAACACCAGCGGTATAATTTTAAACAACGACTTAGAAACATCTGAGACTGTAGGTGATAAAAAAAATGCACTACTTTTTCTAGGTAGTTATTTTGCGAATAAAGCAAAAACACCAACAGCCCCTTTCGTGAAACCTGATCCAGCGATGTATATCCCACAGCTCAAACCAGAAGCGCCTATTGTAGCTCCACCCAAACCAGAGGCGCCGATTGTACCTCCACCCAAACCAGCGCCGATTATACCTCCACCCAAACCAGCACCTATTGCAGCCAATCAGCATACTGCTTATTGGGGGGATCCTCACGTCGCCGATGCGGATCGTCTCAATCAAAGCAACACGAAAGCGGTTAACTTTGACGTTCAAGGTAAAGGCACTTATAACTTGTTAACAGACAAAGGCGTGGTGTTGAATGCGGAACATAAAGAGTGGGGAGATCCTGCTGCTAATAAGGATAAGGGGGCAACGCCTTACGTTGTTGGTAAAGTAGACTTGAGCTTGGGGGATCAAAAACTGGCTTTAGACGATAAGGGAAATGCTACGCTAAACGGAAAAGCCATTGAAAAAGACAAGCCTGTTACCGCAACAGATGGTACAGTCGTTAAGTGGGATGGCAACAAGCTCGAAGCCGCCAATGCCAACAAAGGTGAATACAATATGAGTTTCACCTTGAACAAAAGTACTGACGAAAAAGGTAATAACACTAGTTATATTGACACGAATATTACTTCAACCGCGAAAGGGGTTAATTCAGATGGTGTGATGCCCACAGGCATTTTAGGTGAAGGCTTTGATGCGGATAAAAATGTTCGTACAGAGTTAAAACACGACCAAGCCACCTATAAAGTTGCTGATGGAAAAACGCCAGAAGCGGATGCTAAAGAGGCTCCGAAAGCGGATGCTAAAGAGGCTCCGAAAGCAGAAGCGGCTCCAGCACCAGCAGAAGCGGCTCCAGCGCCAGCGGCATAAGCGATAGCGTAAGATAAAAAGACCGATTCAATAAAAAAACGGTTTTTGGGGAACCCTCCGGTATCTCAAAAGCCGTTTTGCATTGTCACGCTCATGTCTTCAAAGAAAAAGACAGATGTTTAAAGCGATCCAAAGTTTCTTGGGTTTCCACGCTGTCCCGCAGGGGGAAGGACGTTTGCCCTGCGCCATGTAACAAAAGGTTACAAAGCGGGGGTAAGACGCACAAGGTGGCATGGACGGTGTTTTGTGCTAGCATAAAGGCTGTAGGTTGTTACGGTTTTTGTTTTTTATATACCCCCCAACTGGTTTAAAAGGACCCCCCTATGTTACGAATTACCCCCACTGCCCCCCCCCGCGCTCTAGCCCCCCCCGCCACCCAGCGCGAAGGCGTGCGTATAGATGAGCCAAATATGGATTTATTTTTTAGAATCATCGATAGTGCGGCCGCTGAAGCCGCTCAATCACTTGAAGACTGTCCTTCAGGTTTTGGTTCTATGGCAGACTATGTAGAACAAAATCTTACACTTATTAAAAAACGGGTTGAAAATATACTTAAGGCTCGTAAAGATATTTGGCTAGAGTTAGATGAAGACTTAGGTTATGATGAGATTGGTGTCCCAATATCGCAAATAAAGGCGACTCTGCACTTGCCTTATAAACAGAAAGAAAGCGAAGATCATAGAGTTATTTTTTCTTTAACCCCAGAAGTAAAGGAAGAATCGAGGCCTAGTCCGCTTAATCGTTTTCTGTATCTCGTGTTCGAATTAGGAAGGATGGAAGCATTTCTTAAAAATTATAAACCATGGTTTGAAGAAACAGAAGGTTATCAGGGAGTAAGAAAATTACTTGAAGAGCTTAGAACTGCTTTAGTAACAACTGCTCAAGAATCAGAAAAACCGCAATAAGCCCACAAAAAACGCTAAGGGTTGCCCTTGGGCGTTTTTGACTGACAAGCTAAACATTTTCTTAACGTAGGCTCACTTTATGCCATAATAGTAAGGTATTCTTGATAAATCAAAAAGACGCCTGCCTATGTTCATGATGTTTGACCCTGTTTTGACGATGATTAGCTTAATTGGCTTACCCTTGGTGTTTTTGCCCCAGCTTTGGGTGAAAAATACCTTCAACAAAGTTTCTAAACTTGAAAACCGGCGTGGTTTAAGCGGTCGTTATGTGGCGGAAGACATGCTTAAACGTCACCAAATCAGCGATGTGCAGGTAGAACCCACCCCGCACTTTCTAGGCGATCACTATTCCCCCGACGAAAAAATCGTGCGTCTTTCCCCCGAAGTCTTTGAAGGCACTTCTGTGGCGGCGGTGGCCATTGCCGCGCATGAAGTGGGCCATGCCATTCAGCACGCCAAGCAGTATCACCCTGTAATGTGGCGGGCCAAGCTCTTTCCGGCCGTCAACATTGGTAGTCAACTGGGGCCTCTGTTGTTAATGGCGTCTATGGTGTTGGGGTTTATGATGAAGGGCTTTAGCCAGTTTGCCTTTCAAATCGGGGTGGTTGGCGTGGTGTTGTTTAGTTTGGCCGTGTTGTTTCACTTGGTGACCCTGCCCGTTGAACTCGACGCGTCTTCTCGGGCCTTAAGCGTCTTGAAGCGAGACAACTACTTATTTGAAGAAGAAGTCACGCAAGCAAAAAAAGTGTTGACTTCAGCCGCCTTTACTTATGTGGCCACCGCACTGTATGCCTTGTTGGAGCTGGCAGGCTATATTTACCGACTGGTCCTCATGTCGTCTCAATCGGAAGAATAGGCCTCGTAATCATAAGCGCCTTAAATTGATGAATTGCTTTTTCGCCCTTGCCTGTTGAACTGGTGAGGGCTTTTTCGTATAGGGAATTAGGTGTTTGCCACGAATCGGGCGGGCAACACATTTCTTTGGCCTCCTTCAAGCAAAGGAGCGCGTTACAGTCTATGTGAACATCGTGCGAAACCTCAGTAGAAGTATACGGATATTCTTCTAAGTTAGAGAGCCCCTCACGATGAACAGCATTCCCCTTCAAAACCAAAGCACGATTGCGGGCCTAAGCACCACGGGCGGGGCGGCCGCGGCTCAAGCGCGCATCAAGCAATTACAAGTGCTTAAAGCCACGCTCACCCAACGCGCCAACGCCCGAAACCTGCCCATCAACCGAAGTACTTTTAAACTGCTCTTAGAAGAAGAACTTCAAAAAGCCGCTGCTCAAAAACAGGGCCCCGCAAGCCTTCCCGTGCTTCCCAAGGCCCCCACCCCCTTGAACCCATTGAATCCAACTGAGTCAAAACAAGCCCTTAAACCTCGGGACAAACTCCAACCTTTTCCCTTTGCCAGTCAATCTACGAAGTTTGTGCCAACGGCCTTACCCCCCACGGTGCAAGCGCGTCGGGATGCCTTTAGTGATGACATCGTTCGCATGGCTCAAAAATACGGTGTGGATCCGCTCTTGGTGGATGCGGTTATTCGTCAAGAATCGGGGTATCAGCCGAGTGTGGTGTCTCGTTCGGGGGCCATTGGCCTTATGCAACTTATGCCAAAAACGGCGGCGGGTCTGGGGGTTGAAAATCCGTATGACCCCATTCAAAACATTGAAGGCGGGGTGAAGTACTTGGCTCAGCAGTTACAACGCTTTGGGGGCAATGTTTCGCTGGCTTTGGCGGCCTACAACGCGGGGCCCAATGCCGTGGCTAAATATGGAAACATTCCTCCCTATGCCGAAACCCAAAACTATGTTCGTAAGATCTTAAAGAATTATCTTGCTCAAAAATACAAGCAATAATTTTACCAACCAAAAGGAAATAATCCCATGAGTTTCAATATCGGCGCGATCAGCTCAATTCCCCTAAACACGAATCAAGGCCTACTGGGCATGGGGGGGCATCTTGCCCAAACGCAAGGGCTGATGAACGGCCAAGCGTTTCAAGGCGTGACCATGCCCCCGCACTTATATGCCCCTACTCTAACGCCTTTAAATAGTACGTCTGGCGTCACTTCGTTTAAGGATGTTATGCTCAACACGGTTTCAGGCATCAATGCCACGACCAGTAAGCCGAATGATCTGATGCGTGAAGCCATGGCGGGGGGAAAAGTGGATATTCACGATGTGATGATGGCCAACACGCAGTCTGAACTGGCCATTACCCTCACCTCTCAAGTGATGACGAAAGTGATTCAAGGCTATGAAAAATTGAGCCAAATTCAGATTTAGTAAGATAAAGCGATGAGTTTTCGGGACAGGTGGCTAGACGAGGAGCCTAGATTATTTTGTGAGGGCGTGTAGTGAGACCTACATAACAGAACAAAATAATCGTAGCGACAAAGTATAGACCCTGCACAGGAAGCTCATAGAGCCTTGGTGCCGACAATCATGGCCACAGAACCAAAGCCCAAGCGTTCGATGCGGACATCCACCAAGCCCAGCGATTCAAACAAGGCTTTTAACCCTTCAGGCGATTCAAACGCTGCTGTAGACGCTTGCAAGTACTGGTACGCTTCTTTATCCCCCGCAAGCATTTCGCCAAAACGGGGCATAACGTGCTTAAAATACCACGCAAAACCAGGAAAATGAGTCAGCGGTGCGGTATCCAGATTGATGATGCGTCCGCCAGCTTTCGTGCAGCGGATCATTTCGGCGATTGTTTGGCGAATATCGGCGACATTGCGCAAGCCAAAGCTAATGATGCTCGCGTTGAAGGTGTCACTGGCAAAAGGCAAGTGCATCGCATCGCCTTGCACCAGCTTTAGATTGGCCATGCCTGCGTAGCGTGAATGAGCAACCGAAAGCATTTCTTCGCTAAAGTCAAGGCCGCTCACGCTTCCAGCGTGGCCCACATAAGGCAACATCAAGCCCAACAGGTCGCCTGTACCTGTGCAGACATCAAGGGCGTGTTGGCCCTGTTGAAGATGAAGACTCGCAACCGCATGGCGCTTCCATCCCCAGTGTAGGCCTAAAGAAATAATGTTGTTCAACACATCATAACGCTTGGCAATGCGGTTAAACAGTTGTTGGACGAAAACAGGTTTTTCTTCAAGGCTAGGGAGTGTCATTGGTTATTGAGTCCGATACAGTTTGAAAATCTTCTAAATTAACGGTGACGGAACGGATCCCATCGACATGTTCACTTAAATCATCTCTAATCACTTGCCCCATAGGGTCTAAAATGAAATCAATCCCTTCGCGTCTTGCTAATTTTGCGGCAGGGACAAAATCCGAATCTCCTGAAATCAAGATAATCGTATCGACCTGCTTTTTATAAGATAAAGAAGCAATATCTAAACCTATTCGTATATCTACGCCTTTTTGAATCACATTAGGTTTAAAATCTTCATCCGTAAAAGTATTTTGTTCTGATCCTTTACAGTGCTTAATTAAGGTTTTGAGACGACCGTCTTTCACTGTCCATTTTTCGTCATGGTCTAAATAAAGATCACCTAGACGCAAGGCAACTTTTCTTTTTTTACTTAATAAACGAAGTAGTTCTGTTTTGAATTGAAATTTCTCGGTTTTTTTCCAGTCAAAACCTTTTTCGGAGATAGGAAAATGACCCTTGTTTTCTAAGGGAGGGCAATCATAAAAAAAAATACGATATAAATAAGTAGACTGCTTTAAAGACTTTCCCATCACATGAACATGTTGTGTTACTGTTTTATAAAGTATATCAGTAACCACTTTAGGGTCTTTGGCATTTAAGTTTGGGTATTTATGTTTAAATCTTTTTAAGAAAAAAGCCCCATCAATCAAAATAGCAATACGCAACATTTCAAAATCCTTAAAACAAAAACCTCTAGGGTACTGGTAGCCCATTATAGTGTGGGTACGCTCGCCTAGAGATTACTTATTCATTATAACGAACCCTCTTCTGAAAGTCAACCCTACGCTCCAGAGCTAATACGCCCGTAAACGCTGGGCATAACTGTGAAGTAAGTCGGCTCCATATTGGGCCCCATTGAGTTCCTTGGCAAATTGAGCAAAGCCTTCTGCATTGCTTTGAAACCAATTCATTTGCAAAAGTAATTCTCGCAACGTTTCACCCAAGGATTCACTGGTTAAATCGGGGTATTCTAGCTTCAAGCCCATGCCCAAATCCACCAAACGCTGGGCATTATGTTCCTGCTCGATCTGCTTGGCATCCGGCACGACCACGCACGGCTTGCCCAAAGTCATCAATTCCATCGCCGAACTATGCCCCGCTTGGGTAATGACGGCTTGAGCCGCCTTGAAAAACGACGAACATTCCGTGATGTTAGAATGAAGCGTCACATTTTGAGGCATGGCTTGCCCGTCATTGGGCACAAAGGGGGTTAATACCGCAAAATGATAGTGCTGAAACTCAAAGGCCATGCCTAAAACGGCGTCAAACAACGGGCGCCGATACTCATGCCCCCCAAGGGTTACGACAATCAAGACCTTGCCTTCCGCTTCAGGCAATTCAAGGGGAACGACTTCATCAGGATTAAAGGTCACCAAAGGACCGAGAAAATGCGTCCGTTTTTTGACCTTGGGCTTTAGGCTCAAGTTGGGCAGGCACACCGTGTAAGGCGGGGGGAAATCAGGAATGAGGATCTCTTCCGCACTACAGAGCCAAAACTTCATGACCCATTCAAAGCTCACACCCAACAATTTCACCAGTGGCGTATCTTTCGCAAAAAACGGATAAAACGCCGATTGATTCGTCAAGACCAAGCACGGCACATCCATGCGAGAGGCAGCAACCACAGGAGCAATACGACCGTCGGCGACGACCAGCGTTACCCCATAATCCCGAATGAGATCCATTTCTTCTTGCACCAGCTGATTAAAATTAAAGACGGCACTTTGCGTATTAAGAATGGTGGCGCCCACATCGAACCCGCCGTTATGCCCCACCAGCTTAAGTTCTTGTGGAATAGGGATGCAATGGTACCCCAAGCCCTTCATGCGTTCTAGGGCAATGCCGTAAGAACCGATCACATATTCATGCGGTTCAAAGGTTTTGGTGAGTGCCATGGCGCGAGACGAATGACCATACCCTTCGCTTGACACGGAAAAGTAGATGCGAAACGGCGTATGCGGACGTTTGGTAAAAGATTTCATTCGATGCTTTTCCCTCACCCTGCCCTCTCCCAAAGGGAGAGGGTAAGCTTTACACGTCCAAATTAGACACCTTGTGGGCGTTGGATTCGATAAAGTGACGACGAGGCTCCACACGCTCGCCCATCAACACATCAAAGAGCTTGTCGGCCGCAACGGCTTCTTCCACTTCCACCTGCAACAGTGTCCGTGTTTCAGGGTTCATGGTGGTGTCCCACAACTGCTGGGGCATCATCTCGCCCAAGCCTTTAAAGCGTTGCAAGCCCATGCCCTTTTTGCCACGCTCGTCAATAAACAACTTCAAATCACGCAGGCTGTAAAACAGGCGCTCTTCCTTGTCGTTAATCTGCACTTTTAAGCCATTGGCCGCTTGGGGGTTTAAGGTGCTTGGCAGTTCAGGATTCCACGTCGATAACGCCTCAAAATCACTCACCAAACGATCAAACTCGTGACTGTCGAGCATAATGCTATTGAGTTCCGTCAATAAAGCATCTTCCAGCAAGTCCACATGCTTACGACGATACACCAAAATCGAGGCGTTCACAGGCTTCGGCAACAACGCCAACTGCTCCGTGACTTCAACAGGTTCAGACGGTTCAACATTTTCAGACGCTTCGGCATCCAGCGTTTCAGAGGCATCCGTCAAAATGGCTTCTTCAGGTTCGTCTTCTTCTAAGCCAGCCACATCAAAACGGTACTGGGGGAAATTCGCCGTGAGCTTTTCAGCCAAGGCATTGACGGTTTCCGCTTCGTGGAAGACGTTGGCATCCACTTTTTCGGCCACAAGGGTTAATAAAATATCGCTGGGCAAGGCATCCAACACATAAGAATGACGCGCTGCCACATAACGACTAACCATTTGAAGCGTTTTAATCAGCGAATCCGTTTCAACAGACGCCGCACGCTTAACATCCCATAGCACAAGGCTATTCGCCCCACGCTTGTTGACGAGTTGATCCAAACTACGGTCATTATAAAGGTAGCTTTCTTCCCGCCCGATGGTGACTTTGTACAACGGCGGTTGAGCAATGTAAATATACCCATTGTCAATTAAGGGGCGAGCATAGCGGAAGAAGAAGGTCAACAGCAAGGTACGAATGTGGGCCCCGTCGACGTCGGCATCGGTCATAATAATGATTTTGTGGTAACGAAGCCGTTCCATTTCAAAGTCGTCTTCAATGCGAGAAATATTGATGCCCAAGGCTTGAATCAAGCTTTGAATTTCGTTATTGTTGTAGATTTTGTCGAGTCTGGCGCGTTCGACGTTCAAGATTTTTCCACGCAAGGGTAGAATGGCTTGAAACTCACGGTTACGGCCTTGTTTAGCGGAACCCCCCGCAGAATCCCCTTCCACAATGTACAGTTCACAACGCTCTGGCTCCCGATTCGAACAGTCGGCGAGTTTGCCGGGTAGGGTGCTATTTTCCAACGCCGATTTCCGACGCGTCAATTCCCGAGCCTTACGGGCGGCTTCACGAGCCTGTAACGCCTGCACCGCCTTTAAAATAACCACTTTGGCGGCTTTGGGGTTCAGCTCTAGCCAATCTTGCAAACGTTCCGACACCACGGATTGCGTAATGCCCAAGACTTCACTATTGCCGAGCTTTTCTTTGGTTTGCCCTTCAAATTCAGGGTTCGGCACTTTAACCGAAACAATGGCGGTTAAGCCTTCACGAATGTCGTCTCCCGTGAGGTTGGCATCTTTTTCTTTGAGGATGTTGTTTTTGCGTCCGTAATCATTGATGATGCGGGTCAACGCATTTCTAAAGCCTGTGAGGTGTGTGCCCCCGTGATGCGTGTTGATGTTGTTGGCAAAGCTCAACACGTTTTCGCTGTAAGAATCCGTGTATTGCAAGGCGACTTCCACACGCACGCCGTCTTTTTCATCGTCACAATAAAAAATACCGTCATACACGACGTTCTTATTTTCGTTCAAGTAGCTCACATAACTGCCAATGCCGCCTTCATAATAAAAGGTTTCGTTAAAATTACGAGCCGTGTCCGTATAAATAATTTTGAGTCCTTTGTTCAAGAACGCCATTTCACGCAGGCGTGTGCCGATAATTTCACCGTCAATCACGGTGGTTTCAAAAATGTCGCCGTCTGCCCAAAAGGTCGTTTTGGTGCCTGTGGTGCTGGTTTTTCCCACCACTTCAACAGGGGTTTTGACTTGCCCGCGCGCGTAAGTTTGCTTGTGTACTTGCCCGTCTCGGCAGACTTCTACAATCATGCGTTCAGAAAGGGCGTTGACCACAGAAGCCCCCACACCATGCAAACCGCCTGAAACCTTATAGCCCCCGTCGCCAAACTTACCGCCGGCGTGAAGCACCGTATGCACCACTTCCAAGGCCGAAACGCCGTCTTCTTTCAGCGCAACGGGGATGCCGCGGCCGTTGTCTTGAACAGTCACAGAACTGTCGTCATGCACCGTGACGTGAATTTCGCTACAGTAGCCGGCTAAGGCTTCATCCACAGAGTTGTCCACCACTTCATAGACCAAGTGATGCAAGCCCCGCTGACTGGTGCTGCCAATATACATACCGGGGCGTAAACGCACGGCTTCAAGGCCTTCGAGCACCCGAATTTGATCCGCCCCGTAATCGCCAGAAGAAGCCGTTGAACTCGGCGGACTGGCAGGAGGTAAAACCGTTGAATGAGAGGGGTTCAGGGTGGAGTCTTCATTTAAAGTCATTTGCATGAGTGTTCCTTTTTCGCGTCCATGATTGAGATTAAGGCTATTATACCATGCACACAAAAAATGAACGACTTCATTTAAACAGACGAGACAAAACGATACAATTGCCGTATTTAAACGTGTTGATTCACCCCAAGGTGTAGGCGTTGTTCACCCAAAGGTTACAGTTTGGCCATGGGGTATTTTCATTTCCGTGGGTTTGCGGTACAACTAGACTATGAATCAACGCGTTCGACATGTCTCAATGTCAAACGCCTTAACTTTACATTTATCATCTACATTGTCCTCTCCCTCTTAGGTTCGCCCTAGAGGGTTTTTCTTTGGTTGAAGCGTTCGTGCCACAACGACCGACTTGCCTGATTTAGGAACATTGTAGGCTTTAGCAAAGTCAAAACCTACGCCTACGGCCAGTAAGCCCTTTGTTGAACTTACGAGGCTCACTTTATCAACCCAATCTTTCAAGTGCATTCAATAATCGAAGTAATTTTCTAGAGTAAGGAGACAAGTTATCTCGAAGTTCCTCTTCTGTCATATCAAGCCGTTCACAAATAGTACCTATTCTATTTTCACAGAATGTTTTAATTCGCTTAAAATCAGGTGGCCTGTTAGTTTTAAGAAAAGCGAGGTCTGTATTTAGTATGTCAAGTTGTTTTAGGTCTTTACCAAGAAGGTCTTCAATCTCCCCAATGAGAGCATAGGGATCCTTAGTAGCGGTCGGAGGAGTTATAGGGGGAGATGGAAGTGCTGGTGCTGGTTTAGATTTAGGCTTAGGGCGAAAAGCATCTTCGATAGGAGTACTCCCCAGCCAAGCTTGCATTTGAGGACTTGTTGGTTTTGGATCACTTGGCCTTCCCCCACTTCGCTTTTTTCCTTCACGCTGGTGTAAGGCGGGAGAAGCGTGAGTGTTTACGCGGGGGGGGGGGGAGAGAAAAGTCGCATCGATAAAATCCTTTTAAATTTTCAAAACACACCCTGCTTAGGGTTACTTACTATACTAAAATAAACACCCAGGCACGTCAAGCGTCGTTACGCACGCTGATACATATCTTCATAACGCACAATGTCGTCTTCTTCTAAATACGCGCCAGATTGCACTTCAATAATTTCTAAGGGAATCTTTCCCGGATTTTCCAAGCGGTGCTTGGTGCCCACAGGAATATACGTTGATTCATCCTGACTCAACAAAAACTCACGATCCCCATTGGTCACCAACGCCGTGCCCGACACAACCACCCAGTGTTCCGCACGATGATGGTGCATTTGAAGCGACAACTTCTGCTGGGGGTTGACGATGATTCGCTTGGCCTTAAAGCCCGCAGCTTCTACAATCGTTTCATAACTCCCCCACGGGCGAAACACCTGCACATGCTCTAGTCGTTCCGTGCGTTGTTGCGCCTTCAAGGCTTCCACCACGTGCTTGACGGATTCTGCCTTCCGGCGATCCGCCACAAGCACCGCATCTTTCGTTTGCACCACTAAAATATGTTCTACGTCACACAGCGTCACTAACGCGGTTTGACTCAGCACCATGGCATCTTTCACATTGTGCAAAATCACGTCGCCTATGCTCACGTTGCCTTGATCGTCTTGCGGGGAAAGTCCCCACAAGGCGTCCCAATTGCCTACATCGTTCCAGCCCGCATCCAGGGGGACGACTACTGCCCGGTCGGTTTTTTCCATAATCGCATAATCAATGGAAATACTGGGGCATTGAGCAAAACTTTCGGCATCTAAACGAATAAAGTCTAAGTCTTTACAACCTTGCAACAGGGCTTGACGCCCATAGCGCAGCACTTCAGGGCAGTAGCGTTCCACTTCTTCTAAAAGCGTGGAAGCTTTGACCATAAACATGCCCGAATTCCAGAAGTAATGGCCGGCTTCTATAAAGGCTTGGGCGGTGGATTCATCAGGCTTTTCTTTAAAGGCTTTAACCTTGAAGCCTTTTTCAGGTTCAGGTGAAAGGGATTCACCCGCTTGAATGTAGCCGTAGCCCGTGGCGGGGTAAGTGGGCACAATGCCAAAGGTCACCACGTTGCCGGCTTGTGCGTGGCGTTCGGCGTGGGCCATGGCGCAAGCCAAGGCGTGAGGATCTTGAATGTGGTGATCCGACGGTAGAACAAGCAGGCAGGCTTCTTGAGTGGACGGGTGCGAACACGCAATCAAGGCCGCCACCACGATGGCAGGGGCGGTATTTCGGCCACAAGGTTCTAAAATGATTTTACTTTGCGTGTAATGCATGGCCTGCATTTGTTCAGCCACACGAAAGCGATGATCCTGATTAGCAATCACCATTGGGGGTTCAAGTCCTTCTGGAGGCAAACGAAGCAAGGTTTCTTGAAACAGACTTGGCCCTTCAAGCAACGACAAAAACTGCTTGGGCATGCCTTCACGAGACAAAGGCCAAAGTCGTGTACCACTGCCACCAGAAAGAATTACAGGAATCAACATGGAAAGAACCTCAAGCGTCACTAATGTATAAACATTATATCAAAAAACAAAACTAATTGAATCCTTTGATGCGGGTGCTAAAATAAATGAACCGCTCCACTAAAAAGAGAAAGAATCCATAAATGATGCCTAAAGTCCATGTGAGTTTTGAGTTTTTTCCGCCCAATAGCCTTGAAGCCAGTGAAAAATTGTGGGAAAGTCTTCAAAAATTGGCCCCCTTACAGCCTGATTTTGTGAGCGTGACCTACGGCGCAGGCGGTTCCACCCGTGAACGCACTCACGACACAGTGGCCAAAATCCTGCAAGAAACTACGCTTAAACCCGCGGCTCACTTGACGTGTGTGGGTTCGAGCAAGGCGGATATTCACGCCATTTTAGCACGTTATAAAGCCCTAGGTGTGTCGCACATTGTGGCCTTACGAGGCGACATCCCCAAGGGGCAATCCCCTCAAGAAGCCCTAAAAGACTACCAACACGCCAGCGATTTGATTCGAGACATCCATGAGGTTGGGGGGTTTGACGTTTCTGTGGCCGGTTACCCCGAAGGGCATCCTGAAGCGGTGGATTTGTCTGTGGATATTGATTTTCTCAAGGCCAAGGTGGATTTAGGGGTGCGTTCGATTATGACGCAATTTTTCTTTGAAGCCGAAACCTTCTTGCGTTTTAGGGATTTATGTGAAGCCAAAGGCATTAAAGTGCCTATTTTACCTGGAATTTTACCGATTAGTAACGTCCAGCAAACCTTAAAATTTGCCCAACTTTGTGGCGCACAAGTCCCCAATCGCCTGATTCAGCTATTTGACGGCCTAGATGAAGACCCCGACACGCGACGCCTGATTGCGAGTAGCGAAGCCATTAAGCTTTGTGAACTTTTGCAATCGCAAGGGGTGGAGCATTTTCATTTTTACACGCTCAATCGCAGTGATTTGGTGTATGGGATTTGTCACGCCTTAGGGGTGACCCACAAGCATACGCCGTAAAGAACAAACAACGCCACTGAAACCAGAATTAAAGTCAGGGGGTCTTGACTGGGGGTTAAAAGGGCGGCCAACACAATCAGGGCAATAAAACTTTCTCGCCAATACTGCTTTAAGAAGGACTGTTTTAATAGCCCCAAGCGCCCAAGCAAAAAGGCCAGTAGGGGCATTTCAAAGGTAAGGCTTATGACGCCGAGCATCATGGTACAAAAGCTCACATAAGCAAGCAAACTCATTTGAGCCACCGCAATCCCTTCGGAAAATTCAAGCAACACGTGTAAAGCCGTAGGCAACACCAGCACATAACCAAACACCAAGCCTAACACCCCCCCCGCCACCGCCAACAGCAAAGCCGGCCACAAAAACGCTTTTTCTTGTTCCTTTAACGCAGGCACGACAAATCGAATCAAATGCCACAGCAATACAGGCGAACTCAGGCTTGTCCCGACGAGCATCATCACTTGAAACACAGCAAACAAGGCATCGGTGGGGGCCAATTGCACAAAAACCGTTGAAGCAGGCGCCAGCTTTTGTAGGTTCAACAACAGGGGTTTGGCCATGAAATAAGAAGCCCCTACGGCGACAGCCCACGCCCCAAAGCTCACCCCTAAGCGCAGGCGTAGTTCTTGTAAGTGAGGCAGGATGCCTTGATTCCAGCGTTTTTTAGCCAATTGCCAAAGGGCCTGAGGCGTTTCAACGGCCGTCCAATCGTCTTGCATTGTAGCGTCTTGAGGCTCAAGCGGTTTTAAATCTTCCGCCAACGGCACTTGGTTTGGCGGACGTAAATGGGGCGGAATGGCATCATAGCTCATTAAGGCCTTCCCTTGCCACTAGAGCATTTAAGACTATAGAGGTGATGCAAAATCAGGCTTCCCGTAATCGCCACATTTAACGATTCAGCCTCATCAGTCATGGCCACACTGAGCGTTGAAAAAGCCTGCTTCTGCGTTTGGGTTAAACGCAAGCCTTGCCCTTCTTGACCCAACACCACCGCCATGGGATGTTCAGGCAGCCCCCTGAGTTCATGCAAGTACAACGCTCTGTCGTGCCAGTCGTCGCAGGCATCTGCCAAATACGGATGCCACCCCTTCTGGCGTAAGGCCTGTAATACGTCAAAGGTTGCTTCATGCTGAATGATCTGAATCTGCAAGCGAAATTGCAAGCCTGTAGAAGCGCGAATGACTTTACTGGAATAGGCATCCGCAGCGGGTTCAATAATCAACACGTGCTCAAATCCAAAGGCCACCGCTGTTCTCAACAAAGTGCCTACATTACCCGGATCTTGAAGGCCATCTAACACCAGCAAGGTTTCGGTGGGGGCTTGGGGGCAGGCAAGTGTTTCAAGCGTCACGAAGTGGGTAGCGCTTGGCCAGTCAAACACCGCCACTACAGGTGGGGCAGATTCTGTTTCAGCAATGGCTTTTAAAATGGTATTGCTCACCATTTGCCAAGGCTTGCCTGCTGAAAAGCTTTCAGGCGTTAGTACGTCGTTTCTAAAAAAAAAGCGTTTGGCCTGCCACCTCGCTTTTCGGGCTTCTTCAATGGCCTTTTCACCCACCACCACACAGGCCTGTTCAGCCACGCGATGCTTATGGCGTTGAAGGGCGAGGGCTTCTTTAACGTGTTGGTTTTGCAAACTTTTCACAATTTCAGTAGATGACATGAGTCAAGGGCTCCGTGAGTGGGTGTTGGACTATTATAGCTTAAAAATAGCTTATACCAATTAAACGATTAAATAGCGTCTGGCGTCTTCGTTGTCGCTACGATTCTCGATGTGCTTATGTACGTTTATGTACACTTCACCCATCTGCG
>JBIKNF010000017.1:0-29171 GCA_044358835.1 Vampirovibrionales bacterium | reverse complement strand
CCTGCCAGATCGAGTGTGCCTCCTCCTAAATAAGCCCCGCCCCCCCCGGTTAGAACAGCACTGTTGCCGGTGAAGGTGGCGCCGTTGTTAATCGTCGTCATGCCATCGTTGTAAATACCCCCGCCCATACTGGCACTATTGCTGGTGAAAGTGGCGCCGTTGTTAATCGTCGTCGCGCCAGCATTATAAATACCCCCGCCTATAACGGCACTGTTGCCGGTGAAGGTGGTTACGCCGTTAAGGGTCGTCGTACCAAAGTTGGCAATCCCCCCACCGCTTGAAGTGGCCCTGTTACTTGTGAAGATGGCCAAGCCGTTGAGGGTCGTCGTGCCAACGTTGTAAATACCCCCGCCATTAAGGATGGCGCCATTGCTGGTGAAGGTGGAACCTCCAGATAAGGTCAAGAAGGATGAGGTATCGTTATAAATCGCTCCGCCGTTATAGGTGGTCGCCACTCCCGCAGAGGTTCTGCCATTGCCTGTAAACACAGAGTTGCCACTGGTCGCACCGACCGTGAAGGTCGCACCGCCTGCGTTATACACCGCGCCACCGTTGGTGGATGCCCCTGTCGTGCGGTTGTTGTAAAACGCCACGCCTTGGTTGAGGTTCATGACGACCCCTGAACCACTGTTGAAAATTGCCCCGCCATGACTCGTGGCCACGTTGCCGAGGCTACCAAGGGGATTAGGGGCGTCAGGTTCCTTACCGAAGGTGGCGAGGCCGTCGACGCGGAATAAGCCGGTGCTGGTATTCTGAATAGCCCCCCCGCCAGCGGTGGTACTCACCGCTGCTGTACTCGTATTGCTCCTAAACGTGGCGGCACCGTTGAGAGTAGTCGGGCCTGTTGCGCCTACGTTTTTTTGGGTGTGAATCGCACCCCCCCCTCCGCTGGTGGAGCTGTTGCTCGTAAACGTCGACGCCCCTGTGATGTTCAAACTACCTCCGTTCGCTTTAAAAATGGCTCCACCGCCCCAAGTGGCAGTATTACTGGTGAAGGTCGCACCCCCTGCCAGAGCAAGTGAGCCCATGCCGTCTACATAAGCCCCTCCCCCTAAGTTGCCGGCGGTGTTGCTGGTGAAGGTGGCGCCGTTGTTAATCGTCGTCATGCCATTGCTCAACATCCCCCCACCAAAACTGGCACTGTTGCTGGTGAAGGTGGCGCCGTTGTGAATCGTCGTCATGCCATTGCTCATCATCCCCCCGCCTTGAGAAGCACTGTTGCTGGTGAAGGTGGCGCCGTTATTGAGGATCATCATACCACCTACCCAGTTTACAACCCCTCCCCCTAAGTTGCCGGCGGTGTTGCTCATAAAAGTGGCCAAGCCGTTGATCGTCGTCGTGCCTAGGTTGAAAATCCCCCCGCCCCTAAAGGTAACGCCATTGCTGGTAAACGTCGATCCCCCTGATAAGGTGAGTATTGAAGAGGTATCGTTATAAATCGCTCCGCCGTTATAGGTGGTCACGGCTCCTGTAGACGTCTTACCATTGCCTGTAAACACAGAGTTGCCACTGGTCGCACCGACCGTAAAAGTTGCTCCACCCGTGTTATACACCGCTCCACCATAGGTAGTGGCCCCTGTCGTGCGGTTGTTGTAGAAGGCAGCACCGTTATTGAGGTTGATGCGGACGCCTGATCCACTATTGGAAATCGCTCCACCACTCGCGGTGGCCACGTTACCTTGCGTGTTGTTGGTGCTATTGCCAAAGGTAGCGAGCCCGTTGATGTTAAACGCCCCTGTGCCGGTGTTATTGATCGCGCCCCCGCCGGCGGTGGCACTGGTGGAACTATTGCTCGTAAAGGTGCTGGCTCCGTTGAAAGTCGTCGTGCCTGCTATGTTTGTTCCTGTTTGAAGAATCGCACCCCCCCCGCCGGTGGAGCTATTGCTCGCAAACGTCGATGCCCCTGTGATGTTTAAAACACCCCCAGCTGTTTTGTAAACCGCACCTCCACCTCCGCTGGTGGCGGTGTTGCTGGTGAAGGTCGCGCCCCCTGCCAGCGCGAGCGTGCCTCCTTCTACATAAGCCCCGCCCCCTGCGGTGGTGGCGGCGTTGCTGGTGAAGGTAGACGCTCCTGTGAGTGTGGTGGTACCGCCATGGATGTAGAGTCCTGCTCCGCTGGTGGCCGAGTTGCTGGTGAAGGTAGATGTGCCGGCTACCGAAGTATTTCGATCCGTCCACAAGCCCCCGCCGTTGGAGCCTGTCGCCGTGTTGGACGTAAACGTAATGTTATTGTTGAAGTTAATGGTGCCTACACCACTTTGATACTGCAACGCCGCCCCATTGCCAGCGACGGTGTTATTGCTGAAGGTCGTGGCGCCATTGAGGTTAATCGTGCCTGTGTTGTAAGTGTTTCGTACCGTGTGATTGGTGAAGGTGGTGGCATCGGCGAAAGTGACGGTGCCGAGGTTATAGAGCGATCCGCCGGTGGTGGCCGTGTTATTGTTGAAGGTGGCCCCGTTTGAAAAGATTAAAGCCCCTGTCGTATTATTGTAAACCGCTCCACCATTGGTGGCACTGTTATTGTTGAAGGTGGCGAGACGTGTAAAGGTCGTCGTGCCTGTGTCGTTATAAATCCCTGCGCCGTTGGTGGCAGAGTTGGTCGTAAAAGTTGCCATACTTGTCACCGTGTTGGTGCCTGTGGTATACAAGGCTCCTCCATTAACAGCAGAGTTACTGATAAACGCAAGACTTGAAGCGGCTAAATAACGGACGATGACAATACCTGAACCGCCGTTTGATCCACCCCCTCCATATTCACCGCCACCGCCACCGCCGCCCGTTCCGTTGGTGCCAGTGTAGGGGCCCGGCCTGTAACCATTGTCATCCCTACCATTGCCACCGCCGCCAAGGCCACCCACTGCCCCAACTGCACCAGCAGACCACCCGCCACCACCGCCACCGCCACCGCGTGCAACCGCCGTACCCGTGATGCTGCTGGTCAGTCCGTCGCCACCTTTGCCAGGGGGGGGACCGCCATTAGTGCCGTTCTGGGAAGCCCCTCCGCCGCCAGCTCCTCGGCCCTTACCATTTGAGCTCCCGCCACTCATGCCCTGATTGGTCGTTCCCGCCGCGCCGGCCGTGAAGCTAGCATTTACCCCAACAGCCCCTCCACCAGAGCCTCCAGAATCTGGACCTAAAGTCCCCCCTCCCCCACCGCCACCGCCGAGCGCCACAATGCCCCCGAAAGAACTGTTCCCACCCATGCTTCCTTTTGTCCCAGTTCCGGCAGCTCCACCAGCGCCCACTGCAACTGAATAGCTCTGGGCGGTGACCGTTAACGGAGATTCAGCAGACGATCCACCACCAGATAATTCTCCTAACACAGAAGATCGGTATCCGCCACCGCCGCCACCACCCCCAGACGCACTGTTTGTGCCCCCGTTTCCTGATCCCCCGCCACCACCCCCGCCGATGATGAGGTATTCAACAGTACCCCCAGCAGTTACTGCAAACGTGCTAGTACCGACACTGGTAAACGTGTGGATATTAAAAAGACCTGATTGCGTGATGGTGCCCCCTGTCGCAACAACGAACGAGCCAACCCCCTCCAAGTTACCCCCATTCAGGTAGAGACCACCACCGTTAACCCCTGCCGTATTATTACTAAACACACTGTTAGTGCCTAAGGCGAGTGTGCCTCCGTTTACATAAGCCCCACCCCCTGAAGTGGTGGCGGTGTTGCCATTAAACGTGGCGACATTGTTGATGGTCGTGGTGCCGGCATTATTGTAGATCCCTGCGCCATTGGTGGCGGAGTTCGTCGTAAACGTAGCCGTGCCGTTTAAGGTAGCTGTCCCACCATTCCACAGGCCTCCGCCGTTGGTGGTGGCACCATTGCTGGTGAAGGTCGCCAAGCCGTTGATGGTCGTGGTGCCGGCACTATTGAAGAGACCTGCGCCGTTGGTGGCGGAGTTGGTTGAAAACGTAGCCGTGCTAGTCAATACACTTGTTCCCGCATTCCACAAACCACCCCCATTACTTGCACTATTGCTCGTAAACGTGGAAGCCCCGCTCAGCGTTAAACCAGATGTTGAATCCACATACAAGGCACCGCCATTTGTTGCGGCACTGTTGCTTGTGAATGAAGACGTTCCCCCAATGCTGGTGGTCGAACTGCTTTCTGTGGTGATGGCTCCGCCAGAGCCTGTGCTAGAGCTGTTCGAGCCGAACGTCCCATTACCCGTGATGCTAAATGTTGAACTAATCACGTTGGCGATGGCCCCACCATTTAAAGACGCCGTGTTATTGTTAAAAGTACCATCGCCTGTGATGAGAACGGTCCCTGGATCGTTGAAGATCGCCCCACCACTGCCAGCACTTGAACTGTTGCCAGTGAAGGTGGTATTGCCGGTTAGGTTTAACGTCGAGTTCAGGTTATTGATGGCTCCACCGTTGGCAACAGCGGTGTTGGTGTTAAAGGCTGAAACGCCTGCTAACGTGAGGGTGCCTCCTGAAACATTGCTAATCGCGCCACCGGCGGAACTGGCACTGTTGCCATTAAAGGTGGCGAGTCCTGTTAACGTTGTTGTACCTGAATCGTTCCAAATACCTCCGCCATTCGTGGCAGAGTTGGTTGTAAAGGTTGTGGTGCCTGTGATGGTGTTGGTGCCAGTGGTGTATAAGGCACCACCGCTGGTGGCGGAGTTGCTGGTGAAGTTAAGGCTACCTGAACCGAGTGAACCTGTTAAATAACGGATAACTACAACTCCTGCACCACCTGCACCTGTTGTACCATTCATACCAATACCACCACCACCACCACCATATAGTCCTCCGGTAGGGACACCACCATTTGCTCCACCACTACCACCACCACCATTTGCTACACCATTTGCTCCTGCTCCAAAAACACCCACACCACCACCACCACCACCAATAGTATTACCCGACATACCACTACCACCACCACCACCTGAACCTGCAACACCAGGTGTACCTGCATTATTTGCACGAGGGGCATTACCGCCATTACCTGTATACCCGCCTGCACCACCACCACCTGCGGACCAATAACCTTGACCACCTTGACCACCTGAACCACCGCTTACTCTTTGTGTGCCTGAACTTGCACCTCCACTAGCAAAAGCATTGTAAATACCACCACCACCACCACCACCTGATAATAATATCGTTCCACCTCTACTTAAAGTGGATGCACCTCCATTATTGCCATCTGTTCGTACTCCTGCAGTAACAGCTGTACCACCTAAGCCAACAACAACACTCAAGCTTTCAGGTACAACTGTAATTGAATTTGAATAGGCAAGCCCACCACCACCACCACCTGAACCATAAACATGTGAATCACCAACCGAACCGCTTCCACCACCACCAACAACAACAGCTTCTATATTACCACCATTAGTTACTATAAAGTTACCATTCGTTGTAAACGTGTGAATCGTAAAAAGACCTGATTCCGTGATGGTGCCCCCTGTCGCAACAAAGGACGGACCAACCCCATCCAAGTTACCCCCATTGAGGTAGAGACCCCCACCGTTAGACCCCGCCGTATTATTACTAAACACACTGTTAGTGCGTAAGGCGAGTGTGCCTCCGTTTACATAAGCCCCACCCCCTGCGGTGGTAGCCGTGTTGCCATTAAACGTGGCGACATTGTTGAAGGTCGTGGTGCCGGCATTGTTGTATAAACCCCCGCCATTGGTGGCACTATTCCTTAGATACTGAACGAGTCCTGCATCGACTTGTAAGTTTGTGACTTTTGTCACTGCTGGAAAGCTTAAGCCTCCTCCAGATGATGTAATGTTAAAGCCGTTGCCTGTAAACACATACGCATTGGAAGGGATGGTCAAGGGGTTAGAAAGAGAGAAATCCCCCGTAATGTTAATCTCCAAATCGGCACTTTGGCCCATGGCCGCCGTTAGTTCAGCTTCATTAGAAACATTGATCACAGCCAGTGCCTGCGGGCTATTTAGCCCACAAAGCAATCCGACTACAAGAAGTAGAACGCGACCTTTCATCATGTGTTTCATACCATAGGGTTTATTTGAAATACAGGCATCATCTAACAGTATTCGACATTTTGGCCAAAACCTTAATCCTGTAGGTAAAGGATTTTCATCCCCCCTTTTAGAGGGGGGAAATGATGACAAAAATTTACAATTCGTACGTTTGACCAAAACGTTTTTTAGCCTTTTGCCCCGCCTTGAGATTGAATCAAATAACGTTGCATTCCCCCAAAAAACAACAATGAAGGCAACAGCATCAATACGGTGCCTGCAGAAATTTGGCGCCAGTCACTGTTAAACTGCCCCTGCAACTGCACCAATCCTGTGGTCAGGGTCAAGGTGTGGGGTTCGTTGGTTAATAGCGAAGCCCATAAAAAATCGCCCCACACGGCAATAAAACTAAAAATCGTCAACGTCACCAAAGTCGGCTGAATGAGGGGAATAATTACCCCAAAAATTCGCTGAAATAGGGATGCACCATCCAACAACGCGGCTTCTTCATAATAAGGGGGCAGGTTGTCAAGCGCGTCTTTCACCATTAAAATGCCAAAGCCACTGACACAAAACGGTAAGGCTAAGCCTACCCACAAGGGGATTTGCCCAGAAGTGGCGCTTAAGCCCAGCTGTAAAACCGTTTTATACAGTGGAATCATCAACACTTCAAACGGCACAAACATCGTGGCGAAAATCAAGCCAAAAAAGAGCGTCTTGCCTTTAAAGCTAAAGCGACTTAAGGCAATGCCTGCTAAAACGGCGTTCAGCACATTACCCACGCTCGCCAAAGTCGTCACCACCAGCGAATTAACAAAAAATTGAAGCATGGGTAAGGACTGCCACACGTTCACATAATGTTGAGCTGTTGGGTGTAAGGGCACCCATTGTGGTGGCGTGGTAAACAAAGCTTCTTCACTGCCTTTTAATGAAGTGGAAAGCATCCATAGAAAGGGCATAACCGCAACGAAAATAAAAAAGGCACGACCTACATAGCTTAAAAGTGAGCCACCTTGCTTCATTAAGAACCTCCCTTGGCTGGGCCGTGTTCTGCGGAAACATATTTTTGAATGATCGTGAGCATCACAATGAGTAGGGCAAAAATAAGACCCGCCGCTGCCGCAACGCCTAAATCTAAACGTTGAAAGGCGCGTTCATACAGGTAAAAAATGAGGGTTTTGGAAGCCCCTATAGGGCCTCCACCTGTAAGGATATAGACTTCACTAAAAATTTTTAGGCTCCCTAATGTGCAGATCATCGCCACAAGAGCGAGCATGCCTTTGAGTTGCGGTAGGGTAATGAAGTAAAAGCGTTGCAAGGCGTTTGCTCCGTCCATTTTGGCAGATTCATACATCGTTTGAGGAATACCTTCTAAGCGTGTAATGAGCATCATCATGTAGTAAGCACTCGCTTTCCACACCACCACTAACGCAATCGCGGGCAATACCCATTGAGTAGCACTTAACCATGGCACATTAGGCATGTGTAAAAAGGCCAAGCCACTGTTCAGTAATCCTTCCCCCGCAAGCAACCACTTCCAAAGCATCCCTGCAACAACCATGCTGACTACCACGGGCAGATAGACCAAGACTCTAAAAAAACCAACGCCTTTAAAGCGCCCCGCAAATAATAGAGCCATCACCGTTGAAGCGATTAAGACGGCGGGTAAAATATACACCCACAACAGTAGGGTGTTCCACAGGGCTTGAGCAAAATCTGGTGACGTGAAGACGGTGGCGTAATTGCTCAAGCCCACCCATTGAGGGCTATATAAATTGTGTGTAAAATCTAAACCACTCATGGCAACGGCTTGAATAAGAGGGATTACAAACACCAGCATCAAGCTGACGAAAGGAAGACTTAATAAAAGAAAAGGAGCGATTTTTTCTTTCAACCGAAACATAACACACACCTTTTATTAAATGTACTAAACGGATTTACTCGTGGCCAGTCGAGGATCCAAGACCACTAACACGGCATCGGCCAGGGCATTGCCAATAACGAGCATGATGCTGGACAACACCAAGCTGGCCATGACCATGTTTGCATCACCTGCTAAAGCCGCTTGATACATTTGCAAACCAATACCCGGGTAGCCTAATACGGTTTCAACCAAAACGGCTCCACTAAATAAGCCGGCAAACTCAAAGCCTAAAATCGTGACCAATGGATTTAACGCATTACGAACGGCATGCTTCCAAATCACCTGCCATTCCTTTAATCCACGGCTTCGCATGGCGAAAATGTAGTCTTGTGAAAGTACCTCAAGTAAGTTTGCCCTCATTAGGCGTTGCGTTGCAAAAATCCCTCCTAGGGAAAGGACGGTAATGGGCAGAACAAGATGTAAGCCTATATCCGCCATTTTATGCCACCACGACCACGCAAACGCTTGAGGACTCGCAATTCCCCCATACGGCAAAAGGCCTGTTTCAACCACTTTAACGCCCAACACCAACGCCAAAATAAAGGCAGGAATCGACAGTGTAATAGACGTCAAAAAAGCCATCAGCGTGTCGAACAAATGGCCCCGTTTAACCGCTGCCCAAATCCCAAAAGGAATACCAAATAGCCACGTTGCCGCAATAACACACAGGTTTAAAAGCAGGGTATAGCCGGCTGCTTTAACCAGCAACCACGCCACCGATTCCCCGCGCGTGTTTTGCCCCAAATCTCCTTGTGCAAAACCCAAGAGCCATCGCACATATTGCACGTACCACGGTTGGTCAAGGGCCAGTCGTTTGCTTTCTTTGGCGAGGGCTTGGGGACTAATCTGCGGATTCTGTCTCATTTCCGCAAGTGGGTCAATCGGCTGGCGTAGTTCGATTTTGTCTAGCACATGCACATAACCCGTGGGGCTAAAAAGCATGGGAAAGTCTATTGGGCCAATTTGAATAGAATAACGCATTAAAAAAAAGCCTAGCATTGAAACCAGCACCACATTTAAGGGCAACCATAAAAGACGTTTAAAAACTGTTGTAAGTACTTGCACGTTATTGCGTTTCCACGAAAATAAAGATTTTTCTTATTATAGTCTTTTTTAAAGATTGAGACCACAGAAAGCTCTTTAGGGATTTTTGGATCTCCTTGAAGCTTATTTTCCTAAATCAATAAAGTGGGTTTCAATTTTGGAACGCAACTGAACCGATTTTTGATGATGAATGGTGTCTTTTTGTTGATCAAACAAGTGGGTGGCTCGTTCAATATCCGCCAACGCACCGGCCTTGTCGTTTAATAGTGCCTTTGCCATGGAACGATTAAAGTAGACGTGGGCATTGTCCGGGTAAGCTTGTAAGGCCACTGTGTAATCTTCCACCGCTCCTTCTTTGTCACCCGCTTGGCTTTTCAAGTTCCCTCGACTAAAATACGCTTTGTGGTAAGTGGGATCCACCTCAATGGCCTTGTTAAAATCCACCAAGGCGTCTTGCGTATTGCCGAATTTTTCATGCACAATGCCTCGATTATAATACGCCTGAACAAAGGTGGGATTCAGTTCAATGGCAAGGCTAAAATCTTCAAATGCCCCTGATTTGTCCCCTAATTTTTCCCTAAGTACCCCTCGGTTATAAAACGCTTCGGGTATGTATGGCATCAATTCAATGCTTTTATTGTAATCTGCTAAAGCGTCTTGAATTTGGGCGGCATTGGTTTTCAGGTGTCCCCTTAATAAATAAGCCTTGCTATAGCTGGGGTTGGCTTCAATGGCCGCATTTAAATCCCGCAATGCTCCTTCATTAAAGCCCGATGCTTTTTCAAGACACGCACGATTATAATAGGCTTGGGCAAAATGTGGGTTTAAAACGATTGCTTTGTCATAATCCGCCAAAGCCCCAATCGTGTCCTTTAAGTCTTCATACACAACCCCACGATTGTAATAGGCATGGGCATCTGTAGGGTTTAGTTCGATGGATTCGCTGTAGCGTTCTAAGGCCTGTGTATAATTTTTCTGAGCAAAAGCGATGTTGCCTTCCCTAAAAGCTTCTTCAGCCGTTAGAGATTGTGCCGAACAAGGAAGAACCAAACTTAAACCTAGTAATAAAACAGAGCCTTTACATTTATACAAAGCATCCACTCCTTACAGTTGAAATAAAGGTGTAAAAGAAGTCTATAGTGTTTGATAGATGAAACAGGCGATGAGGCTATTCTAGGAGTCTCGTTTTTTTTGTGCGGGCGTGTACATAGACGTCCATAACCAAGCAAAAAAACGTCGCGACAACGAAGAGACCATAGACCGTTTTATCTTTCGGATATTATAACATAAAATAACCCACTACCCCTGTAACCGCCTTGAAATATCGTCAATGGTGGCCAAGTTCTGCTCATCAAAATAAAGTAAAGAAACCAAATGGGCTTCTCCACTTAAATGCGTCGGAATAAAGGTGCTTTTATAACTGACCATTGGGGCATTTTTCCAATACACTTCTACTTGGGCGGGGGTGGGTTTTATCACTTTTACTGGACGATCTAAATAAACGCGGACTCCCATCTCACTCATTTCACTCGTCATCCCCGTGTACGATTGCCCATTTTTAAAACGCACAATACAAGGGACTCTTAAGCCTGTGGCAGGAGCAATACGAATCAACCCTTCACGAGGCCCATAAATTTGTTCAATCACTTCGAGTCGTTCTTGACGACTTAAACGAACAAAGTTCACGCCTACCAGTACTTGTCCTTTTTGAAAGGGAATAATGCGCTTAATGACCGTCGCCAGTGAACTGGTGTGACTATTGCTCCATTCAATTTTAACGTTAAGCGCATCCCCTACTTTAAAGGGATGTTGAGCAGGCAAGACAATAGAAATACCTGTTTCACTCACTTCATTGGTCATGGTATTGATTACCCCATGGTAAATACTTTCCACAACAGCTGGCAAATATACTTGAAAACGGGGGGTACGTCGCTTGTAAGACTTTTCTTCTGCTTTATTCAAACGAAACACGCTATTGAGCATACTTAACAAAGATTGCCCCCAAGTGGCCTCCTGTTCAAGCGTATGGTTCCACACACTTGCAGAAGAAAACATGTGACGCACTAAGGATTGATGCTGAGCGTCGGTACGATTGACTATTCGCAAACCCAACGAATGTTCTTTGGTTTCTGGATTTACATAACTACGGATGACTTGAACATTATATAGTGACACTTCATCAATGCCCCAGTCTAAAATTTTTAGAGCCAACGTACCCGCAACAGGAATGGGTTCAGCAAAGGTGATGGCTACCCCATTTTCGCTCAAATTAGTGATATATCCTACGGCAATGGTGCCATCTAACAAGCGGAGTTCACAACGGATTTGCTTATTGACACGAGGAGCCAAGCGATATTGCGGACGTTCTTGAGCCACATAGATGGAACCTAACAGTAAGCTTAGGTTATAGACCCCCCAAAAAAAGTTGGTGAATAATCCTCCTAAGTAGGCAGGGTTTTCAAAGGCTCGGCAGGCAGAAACGATGAGGCCTGCCCCAATGGCCAAGGACAATAAGAGTTGAGGATACACCAACTTCCACTGAAAGGAAATACGATCGTTTAATTCGCCTTTGGGCGTGACATTAAAGACGCTTTTAAACGGAGAAAACAAGGTGGAATAGGTGGCAATGGTGTGGTACATACTCACGCTTGTTTCATACACTTCAGACCAAAACAAGTGCCGTGTACCTTTGCTCAATAAAGAATAGCCCCAATACAGTGCAACAAAAGAAGGCACATAATAAATAAAAATTTCGGTCAGTGTAGCTTGAATAGGTTGCAAACCAAACAGTAGATACAACAACGGGGTCATCATAAAAATTATCCGCATCGGGCCAGAAAAAAAATACCACACGCCAGAAGCATAACAGACCCGCTGGGGCAAGGTAAGTCCCTTAATAAAAAGGGGATGGTCATGGAAGGTAATTTGGGTCATTCCTTTGGCCCACCGCAAGCGCTGTTTGACAAAGTCAGCGAAGCTGTCTTGGGCCATGCCCGCAGTGAGGTTTTTATTGTACATGACGGACTTCCAGCCTTTGGCATGAAGTCGAATGCCTGTGTGAGTGTCTTCTGTAATGGTTTGCGTGGCAAACCCACCAATACTTTCAAGGGCGTTACGGCGAAACACGGCTCCTGTTCCTGCGAAAAATGTGGCTCCCCAATGGTCATTGCCTGGTTGAATGACATGGTAGAAAAAATCTTGTTCGTTAGAAACCACATGTTCTGCAACTAAGTTACGCTGAAAGGGATCTAAACTAAAGAAATGTTGAGGCGTTTGCACAAAGGCCAGTTTGGCCTCTTCTTGAAAGAAGCCAACCACTTCATTAAGCATAAAACGGGTGGGTACGTGGTCAGCATCTAATACAAGCACTAAATCACCTTGGCTATGTGTTAAGGCATGATTTAAATTACCTGCTTTGGCATGGAGGTTACTGTCCCTACGGAGGTATTGAACCCCCAAATGCTGGGCGAGTTGTCTCATTTCCATGCGATCGCCATCGTCCAACAAATAAATGGTTTTATTTGGATATTGTAGGGCGTTGCACCCAACAAGGGTACGGTACAGTACGCTTATTTGTTCGTTATATGTACAGACCATCACATCCACATGAGGAAGGTCACTCTGGTCTAAAGTCGGCGGATTCTTGACTCGATCCGTGGGATCCCACAGCTGAAAATAGCCCAGTAATAAAGAAACATACGCCATCAATTCGCCCACAAACAAAATAGAAGTGGCTGCCATATTTCCCACACCATCGGGACTTAAGGTGGCGGTGGCCCTCCATAACATATGGCGACTTATGCAGAATAAGGTCAGTAATATAAGAGTTTGGCGTCCACGTTTGGGGCTTAGCGTCCCGATACTGAGCATTGAAGCAATCAATAAAAGGCTTAGTCCCCCTTGGGCCAAAATCGGTAGCCCTAATGAAGAAGAAGGGGCATCCCAAGCTTGCTGGGCCGCTTGAAGCCAGTCTTCTGTTTTAAATTGTGTTCCAAAGTCAATCCATGTGGAAGGCTCTATATGCAGAAAAGCAAACAAGGTTTTCACTAAGGAAAGCAAGACCAACCCGCTGGTGATGAGAATAGCCATCAACACACTAGACAAAATAAACAGTTGGATCAATCGAGCAAGCTTCATAGGGGGGGTAAACTTTGACTGGGCTGTTGTAGGGAGAAATAAATAAGGAAACGTACTTTATTTTTATTTTAAGGGATTTTACTCTGTTTGGGAAAGTTTTCGTTACATTTCAACCGCATAGAGGTTAATCACGGTTTTCAACTCTTTAAAATACTATATTTTACCCTCTTCCGCCAACACAGGCGAAAAATAAATAGGGAGCCCCAAAATAGTGGTGATTTGACCTGTTGACGAGAACCTGTATCAGGCTTAAACTAGTCGTAATGTTCTTAGGTGAAAGAGTAAGAGGCGAATGAGACCAAAACGCTTAATTTTAAATGGCTACTACGGCTTCGACAATTTCGGAGACGAATTAATTCTATTGAGTTTAATTCGTTTATTTCACGGCCATGGCTATGAATTAACCGTTTTATCAGCATCCCCTGCGTGTACACGGCAACGCTACGGCATAGGGGCTGTGCATCGCTACAACCCATTTCAAGTGTTCATTGCGTTGCTTCGTAGCCACGGCTTCATGAGCGGAGGGGGTGGCCTACTGCAGGATTCTACCGGCCCCAATAGTGTGATTTACTACGGTGCGATGATGATACTGGCCCGCTTGTTTGGGTTAAAAGTGATGCACGTTTTTACCAGTGTAGGGCCGTTAAGTCAACCCTTTAGCCAGAAAATAGCGGGAATCGCTTTAAAAGCTTGTGATTTTGTCATGGTACGTGATGAAAAAAGTGCCCAGCTTGTTGAAGCGTTGAGTGGCCAAATGCCGATGATCACGGCCGATGCCGTTTGGCTTCTACCTCCCTTAGATGCCAGTCGTTATAAAACGCCAAACCCAATGCGAGGGCAGGGTTCAAACGTTTGGAAGGTGGCCGTTAGTTTGCGTCCGCACCAGCGTTTTAGCCTAAGCAATCAACACGCCTTGGCCCAACATTTGGCCAGTGTTTTAACCCAGGCAAGCCTAGGTTTAACAGTGGAACTGTACTGGGTTTCTTGTGAAGATGCGATGGATGCTCCCTTTCTTCAGGCCTTTGAAGAAAGGCTTCGTCAAGTATTGCCTTGGGAGGTTCAAGCAAAAATAGTCTTCAAACATATCCCCCAAGCCCAAGCCTTAACGACTTTGGCCAGTGTGCATTGGGTGGTGGGCATGAGATATCACGCCTTGGTGGTAGCCCTGTTGAATCAAACAGACGTTTATGCCTTGGACTACGACCCCAAAGTCCAGATGCTCGCCTTCGATTTAGGCTTGCCCGTAACGCCTGTCGATGCCTTAGACGCCACACTTTGCCAAGACTTTTTTGCTGGCTTAGAACACTACCAAGCTCCCAATTTGACGCCCTTAAAACAAGCGGTGGAAGCCGGTTTTTCTGCATTGCGAATCTTGCTTGAAAGTAGCCCGCAACGTTAGTTGAACACTTTCGCTATTTTAAAAGCGTATAGGTGGATTCTAGGAGCCTAGCTTTTTTGTGCGTGCGTCGTGCAAGGCAATAATTTAAGGCGAGTCACTTTTTAAGCCCAGTAGTTTGAAGGATAATAACCGGGGGCTTCAGGGAGCATACGGTTTCGCCAACCTTTAGGGGCAGGGATAAACGGCATGGTTTGATGCAAGCTCCCCCACAGTCCGTTTAAACAACTGTCATGGTAAGGCACATCCGAAGGTTCTGGCATAATGGGAGGCGTCGGCGTGGGGGGAACAGGATTCACCCACCCCCCGCTATTAAAAAAGTTTCCTGAAAAACGATCCCCATAGCCATAAAGCCCACCATACAGACCCCCGTAAAGCCCCATGCCACCATAGCCCCCCATCATAAAGGGGCTCATCATAGATCCACCGTAACCGCCGTACATAAAGGGGTTTGTCATGCCATAGCCAAAACCGTCATAAAGCCCCATACCATAGCCATACCCCCCCATCATAAAGGGGCTCATCATGCCATACCCCCCTGACATCAGGGGATTTACCATCATTGGGCTTGGAACAATAGTACCCATATTTAATCTTTCTGTTTTTCTTCATCATGACACAAATATGAATGACAACAGGCAAAGTTACCTAGTTGATTTACTTTTATAAAACAGCGTAAATCTTTTTTTGGAACCCTTTTAAAGAAAGTCAAGAAAAAAATTAAAAACTGTAACATCACGCCCTTGGATTTTTACACCATTTTTAAAAATTTCGCCTATACTAGTAAAGTAAGTCAACTCCATTGAAAAGATGAAAAAGGAACCGAATGATGATGTCGCTCGCTGAAACTGAAATTAATTCAAAAGCCCCCCTCCAAAACTTAGAGAAAGTGAAGCTCGTGGATCACCAATTTGAACCGCTTTTGGTTGAAAACAAAAGTCGCTTTGTGCTTTTCCCGATTAAGCATGATGCCGTTTGGAACATGTACAAACAGGCTGAAGCATCTTTTTGGACGGCGGAAGAAGTGGATCTTTCAGAAGATTTGGATCACTGGAAGAACCTCAATAATGACGAGCGTCACTTTATTTCACACATCTTGGCGTTTTTTGCCGCCAGCGACGGAATCGTCAACGAAAATTTGGCACAACGCTTTGCCACAGAAGTGCAAATTCCTGAAGCCCGTTGTTTTTATGGGTTTCAAATCGCCATGGAAAACGTCCATTCTGAAATGTATTCTCTGCTGATTGACACGTATATTCAAGACAGCTATGAGAAAAATCGTTTGTTTAATGCCCTTGAAACCGTTCCTTGTGTCAAAACCAAAGCCGAATGGGCCTTAAGGTGGATCAATAATTCAGACAGTTTCGCGGAACGTTTGGTGGGTTTTGCTTGTGTGGAAGGGATTTTCTTTTCGTCGAGCTTTTGTTCCATTTACTGGTTGAAAAAACGTGGCTTAATGCCGGGTTTAACCTTTAGTAACGAACTAATTGCGCGAGATGAAGGCATGCACACCGATTTTGCCTGCTTGCTGTACAGCATGTTGAAAAATAAACTCGCCCCAGAACGCATCCGTCAAATTGTCACAGAAGCCGTTTCCATTGAAAAAGAGTTCGTCACGGATGCGATCCCTGTTGAACTGATTGGGATGAACAGCCGTTTAATGTGTCAGTATGTCGAGTTTGTGGCCGATCGTTTACTCGGTGAACTAGGCCAACCCAAAGTCTTTGGTTCCACAAACCCCTTTGCGTTTATGGAACATATTTCGCTTCAAAACAAAACGAACTTTTTTGAAGCGCGTGTGGGGGCGTATCAAAAAGCAGGCGTGATGAACAAATCCACTGATGAGCGTAGCTTTTCGCTGGATGCTGATTTTTAAGTCGGCACTCGCCTCAAAGGTGAGTGGCCCGCTTAAGCCGATCTAAAACCGCCCGCCACGCCGCCTGTTCAGGGGGCGCCTCTATCAAGATCTCGCCACAATCTAAGCCATCTAAATGGCGTAAGTGGGCATAAAGCCTTTGAGCATAGACGGCAGGCGTATTAGACGCTTCCACCCAGTGTATAGGTGTTTGCAAAGAATCAGGCTTTTCATGAAAGGCTAAAACGCCTAAAGGCTTGTCCTGCTTCAACGCCTTTTCCCATAAAATCTCCTCAAAATCTCCCACATGCACCAGTTGGCTCGGTGTGTTGGGGGCATAATGACGGGCGTAGGTTCCTGAAGCAACAGTGTGTTCTGTTTCTTCTGCATGGCAATCCTTCACGGAAACCGCCACATCGTAAGCCTTGGCGGCGGTTTCAATGGCGTCTTGCGTGACTTGCCCCAATCGCAAAATCACGATGCCTTGCTTGTCTATCTCACTACAATCGACAATCGTGGATTCTAGCCCTACTGCAGAAGCGCCCCCTTCTAAAATGGTGAAAGGAAAAGTCCCTAATAAGGGGGAATCATGGAAGGACTGCCAAACATGTTCTGCTGTGGTCGGACTAATTTGCCCAAAGCGATTGGCCGAAGGAGCTGCCAAGGCTAGCCCACTTTCACGCAAGACGGCTTCCGCCACGGGATGTTCAGGCACTCGCAAGCCCACAGTATCCTTCCCGCCTGTGACGAGGGGTGAAACGGCGTCTGTTTTTTTGAGAATCAACGTCATCGCACCGGGCCAAAAGGCTGAAGCGAGCCCTTCAATGACAGGGTGATTGACCACGCCGTAACGCGTCCAACTCACACCGTCATTAGCTACATGTAAAATCAACGGATGCTGTGACGGACGTGCTTTAAACGCAAAAATGCGCCCCACCGCTTCAGGGTTTGACGCATCCGCGGCTAAGCCGTAAACCGTTTCCGTCGGCAAGCCCACGAGTCCCCCCGCCTGAAGTGTTTCAATGGCCTGTAATACATCGTTTGTAAAAAAAGACGCCTTATTCATGGGAAAGCAAACCCAGTTGATGAAGGCTATACAGCGTTTCTAAAACCGCTTCGCCCGCTTCACGACCCTTATTGCCTACAGGATCCAAACCCTTGAGCTTCGCCAAAACAGATTCATCCACGCCGTTTAAACCGTCCAAGGTGCGAGCGATGGCCTGTGCTTCATTTTCACACGTCAACACGCCGAACATCACGGGCTTGCCGTATTTCAAGCTCACGTCTAAAATGCCTTGCGATGCCATGTGGCACACATAATCGTAATGCGTGGTGTCCCCACGAATCACACAGCCTAGGCAAATAACGGCATCCGCACCCGCATCGAAGGCTTTTTGAGCCAGCAGTGGTAATTCCACCGCACCAGGGGCCTTAATGCACTGTAGCGTGGCATAGGGGCTTAAAGCTTTTGTCACGCCTACTTCTAAAGCATGGGTAATGTGCGCGTTAAACTGAGCCGTCACCACTGCAATGCGACGAGGGCTTTCTAAAAACGCTAAAAATTGCGCGTCTTTTTCAGAAGCAAACGGGTTGACTTGCTGGAGTTTACTATTCATGAAAGCTCCTTTCCCACCCCGCTTACAGGGGCTTGCGTACTTAAACTTTCCATCATATGCCCAAGCTTTTCTTGCTTGGTTTGCAAGTAAAACAAGTTGTCGGGCCCAACGCCTTCAAGCAATGGCACGCGTTGACGAATTTCTAAGCCATAACCGTCTAGCCCTCTAATTTTTCGAGGGTTGTTGGTCAATAAATCAAAGGTATGGAAGTCTAAATCCCGAATGATCTGAGCGCCTATGCCGTATTGACGTAAATCCGCTTTAAAGCCCAGCTTGTGATTGGCTTCAACCGTGTCTAGCCCTTCATCTTGCAAAGCGTAGGCTTTGATTTTGTTGTTGAGCCCGATGCCTCGCCCTTCATGTTGACGCAAGTACACCAACGCCCCATGGCCGTATTGGGCAATTTGCTTTAAAGCCCCATGAAGTTGAAAACCACAATCACAGCGCAAACTGCCGAGTAAATCGCCCGTTAAACATTCGGAATGCACCCGTACTAACGGGACTTCATTTTCAGGGGTCATGGTTTCAGGACGCTTGACCAACGCCACATGTTCTGAATCGTCTAGCGTATTTTCATAGGCCACGATTTCAAATTCACCAAAACGAGTGGGCATTTTCGCAGTAGAAATGCGCTTGATGGTGGTTTCAGTGGCCAAACGATACGACACCAATTGAGCAATGCTAATCAAGGGTAAATTGTGGGTTTGAGCAAACACCTCTAAATCAGGGCGACGCGCCATGGTGCCGTCTTCATTCATAATTTCACAAATCACGCCCGCAGGTTCTGCTCCTGCCAAGCGAGCTAAATCGACGCTGGCTTCGGTATGCCCCACACGCTCTAGGACGCCCCCTTTTTTGGCACGTAGGGGAAAAATATGCCCTGGCCGACGCAAGTCGTTGGGCTTGGCCTGTTGCGCCACCGCGAGCTGAATGGTTTTGGCTCGATCGCCCGCCGAAATGCCTGTGGTGATGCCATATTTTGGATGCCCGTCAATGCTTACGGTAAAGGCCGTTTGAAGGGCTTCTTCATTATGCGTAACCATTTGAGGCAACTCCAATTGTTGGCAACGTTGGGGGGTAAGGGCCAGGCAAATAAGCCCGCGTCCTTCAACGGCCATAAAATTAATGGTTTCAGGGGTAATGCGATCGGCCAATGCGACCAAATCGCCTTCATTTTCACGATCTTCATCGTCCACCAATACAATACAGCGCCCCGCTTTTAGCGTGGTAATCGCGCGTTCAATGGAATCGAAATGAGAAGCCGTCTGCGAAGGCGTTAGGGGCATCATGGCATGAAGACCTTTCTTGGGGAGTTTCAGTTCTAGCCTAAATCAAACACACGCCCTTGTGAAGATTTTTTTTTAGCACAAAAAAAGCTTGACGTTGTTTTATGTGAAGGTACGCTAAAAAAGCGAACACGATTTATGACCAGTATTCAACTTCCCGAAAGGAAAAACCCCATGCGCACGTCCTTTACCCTCCCAACTAACTTTAGTAAAGTTATTGTAAATCACCCCGCTTCGCTCCAACAGCGCCAAGGCTTAACTATCGAGCAAGAGACGCTTACAGACTTAGCGTGGCTGTATAAGACACTTAGGACTAACTTTGAGACGTCCGTTAACGAAAAAACTCCAAATTTGATCCAAACAAGCAGTCCTAATCAGAACTCTCAGACTTTAGAGTATTTGTTGAAAATTAGTCTTAGGGATTTTAACGCTGCACTAAAAGAACTCCAACAGCATTCTAAGTCTAACCGTTTTACTCTAAAATTTTTGACAGAAGATTCTAGAATTTATACCCTTTATCTAATAGACTCATCAAAGCATAGAAACTCAAAGGAGCATATTATCTCCAGCGAGACCCTTCGTATTGAAACGATCCAAGATTTGAACAGGGCATTATCGGAGCTCTCGAAAAATTTGCCTGAGATTGTCAAAAAAAATTCTAGGCTCATGAGAGAGGTTCAAAAACTTATTTCTTGTTTTTCGGTGTGATGATCCAAACACCTTCCTCACGCTTAGGGCGATTCTACCTTGGTCTTCACCTGTTTAATCGCCCACAGGCTCATCTTCCACATCAACAGCATGTACAGCACATGTAGCCCCACATACGCCATAAGGCGTATTTGTAAGTCTTCTAAAGCCTGAGGGTTTAGGGCGAAAAAATCTGCCCATTGCCTCAAGGCAATCAAGGCGCCTTCAGGTGATTGCGTCAAGGCGTTTAAATCTAGGTAGGGATTCAAAGCGGTTTTGATCAATCCCCACAAGGGAGACATAAGGCTATACAGATTCAAGGCCACGCACATTAACACGCCTCGCACCCATGAAGGCAGGCCAAAACTGTACTGTAAAAAAGAACGAATGGAAAGATCGCGTAATAAGTATTGCAAGGGGAATGATTCCTTCTGAACGTAAAAATAAGCATTGGTTTAATAAAGGGCTCAACCCCCTGTAAATTGCCTAAGCCCGTTGTTAAAACTTAAAAATGTAACATCTTTAGTAAATGACTTTACAATCGCAACCAAAACAATCTTCTTTGGCGTATACTATTAAATAGTTACGTTGCTAATCAATATGTTTAATACGTACGGCGTTTTGCTCTGTAAGTCAACTTAGTTTTCTTTGTATTTATGAGGTATGCACCATGACAGTCGAAAAAGATTTGATGGATTCCACAGAAAAAGCCCCTAAAAAAAAGTCCGAAAAGCCTAAAGGTCGCGTCATCGTGGTTACTTCAGGCAAGGGTGGCGTGGGCAAAACCACCACCACCGCCAACATCGGCACAGGGCTCGCACGATTGGGTTACAAAGTCGTCTTGGTAGACACCGACATCGGCTTGCGCAACCTCGATATTTTAATGGGGCTTGAAAACCGCATTGTCTACAATTTAATTGACGTATTAGAAGGGCGTTGCCGTTTGCAACAAGCGCTGGTGAAAGACAAGCGCCTGCCCAATTTAACGCTCCTGCCTGCGGCTCAAACCAGAGACAAAAGTGCGTTGAATGAAGAGCATATGGTTGAAATTTGTAAGCAACTGCGTGAAGTCGCGGATTTTGTATTGTTAGACTGCCCAGCAGGCATTGAACAAGGGTTTCAAACCGCCATTGCCGCAGCTGATGAAGCCATTGTGGTCGCCACCCCCGAAATGTCTTCCGTTCGAGATGCAGACCGCGTGATTGGCTTGTTAGAAGCAAAAAATACGATTGAAGATTATCGCTTGGTGCTAAACCGTGTGCGCCCGGCGTTGGTAAAAATGAATGATATGATGTCAACGGAAGACGTTTTAGAGATTTTGTCTATTCGTCTATTGGGTCAGATTCCTGAAGACAAGGACATTATTGTGAGCACCAACCGAGGCGAACCTGTCGTCAACATCGAAGAAAGTGTGTCCGGCCAAGCCTACCGTAACGTCGCCAAGCGTATTGCAGGTGAAGAAGTCCCTTTCTTGAACTTGGATGAACCTGATTCATGGGTAGATAAGTTAAAATCCTTGTTCAAGGGAAGTCGTAGGCAGGCGTAAGCTTTTTGGCCCTGTTTGGCCCAAAAGAAAAAACCGCTTATTTGCCGATTACTGATAGAAAGGTCTATAGATATGTTTAAACAACTCCTTCATTTATTTGGTTTAACCACTTTAGAAAATGCCTCTACCTCTAGCAATCCTTTAGACAAAAACTTCGATGCGGATGAGGCCACCCCTTCAGGACGCTCTTCTGCGTATAATCGTTTGCGTTTGGTGTTGATGCATGACCGTACGCAACTTGAACCCCACGTGATTGAAGCCATGCGAGATGAGCTGGTGACGGTGATTTCAAAATACATTGAAATTGACAAGCAAGACATTGAGCTTAACTTAGAAACAGATCCTGAAACGAATCAAGTGGCCTTGATGGCAAGTATTCCTGTTAAACTAAAGCGAGATGCCACGGATACGGTAAAAAAAGACCCCGTGCAAGATGTAGACGCTCGCCCAGCCTCAAAATCTAAGGCCAGCACCAAACAAAGCGCCAAACCCACGAGTGTTTAGAAACTGGGGTGGTATAGTCTTTTAAATGTTTTCCCTACAGTGCTGTAACGTTGGAACTACCTCAGCGCCCAACGCGTCTTCAAATCACGAATCAGGGTATTCATCGCCCACATGCTTAAGGCAATCGCAAGCGATGCTTCTAGCACCACATGAGGCTGTACTCGTATTAAAAACCAGCCTTCATAGGCCAAAGTCCCCCAACTGCTCAAGGGGGCTTCCATGCCCAAGCCAATAAAGCTTAACGTCGATTCCGTCAATATCGCACGAGGCACGGCCACCATAATACTAATCATCACATAAGGCAAGAGATTCGGTAAGAAATGAACGAAAATCAGCCGTCTTAACCCCCCCCCTAGTGTATAAAACGCGGCCACAAAGGCTTGTTGTTTTAAGGCCAGCACTTGCCCACGAATCAGCCGTGCTGATTCAGGACAACTAAAGAAGGACAAGGCCATCACCAAACTACTTAGTTTCACCACAGGCGCAAAGGTAGGCGGAACCACGTTCAACAACAGAGGCTCTAAAAAGACGCTCAACAACACCACGACCATAAGACCTGGTAAGCTATAAAGCACATCTACCCCCCGCATTAAGGCATCCCCTAAACGCCCACCCAACATACCTGCGCTTACGCCATAGAAACTGCCAAACGCCGAAGCCACTAAGGCGGTGGCGATGCCCACCGTCATAGAAATTTGCGTCCCCACTGAAAGGCGTGCGAGTAAATCACGTCCCAAGTCATCGGTACCCAGTGGGTAGCGCCAGGTTTGAAAAGGAAGTAAGCCGGCATCAAAACGGTGAATGGTGGTGGCATCTCTAAAAAAGGCGACGCCCATCAAAATAAGCGTGAAACCCAAAATAACATAAGCAAACAAGAGCGACCATGAACGTGGGGACGATGTTTGAGTCATGCTTTACGCCTCCCGACGGCGAGGATCTAGCCCCACAATACACATATCCGCAAGTAGATTCATCAGCAGAAGGAGCGTCGCATACAGTAGGGTAGATCCCATCACAACAGTGTAATCACGGTTAATAATGGCTGAAACGAATTGGCGTCCTAAACCTGGAATCGCATATAAAACTTCTATGGCAAAAGATCCTGTCATCACATTCGCAACCAAAGGCCCCGCCAGAGACAATACAGGCAACCAAGCATTTCGCAACAAGTGGCGCATAAACACTTGTACAGGGGGAATACCTGCCGCCTGCTTCATTTGTAGGTACAAGGCCGCTGATTCATCGGCAAGGGACTGCTTGAGCAAGAGATAGGTGAAAGTATACGGCACAATAGCCAGCGTCACCACAGGTAAAATCCAGTGCAAGGGCGTTGTTAAGGTTGCTGCGGGAAGCCAACCCAAACTCACGCTAAAGGTCAAGATCAACACCCCCGCCACTAAAAAACTAGGGGAAGCCAAAAATAAAGAGGCGATCGAATCCAAAGTCCCTACCACGTTTTTAGATGGCGTTTGATTCCCCCAAATCGCGGTCAAAACCCCCACAGGCACGCCCAACACCAATGCCAAAAAACCCAGTCCAAAAGAAGTCGGCAAAGCGTCCTTGAGCATATCCCCCACCAAACGACCTTCTTGGGTGAGTGAAGGTCCTAAATCTCCGTGAAATAGGCCTTTTAAATACAGAACGAATTGAACCCACATCGGTTCATTTAAGTGAAAACGGGTTTCTAACGCCTGCTTCACCAAAGGAGACAGACCCTTGTCCCCGTCAAAGGGATTGCCCGGCATTAAACGAAGCAGAAAAAACGTTAAAAGCAACACCATAAACAAGGTTACTAGGCCTTCAAGCAAACGCCGTAAAAACCATCTTGAAAAATCCGTACTGGCGCGAACCATCATCATCTAGGGGACGTCCTCTCAACCAGTGGCATAGGTCTTTTTCATATGTACCGCTTCCCCATAACGATGCACCACATAATGTAGCGCATCCTTCAGTCCCTTTTCAGAACTGGCATGGCCTGCTTCGGCAGCCAAGTAAAAATCGGCATGGGGCAAGGCTTCATATAAAAGCCACGCATTTTTAAGCGGGCAAACCAAGTCATAGCGCCCATGTACAATGCTTAAAGGCAGGTGACGAATGGCCTCAAGTCGTTGGGGGTTAAGAATTTCGTTTTTACTGTCAAAAAAGCAGTGATTCATAAAGTAATGGCATTCAATACGCGCCAATGAAACGGCGTGATCATCCGCTTCAAACTGCTTGCATAAAGCGTCATCCACATGTAGGGTACAATTACTGATTTCCCATCTGGCCCAGCGTTTACAAGCGTCTAGGCGTTTTTGTTTATTCACCCCAGTCAGCCGTTTATAATACGCTGCAACCATATCATGCCGTTCTTCAGGGGGAATACCCGCTTCAAAGTCTTGCCATAAGTGAGGAGAAAGCGCATTGGCCCCTTCTTGATACAACCACTTGACTTCATCCGCCGTGCCTAGGAAGATGCCTCGCAGCACCAAGCTCAAGCAATGCTGTGGAAAGCTTTGGGCATACGCCAAGGCAAGCGTTGACCCCCACGATCCGCCAAAGACGATCCATTGTTCAATGCCCAAGTGTTCTCGAATGGTGTTGAGGTCAGACACCAAATGCCATGTGGTATTTTCTTGCAAGCTGGCATGAGGGGTTGAGCGTCCTGCCCCGCGTTGATCGTGGATGATGATGCGAAAGAGGGTGGGATCAAAAAGCTTACGGTGTTTTTCGCTGCATCCTGAACCGGGGCCTCCGTGTAGGAACAAAAAAGGCACACCATGAGGGTTACCACTTTCTTCTACATACAAGGTATGTAAGTTAGACACCGGCAAACGATACGTCTTATAAGGGGTGATTTCGGGGTAGTCTACCGCAGGAGGCAAACGTTCAGCTTGAAATAAGGGCATACAATATTTCCTTCTATATTAAACTATTGTACACCAAGTTTCTGGCTTTCTATAACATACTAGACGTCTTGAATCCTTTATATTTTATAAAAAGTTTGCAAAAATACGACAAAAGCACTAAACTATAAGTAAACCCTTACCCTTAATGAAAGGAGACGCTTCTCATGTCCAAATCTCAAGACAATTCCTTACAAAACTTTTTGTTAGGGCTCCTGGTAGGGGCATTGACAGGGGCGTTACTTAGCCTGCTTTACAGCCCCAATAGTGGAAGTGAAAACCGTCGCTTGGCTAAAAAATGGGTGGATGACACGAGTTCTGATCTTAAAGAAGGCGTAGAACACCTCAAAGAAGAAGTGGAAAATCCTTATAGTAAGGCGCGTCAATACTTAGATGAAAAGCGTTATTCGTTGGAAAAGCGCTGGAATAAATGGCAAGCCACTCAAGATGCCAAAAAAATAAACGAAGCCAAGTCTCGTGAAGATGTTGCTTGGCACGATGATGACCTTGACGCGGAAGAAGCCGTGCAACCCCCACAAACCATTGAGTCTTCATTACAGACTTAAGCCTTGCTAGAAAGTAACGCCCATGTTCGCCAATTCTTTAGCTGACGTTCAACTCGCCAAAATGTTCGAATTGCTCACCGTGTTATTGATTCCTGTGGGTGTATTGTTGGCGCTTTTGTTGTACAAATCCTTGTTCTTATTACAACACGCCTTGGATTTTATTAACATCGCGCGTTTTGATTTAGTGCCTTTGATTCAAGATTTAAGAGCCATTACAAGTCATACGGCGCGTTTAGTTGAACAAGTGGATTCAGGGGTTGAGCTTATTCAGCGTTCTTTAGGAAACGTTCCTGCTGTGTTAAATCAAGCCAAGTCATGGGGTCTTTCAGGCCTTTGTGGACTCAAGCAATGGGCAAGCCATGCATTGAATCAATGGTTAGATGCCCCTTCTTCAAGCACAAAAACGCCCCCAAAACAGGCCCCCCCCACTGAAACGGATGTTTTGTCAGGCAGTCAGAAAGGGTAGTTCGTGTTCACGCAAAACTTTCGTGTCACGTCAAAGCCTTATTTGGATCGTTATACCACTCGACTGTGGGTAATGGTGTTATTTTTTCTAAACATGTATGCCTTGGCTTACATTGCGGGACTCCTCCCCTTGACGGTTTCACTCTTAGTGGTGGGCAGTGTTTTTGTGTATCTTTTACTGGCGCCTGTATTATGGCTTGAACAAGGACTCCTTAAACTTTTTGACGGCATTGAAATGGCCTTATGGAACCGCCCTTCGTTCCTTGGCGAACGAAAAAAATTACTACGACTAATCGTGCTTTCGGCCGTTTATTTTATAGGGCTTTACGTGGCTTCAATCATACTTACGCAATTGTTGCCTACTCTTAAACTCGAAACATTGACCTTTTTAAAAGAATTGCCCTTAACCTTAAGTAAAATGACCATAGGGCTTAAATTAAAAATCGATGCTCTGGGGCATCAGTATCCCTCTTTAATCCCGTTCATTAAAAACCTCCCTTTTATTGATTCTTACGATGCCTTGCGACCCATGACGTGGCGGGTGCCACCAGCGGTGATGGAATCGATTGCGTCATGGTTTCAATTAAGTGTTGGGCAGGGGAATGTGTTTTTAAGTGCCGGGTTGACGCGTATTTTGTGGGGAGTGCTGCTGATTGTGTACGTGTTTTACGCGTTACTGGAAGGGCAAAGCACCATGACGAGCCTGTACACCCACTTGCCCATTGGTTTACGGCAACACGTTCAAAACTTTGCGAGTGACTTGCACCTTATTATGCTTGCCTTTGTGCAAGGGCAGGTTTTTTTAGGCTTGATTACAGGGCTTTACATGTTTGTGATTTACAGTTTGTTTGGGGTGCCTTATGCGTTGCTACTGGCCAGTATTTTCGCCATTTCGGAACTTTTACCTATGGTGGGGACTTATATTGGCTTTACGCCTGCCTTAGTAGTGATTGTGTTGACAGGCAATTTTACGACGTTGCTCGGTGTGTTTGCCAGCAGTTACCTTTGGCAAACTTTAAAGGACAACTTCATTCAACCCCACTTTTTTGGCAATGCCTTGGGCATGCATCCCGTTTTTGTGATTGTTTCACTCATTATTTGTGGAAAGCTTGGAGGCATTCTCGGGATTTTGCTCGCGATTCCGCTTGCCGCCATTACACTGGTGACCCTAAAACGCCTGAAAACCTTTCAGTTTAATGCCCCTAAACTCGACGCCCTTTCCCCCACAAAATCTTCGATCTATTGAATACCCCCCCTTCAAAATGCCTGAGTAACCCCTGCTATGCCGTCTTCATCCCTATCCGATTCAAAACCTTCAGCGCTTTCGTCTTCTTCACGATGGCTTAAAATCAACTTGAGCCTTCTGGGCACTTTTTTATTATTGATTGCAAGTTTCCATCTCGTACAACTGCTTTTTAATGAAATTATGGTACTTGTAGGGGCCTATAATTTTACGTTCATTGTGTTATGCTGGGTTTTATTTGTGGATGCTGTTCTCAATGTCGCCATTAAAGGCACGTGTCAAGTGCTCAAAAAACCAGTGTTTAAAGTGTCTCGGCATGTCAGTGTCGTGATTGCCTATGCGTGTATTTTGTTCTTTTTCTTTGTGTTTGTCGTCACAATTTTGCCTTCTTTAAGCCTGCAATTCAATGAATTACAGCAGTTCATTCCCAAAGCCTTTCATCAGGTAGAAAGGTTATTGTGGCAACTTCAAAAAGATCTAGATTTCACCTTGCCTCATGTAATTAGAGATCAGCTCCACTTGCTACAAAACCACTTGGTGGGGGGGTTATATACGTTGGGTTCTAAAAGTATTACACCCCTTTTTTATATTTTAATGGGGCAGTTAATCTCACTATATCTCTTGGTGGATGGCGCTAAAATCACCAAGTTGGTCACCGTGTTGTTACCCAATAGTCGTAATAATCGTTTGGCGCGCGGGGTGGTGCTTAGTCAAGTCTTGATGTTTCGCACTGTGAAAGCTTACGCCGTCATTGCTCTCGTTTCCGGCGTATTGATGTACCTGGTGTTTCAAGGATTAGGGCTAAGCTATGCGGGGTTGCTTGCTTTTGTGTACGCCTTATTGTGTTTTATTCCTGTACTGGGGCCTTGGTTGGGCTTATTGTTGCCGGCGTTAATTTTAATAGCACAACTGGCGTTAAGTAAACTGCTTATTTTAGGGCTTATAGCAGGGGGCTTTCACCTTTTACGCGCCAAGTTTTTAAGTCCCCACCTATTTGACAAACGCTATTACGTTCACCCGTTGATTTTGATGTTTATTTTGTTAATTAGTGTTGATGTAGCAGGCTTATGGGGCGTGTTGTTTATCTTGCCTCTGTCGGTTATTGTGGCCAGTACCAAGCGATTATTCTTCTTTAGCCCTTTCAAAAGACGACTCCCCCTTCTAAGGCGCCCCTTGAATACGGATGATTTTTCGGAGTTCTAAGTGCCTGTTTCCCCTTTTTTATGTTAGCATGTAAAATGAGTCTTTAAAGTTCAACTCAAAAGAAGATTCCATGAAAAAACGCCTCGATAGCTCAGCTGGATAGAGCATCCGCCTTCTAAGCGGACGGTCACAAGTTCGAATCTTGTTCGGGGTGTTTTTTCGTTTTCTATAAATGGGGGCTTCACATGAAATTTTCAAAAATTAATTATCAAGAATTAAATGGTAAACAAAAAGAAAACTATAATTACCACAAAATAGCGTCTGCTTTGGCTGAATATGGTTTCAACTTAATGAGACTTTCGGACGATTGGCAAGGGGCAGATGCTTTAGCGTGTCATATAGATGGAAATACTTTCCTAAAAATACAGATTAAAGGACGATGGGGATTGTTCAAAAAATACATCGGTAAAGATATTTATATTGCCTTTATTGAGAAGTCAACGTTATATTGTTATCCACATGATGAACTTTTGGAATATCCGCAAGCTAAGTCTTACTTGTCAACAAAAAGCTGGTTGAAGAAGGGAGATTACCACTCTGGAAACATCCCAAAAAAGTTAAGGTCTTTTTTTGAGCAGTATTCACTTATAACTAAGCCTCTCATTTCCTGAATCTTTCGATTTTTTGGATTTCTCGCTCCGTTTAACGCTGGTGCTTGGGGGTCTTTGTGCCGCCAAAGACTCCCCAAACCCCCAAAGGCGGTTCAAGGGGGGACGGGGAAGGACGTATTGCGTTTCTCCTCCCCTTCGTCCCCCCTTGAAAATCCCCCCTGAATCCCCACCTCCTCGCATCATTCTCGTTGCACGACGTCCGCAAAATCGCTCGGGGATTCGCAGTGCGCTCACCCGCTCGGA
>JBIKNF010000016.1:0-29198 GCA_044358835.1 Vampirovibrionales bacterium | reverse complement strand
CGGTGGAAGCGGGGGTGGGGTAGGTGGGGCTCGCGGGAGCGGGCGCCCACGCAGGGGGCTGAACGCGTGGGCGCGTCAGCGCGGGAGGGGAAAGCAGTTTCATGGTTCATCCCAAGGGTTGGGGGGGTAGGGCATCTTCATTAAGCAAGTATTGTTAGGCTATCGCATCAAGCCCCGCGCGCAAGAGGGTTGTCACAATTTTTTACAGTGGTTCGTTCAAGGCTTGCAAACCCCTGCGGATGACGTTGTTTAATTTGTTGAAGAATACTTTCCTGAGGAGAATCTTGCAAAAGGTCTTCTATCAAGCGATAAAACGCTGGATGAACCCGAATAAAATGCTTTTCGGCATTTCCTTGTATTTGTTCAAAGAGAAGTGTGTATTCAGTCTTTTTACCCTCGGCTTTTTTCCCATAAAAGAGTTTGTTGCCTGCGAGGTTTAAATGGTGTTCGGGGCTGTTCTTACATAAGTCTATTAAGAACTCAAGCTCATCTTCCCAAACACATGAGTTCACTTTTTGGGGATAGCTAAAGACATCCTTTAATCGTTTTAGGTACCCTGCTAATTGTTTTTCTGTCAAAGTCTTTAAATTATTGTAATGACCACTGCGGATTACACTCCAATTAAAACATGTTGATTCAGCAACAGGGATTAATTTTTCAAACAAATGACCCGATCGCGCCTGCACCGTGGGGCGAGGCGACGGGCACGTATTCGTTTGAAGCGGGGTATAAGATTGCGGTGCAGAGAAAAGCTTCATAGCATCATCCAAATTAACGTAGACGCCATCGTCCACTTTACGACTATAGTTCTACTAGAAGAATAACCGCTCAAGAAAAAAAAAGAACACTTGGTCACAATTTTTTACATAAGCAGACCCTCCGCCCCTCCTGTTGCAGAAAGAGCGTTCACACGGCATCGTTAAACCAAGTTATGTTCGACCATGAAATTGGTATAAATTTCCTTGCCTTCCACAAACGGGGCGTAGTTCATCATCTTCTGATGAAACGCAATTGTGGTGGGAATACCAGTAATGGCAAATTCATCCAACCCGCGGCGCATGCGAATAATGGCTTCTTCGCGCGTGGCGCCATGGGCAATCAACTTACCCACCAGCGAATCATAAAACGGCGGGATTTTATAGCCTTGATAGGCGTGACTGTCCACCCGAATGCCGATGCCGCCGGGGGCGATGAATCCGTCAATCAATCCGGGCATGGGCATAAAGTTCTTGGTGGAATCTTCCGCGTTGATTCTGCATTCAATGGCATGCCCGTTGAAGGTGACATCCTGTTGCTTAATGTTTAACGGTTCACCTGCGGCGACTTTAATCTGTTCTTTCACCAAATCAATGCCTGTAATCATTTCAGTTACGGGGTGTTCCACCTGAATACGGGTGTTCATTTCCATGAAATAGTAGTTCATGTCTTTGTCAAACAACAGTTCAATGGTGCCCACGCCTTCATAGCCAATGCTTTTTACGGCATTTACAATGGTGGAACCGACTTTTTCTCTGAGTTCAGGGGTCATCACAGGGGAAGGGGCTTCTTCAATCAACTTTTGGTGGCGCCGTTGAATGGAACAGTCGCGATCGCCCAAGTGAATCACGTTGCCGTAGCGATCCGCCAAAATTTGAAACTCAATGTGCCGAGGCTTTAAAATGTATTTTTCAATGTAGCAGTTGGGGTTGCCAAAGGCGGCTTGCGCTTCAGCACTCGCACTTTGAATCATGGCTTCGACTTGGGATTCTTCTTCCACCAGTCGCATGCCTTTTCCGCCTCCGCCTGCGGTGGCTTTGACTAAAATAGGGTAGCCTGCGGTTTTGGCCCACGCCTTGATTTTAGGGACATCCGCGGTGATGCCGTCAATACCTGGCACAACGGGCATGCCCGCTTCGAGCATGGTTTTTTTTGCGGTGGCTTTGTCTCCCATTTGGCGAATGGCTTGCGAACTAGGGCCAATAAAAACCAAGTCATGTTCTTTACAAATGTCCGCGAAATCGGCATTTTCAGCCATAAAGCCATACCCAGGGTGAATGGCTTCCGCTCCAGACATCAACGCCACGGAAATAATGTTAGACACATTTAAATAGCTTTGGCTCGCGGGGGCAGGGCCAACGCAGTAGGCTTCATCCGCCAGTAGGACGTGGAGGCTTTCCGCGTCAGGTTGCGAATAGATCGCCACAGTTTTTATGCCCAGTTCTTTACAGGCACGAATAATACGAAGGGCGATTTCACCACGATTGGCAATAAGAACTTTTTTGAACATGAGCTCACCTCAAGCTAATTTAGTATACTTTCGTATTATACGACTTAAAAACCAGATGTCAGCTTTTTTTAGAAAGTGTTGCCAGCGTGTTCTAAAATCACCCTTCGTGATGCTTCATAAAAAAAGAACGCAGTCGCTTAAATAGTGTTTTTTCACGGCTTCGCAAGGCTTGGTAACTAATGCCGATGCCTTCGGCTAAAGTCTTAATGGCTTGTGCTTCAACCAACACGTTGGGTTCGCGTTCTAAGGCGTTTTCTGCTAAATCACCAATGCCAAAACGTTGGGCCAGATACAGGCGTTCTTGCGGGGTACAGTATTTTCTGACCACGCCTTTCACTTGCTGGTGGCGTTCTTTGGCAATGAGATCGTCTAGGTGAGACAAGTGCTGTAAAAAAGAACGTGCCCCCAAAACCCATTCCACCTGTTCAGGTTGACAGGCTTGGGCGTGGCGGATGGTTTTTTCGGCATACCGTTTAAGCCCAAACTTTATGGTGGCTTTAATATAGGCTTGGCATTGTTCTGGGTTAAACTTTAAGTTTAGGTGCTTAATAGCGATGTAAAACAAGTTTAATGCTTCTTGTTCCAAGTCTTCTTGGCTCAGTAATTGAGCCGATTCAACCGAATAATGACGAATATGATGTGTGAGTTGAGACGTCCAGCTACGCCAGTCGCGCACAAGTCGTCGAAAGGCGTAGGAACATCCCGCTTTGGCACGACGGTAATCGTCCCGTGTGGCGTGGTTTTTCATGATTTTGTCCCTAACAAAAAAAGTCACTGTGTGTTTGCAAGTCTGTACATAGTCACTATGTAGCATTAAAACAAGTTTTACTACATTCGTAAACATTTTGTTACAAATGGCACGATTTGTAAACAAATTGTTTTTATTAAGATGTGCAATAACACCCCCCTTCCCTTATTAACTATTTACCTTCCCCCATAAAAACTAGTGAGAATTAAGATAATGACTTTAAATATCAACAGTACTGCTAAAACCTCTGTAAACCCTCTTTGGGAATCTTTTAAAAAAGATGCTGCCGCAAATAAACTCGCCTCTGCCATGGAAGACAATGAAAACATTGATTTTGACATCGTGGAAGATACTACAACAGACGACAAGCTGACGACTCTAAAATTAGAAGGCGACAGTATAGAAAACATGAACGTAAAGGTTCGTGTCAATGCTGACGATATTGCACGGGTTGCCAAAGAAAAAGGCATTGATAAAAACGTCTTCTTAAGTCAGCACATTGCTTCGGTGATGTCGGCCACATACCTGATGATGGATGCCATTAAAAAGGGTAAAGATCCTAGCACCTACCTCAGTAATGCGGAGTTTTTGGTGGCCACAAACCTGATGGCAGACGGCGTCGTGCGTCGTACAAATAAGGACGCTATAGCGTATCTTAACCAAGAACGTGCCAAATTACCTGAACGAATCAAAGCTGAGCATGGTGAGATTGCCTCAGGCGGTGGAGACGCGCTAGAAGTAGCGGAATCTCTAGGGTTTGTGGGGATTAACACAGGCGGCTGGGCTGATAAAATCGTCAAAGGCTTTGGCGAAAAACCTGATTTGGAAACGCTGAAAGAAACGACTAAAGCCGAAAAAGATGCTGACGATACTACAGTCGCTGATTCAGACACTGACACCGCGGAAACAACCGATACCGAAACGGCCACAAAAGACGCCGAGAAAAAAAGCGGAACAAATTGGTTACACTTATTACTCGCAGGAGCACTTGGGGTGGGCGGTGGAGTTCTTGCGTCAAGATTCCTCGGTCCTAAAGCATCCAAGAACGACGACAAGAAGACAAAAGAGTTGACTCGACAGCTCGAAGATCAACGCAACGCCTTCCAAAAAGCGTTGGCCCAACAACGCGAACAACAACTTAAAGCCCAAGCCGATTATCAACAACAGCTCAAGGATTATTACGCCAAACTGGCCGTGGCAAACACGCCAGCCCCAACGGTTCCAGCACCCACCCTTCCCGTGGCGACTATGCCCTACGCACAAGGGTTTCCGCTCACGTACGCGTCTTCTTCCGCGTTACCGTACCCCTTACCCACGGTGGCCTCTTCTGTCCAGTTACCAGCACCCATTTCTAACGATTGGGTCTAAGCACTCGCATCATCTCTTGTTTCCTTAATGTGTTTTCTAAATACCCCCCTACACGTTCTAGTGTAGGGGGGTATTTTTTCAATGGGTTGATGTATAATAAATGTATGCCCTGCACATAAGGATTGAGCTGATGCCCTTGAGTTCTTCGTCGTTCCATTCTAACCCAACCTTTAAGTCAGACGCCTTTCCCTTGCAAAAAACCGCCGATGAAAGCGCCTTTCGGCTCCAAGTGCCTTTGTTTAACACCATGGTAGGGGTCAAAGGGTCTGTGGCGATTGCTGAAATTCTCAAACTCATTGATATTGCGGGGTGTATTCCCGTTAAACGCCACTTGGGGGCGGAGTTGGATCCTGTTACAGCGTCGATTGATCGTCTCGATTTTATTGCCCCCGTCTACCCGTGGGAAATTTTGTCTCTCGATGCCCGAATCACACGCGTGTGGAAAACCAGCATGGAAAGTCGTGTGGTCGTCACTGCCTGGAACTTTCGCACCGATGAAACACGCTTGGTTGCCAATGCGTATGTGGTGGCAGTCGCAACTTCTCAACAAGGCAAAGGCAAGGCGGATGCTTCCAAAATCCCGCACCTGTTGGCCATTACCCCTGAAGACAAGATGTTGCAACGTTCCGCCGATTTACGTAAGGATTACCGCCAACAAGAGATGGCTCAAACCGCTTGGCGTGCCATTGAAGGGGCTGAAGCAGGGGCAATCGGCCAATTTGTGATGACCCCCCTAGACGGCAACGGCCTGGAACAAAACGTCTTTGGCGGGGTGGTGTTGGCCCATATGTTTAACACCGCACGCAAAGCAGCCACGCGTCATGTGGGGCATGGGGAAATTCGAGGCGTGCGTCAAGATCGCATGGATTTTAAGGCACCGACGCATATTGACGATATTTTACGGCCTAAAGCCATTGTGACCAAAACGTGGAATGGGGCTTTAGAAGTGCAAGTTGATTGTGAAGCCGTGCCAGCCGACGGTTCAGCGTGTCGTTTGGTGGCGACCACTTACTTGGTGTTTGTGGGGGCGGACGCGTCTGCTGAAATCCCTGAATGGACGCCCTGTTCAGCCATTCAAACCGCTCGGCAAGAAGATGCCGAAGCCCGTCAACGCTTGCGAGAAGCCGAGGCTCTGGCGTTTGGCAATGTGCTTTAATCCCCCCCACGCACAAAATAAACTGGCCAAGGTTTTATGTTCTTAGTGTTTTTTATTCTTATTTCTTTAGGTTATGGCTTCTATGGTTTTATTGATTCAGCGTTTAGGAACGCAATCTATTCAAAAAGTGTCTGCTCCAAACACCCACAATAAAGAGGATGCTTTAGGGCTTATTCGAAAAAATCCCTCCCCTTCAGTAGCTACTAAATTAGCGTGGGGAGCTGGCATTTTGGCAACCGTTGCCCTCGCACCAAGAGCCTTACTTCACTTGGTGCCTAAATCAACTTGGCAACACATTGAAGAATGCACTTTGTACGCAGGTACAATAAGTATCCCTAAATCTAAAGAAAGATTAAAAACGGTATTTGAATCCCTAAAAGAACAGTTGCCCAATTTAGAATCACACTCCCTTTCTTTAGCAAATAATCAAACAACCCAAACTTGGTATCATCCGGCCCAAGAGGGTAAACCCACCTTCTTGTTGTCTCTAGGGAACGCGCAACCTTTAGACGGCTTAAATGCTTATAAAGAGTACATTAAACAAGGTTATGGCATTATTACTTATGAATACCCCGGTTTTGGAACAACCAACGGCCAGCCGACGGAAGCTTCAATCATGCAAACAGCCAAAGCTGTCAGTGATTTCTTAATTCAGAAAAAAGGGATACCCACCACTCAACAAGTCTTGGTGGGTCATTCCCTAGGGTGTAACCCCAGCGTTCATTTGGCAGAAACAGCCCCTTACAAAGCCTTGATTTTAAATGCCCCTATGAATAGCTTTACTGAATTGATTCGTAAAAAATACGGATGGCTAACCAGATGGTTTCCTATTCACTATCATGCCCCTTCCCGTTGGCATAATGACCAAATTTTGAACCAGAATTCGATCCCTGTTTTTGTTATCGCCTTCAAAAAGGATCCTGTTATACAGCCTGAGTTATCTCAAAAACTGTACCAGATTGCTCAGACAACAAATAAAACTTTTCATTCTGTAGAAGGTGAAGGACATGTGGCTCTACCTTCTGACGTATTAAAAGAAGTCACTGATTTTCTAAATCGCCTTGACTCATAAATAGGGTTACCCAACGCCTCCGCACAAAATAAACTGGCCAAGGTTTTATACGAATGCAAGCCTAAAAAATGATTGAAGTTTAAATAGGTTTGTGTCACAATAATAGTAATTCTTGAACAGGACTCTTCAATAGCCCTTGCCCGCCAAGGCCGAGCCGTTCAAGTGAAGCGCCCACATGACATAAAGGATTCTACCATGGCGATTGAACTGACGTTACCTGAACTTAAGTTATCTTCCCTTCACGAAGAAATTCAGCATATTAAATTGGTAACGGGTCGTGCTAACCCTGAACTGGCCAAAGAAATCGCCCATTACTTGGACACTTACGTGTCTCCTGTTCAGATTAAAAACTTTAGCGACGGTGAACTGTACGTTCGCATTGAAGAAAGCGTCCGTGGGGAAGATGTGTACATCGTGCAACCCACTTGCGGACCGACAAACAACAACATCATGGAACTCTTGCTGATGATTGATGCCCTTAAGCGTGCCTCCGCTAAATCCATTACCGCCATTATTCCTTATTACGGCTATGCCCGTCAAGATCGTAAAAACGCTGGACGCGAACCCATTTCCGCCAAGCTCGTAGCCGATTTAATTTCAACGGCAGGGGCGAATCGAGTGGTGGCCATGGATTTACACACCGGCCAACTTCAAGGTTTCTTCAACATTATTACGGATCACCTTCACGCCACGCCTGTTTTGCTTAGCTATATTCGCACCCGTGATTTGGTGAATCCCGTGGTCGTTAGCCCTGATGCGGGCGGTGTAGAACGTGCCAGAGTATTTGCCAAAAAGCTTGAATGCCCCATCGCTATTATTGACAAACGCCGTTCTGCTCACAATGTAGCGGAAGTCTACAACATTATTGGTGAAGTCAAAGGCCGTAGCTGTATTTTAATTGACGACATGATTGACACGGCAGGCACCATTTGCAGTGGGGCTGATTTATTGACGGCCAATGGCGCGCATGATGTTTACGTCATGGCGGCTCACCCTGTTTTTAGTGGTCCTGCGGTGCAACGTCTGGCCAATTCTTCGATTAAAGAAGTGATTGTCACCAATAGTATTCCCCTGAGTGAAGAAGCCAAATCGGTGGACAAAATCAAGCAACTCTCCATCGCAAGCTTGCTGGGGGAAGCGATTTGCCGTATTCATGAATCGCAATCCATTTCAGATATGTTTAACTAAGGCGTTGCAACAGCGTTCATGGATTCACGCATGAGGTCAAAAATTTAGATGAATCTCCATGAAAAAGCTTGCCTTTGCATTTTTAGTTCCGTATTATGTTACAAGTTTAATTTTTGCAAGAAGACTCCTAAACTTTAGACGTCGTCTTGCCGAAAGTGCGTCAGTCACTTAAAACCCGACACTGTTACACCTGTAAGAAAGCGTTTCGCTTTCAAAATTAAGGAAATTGTATGAGTTTTCATGCCTTATTCACTTAGCGTTACTGTAATAAACTAGAAAAGGGAAATTGGAATTGAACACATCTTTAGAACTGCAAGAAAGTTTGCAACCCCCCCCTCTCCATGCGTTTGACGCTTCAGTAAACCCAACCACTGAACAGCACTTCGCCAAACCTGCCCCGAATTTAGGACGCCACCTGCTTGCTGAATTCTTTGATTGCACCCCCAACGTTTTGAATAACAATGCCTTGGTTGAACAGCTCATGAGCGAAGCAGCCATTGCGTGTGGGGCCACCATCGTTCAAAGTTGTTTTCATCATTTCAATCCCTATGGTGTAAGCGGTGTAATTGTCATCGCTGAATCTCATCTAACGATTCATACATGGCCTGAATATGGGTATGCGTCTGTCGACTTATACACCTGTGGGGATCAATGTGACCCTGCCCTTGCCTTTAATTATTTGCAAGACAAATTCAAGGCAAGCGAATCGAATTACTTAGAGTTTGCTCGTGGATTAATGAACCCTGCCACGGGTAAAATGATGCGTCACCCTGCTCGCCAAGTCGGCAGCCCCACGATGCGTCAAGTGGATTTTGACAACGTCACCCCTTTGTCGACGTTGCGATCAGCCAAAGAAGGTACGGCATCCAGCAGGGCTTAGGCCTGTGCGAAACACCTCAAAATCACTTGAAGTACTTGAAGCAAACTGTATAAAGGGTTTTACTATGGCAATTATAGAACAAGGCTTTGGGCCTCACTTAATGTTAGACTGTCGTGAATGCGACCGAGACAAAATTTCCGACTTAGCGTTGGTGCATTCCTTTTTGGATGACCTGCCCGAATTGATTGGCATGACAAAAATCATTCCCCCCTATGTGTTTCCGTATAGTGGCTTGGTGCCTGAAGACAAGGGCATTACCGGTGTGGTAATTATTGCGGAATCGCATTTGACGTTTCATTCTTTTGTGGAAAAAGATTACTTTTTCTTCGATATTTTTAGCTGTAAGCCCTTTGATATTGACTTTGTGGAACAGCATGTGATTAAAACCTTTGGTGTGAAAAGCTATGAGCGTTTTATGTCTGAACGAGGCCGCCAATTCCCGCGCTATATTTCAGACAAACTCGTGGAAGGGGCTTCAGAAGTCCTGCCATCTGCGGTGAATGTGTAGCCCTTTAGCTTTAAGCCTTTTTAAACGGAGTCGGTGAACATCGGCTCCGTTTTTGTGTTTGATTTATTTTCTTGAAGCGATATAATAATTTCGTGTTTTAGAAATGATTTAATCCCATAAGAATTAAAAAATGCGCTTTTCTCCTTACGTAGCTAACTACACCCCTTCTTCTTATTTAAATTCAACGAAAACCATTGTTCAACGCCAAGGTTTAAATTTAAATGAGGTAAAGATCATAACATTTAATGATGTCTACCATCCTAATGGAGTTGCTCGAATTTATTCTGTTTTGAAAAATCTTTTAAACAAAGATCCCTCCCAGCCTATTCTTGTTTTATTTGGTGGTGATTTATTATCTCCAAGCCCTGAATCAGAACTAACTGGTGGAAGCCATCTCATAGATGGTATGAATGCTCTTTTTAAACTTGTACACGGAAAATTAATCGCTGTTCTGGGTAACCACGATTTTGATAAAGGCGTAGAAAATTTAAAAAAACAAGTGAATCGTAGCTTATTTACATGGCTGGGTGGCAACCTCTTTCAAAATGGGCGTCACTTAAATGAAACGCCTGCATACAAAATTATGAAAGTAAACGGCCGGCGTATTCTCGTCTACGGTGTTTGTATTCCTGAAGTGTATACTAAACTTCCACAAAATGTTCATTTAGAAGACCCACTAAGCCAAATAGAAAAACACTTGCCAGAGATTATTATGGCCCATCGTCCAGATATGACTATTTTGTTAGCTCATTTAGGTGAAGATTATTACCAACGCTTAAGCAAGTTACCTATTAATTTAGCTATTGTTGGGCATGAACATAATTCTTCAATTTTGCGAGAAACTAGTGTGCCTGTGGTGTGCGCTGATGCAAATGCAAGAAGCCACAGTGACATAAACGTTGAATTTAGAGAACCAAAACTATTATGGGAACGTCTACAGGCCCTAATGCATGATTTGGTATTTGGGAAGCTCCCAGCTTCGAATGTGAAAAATATAACAACAGAAATCAAGCCCACAGAAGATAGCACACCAAGTCCTGAAGTCTTAGCTACAATTGACCCTTGTATTCGAAGATATTCTGAATCACTAAATAAGCCATTAGCCACCTTACCTGAACCACTTGACTTCACTTTTGAAAATCTTAGAAGGGGTCAAGAAACAGCTGAAGGAAACTGTATCGCCGATTGGCACCTTGCGGCTTGGAATCATTTCAATCCTGCAGCACCTGTTGATGTTGCAATGATTCATGCAGGTTGTTTACGTTCAGACAATAAGATTACAAATGCTCTTTTTACAAGGCGAGATTTAGCAGAACTCCTCCCTTATCAAGACATAATGCTTAGAATTGAAGCGGATGAAAAGTTGATAAAATCCATTTTGGAAGAATCTCTACATCTACGTCTAGATGATATACCCAATAAACACCCTGGTCATTTTATGAACATTAGTGGTTTAACAGTAGAAGTGGATATGACTAAAGCTTATGGTGAACGCGTTACTTCTATAAAGAACTCTAAGGGTGACTTTTTAGAAGACAGTTACAAACTTTATTTAACCGTGAGTAAATTTCTTACTGAACGAAGATCTGGTTTATCTTCCTTACGTTGCTATGTTAAAAAACACCCTGAACGAGTACAAAAAGGTGTACAACTACCAAGTCAGACTTTTGGAGAATATACGGTAGAGAAAAGTTATCTTGAAGCCTATTTAGAGTCTTTGGCACAAGGCTCAGGCCTGCCGACGATTTCCCTAACAAAGGACGGTCGTTGGACGATTAAAAATCAAAATCTCCAATAAAAAGCCTGTAATGAAAAGCTCATTACAGGGGGACATAGGCATATAGAGGAAAGAGAGAGAGAGGGAAAATATGAAACATGGGTGAAGCAGGCGGGCTTCGGTGGGTGTTTAAAAGCAAGGTTAGCGGTTGAGTGAATGCTGAACGAGGGTACAGAGCCTTCGGCGTTGGAAGGTCTCTGTACAAAATGTAAAACACAATGGTTTAGGTGGCGTGCCTAGAGCAAGTTGTTTACATAAAATCTAGGTGGTTACTGAACTGGAAAAAAGAACAAAAGGGGAACGATAGGTTCGTAAATTAGGGTTGGGAATAGTTGGGAAAGATGGGGAAAGAATCGAAGGTGGAAGGGTTGAAGAAGCTCGGGATTGTGAGTGTCTTCACTTTAATAAAGTCTTCATAATCGGAAGTATTGCTCGTCTGTTACAAAGCTTAACAAAACATTAACGGCTTTATCGTATCCGTTATAAATGATTGTTTTTGTAATGATTAAATCACTTCAATAATGTAATTTTCAACAAAAAACTGCGCAACAGGCGATGCATCTGTCACACTAAGGTAGAGTATCGTTCCAAAAAAGAGAACCTAGACCCTATGGATATTTTTGCAATTGGTGGACTCTTATTAGGATTTATCGCCGTCATTGGGGGGCAAGTCCTTGAAGGGGGTTCTGTCATGGCGTTGGTTCAACCCACCGCATTTATTATTGTGGTCGGCGGTTCCATTGGGGCAACCGTGCTTTCTTTCACCCCAGAAGAACTCAAAAATGGGGTAGGCACGCTTGGACTCATTTTTCTGGGGCATCATCAAGATCCCAAGGCAACGATTAAACTCATCATTAACCTCGCCACCAGAGCCCGTAAAGAAGGGATTTTGGCCTTGCAAGGCGATATTGCTCAAATTAAAGACCCTTTCTTAAAAAAGGGCATGGAAATGATGACCGACGGCACCGATGCTCAATTACTTCGGGATATTATGGAAACGGAACTCACCGTTTATGAAGAAAGCATGGGCGCGGCTGCTAAAATCTGGGAAACTGCAGGGGGGTTTACCCCAACCGTTGGGATTATTGGCGCCGTATTGGGGTTGATTCACGTGATGGAAAACCTGAACGATCCGTCAAAGTTAGGTTCTGGTATTGCCGTTGCCTTTGTAGCCACGGTGTATGGGGTGGCCTTTGCCAACTTGCTCTTTATTCCCTTAAGCAGTAACGTGAAGTTTAAAGTCAAGCACATTATTCACGAACGAACCATGATGATTGAAGGGGTTATGGCCATTCAAGCGGGGGAAAGTCCCAACTTTATTCAAGAAAAACTGAAAGTCTATTACCCAGAATTGGCGAAGGAACTGGATGCAGAATCGGGTAGGTAGACGTACTTTTTAACTGGCAACTTAACAAAATCTGAAATGAAATCTTGTTTCTAAAGCATGTTTACGCTAATGTAATAAGGTTTAATAGATGATAAACGTGAATTGATTCATGTAAAGGATGCTTGATTATGCCTCAACTGCCTTCGCCGTTTGCCTTTCATACAGAAGAACATGCCCTTGCTGATATTGGTGTTTTTGGCGGTTCAGGGTTCTATCAATTTTTGGAAGACACCCAAACTATACGTATAGAAACCCCCTTCGGTTCCCCAAGCGATGCAATTACGCTTGGTACGGTGAATGGTAAGCGAGTCGCCTTTTTGCCTAGGCACGGTAAGAACCATACCCTTGCCCCGCATCGTATTAACTACAAAGCCAATGTGTGGGCGATGAAAAGCTTGGGCGTGCATACGGTTATTTCCCCTTGTGCCGCAGGGAGCCTTCAGAAAGAGGTGGCTCTTGGGCATGTGGTGATTTGCGATCAATATGTGGATCGTACCCACAGCCGTGGCGATACCTTTTATGAAGGAAGCATCATCACCCACGTTTCAGCCGCGGATCCCTATGATGAAGAGGGTCGTCAGTGGGCGATTGAAGCAGGTAAAGAAGCGGGTTTGACGGTGCATGAAACAGGTACGGTTGTGGTCATTCAAGGGCCTCGTTTTTCAACGAAGGCCGAGAGTAAGTGGTTTCGCAACCAAGGGTGGGAAGTGATTACCATGACGCAGTACCCTGAAGTCCACTTGGTGAAAGAATTGAACCTTTACCCCATTGGCATTGCGTTGATTACCGACTATGATGCGGGTGTGGACGGCATCCCGCCTGTGAGCCATGGGGAAGTGATGGCGTTTTTCAATCAGAATGTGGTGAATGTGAAGACGTTGTTGTTTAAGTTGATTGACAAGATCCCTGCTCGCCGTCCTTTGCCTGATTATGTGCCTGCCGAACGCTAGGAATTTAGAAGCAAGGCTTAAAAAACGTTGTAATAGCGTGAAAAATGTACCAAATATTTGATATATATTAAGATAGAATATCAATTAGGTTCTTTTTAAATTAATGAGGACGACTTCTATTTTATCTCCCGAAGTCCACGCCGTGTTTGAAACCTTGCTCAAAGGCATCGATGTTGAAAAAAATCATCGATTCATCAACGTGCAAGGCAAAGAACGTCGCTTTGACGCCTTTGTGCGACTGCAACTCAAGCTCGTGATTAAACACATCTTCGACGAAGAAGCCATCCCAAAACTGTTGATGCAGTTTCAACGCTACGACATGATGGATCTCCCCCTGCGGATGCACGCTGTTGATGCCCTTGAACACTTTTGCCACGCCATGCTTAAGCCCCCGACTAAAAAAACGGCGACGGTGGATGAGGAATGCCTTTCTGCGGGGCAGCAGTCTTTGGCGAAAATTAAAGGAGTCGGGCCGAAATTAGAAGGCATGCTCCGAAGTTTGGGGCTGTCCACCGTAGAAGACGTCCTCAGGTACGCCCCGCGTCAGTACATTGACTACCAGCAACGCAAAAAACTCGCTGATGTGATGGAAGGCGAATACGTGAGTTTAATTGCCACCATTAAGCGAGTGGAGTCGCACGACTTAAAAAGTGGTAAATTGAGCGTTTTGCGGTTTTTATTTCAAGACGACAGCGGAAAAGTCAGCTCGCAACGCTTTTTCAGTACCCGTCAACGCGCCATGTTGGAAAGCGTGAAAGCCAAGTTCCCCAAAGGCACGGAAGTTTTAATTAGCGGGAAAGTCAAGTGGGACAGCTTCAACCACTGCCCCCAACTCGACAACGCCGAAATGCAAACCCTGAGCTATGAAGACGGTGATGAAGCCCCGATGCTCGGCCATGGCACCACGACCGTCTTGCCTGTGTATCCGTTGACGCAAGGGTTAAATCTAAAAAGCTTGCGACGATGCATTCAAAATGCTCTTGACGCCTTCAGTGCCGAAATCCCCGATGCTTTACCAGAAGCCCTCCGTCAAGAACACCAGCTTATGGGGGTGCATGAAGCCTTTCACAGCCTACATTTTCCCATGAATCTAGCGATCGCCGAAAAAGCCAAGCATCGCTTTGGTTTTGAAGAATTGTTTATGCTTCAACTGCGTTTGGCGTTGATGCGTTACACCTATAAGCATGAAATACAGGGGCAGATCATCCATGTAAAACCCGATGGCTTGGTGCATCAGTTTTTGGAAAGCCTGCCGTATCAGTTGACCAAGGCACAAGCCCGATCGTTCCAAGAAGTCTGTGATGATTTGGCGTCTGCCTTACCGATGAACCGGCTCTTGCATGGAGATGTGGGCAGTGGTAAAACGGTTGTGGCGATGCTCACCTTACTGGTGGCGATTGAAAATGGCTTTCAAGGGGCGTTTATGGCGCCCACTGAAATTCTCGCCGAACAACATTATAAGGGTTGTGTGGAGATGCTGGCGCCCTTGGGGATTAAAACGGCTTTGCTGGTGGGGAAATTAGGCGCGAAAGCCAAGCGAGAAGTCTTACAATCCCTTGCCAATGGGCAGATTCACTTGGTGGTGGGAACGCATGCCCTGATTCAAAAAAGTGTGTTGTTTCACCGGCTAGGCGTCGTGGTGGTGGACGAACAACACCGTTTTGGCGTCAAACAACGCCTTGCCCTTCGTCACAAAGGGGTGAATGATCACATGCCTGAGCTCCTTTCAATGACGGCAACGCCTATTCCTCGAACGCTGGCCATGACGGTACACGGCGATTTAGATGTCAGTGTGTTAGACGAGCTTCCCCCTGGGCGTTCGCCGATTGTCACACGCCTGTTAAGCAATAGCCATCGTAAAGAAGCGTATGCCCTGATTGAAACGCAGTTGCTGTATGGGCGTCAAGCCTATATTGTGTTTCCCCTAATTGATGAAAGCGAAAGTTTAAGTGCCAAAGCCGCCACCGCAGAATATGAACGCTTGCGCAGCGAAGTGTTTGCCCACCGTCGCTTGGGACTCATGCACGGTAAGCTGAAATCGGAAGAAAAAGACGCCATTATGCAGGCCTTTGTGCAAGGAAATATTGATATTTTGGTGTCTACCACGGTGGTGGAAGTGGGTGTGAATGTGCCCAACGCCAGTGTGATGCTGATTGAAAATGCGGAGCGTTTTGGTCTGGCTCAATTGCATCAATTACGGGGGCGAGTGGGTCGTGCGGAACATCAAAGTTACTGTGTGTTAATTGCGCAACAAAAGAATGAAGAAACCACTAAACGTCTTGAAATTATGGAAGAAACCAGCAACGGCTTTGTGATTGCTGAACATGATTTGGCCATTCGAGGCCCTGGCGATTATGTGGGGTTGCGTCAAAGTGGGTTGCCTGAACTGCAATTTGCCCACTTGGTGAACGATTACGACTTGTTGGTGCAGGCGCGTGAAAGCGCGTTTGAATGGGTAGAACGCTTGGGCGTGCAAGGGCTTAAAGAAGGCTACCCCCTGTTGTGGGAAAGGCTTCATCAAGACTCAAGCGAAGCGGTTAAACTACTGGCTTCGGGGTGATTTTATGAAAATGCTGACAAAGTATTGACAAGACATCTGTACTTTGTAAGCAATGTAGCTGCCTCACCTCTCGAAGAAATGCCCATTGGTGGCTATTTGTGTTGGGTCTGGCAAACGTCTTGTATGGGTAAGATATTCGAGCGGCGACTCAAAATCGTTGACAATATTAGAAAATAATGTTGCAGAGCCAAAGCTACATATAAACTTAGAAAATTTTGATGTTCTATGTAAGAGATTCATTAAATCAGCTTAACAACGCCATAAATAAATAGATGCCCACTGTAAAAAATTGTGACAACCCCTTGCACGCGGGGCTTGATGCGATACCCTTACGATACTTGCCTAACTACGATGCCCTACCCCCCAACCCTTGGGATGAACCATGAAACTGCTTTCCCCTCCCGCGCTGACGCGCCCACGCGTTCAGCCCCCTGCGTGGGCGCCCGCTCCCGCGAGCCCCACCTACCCCACCCCCGCTTCCACCGCTCGAGTAGGCGGATTTCGCGTTAATGGAAATGTTGTTGAATGGAAGGCCTTTGAGGTAGAATTAAACCGTTTTATTATAGACCAGCTTTCCCTCAACAACCAAAATCTGACATTAATCGAAAAATTACTACTTATTATGGAAGAACAAGTACGGCCTTCAATTCCTGACCAAATCAAACAAGAGCTAAAAAACTTTTTTGAAAACAATGATCGGTTTCACTTGGTTCTTAGTCCTGACATTACACATAGGCCGTTTAAGCTATATGATTGGAACGCTCGGCAACATTTATACTATGAAATTGCTGAAAATGGTGAAACGCAACGGCCACGAATACTCAATTATGCGGATGCGTTACTCTATTGCTTAGAAAGAGCAAGAATACTTAAAGACCCGCCAAAGAGAGAAAATTATCGGTACCCCTACCTTTCTGTCGTAACAGATACGAACCCTAAGAACACAGAGATTAATACACCAACAGAACCATCAACCGAACTATTAGAGCCTATACCAATTCGAATCAAAGGTAGCAATACAATTTACTAGTAAAAAAGGGGTTGTGTTTCGGCGTTGACGTGATAGTATACAATTGTCACCCACGAAATGGCGACACACATAGTGCTTTTAAATCGAAAGGAATACACCCATGAAGGTACTCGCTTCACCGGCTTTTGCCATGCAACCCCCGACCCGCAACGTTTCCGCGGCGACGCCCGCCCGTGCCACCGCAACCCCACCCACCCCCGCCTCGTCGGCGAGATCGGGCTTGTTACTTAACAATATGTTAGTGGTGTCTAATCTAGAAGATTTTATGGCTCAAGTAACCAATCTTGGGAATTCTGATTATACTTCTTGGATAAATAGAATTCAAAGAATGGCGAATCATTTGCTCGATCATCAAACTGAAGATCTTAATATAAATGGAAGAACACTTGAATGGATACTTCATGCAAGACGTCCAAGCCCTAGGGTAGCAGTAACTGAGACAACACTCAAAGAATTCTTTAAGGACGAAGTTACTTCTTCTGTTTGAAAAGATTCTGCTCTATTTTTTGCTTCTTTGTGTTTAACTCTCCCCTTTTTTATTTGGGAGAAAGGCAACCCTCACCCCAACCCTCTCCCAGAGGGAGAGGGAGCCGAACCCAAGGGTTCTTAACCCCCACGAACGCGGGTGTTTTCCTCCTCCTCGCCTTAGAAGGAACCAAGCTTTTTAAGAACGGCAGGGTGAAGGAGGGTGAGGGGCTTCTTTCGTAACAAATTGCAATAAAGCCTTGACTTGCCCCCTTGACGCGATACTGTATAGTTAGCTTTTTTATTCAAAAGCCTTGTTCTGTTTTGTGTTTTTAAGTTTATTTATAAGGATACTCCTGCCATGAAACTCTCTAGCTTTGCGCCGTCCGTTGCGCCGTCCGTGGTGACGGCTTCCGCCCCACGTGCCACCGCGTCTTCCGCCCCCTCCCCCGCTTCACAGGCGAGATCAGGTGTTTTAACTGTTGGTAACATAACAGTAGGCCCAATTGAATTTTGGAGAACATGCATAAGCGTTTTGGGTGATGTAGACTCCACAAAAAGAGCAATTTTTAAAAAGTTAGGTAAAACAGCAAAAGCCAGATTGAGATCCGAAAAAAACCGCTTAGCTAAACAGAAAAAGCTTACCGAAAAAAATAGCGCTGGCATCTATTTGGGTATTCTTAGAACCTATGCAAATGATAATACATTACTACTACAATTATTACCTAAGAAAAGTACATTAGTCCGTAGACCTCTAGGTCAAACTTCACCTAGAAGAAGGTAACCTTAAAAACATCCCCCCAACCGCCTGCTCTACCCGAGCGGGCGGTTTTGTGTTACACTAAAGCCCATACCCCCCACCTTCGGAGCCTCCCGCCATGCCCCCCCTTCTCTTTGACAGCCACTGCCATCTGGACTACATTGAAGCAGGCATCATGGGCCACCCCCCTGATACCGACCTGCAAGACGTGCTAGAACGTGCCAAAGACTACGGCGTCGGCTATGTGCTGAATCCTGCGGTGAACATCGCCGATTTTGATCGGGTGCTTGGCGTCGCTGAACGTTTTGAGCAGGTCTACGCCAGCATTGGCGTGCATCCGTGTGAAGTCGAAGAAACGCTCACCGTGCCGAATTGGGTGGCTGAAGTCGAACGACGTTTGGGGCATCCGAAGGTCAAAGCCATTGGTGAAACAGGCTTGGATTACTATCACCAAAGGGGCGATTCCGAACAGGCGGCGCTACAGCGCCAGTGTTTTAAGACGCATTTAGAATTGGCATTGCAGTACGATTTACCCGTGATTGTGCATGATCGTGAGGCTCATGCCGATGTGAAAGCCTTGGTCGAAGCCCATTCAGGCGTCAAAGGCGTGATGCACTGCTTCGGCGGCGACGCTGATTTCGCCCTGGAAATGGTCGAACTCGGCTTTTATGTGAGCTTTGCAGGGAACGTCACCTTCAAAAAAGCCACGGACTTACACGCCGCCGCCAAACGAGTCCCACTAAATCGCTTGTTGATTGAGACGGATTCACCGTTTTTGTCGCCTGTGCCTGAACGAGGCAAGCCCAATGAGCCGTATCGCACCAAGTTTGTTGCCGATTTCATCGCCGAATTACGCGGGATTTCGGTTGAAGCCGTCATTGAAGCGTCGACGCAAAACGCTTTTACGCTCTTTCAGTTAAGCCCCCTAAAAGCGGAGCTCTAGCCTTATGAAATGGATGCGTTCGCTCTTTCTAACAGCTTTGCTGGTGTTGAGCCTCGCCAGTTGTGGAAACGTCGAGCAAAAAGGCTCTGAAAAGCATATCACCCTTGAGTTTTGGACGCTTCAACTACGGGATTTCACCCCCCTGATTCGCTCATGGATAGATGACTATGAAGCCGTCCATCCGCAAGTTCGTATCCACTGGGTGGATGTACCGTTTGCCGAAGGGGAAAAGCGCGCCTTAACCGCCATGCTCAGCCCCCACGTGCCTGATGTCATCAACCTTAACCCAGCCTTTGCCAGCACGCTTGCCGAACGTCGCGCCCTCTTAGAACTCACCCCTTTTCTCAAGAAGGAGGTCACGATCTACGCACCGGCGTTGTTAAGCTACTGCCAATTTTCAGGGAAACTCGTTGCGGTGCCGTGGTATACGACGACCGTGCTTTCGTTTGAAAACACTGCTTTGTTGAAATCCCCACCTGCAAGAAGCGTGTACAACCGCTTCCCCCTGCTCACCAGCGGAGGCAACCTACTCAAAACGCTTGCGCTTTCAGGGGATTTACCCACCACTCAAGACGCCTTTCACCAGCGACTAGTGTCGATTTTAGAACCTGTGAAGGTCGGCATTTCACAAAGGCGTATTCCCGCTGAAAACATTACAGGCGCTTATGCCACCGCCCTAGAACTCTTTATGGCGGGCAAGCTCGTTCATTTAGAAGCGGGAGCCAGTGCCTTAAAGGTAATTGAAAACAACGCCCCTTCGGTCTTTGCTACCTTGCGTCTTTCACCGCTTGACGCCTCTGCCCCTGCGCGTCGCATTGACGCGAGCCCGATGGTCTTGGTGGTGCCTAAGCAAAGTCAACACCCTAAAGAAGCGGTAGATTTTGCGCGTTTTCTCACGCGCACGGTGCATCAGCTGGCCTTCAGTAAACAGGCCCCTGTCTTGCCTTCTACAATAGAAGGCTTGCGTGTACTGAGTCAAAAACCTCCGCATACCTTAAGCGAAGAAGCCCTCGTTCGTGGAGCAAACAAGGTGCTATACGCCCATGAAGGGATTGTTCCACGGCCTGAACAAGCGGTGTTGAATGATTTGTCCAACGCGGTGGCTCAATCGTATTTACTGGGGGATGAATCGGCGTTTGTGGCGTATGAATCCCGCTTGTGGCAAAAACTAAACCTCTCCACACGGCGGTGAAGAGGCCTGGTTTAAGTCGAAAATAACGATCGCTTACTAGGCGACTCCTCCACCCACCAAGGGTAAATCCACCGTCGCTGAAGCGGTTGATGGGTTGGCAGTCCCCCCCGCGCTAGGCATAGCGGAAATAAGGCTTGTTCCACCTAAGAATTGTGTAATGGTGTTTTGCAATTCGGCGACTTTTTGTTTGAGTTGCGCCGTTTCTTGAACGAGGTTTACCGTTGGCGGAGGCAATGGGCTCGCTCCCGATGCAGCGTAAGGATCGATGCGTTTTAAGTTGGCTTCGACATCATTCACGCTAGGGGGTAAGCCAAAACTCATCCCCGCCCCTGCGGTTTTGTCGAGAAAGTTGACATAGGGCACGATTCGGCCATCTGGCGCGACGGTGTATTGAGGCACGGCGCCTGCTCCATGCCATGCTTTGGTGGGGTCAATGTTAAATGAAGTCCCTTGGCCTTGTTGAAAAGGACCCCCGTAGTTTGTACCAGCGGTTTTGGGCTGGCCTTCAAGCGCATTTTTAAGCGCGATATTTTCTTGAGAAGCCACCTCGGCTTTTGTCACAGAATCGAGTACTTCAGCCGTATTGCTAGAAATGGCGCTCACGCTAGGCACTGTAAAATATGGATTAACGCTCATGTGTTTTGTTTTTCCTAATTGTCCCGAATAAAAAATGTTTGCTGCGAAGTAAAAATGTCTCGCACCTAAGGTTTCGGCAGTCCGTAGCCAAACTTTAAGTTTTGTTACATTTTTTTACAATTAGGTTTAAATCACCCTTATAGGGTTCAGGCAATCCACACATGCCACTTTAGGTCGTTTCCGTCAGGGTGGTATCTAGGATCGGTAAGGGTGTGGCGTCTTGTGCGGTGGGGCTATTGCCTTGAAGGCTAGACAAGGCCGTATTGGCTAAATCTGTAGGGCTTATCCCTAATAGTTTCAAGAGCGAAATGAGCATAAGAAATTCAGTATTTTCGTCTTCAAGGGTATTCAAGCTTCCTGTAGGTGAGAAGCCCATTGAATTCACGGATGAATCTAACATGGATGCCTTTAGTGAACCTAGGTTCACAGAGCGTGAATCCCCACCACCAGCTAGTGGCATGCCGAACGCAGGCCGTCCGTAATTAAAGGGATCAATCCCCTTTAAATTGGCTTCTACATCATTGATGCTAGGCGGCAAACCAAAGGACATGCCTGCCCCTGCAGTTCTGTCTATAAAGTTTACGCTTGGCACGATGCGTCCATTGGGATCCACCGCGTATTGAGGGAAAGCCCCTGCTCCATTCCAAGCTTGTGTGGGGTTAATGTTAAATGATGTGCCAAGTCCTTGTTCAAAAAGTCCGCCATAACCAGAACCGGCAGGTATAGGCATGGACTGTTGACCATCTACTAAAATTTGGTCCCCATTTTTAATAACATAGCCTCTCGCAGCAGCTTCTGCAGGGGTCATTTCTAATAAATTTCCCTTTAGGTCTTTGATGTCTAAAGCAAGACCTTTGGTGAGATTACTTGCTTGAGCAGAAGCTTTAGTCGCTGAAGATTGAATGTTTTGATTAGAATTAATGGCAGAAACAATGCCAGAAAGTGCTGACATTTCAAGATTGACATTAGCAAGGGTATTATACAACCCTTGTGTTCCAGCAGAAAGACCTGTAACGCTAGGCGGTTGGATATTGTTGATAGACATGAGTGTTCTTCTTCCCTGTTTTATTCTTCTTACTTCTTCTTGATAGAGAGAGAGAGATGGAGTTCTGAATTAAAAAGATTCCCTATGTAAATAGGCTTCGGCACATGGAGCCTAAACTTTAAGTTTTGTTACAATCTTTTACATTGAGGTTTAAAGTAGAAAAAGACGGAACAAACATAGGGAAGGTTCTTGAGCAATAGAGCTTAAGCGTCAGACGCTTTTACACAAGCGTTCATCCACTGTTGAATGGGTTCTTTTAGAATCATACGATCTGGTTCAAGCAACACATCATGGTACAGCGTCGGGAAATGAGCCAGTTGGTGAAAGGGATGTGGGGGTAATTGCTTAAATGCCTTGTGCATCGTAGCGGTTTCACAAACCCAGTCTTGCCCGGCGGTCATCATTAAAACAGGCTTTTTAAGCTGTTTAACTTGCCTAGGTGCGTTAATCTGCCACGGTAAAATAGACGTCATAAACCCAAGCGGATGCTGAATCACCCCACCAGCATGATGCGCCTTATACGCTTGACGCAGTTGGGGACATTGGGTAATGGCATCCATGGTGTAAGGCAGTTTAAGAGGGGTTTCAAGGGTTTGACGCAAGGTATAAAGAACACTTTTCCACAGGGCTGAAGCGATATAGGTAGGGGTGTAGGTTTTACGACAGCCTTTAAAAGCAGGCACAAACAGAATAATCCCTGTGTAGTCGTCTTGCACATCAGGAAGCACATAAAGACTACTCACGGCCCCAAGGCTTATTGCGGAAAAGAAGCCGTATTCCATATGTTGAATATGTAACGCGGTTTTAAGGGTATTAAGCGCACACAGCGTTTTTAAATCTTCAATACACGCCCGCAAGGTGCTCACTTTTAAGTGATGATTCACCCCAAATGACGGTAAATCTATGCCGATGACAGAATCAAGCGTGCCGACTTCAATTAAGTCTTTCCAAAACGCGGAAGCCCACTGAAAGCTCCCACCTAGGCCTGCTACGTAAACCATGGTTTTTCCAAAATCGCCTTCAGGCAAGCGAGTGCTACGCAAGCCGGTGAGGTGAAAAGGGGCTTGCCTATTCGGGAGATGTACTGTTGCTTCTAGGGGGGTAACGGTTTCTTGTATTAAGCTGGGCATGAGATCCATTCTTCTGTAAAGGCCTTGGCTTGGCGTTCGGCATGGCTAGGGGCATAACGGTGGGCGACTTCACGCAGACGCTCTTCCCTTAATTCAAGCCGTTGGGCTTCCGAAAGAGCAAGAAGGGCTTGAAGGGCGGGCATTTCATCCGTAGAAAATACGGGGGTAGCAAAGGCGTCGGCTTGCTGAATTAAAACAGACGTATGCGGGCTGAGGTGGAGCACGGCATCCGCCACTTGAAAGAGCTTAAGGGATTCATGTGTAGGTAAAGACATCCACGCCAAGCGATGCAACCCTTGAGGATACAAGGCTTTTAGGCGTTCTTGCATGGCTTCTAGCAAGCGCGCTTCCCCTTTAAAATACAACGCCACTTGAAGAGTGGGGTGCCGTTCAAGCAAATCACCCAGCTGGTGAATAACCGTCGCGTTCCACACGGCAGGCATGATTTCAATCGCCACCAGTGGGTAACCATAATGGGCACCAAAATCTTCCTTAAAGCGCTTACTGATGGAGGCCAAGGGACGCAACGGCGCAGACAACGGCACGCCCAAGGTGGCTAAATCTATTTGACAAGAGGCGTAGTGACCTAGGGCCAGCGCTGTGCTGACGATGTCTCGTTGGGCGTCACTAAACAGCAAGACATCTGGGGCCAGTTGGTAAAGGGTTTGTTGAAGGGTTGACCATTCATGGGCCGAAATGGCTTCCATCGTGTCTTCCGCATGAAAACGACTCCCCTTAGGGGCTTCAATACTAGGGCCAATGTTTAACAAATGCAGGTGAAAGGTACTTCGATCCAACGCATTTAGGACAGGCATCCAAGGGGGGGTGGGGGCATCTGCGTGACTTAAAGCCCGTGTAACAAGGCAAATATGCGTCTTAGAACGAGGTTCACGTGGAGCTAAGGCCAGTTGAGCTTCACGCTGAATGCCTTGAAGCGCCGTTTCCCACAAGGCTTGAAGTGACTCATTCCACACGCCTTGATCTTTAAGATGTTGAGGCGTAATACCCACTTCAACCGCTGGGTTTTCAATACGTGGGGGATTAAAGGACAAGGCCTTGAACGACAGGTGTAAGCGATGCACCAAGGCGTCTTTTTCGGCTTGTGTGTGGGGGGGCAACGCAGGAGCCACCAGAGATTTTCGCAATTCTAAGGCACGATTTCCCGTCTGTTCTAGGGCATGATTATAGGCGTCAATGGCTTTTTCGCATTCGCCCAGTAAATCATAGGCATCCCCCGCTTGAATCCAGGCAGAGCTGTAATGAGGGTGGGCCTCCAACAAGCGTTCAAGCACTTGCAGGCGAGCGTCTTGCTTGCCTTGCTCAGCCAGCAAATGCGCCAAGGCTTCTAGGGCTTCGGCATCGTTGGGGTGAATTTCTAAAATCGTGACCAAATGCGTCATGGCTTTGAGTGAATCGCCCGCTTGGGCAAAGTAGGTGGCCATTTGACGATGTAATTCAGGCGCATTTTTACCGAATTCAACGGCGGTTTCATACGCCGTGTGTGCGTCATGCAAACGTTCTAAGCGTTCAAGGCAAACGCCTTTTAAAAAATACAGCATGGCCTGTTCAGGATGAGTTTCTAGGCGTTGTGCTATGACGTTTAAGGCATTTTCAAAGGCGTCATGGCGCACGTAAAACTGGTAAGCCTTTAGAGTGACGTCTACCGCTTGGGGGTGGGTGGCAGGCGCCAGTGAAAGCGCTTCTTCAAAGGCAGAGGCACTTTCATCTAGAAACTGTTGTGCTTCAAGAGCGTCTGCCAAAAGCAGGTAGGCGTCTAGGGTGGCTTTGCTGTGTGGAAGGCTAAGGGCTTTGTGCAAGGCTTCAATGGCGAGTGAAAAGTCTTGACAAGCAAGGTAGGCTTGAGCCAAGGATGCCCATACTTCCACTTGGTTGGGGGCTAGGTGGCTGGCTTGTTCGAGCAGGACGACCGCTTTTTTAGGAGAGTCCGCATAAGTCAAAATGGCCTGAGCAAGGGCATAAGGGAATTGCCACACCTGAGGATTGGCTTCCATGGCTTGCAGTAAGACGGCTTGCCCTTGGTTGAAGGCCGTTTCTTGGAACAGGGTTTCCGCTTCTTCAAGCAAGGTGTAATGAGCGTCAGAGAGGGCATCGTTTTGACACAGCGTCATGGGGGATTCTTTCTATAGGTTTAGATTATTTAATGCTATTATAGTATAAAATAGGAATAACCACACTATAGAAAACTCTGCGAAAGGCCTTTTGCTTTGTTCCTACTTCCTTAGGTCGCACGCCTCGCCTATGGCGGGCTACGCTAGGAGGAGGGAACACCAGCTATAGACGGGCATCCCGAATCCCTCACCCCAACCCTCTCCCTTAGGGAGAGGGAGTAAACCCCCTTTCGCAGAGATTTCTATAGAATACAGAGATAAAGAGAGACCCCCCCCTAATGCGAATTTTAATTTCAAACGATGACGGCATTCAAGCTAGCGGTATTCACGCCCTGGCCAAAGCCTTAAGTCAAGATCACGACGTGTATGTGGTGGCCCCTGAAAAAGAACAATCGGCTCAAGGCCATGCCTTAACGTTGCATCACCCCCTGCGTGCGTATGACTTTACCGCCACATTTAACAAAGAAGGGGCCAATGTGAAGCAAGCCCTTTCCATTTCTGGCACACCTAGTGACTGTGTGAAGTTGGCTATTACCACACTTTTAAAAGATGTGAGCATTGATGTGGTGATTTCAGGGATGAATCATGGCCCGAACCTAGGGGGTGATGTCGTGTATTCAGGCACGGTTTCAGCCGCCCTTGAAGCCGCCATGAATGGCATACCCGCCATTGCCACCAGTGCCTTAGACGGGTACAATCCCTTGTTTGATTATGAAGATGCTTGTTCCTATTTGGCGGGGGTATTGCCGAAGTTGGTGGCTTTACTCAAGCATTCTTCTTGCATGGTTTTAAATGTGAATGTGCCTGCAGTAGAAGCCCAGTACTATGCAGGTTTGAAGCTCTGCAAGTTGGGGCGCCGGATGTACAGCGATTTTTACGAAAAGCGCCAAGATCCTCGAGGCATTACGTATTACTGGCTGGCTGGGGAATTAGTCCAGACGGCGTCAGATTCGGAAGAAGATGTTGAAGCCATTCGCAACAATTACGTCACGGTTACTCCCATTCATGCGGATTTAACAGATGAAACCGTTTATGCGCTTTTAGAAGGCAAATTGTAATTTAACCCACCATATTGATAATGTTTTTATAGATTTCATTATACGTTTGTACGATGCGAGAGGACGCTTCAAACATTCGCTGAAACTTAATCATATCCAGCCCCTCTTCATCGGTATTTACCCCTGAAACCGCTTGACGATTGGCTTGCAACTGATTCAATAAATCTTCTTGGCTTTGGTTACGATCACTATAGCTTTTGGTATCTGTTCCCAAAGCGGAAACAACGTTTTGATGAAACCCTTCTAGTGTATTATTGTTTAACACTGAAAAAACGGTATTCTTCAGTGCAGCCATGCTCCCCGCGTTACGAGAATCCCCCACGCCTGCGAAGTTGCTTGGGGCGCTTGGGTCGTTATTGGCGAGAGCGATTTTGTCCATATTATTGTCAAAAGCCGTATTGATCTTTAAATAAAGCAATTTTGGCCCTGAAACCCATGAAGGAGAAAGCGTGTACAAATCGCTGTAAGCGTCTGCCGTGTGAAGTGTGCCGGCTAAATCACGACCCGTGGCTTGCAAGTTATTGAAATTAGTGGCCAGCGTTTCTAACATTTTAGAAAGATCTTCAAAGGTGGAATAGACGTTTTTAATGGATGTATTGTTGCCAGCGACATCTAAAACGGCCTTCACTTCTCCAGAAGCAATGGTGTTAGTAATATCAACCCCACCTGTTACGGTGGTAATGCGCGCGGGGATTCTGTCTGCATTTGCTGCTGTACTGGCGGTCAAAGCTAGGGTATCTAAAATTTTAGCCCCCTTTAAAATTTCTTGGCCACCGATATTGAGAACTACTTGGTAGTTAGGTAAATCGGTTGTTTTTACATCAATGACCTTTGAAATCTGTTCAAGCAATAGGTTTCGCTTATCGATTAAATCATTAGGAACGGCATTGGCCGACGTTGAACTCATAATTTGTCGGTTTAAATCCGCAATCAGTTCGATTTTGGCGTTGACGTCATTCACTCTTAAACCCAACTGGCTATTGGGCCAGCTTCCTGCGGTAGAATCCCCTACCAAGTTGTGATGCAAGTCCAAAAGCTGTTGCCCTTGTTGCTGAAAAACGCGAATCATGTCTCGACTTTGTTGAATAAAGGCGGTACGGGCAGGCAGGCTCTGTGGATTGTTTCGCATGTCTGAAACGGCGTCAAACATAGCTTGCACACGGTTTGAAAGTCCTGAAAAGGAAGGTTCCCCAATAATGCCTTCGGTTTGTCCTAAAATCGTTGCGGCTGTTTTAACTTCGCCTTGAACCGCTTGTTCTTGGCGGTACTGTGTGTCTAAAAAATTATTTCTTAATTGGGTAACGCCTGTTATATCTGTACCTTGGCCCATAAAATAAGAACCACTCCCCATTTGAAGGGGATTTGCGGTGGAAAGATCAACCCGTTGGCGCGTGTAGCCTTCTACATTTGCGTTTGAAACGTTATGGTTGACGACATTCAAACCCGTTTGTGCCGCCAGTAAACTACGTTGTGCGGTATGAAATCCGAAAAAGCTTGGGCTAATACTCATCATGGGCTAGGCGTTTCTTTCTGATTCGTTTGTGGGGCATTTCGATACGACCCGATGCTAGACTTGACGTTGCAGGGTACTCATGCGTTGTGAGTTCTTGGTTTTGCCGCGGGCATTGTAGGTAAGTTCTTTCTGTCCAGCTTGCATGTGTTCCTTCACCCACGCCATGCCTTGATTCACCCAGTCTAAAGACGCATGCAATAAGCGTTGCGTTTCTTCTTGCAAGTGAGCCACTTGTGTTAAGGTCACTTTTAAATCGTGACGCACTTGATTGAAGCTTTCTTTTTGATCGTTGGGCATGGCCAGTAAAATCATCGTGGCATGCACAGGTTCAAGGGCAAGGGGCCAAAACTCATGAAGCATTTGCAGGCGTTGTTCTTCAAGTGAATCGAGCTGTTTACGAAGTTTTTTGAGTGCTTTGTCTTGAACGGGTAAATCCATAATACTTTGTTTTAACAGGCTTACCTTTTTTTGCAATAACACGTCTTGCACCGTTTGGTAGATGTTTAGTTGTTGTTGTAAATTGTCAATCATTGCTACAGCCTGGTACGGCGTTAAATGGCTCAAAATCGGGACGTGTGCTTCCGACGCTGTAGGGGTCGTTTGTTGCAAGTGTTCTGAAATCATAAGGATCTATTTCTTCTTTAGGGTTGGGGGGGGGGGCTTTATATTTTAAGGTCCACAAACAGGCTTTTGCGCGTTGCATAGGCACGTTCAATGGCGGATTGATCCACCCCTACAAAACCTGCCTTTTCAGCGACAGATTGAATATCTCCCACTGGCAGACCAAAACGACCTTGGGTTAGAGGAGGAGGTGGGAGTGGGGTTCGATTTCGAAGGGCTTGTATGGGGGAAGGCTCGTCCTTCAAGTTGATTGATGAGTGAACTTGATCTTGAAAACGACTGTAGTCCTGCTCACGCAAGGCTGAACTAAGTAGAGCGGGGGCTGAAGGAGCAGTGGTAGAAGTTGTTTTGGCAGAAGGTGTAGAATCTAAAGACGTTTTCCCACGATTGGGGGAATCCACCGCCGTTTTTGATGCTTCGACCTGCTGGGTTTGTTGAAGATTGCTTGAAAAAACAGGAAGGGCGTTGCTTGTGGGTGGCGCATTATTTTGTTGAATACGTTCACGAACTGCTTTAAGGCGTTCCATATTAAGTTTGGCTTGCGTCCCATTAGACGAAATTTGTGTCATCATCATTCGGTTGTTCTCTCTCTTAAAATGGTGTGGTGTTAGTTCAAGGTATCCGTTATGAGTATGACGCCTTTCGTTCAATGCCTTGATTCACCTTGAGGCGTATTTTTAGTATCCATAGGTTAAAAAATATGTTTTTCAACCTTTCGGTAATGAAAACATTGAACTAATACCATTTAAACGACTGAATAGCGTATAGGTGGATTCTAGGAGCCTAGACTCGCAGATGGGTGAAGTGTACATAAAC
>JBIKNF010000007.1:0-91171 GCA_044358835.1 Vampirovibrionales bacterium | reverse complement strand
AATTAAACGATTAAATAGCGTCTGGCGTCTTCGTTGTCGCTACGATTCTCGATGTGCTTATGTACGTTTATGTACACTTCACCCATCTGCGAGTCTAGGCTCCTAGAATCCACCTATACGCTATTCATTCGTTTAAATGGTATTAAAACTAATTTGAAAATCTTATTCATAGGGTTCGACAGATAAAACACTGTATAGTATGTTTGTGCTAGGCTAGAACGCGAAACCCCCGTGAAAGGATTCCCCCTCATCATGAATCTAACACACCCCAATCCCGCCTTTCCCGCTGAAGCCGATGGGCTTGTGGTGACTTACTTTTCAGATTTTTACAACGTTCGTAAACGCAATGGAATGATGGTGCAATGTAAGCGAAAAGCCCTCCTAAAAAAGCAGGGGTTAAGCGTGGTGGTGGGCGATTTTGTCACGCTTGAAGAAACGGATTCTGATATGGGGTGGATTACAGGGATTTTACCGCCTAGTACCCAGCTTACTAAACCCAAAATTCACAACATCAGCCATGTGCTGATTGCCTGCCCATGGCAAGAACCTTCCTTGGATCTTCGCCAAATGGACAGGCTCTTATGCAAAGTTCAACTGGCCGGATTAACCCCTTTACTGGTGTTGAGCAAAGCAGATCTTCAACCCACTCAGCCTCAATACGGCTTTACCTTGGCTCAATGGCAACACTATTACACGCACCATGTGGGCGTCCCCACCTTGGTGACTAGTATCTATGATTCAACTCGTATTGATGAGTTAAAGGCCTATTTAAAAGGCATCGGGGGGCGATGGGTACTAGCAGGCGTGAGTGGGGCAGGCAAGTCTTCGCTCTTAAATGCCATTGACGAACACTTGAAATTAAGGGTCAACGAATTATCTTCCAAAGGCGGAAGAGGCACTCACACCACACGACACACCGAACTGCTTGAAACACTAGATGGCCTGCTTATTGCGGATGCTCCTGGGTTTAGTCAATTGGATTTTTCAGGCGAAGCACCCACCGCCCTCCACGTCGCGTTTCCTGAATTTCAACAGGGCAAGACGCCACAAACAACGTGCGCCTATGAAGATTGCCTTCATGTTGATGAAGCCGGCTGCCAAGTGAAAGACGCCGTAGCCAGAAAAACCATTTTAAACAGTCGCTATACCCATTATGTGGAACTGGTGAAAGAAGCGCAAGCAGGCGAGCATTTGCGTTTGGCTCAATCCCAAAAAACAGAACACGCCACCAAACAAGTGAAGTCAAAAAAAGGGGGCAAAGCCGTTCATGTGGTGAAATTAAACCCAGAATTGCGCCAAGCCAATCGAAAAGAAAACCGTCAATCCCTTAAGAAACTGGAACAGCAGATTCAACAGTTTCAACGCCTTGAAGAAGGGCTCGATTATGATGAATCTCCCTTAAACGACGAGGAGTTTTAAATGCAAGATTCCCTTCACATGGCTCACTTATTAGAAGCCCCACTTAGCGATGCTCCGCCTTTGTCTCACCCCACTTGGCTCAAATGGCGTTACGGTCGCCTTCAACAACACCTCAACCAGTGGCTTGAAGAGGCGTTAGAAACGGCTTGGCACCCGCAAGCAGACGCCTTAAAGGATTTGCCAGAGGCGCAAGCGTCTTTAAAACGGTTGTGGCAAGCGGCGCGTCATGCCACCTTGTTGGGGGGCAAGCGCATTCGCCCGATCTTGTCCGTCTTGGTGTGGCAGGCGCTTTCTCGTCACGATTTGCAAACGATCCAAGGCCTTTGCCTCAGTAGTGAGTTTATGCACGCCCAAAGCTTGGTGTTTGACGACTTGCCTTGTATGGATGATGATGCGTTGCGTCGAGGAAAACCCACGACCCACGTAGCCTTTGACCAAGCCACGGCCGTTTTAGTGGGGGATGCCTTAGCCAGCTTTGCCTTTGAATGTGTGGTGAAATATAGTCCACAAAACACCTTAGAAGAACGAGAAGCCTTACTAGAAGTAACCCAACGCTTAGGGAATGTGGGGAGTTTTGGTGGGCTTGTTAACGGTCAATATGCCGATATGTGGAGCCATGAATCTCCCGCAAGTGTGGAACAATTGCGCTATATTCACGCCAATAAAACGGGGGCTTTGTTGCGTTATGCGATTGTGGCGCCCGCGATTTTAGCGGGGGCTTCGTTGCAAGTGCAGGCCGCTTTAGCGACGTGGGCAGACAGTATTGGTCAACTATTTCAAGCCACTGATGATCTCTTAGACGTGAGCGCCAGTATTCACGATTTGGGCAAAACCACGGGTAAAGATAGGGATCAAAACAAGCTCACTTATGTCAGTTTACTCGGGATTGAAGGCACACAAGCCGAAATCCTTCGCTTAGGTGAAGCGGGCTTGCAGGCCTTGAAACGCTTAAAGCAGTGGGGGCTTGCGGTAGACGCTTTGGCCGAGCTACAAGCCTTTATGGTGGATCGTGGGCATTAGGGTTTTTTAAAAAACTCTATGGTCTGTCAACCCTATCGTCTCTTGTTCAAACAAACGCCAAGCCCCCCCGTCGACGAGCGAGGAGGGGCATAGCCTAAAGGTACTTCGGTCTGCTAGGCTTCAAGCAACGTGGGTACAATCCCGACGAACGATCCCTTGCGGTTGGATTTAAACTCCACCACCCCTGCTTCAAGGGCAAAAAGGGTGTCATCCCCACCACGTCCCACATTATTACCGGGTTTGAATTTGGTGCCACGTTGACGAACCAAAATTTCTCCAGCCAAAACGGTTTGACCCCCATAACGCTTAACGCCTAAACGTTTGCCAATACTGTCACGTCCGTTTTTAGTAGAACCTACGCCTTTTTTTGATGCCATCATGAGTGTAAACTCCTTAAATTGTGTGTTTGATATTAAAAACAGTCTAGCATTACACGGTAATAGATTCAACCAAAATTCGTGTATACCCTTGACGATGCCCTTGTTTGGTACGCGTTCCTTTTTTGGGGCGCATTTTGTAAACAATCACCTTTTTTTGTTTGCCATGGGCCAAGACTTTCGCCGTGACTTTGGCTCCTTTGACGTAAGGGGCGCCAATGTGAGATTCTTTTTCAGACAAAACCACGTTGACGTTTTCAAACGTCAGTGCCGTGTCTACATCGGCCTTGTAAGTGTCAATATCTAAATAACGTCCCGCTTCAACATGGTATTGTTTTCCGCTGATTTCAACTATGGCACGTGTCATGCGGTGCATCCTTATGATTGTAAAGTGAGGAATTAGGCTTCACTTTTTTTAAAAAAACGATTCAGGCATAAAGCTTCAAAAATCGAAGGAAAGTGGCCTTCTATAGGCAAGCAACAAGGCATCACTCACTCGGGTAAAGATTGAAACTTCACTATAGAAGGCTCTGCAAAAGTTCAAGTCGGATGAAGATTCAAGGAAAAATAAACGGCTTTTGAGGCGTGTAGACCTACTACATAACGAAAAAACGGCTTATTTTGACACAGAAGATTCGCCGAATGGGACTTTCGCAGAGCTTTCTATAGCCTTTACTGTAATAGAAACACAATAACTTGCCAAGTCTTTTTTTGTAATTCGTGGAAGAAGGTAGTATTAGGGGGCTGAAATGTTACAAATTATGACAATAGCGAACAAATAGCAGACTGTTTGTTTTTATTCTAATAGAAGATGAATCGCTCTTCTCTCCCCCCTTACCCCTTTTACCCCCTGACCCAACGATACGACCATCCCCCTTTCTACAGCTATTAGGAAACCCCTTATCATGATTGCAAATCTCACTTCCCTTTCAACACCTGGCCTATTGGGCTCACTTCCATTGACTCCTTCAGCGAATCTAAACGGTTTTGGAACGGGAGGATTTGGCTCAAGCACCCCATTGGCCAATCAGCAAATTGGTAGTATTACAAGCCTTATGCCGGGGTTTAACGGTATTCCTGTGCTCCCAGGGGTCGCGCAACCACCTTCCTCTCCCTTGCCTGCTTTTGATTATAGTGGACTGAATCAACTCAATAATGCCAGCCCCTTTTATAATATGCCTTATGTGCGCCAAGTCCCCTTACAAGGGTTTTATTCCCTAGGCGACGGTCAAAGGGTGTCTAATACACAATACACTGCATTTATTCCTTCCGTTGTGCCGGGGAGCATTACCAACATGCAACAACTGGCAAGCCTTCCGAATACTGCAGGTAGTTTGGCGGCGGTTTTACAGCTCGCTGGCATCCCCCCAAGTGTGATTGGGTCTTCGGCGCTCAACAATTCTGGCTCACTCATTCCCCCCATTTTTGGATTGAAGGCCTAAGCGCTCAGCCGATTCATTCAAGCATGGGAAGCTTTAAGCTTTTTTCGTCTAAAATATGAAAATACGCTATACTCAAAAAAACGTTCCATGATGATGAAAGCCTATTGAATGAGCCATGAATTTGAAATGAGTGCGGATGCCCTAAGATCCCTACGTCAGCTCGCCCCCAATGAAAAAGCGCATATGCGTCGTGCGTTAGACACGATTCAGCAAACCCCTGTGGGGGAAAGTGCGGAATATCAATTTCTTTCTCAAAATAAGAAACATAGCACCTATCGTTTTCGCACGGTGGTGGGCTTTGTGGTTTACTTGGTTCCTCTTGAAGAAAACTCAGGGCAACGCCTTCTCATTAGTCAGATTCTCCCGTTTAAAAAGAAGGGTGCGGGCAAGTAGCCGTTTGTCGAAAGCGTCTGTGAGCAAAAGCGCATAAACAAAACGAACTTCTGGGTGAAGTTCGTCACGGGAATAAAATAGGGGGGGTAAAATAAACGAAAACTTAGACTAAAATCGCCTGAGGGTAGTGAATCACTTCCGCAATGAGAGATTCAGCCATAAATTGATTCGTGTAGGACACTGGGTAATGATGCGCCTCTTCCGTTTCTTCCCAACAGTCGCTTAAGGCGTACGCCCCTTGGAGTTCTTGAGAAGGCGTGAAGCTAAAGTTCAAGCGTTTCGCCTTGATTTCTGTGGAATGACCAATGGCATCTTCTTTAGAAAGCGTCACGGTAGACGCGTCTTTAACAATGGTAATAAACTCGCCTTTGGCGTTGCTTACTTGAGATTCACCCAAGGGCAGTTCGTTGAAAAAGTGTTGAAAACGACTTGGATGTGGCATGGTTGGTGGAATCCTTGTCAAACATTAAGTAGATGGACTAAAACAGGGAAAATACAGAAACATAAAACGCAGACGCTTGAGTTTCTTTTTTTATTGTAAGGCCTTCAATTTAAACTATAAGGCCTTTTGACTGAAAATACATTGTTCGCTGGATGTATACTTTTCTTTTTTACTTGATTTAGTATAGCATAAAAGTCCTCAAGTCCTCTTCTTTTTGAATAGATTTTTAAGATTTAGTAGCAGAATGCGTGCTATACTAAACTCTAACGTCTCATCCCCTACCCTAAAGGAATCTTCATCATGGCCTTTGCTAAACCTGACCCAAACCTAAAACCCCTGCCTGTTGGGACGCTAGCCCCAGCCTTTAACTTGCCCGCCAGTGGGGTTGAAGCCGAAAAAACCCTCAGCTTGGCTGATTTTAAGGGGCAAAACCTTGTGTTGGTGTTTTACCCCCGAGACAAAACCCCCGGTTGCACCAAACAACTCTGCGCCTTGCAAGAAGAACTGGCTGAGTTTAAGGGTTTAAAAGCCTCTGTTGTGGCGTCTAACTTTGGCAGTTTAAGTTCGCACGAAAGTTTTGCTCAAAAATACGGCTATGCCTTTCCCATTTTGGTGGATGCGGAGAAAACCATGGCCCACGCCTATAACGTCATTAAAGCGGACGGCGGAACCCAGCGCACCGTGTATGTTATTGATGCGCAAGGCGTCATTCGCTTTGGCGAACAGGGCATGGTCAAGCACGACGCGTTAAAAGCCGTGTTGGCTTCTTTATAGCGTTTTAAAGCCTTTTGCCTCGTCCCTGCTTTCGATGGAATAAGGAGCTAGGATGAGGGGAACCCCCCTCGCGAAAATAAAGGATGCAATTCAGCCCTTGTACTCCCCGCATGTTTGGCTTAGACTGTAAAAAGTTCACGGATAAATTCGTGAGTCTTCTTTAATCTAAAAAAGGATTCCTTATTATGAAAGCTGGTATTCATCCTGATTATCAACAAGTGGAAGTGGTTTGCGTCTGTGGCAACAGCTTCTTGGTGGGTTCAACCTCCAAAGTCATTCGCGTCGAAATTTGTTCCGCCTGCCACCCGATTTACAGTGGAGATGGATCTCGCATTGTGGACACCGAAGGTCGCGTGGAACGTTTCAAACGTCGTTACACCAACACCAACGCGTAAACCCCCTCAGGTGTTACAAAGGAAATGGCGCTCCGCTGTTGCCTTGCTCTGTTTTTTTTAGAATTGGTTGACCGATGAAGGTGCGTGCTTATGGATATTAAATTTGTTCGTCAGTTGGAAACCATTGCCACCACTTACGCGCAATTGGGCGAAGAACTGATGGATCCTGCCGTATTGACGTCCCCTTCTAAAATGAAAGACTTGGGTAAAAAACGCGCGAGTCTTCAAGAAACTATTGACGCCTTTGAAGTGTGGAAAGCCCTAACGGCAAGCGTTTTGGATTGTCAAACGTGCTTAAAAGAAGAAAAAGATCAAGAAATGCGCGATTTTTTGAGCGAAGAATTGGCTGAAAACAAAGCCAAGCTTGAAGCCCTTGAATCCGCCATTGAAGTCTTGTTACTGCCTAAAGATCCCAATGACACCAAAGACATTGTCCTTGAACTTCGTGGCAGTGCAGGGGGCGATGAAGCCAACATTTTTGCGGGTGATTTAATGCGCATGTACTTGCGTTTTGCCGCTCGCAAGGGTTGGAAAACGGAAATCGTCACCATTAATGAATCCGACCAAGGCGGTGTTTCTGAAGTGATTATGAATGTCAGCGGAGACAACGTTTACGGGCAACTAAAGTATGAATCTGGGGTGCATCGGGTGCAACGCGTCCCCACCACGGAATCGCAAGGGCGGGTGCATACGTCCACCGCAACGGTGGCGGTCATGCCTGAAGTAGACGATGTGTCCATCACCATTAACCCCGCAGATATTGAAATTCAAACCATTCGATCCGGCGGGGCGGGGGGGCAAAACGTCAACAAGGTTGAAACGGCGGTTCGCTTGTTTCACAAGCCTTCAGGCATTCAAATCCACTGTACCGCAGAACGCAGCCAGCATCAAAACCGCGAAGTGGCCATGCAACTGTTGAAGTCTAAATTGTATGATTTAGAACTTCAAAAACAAAATAAAGAATTGAGCGATTTACGTCGTTCTCAAGTCGGTTCAGGCGATCGTTCAGAACGCATTCGTACCTATAATTTCCCGCAAGATCGCCTCACAGAACATCGCATTGGGCAGAACTTTCCCCTCACCCCCGTGATTGGCGAAGGAGAGTTAGAAGATGTGATCGCGTCCTTAATTATTGCGGATCAAAAAGCCAAGATGGAAAAGCTCTCTCAATTTGATGACGCTTAAAATATATAGTGTTCGAAAGATAAAATAGTCGATGAGGCTATTGTAGGAGCTTAGACTTTTTTGTGCGGGCGTGTACACAGACGACCATAACCAAGCAAAAAAATCGTCGCGACACCGAAGAAACCATAGACCGTTTTATCTTTCGAACACTATAGCATCGGTGAAAGTGGGTTTTAAGCACTAGTCAATCCGTCAAAAAAATGTCATGCTAAAGAAGAGTGGCTCTTTTGAGAAAGAAGGTGGTAAATGCCTAAATCTTTCAAAATCCCTTCATTTCGTGGGCCAAAAAACGACTTTCGTGTGTCAGAAATGGGTATTTCGTGTGTCGAAAACAAGGGTTTCGTGTGTCGGAAATCGACTTTCCGACACACGAAATTAGGGTGTTTCTTTACATCTGGCCTGTTCTCAATACTTCGCATGTCGTCGAAGCTTCTTAGCCCTGCCACTCTTCAGAAGCGATAATCGTGCCAAGGCGTTGACCTTGTAATAGACCTGAAATGGCGTTTTCGGCGTTAAAATCAAAACAAATAATCGGCAATTTCGTTTCCTTACACAAAGAAATAGCGGTTTGATCCATCACTTTTAGGTTGCGACGCAAGACTTCGTCGTAGGTGAGGCGGTCGAATTTTACCGCGTCAGCATTGGTTTTGGGGTCTTTGTCATACACGCCATCTACGCCGTTTTTGGCCATTAGAATGACTTCAGCGTTGATTTCAGCGGCCCTCAGCGCGGAAGTGGTATCGGTCGAAAAGAAGGGGTTGCCGGTCCCGCCCCCAAAAACCACGACGCGTCCTTTTTCCAAGTGACGAATGGCCCGCTTGCGAATGTAAGGTTCCGCCACGCGATCCATGCCAATGGCAGTCATCATACGGTTTTCGACGTTTTTATTTTGCAAAACGCCTTGCAAGACAAGGGCATTCATAATGGTGGCGGTCATCCCCACGTAATCGGCGGCGGCTCTGTCCATGCCGAGTTTGGTGCTGTTTTGCACGCCTCTAAAGATGTTACCCCCGCCCACCACAATGGCAATGTCCACGCCGAGTTCATGGGCTTGCTTGACTTCTTCGCAGATTTTACCCACGACTTCAGGCTTAATGCCAAAGCCTTGATCGCCCATAAGGGCTTCTCCACTGATTTTGAGCAAAATTCGTTTAAAGCGCGGGGCGGTGGTCATAATAGGTCATCCTTTTAAAAAACTAATTTTTCTAAGCATACCATAAACAAGAAAATCAACGGCCAATGCCCCCCCTTTTTTGAGGGGAAGATGTAACAAAAAATTGCAGTTTCATCATAAAAATTGTTTTACTGGTTTTATTCTTTATAGAATTGTACAATTATTTCTAAAGGGAGTTGATGATTCATGATGTCACACCACTTATTTGATTCTGAACCCACTTTACCGTTTATGGCGACGCCAGCCTTACCCACGCTGAATCCTAGCGTCCTTCAAGAAAAGCCTGGCCCAAATCCCGCCCAAAAGCCCCCCAGTCGGGTGTGGTTGTTGGCGTGGATGCTACCCGTCTTAGGTGGCTTACTGTCCTTCAACGTGGCGATGGCGGATTCCATTGTCCCCACCATGGCAGACAAACAAGCCCATAGCAACGTGCGCCTCATTCGCCTAGTCATGGACGCCGATGCGCGCGAGTCTTCAGGCCGCCTTCCACAAATCGACGCGCCAGAGCAAGAACAGTGGATGGCTGACACCCCTTCGCAAAGCGAAGAATACGACGAAGTGGATCTCGCCAAATACGTTCCGCTCATTCAAAACCATATTTTGTAACGTTTTGTAACGTTTTGTTTTTTAAGGCTTGAAATATGCCCCATATGCTATATGATTAACCCTACAAATGAGTTCATCATTTTCCCACAGCCATTTCAATCCGCCTTTGGTGTCGATTCACCCCAGCCGGTTTTCTCGAAATTGTTGCGAGGTTCCTAATGCTTTTTAAAGCATTGTGATTCGTAGCGAAACAGGAAACCTAATATCATGTATACGTCCGTGCATTCAAACGCATCTCGCGTTATGTCTCGTCCTCAAATTTTTTTTCCCGAACAACGTGTTGGGGCTCGATCAAGCGCCACCGCTGTTCAATCCATTCAGCCAATTTCGCCAGAAACGTCTGCCGAAGCACAGGTGAAAAACCTTCATGGGGACACCTTTCAACGGAGTGCCCAGTCCACTCCTTCTAAACCTGTTGGAGCCAAAGCGCGGCCTCAAGTAAGCGAACAGTCCACCCCAGACGACCTTCCCACCAGTGCCTTTGCCAAGTTAGGTTCTTCTGTTGGAATGGTGTTCGGTATTCAATTTTAGTCTTTAAAACACAAAACACGAATTAAGAGTAGAATAACGGGTCTTCCTTTTTAATAAAAAGAGGGAGGCTTGTTGTTTTTTGAGCCAGTGGCGGGGTTGACGCCGTTTAAACGGGCTTATTTGTCGGTTTTACGAAAACCGGTGGAAAGCACTTCTTGCATGTCATGCAAGCGTGAAATATGATCTAAGTCTTGACGCACCTGCCTAAAGTGACGCTGGTAAGCCAATTGCTCTTCTTCTACATCGTTGGCGTAGGAGCGGTATTCTAGATCCATTCGCCCTTGTTGCTTGAGTATGTAGGCCAATTCTTCCAAATGAGCCATTAACGATTCCAAGGCACGAAAGCTTTCAAAGGCTTTAAAGGGTTCGGGTGTGGCTTGAAAGTGCTTGTGGTACAACAGGCTAAGGCTCGTAATACGCGCGGACAAGTATTGAACATTCAGGGTGTCTTTGCCTTCATCAGCTTGGGTAAAGAGTGTGTGGAAACTTTCTAAAGACGGCCACAAGGGCTTCCAGCCCGCCCAATACTGTTGGTATTGTTTGGGTGAAATGGGGGGCATTTTTGTTGAAATAACTTGCACACCCTTAAATTCGAGGGGATGCCCTTCTAAGGGAAAAGGGGGATTAAGTTTCGATTGAATGCCGAGCTGAAAGGCGAACGGCACCAGTGCTTCTTGGGCGGGGGGGACTTTTTGGGTAGGGGATGTTTCTTCCCCATAAGCCAAGCAGGGCAAGGCAGGCACGCTCAAAACACAAGCAATGTTTAGTAAGAGAATAAGACCATGGGCGAAGGGAAACATCCGTGAAAACTCCTATTCTATAGTGTTCGGCAGATCGTAGTAAAGGCTTGAAAGGCCTCCGCAATTTGCGTGAGAAAGGCACGCCAAGGCCATTTTCTTGCGGACTCTTTGGCTCAGCCCCAAGCGCTTTTTCTCAAAAAAGGTTGCTTACAAGGGGTAGGCCTTTTCCACCAGTGAAGCCTTACGCCCTACTGAATAATAGCTAAAGCCCTGTTCCTGCATGCGAGCGGGATTAAACAAATTACGCCCATCCACAATCAAGCGACAGGTGGTGGCTTCACGCAACTGGCTAAAATCCACTTGCGAAAACTCGGGCCATTCGGTTAAAATCGCAATGGCATCCGCGCCTTGGGCACAACTGTAAAGGTCTTCGCAAAACTCCACGCGCCTGACTTTGTGCTGGGCTTCGGCCATGGCAATTGGGTCAAATGCCTTGACTGTAGCGCCTCTATTTTGCAAGCCCCAAATAATCTGAGTCGACGGGCATTCACGCATGTCATCCGTATTCGGACGGTACGACAATCCCCACACGGCAATGGTTTTACCCGCCAGTTGCCCCCCACAAGCCTTTTCCACCCGTTCAATAAAGCTAATGCGCTGGTAACGGTTCACTGTTTCTGTTGCTTTTAGAAGATCCAAATTCAAGTGATACTGACTGGCTAAATACGTTAAGGATTGTACATCTCTAGGTAAGAAAATGCCCCCGTAACCAATGCCTGCATGCAAAAAGTGAGGCGAAATGCGTTTGTCCATTCCCAAGCCTTTGGCCACCATTTCAATATCGGCCCCACACTTTTCGGCCAATTGCCCAATGGAATTCATAAACGAAATTTTCATGGCTAAAAAGGCGTTGGTACTGTGCTTAATCAACTCTGCGGTGGTAATATCCGTCATTAAAATCGGGGCGGGTAAATCTTGATACAGTTCCATGAGCAGTTCTTTAGAATGATGGCTTTCTGCCCCAATAATGAGCCTGTCGGGGTGATAGAAATCGTTGACGGCGTGGCCTTCTCTTAAAAACTGAGGCACACTTGCAATGTCAACCGTACAAGTGCTTCCCTTGGGCAAGTAACGTTGTACTTCGCTCTTGAGCCAGTTGCCTGTTTGAACGGGTAGGTTATTGCGTTCTACAATTAAACGGTAGCCTTCGGTGAATTCTTGGCAAATGTCTTCTAAAATCTGCGCAATGTGCTTGGTGTCCATGCGACCGTCCGCAAGCGGTTGAGCCGACATACACAAGAAAATAATTTCAGCGTCCTTACACGCGTTGCGAATGTCAAGCGTGTAGCGCAAGTGACGGTTGGCCAGCTCAGATCTCACAATCGATTCCAAGCCTTCTTCGTAAAACGGCACAATACCCGCTTGCAAGCGTTCAATGCGTTCCTTGTCCACACCCGCCACAACGACTTGGTGACCCATGGCGGCAAAACACGCCCCTGTCACGTTAGCGACGTATCCTGTTCCAATCACAGCGAGTTTCATGCAAAAGGCTCCTTTACATCCATCAGCAGACTTTAACCCAGTCCCTTGATTTATTGTAACCGTTTAATAGAAACGGGCAAGGTGTATCTCGGGCATACTTCGCTTAAATTAAGGAGCCTCAGGCGCTTAAATCAGTCCGATGAAGGAGCTTGCCACCCCCCAAAAAGATTGGAGTCAAAGCGCCGTAATTACATACTAAAGCTTTGCTTCATTTGTTCCATAACCCGTTGGGTGAGCGCACTCTGATTTCGCGCGGGTTGGGGTTGCGCTGTTTGTGCAAAAGCGGGTTGTGTTGGTTGGTTTACAACCATGTTAGCACTTGCTGCCATGGCTTTATAGTCTAGGAGCGTCATTTTTTGCGAAGGTTGTTGAATCTGTTGAAGCGCAAATTGCGGGGACTGCTGTGGACCCATTTGAGCAGGCATGGCACTTTGCATGAAGAAGCTTTGCAACATTTGAGCCAGTTGATTCACTTGCGCTTGAAGTTGTGCATTGTTGGTGGAAGGATCAGGATAATCCATATTGATTTCATTTCCCCAGTAATCTGGTGTTTCTTCAGTAAAGGGGGTGTTGGATGTAAAGGCCCCTTGGGAAGCTTGATTTAACTGGGCTTGTATTTGTTCTAATTGTTGCATCATGTTCATGGCATACTGCTGTTGGCTGGACAGTTGCTGCGGTTGTTGGAAGGCAAAAGCCTGTTGTTGTTGTTGAGGCATCCATTGTTGCTGGGGTGAAGTTGAAAAGGATTGGGGTTGCTGAGAACCAGGGGGCCCAATAAGGACATTGCCATTGTCATCTGTAATGATGAAACCAGCAGCCACGGCCATTTCAGGGGTCATTTTACTAAGCGTTTGAGCTTCACTTTTAATATCGCTCAAGCGAATACGAATGCCTTTGGTTTTGCTACTCACTTCTGCCATTTTAGACGATAAATCCGCCGTCATGGCTTGAGCAAACACATTCGACATCCCCGCATATTCACTTGATGCTAAATCCGCGTTCGCCACAGAATTCATCACTTGAACCGTGTTTCCTGTAGGAGCACTGGGTAAGTATTGAACGGGTTGTAGATTCATTATGCCAGGTTGTTGAATGCTCATCATAAAGGGTATAGATCCTATCTATGCTTAGGCTCAAGAAATCGTGTAGCGAAGATACACAAGTCTTAAACACGGTTACTCTCTCTCTTCATAGTTCGGCAGGGTAGCCCTAAAACTTTAAGTTTTGTTACAACTTGTTACGTTTGGGTTTTAAATGCTTTATTTCAGCACAATTTTAAAGCCATGGCTTTTTTATACTAGAGTGTTCGTTTATCACTCGTGTGTTTATAAAGGTGTTTTTCATGGCAAGTACTCCCTCTTCCCAACACTTACCTTATGCGTATTTAGCCCTTCAGGCGCCTCAAGCGTCTTTCAACGTCGTACCCAATCGTCAAACCGCGCAAGATTTGCGTCAACGCTATACGCTCAATGATTCCTTTGAAGCTTCTAAAGTGGCCACGCCCATTGAAGTCTTGCCCCTATTGCCCAAAGAATGGGCGGAACTGGCTAAAAACCCCTTAAAATGCGCGCAACTCTTGCAAGTCTTCAGCACGTCCCCTTCGGTCGATGCACAGGGGCAAGTCCTAGAAACCCCGCCGTTACGCTTGGCGATGTTTCATCGATTAACGCAACAACTGCCCCCAGAAGAACAGGCTCAACTCAACGCCCTTTTAATACACGCAAAAGGGCCACTGCTTCAAACCGCGGGAGACAATGCCCATAGCACCCTGTATTACTTATATGCCATGGCCTTTGCCCCCAAAGCCCCTGGGTGGGATTCCCCCACCTTGCTCAAAGATGCCGTCAACCTCTTGTCGCATCCGCAAGACATTGAACAAGAAAACACCCCCTTAATCGCTCCTTTTAAACAAGCCTTATTGGCGAGTGTGAATCACCCCAATGGGGACAAACACCACGCCCAAGTTTTACCCACCCCACGCAAGGCCGAAGACTTGAACATCATTCGTACCTTTAATTGCAGTGAAGCCGCTGAAATGTCTCGCATGGCAAGCTTACACCCCAAGGAATTGATGCGTCACTTGGTGGAATTAACCAGCCCTGTTGAAAGTTTTTATGAAAAAGCCACGGCCGAAGAATTGTCGCCTGATGAGCCAAGCCAGGTTTACATGGAACTGGCCAAGCGTAATATGGCGTACCAAAACACGCCGGATGGCCAACTACTGGTGGAAGTGCCTGCCTCTCGTGCAGCGGTGTTACGGGCTCAAAATACGCAGGCCAAATGCTTGGCAGGCCAAGCCTTAGGGCCTAAAGAAGCGTCTGCTTTACAGGTGCTTTACCAAGAAACGTTGCTCTATAACGGCGGACGTAAAGCCTACGATGTAGCCACCGACAAGCGCGATATGCTCGACATTGCCCAAACAGGGGTGTGGGCTTCTCAGGCATTAAGTGATGCGGAAAAAGAAGGCTTGTGCAAAACGTTACAGATTCCTCAGGCGGATCAAGCACGCCGTGCCTTTGAAGCCGCCTTTGCCCCCTACAAGGCTAAATTGCCTCCTGAAGAAGTGGCGGGCATTTTAGAATCCGTGTGGGGCGAAAACAATGGATTAACGGGCGATGAAAAGCTCTTTAACGAACGCTTAATTAACGACGGCAAAGCCTATAAACTGGTGCAATACCAAGCCTTAAACGCCCCGCCTGATCCGAACGATCCCAATTATGGGGATTTGTATTTGTACGGGTATTTTCGTCAATTTAAGGAAATTGAAAACGATTTAGTCAGTGCGTTAGCCCAAGGGGAAGAACCGATTTTAAATGAATCCATTTCACTTAAAAACGGTTACACCGTCGCAGGGCATGAAGTGAAATTACAAGGCACAGGCATTGATCCTAAGACGGGGGAGCGTTATTTTGAGCTGGTGAATACGGACGATCAAGCCAAGGGGCTCGAACGGGTTTCAGCGCGGGAGTTTATTCCTAAAGTAGGGCATGTGAGTTTGCCAAAAAACATCAGTGACCCGATTCAACAACAAATCGACGCCTTGCCAGGGGTTTTAGTGCCAGAAGAAAGCGATGCCTTACAGTACACCTTGCAAGAAACGGTGCCGTTAGAGCAACAAAATGCGTTGAATGCTTCAGATCGTCAAAATCAATTGTTGATGCATCTTGCCCTTGCTCAATCTACGCAGAATACTGGAAAGTAATTTTTAAAATTGTCTGCTTTTTTGGATTTTTATCTTCGTTTATAGCTGGTCGTCATCAGAGACCTTTGCTCCGCCAAAGGTCTCCGATACCTCTAAAGGCGGTTCAAGGGGGGACGGGGTAGGACGCATTGCGTTTCTCCTCCCCTTCGTCCCCCCTTGAAAATCCCCCCTGAATCCCCACCTCGTCGCATCATTCTCGATGCACGACGTCCGCAAAATCGCTCGGGGATTCGCAGTGCGCTCACCCGCTCGGATTTAGTGCTTGGACGCCTGCTGGTGCAACCATTTAAAGCGAGTCACCTTTTATCTAAAAACTATGGCTCTTCTCCCATAGGGAGAAGAGCAAAGGCTCACGAAAGCCATTTAAACCTTCAAAGCTTATGCCTGATCGGCTCTAACAGGGATGCTTTGCAAGGTGTGAATCGGTTCCTGTTGCAAGCGAATCGTCATCAACGCCAAATTATTTAGCCCTTGCATGACCATGTCCGACATCAACAGCTCGCGGGCTTCTAAGGTATGACTGCCTTGATTAAAAACCCCAAAGCCACCCTGATGTTGCAGTTGCCTTAACTCTTCGGCATAACGCATGCCTAAAGAAGCATCAAAGTGTTTGTCTGTGGGTGGCACAGGTTTCTTTTTAGCTGGATTCATAAGAGAGGCCTTGTTGTTCTTGGGTTTCTATATTGTTTGAAAGATGAAACATACGATACCAACGGCGTAAGGGTTTGTTCCCTGCTTTAACAGCATAAAACCCAAAAAGTCTTAGAATTGTGCTAGGGGCGTTGCGTCATTTTAAGCACGGTAGCATACAGCTTGATTTGCTTTAACATGGACGCCAAGCCATTGCGTCGCGTCATGGAAAGATGCTCAGCCATGCCGATGGCTTCCATGAAGGTGGGTTCAGTCTGAAGAATGGTTTGAGGGGTTTGAAGGTTGTAGAGCTTCATCAATAAAGCAATTAACCCTTTGACGATTAAGGCGTCGCTTGCGACTTGAAAGCGAACCAAGCCGTCGCTTTGGAGGCTGGCGTGCATCCACACTTGGCTTTGGCAACCGCTCACGCGGTATTTTTCTGTTTTGAGGGCTTCACCCATTTCAGGCAAGTCTTTGCCCAGCTTCATAATGTACTGGTAGCGATCTTCCCAGTTGTGGAAGGCTTGAAAATCTTGAACAATTTGAGCTTGAATGCTGTGAATGTCTTCAGGCATCGCAACAGGCCTCTTAAACTTTAAGGGTTAAGCACTTGGCCGCCCCACCCGCCTTCATATATTCACTTAAATCGGTTTGAATGTGGTCAAACCCCTTAGCGTTTAACAACGCCGTAAAGCGAGGCGTCGTTAAATTGGTGACGACTGTTTTACCGATGTTGACCGCATTACACGTAAAGTAAGACGCTTCTTCGGCATTGGTGACAATTCGTTTTTCTTCAGGCACATTGCTTTCAATCACTTGATTGGCGTAAGCGTCAAAGGCTTCAGGGTGGTAAATCAAGTAACCGTCGGTCAAGGGGCAGAAGCAGGTATCCACATGATAAAAACTTTTGTTTACCAATTCCATTGAAATCACGGGGATTTTCAACAATTCGGAAATATAGGTGTGTGATGAAATATCGGTTCGAGGCACATAGCCCGCGTACAACACACCGTCTAAGTACAAGGCATCGCCCGCCCCTTCAAATGCCATCTCTTCAGGCAGCGTTACTACATCATAGCCGTTGGCGGTAAACCATTCGGCGAAATAGGCTTCTTCCGCTTGACGCTGGGGGTACTTAAAGCGACTAATGATCGCGGTTTTGCCGTGCATCACCGCCGCGTTTGCGGTAAAAACCATGTCAGGCACATCTTCACGAGGTTCCACCAAGCGAACATCCACGTGTAGATCGTCTTTTAAAATGTGGTACAACGCCTGCCATTGTTGCATGGCTTTTTCGTGGTTGGCTTGTATGCTCATGTCCATCCACGGATTGATTTCATATTTAATGCCGTAGTGTTCAGGCGAACACATTAAGATCGTTTCGCTCATTAAACTTCCGTGGCTCCTTGCTTTTGGGCCAGTTCAAGGGCTTGGGCTATTTTGGATTCATCTTCTGATTCAATCACAAAAATCGCTTCAGAAAGATCCTGACGTTTGGGGCCAATTTTCACTTCCTTGGTGTAACAGTCGACTTCAAGGGCTTCAATTTGATCCAGCAATTTTGAAAGTACGAGAGAATCGAGGATGTGGCCTCTTAATTTGAGTTCGATAATCATGGGGGGGGGGGCGTCCTTTGTTGTATTGTATAGTGTTTCTATTATGAAGCATCAAGATAGGAAAGCAACGTCTGAGGGGGGGTTAAACGGTTTTGGTGGGCAGTGTACTGGTTGATTTTTTAGACGTTTGGCTATTGGGCGTCTTGGTCGAAGGGGTCTCTTCCCACGGAAAGCGTTGGCCTGTAAAGCGTTTGGGATCCACAACGGTTTGCGTAAAGCGTCCCATCGAATACCATTGAGCCGTCTTGCTTTCTTCAAATGCCACAAAAACGTCTACGCTTAAACGGCCTTGTTCGAGTCGTTGCACCATGTAATGGGATTCTGTCGCAAGTTGAATGACTTGAGTGCTACCCACTGTTTTAAAGGCGCTTAAAGGGGTTTTTAAGCGTTCATAGTAGGTCTCCAGCGTCTGTTTGCCTGAAAATAAACGTAATTTTATTTTGGTAAACGGCACCGAAGAAGCCCCCTTGTTTTGCAGACGCACCCCTACCTTGGGCGACCATTCCCCTGTGTTGGGGTTAAACTGCTTAAAACCCAAGTTCGTGACGCTGACGCTTAAGGCATAGGGCAGTTGGTTTTTGTGCAGGCTTAGTTGGTGTTGAAGCCGTTTTAGACGGGTGTTTAAATATCGGGCTTGGTGCTGATCGCCCTGAATTAACGCTGTTTTCAGGGCTTCTTCTAAGGCTTTAGCAAAGCGCAAGGCATACAAACGAGGCATTAAGGTATAGGCCCGTTCAAGCAAGCGCAAGGATTCTTTCGGGTGAGCGTCTTCGGCTTCGACTTGGGCCAGCTGGGCCAGTAGGGTGTGACTGTAATGCTTGCTTAACGCTTGGCTTAAGAAGAGACGCCGTTGTGAAAGGGATGCGTGGGCATCTTCTAACGCTTGGTATTGACGGGTAAGGGCCACTTCAATGGCGTCTTGTAATTTAACATCATAACGGTAACGCGTCACAAAGACTTGAGCATTTTCAAGCACGGCAAGGGCTTCAAGCGGATCCGCATCATGTTCTAAACGCCATAAGCCCCATTGGTAATACACGTCCCACAAGGCGTGTTTGAGATCTCGATTGTTGGGTTGACTTTCATAAGCCTGTAATAGCAGGCCTTCGGCTTCTTTGTAACGGTGTTGTAGTCGCAGTAATTTAGATTCAGCCAAGCGGGTTAGAACATCTTGAGGTTGAGCGGGCGAGTTTTGATTGGGTGAGTTTGGATTGTACCCTTGGTGCTTGGTACGAATCGCCATGGCTGCTTCAAAGGCGGCTTCCGCTTTTTCAAGTTCATTGAGTTCTAAGTAGCATTGCCCTAAATCAATCCAAGCCTCATATAAATCGGGATGCTCTTCGATCAAGGCTTCTAAATCTTTGACGGCCCACGCCACTTTGCCTTCTTCCATAAATTGTTTGGCTTGGTGTAGGTGGTCTTGTGAGTTAGAGGCATCTAGCAACAGAACGCCTGAAAAAACCAAGGCGGAAAGTAACATCGCGGCCCCTAAAATACTGACGACTTGCCACTTGGGTTCCTTCCACCACGCCCGTTGCCACGGCGTACGACGAACACTGGGGCGTGACTTACCCCCTCCCCACCCCGAAAAAGGGGACTTTTCTAAAAAACGCCAGCGTCCTTGCCTCATGAAGGATCCGCCTTAGGCGTCTTGGTTTTGAAGAAAATTTCTTTGTGTCGTAAAAGAGCGACCAACGCGAAGGCAATCAGGTTTAAGACGCCCACAAACTTCAGGTACAGCCCTAAGGAATGAATATAATACGCCACCATTAAGCCACTTAAAATCGACACCGCATAAAAAACGCTCACCACTTTGGGTTGAGACAACCCTGCTTTGAGTAGACGATGGTGCAAGTGTTCGCCGTCTGCCACAAAGGGGTTTCGCCCCAGTAAAAGCCGACGAAAGGTGGAATACGTAATGTCTAACACAGGAATACATAAGACCAAAATAGGGGCGAGCATAACAACCGTATACATTTTAAATACGCCTAAAACGCTTAAACACGCCAGTGTGAATCCAATAAATAAGGCGCCACTATCGCCCATAAAAATGCGCGCAGGGTGTAAATTGTAGACCAAAAAACCCAAGCAAGACGCACATAAAATCAACGCCAATAACGCCACTTGAGGCTGACCTGTAAAAATAGCGACCACCGCAAGCGTGAGCGCGGCAAACATGCCCACGCCTCCTGCTAAGCCGTCCACGCCGTCAATGAAGTTCACGGCGTTTGAAATGCCCACCATCCACATTAAGGTTAAGGGAAGGCTCAACGCATTTAAAACAAGCAGTAAACTTCCCGGTAAATCAAGCGCTTCAATGGAAACCCCCATGCCAAAGGCCACAAACGCCGCCAAAAATTGACCCGCCAATTTCACATAGGGCGACAAATTAAAGAGATCATCCAACAATCCCAGTAAAAAGATCAAGGTCCCCCCTGCAATGAGTCCTAAATTGCCTTTTCCAATTAAGAAGGTGGCAGGACTATGGCCCAACACGCCCACCGCGCCAAGGGCAATGAGAAAGCTTGCAAAAATCGCGATGCCTCCAAGTCGTGGCACGGGGGTTTGGTGAATTTTGCGTTCACCAGGGGCGTCAAACAAGCCGGCCTTTAAGGCATAACGCGCCACCAACGGCACCAATAACAAGGACGCCAACAAAGCCGTCATAAAACCAAGTCCTAAATCAAAATTCAATTCAGGGGAAAGGGAGATCATAAAAAGGCTTCCTTCTTTCTAGGCGTCCAGTCGGTTGCGAAGCTTCCGCAACCGTAGGCATTAGCAGGTGACTTCACTGGGGGGCTGAGCAACGGAGACAGGTTCAAACGATCCTGGAGTTGATGAGGCACCAGACCATTCGGGGTACAAGGGGAACTGTTCGCCCAGCGCGTGGATGCGTGCTTTGAGTTCTGCGAGTGGAGGGTTTTCAAGCAGAATGGCATCCGCCAAAATATGGGCGAGCGTTTTCATCGCAGGGGCGTCAAACCCTCGAGTCGTCAAAGCGGGCGTACCCAATCGCACGCCACTGGTAATAAAGGGGCTGTGTGTGTCATTAGGCACCGTGTTTTTATTGGCTGTGACGCCAATGTCTTCAAACAGCTGTTGCATTTCTTTGCCTGTTTTGTTTTGAGGCGTAAAGTCAATCACTAGTAAGTGGGTGTCCGTTCCGCCAGTGGTGATTTTAACCCCACGTTCTTGCAAGGTGCTGGCTAAAATCTGCGCATTTTCGGCCACTTGCTGGGCATATTGTTTGAACGCAGGGCTGAGGGCTTCTTTAAAGGCCACGGCTTTGGCGGCAATAATGTGCATCAACGGCCCCCCTTGAATCCCAGGGAAGGTGGCTTTGTCAATGGCTTTGGCGAAGGTTTCATCGGCAGACATTATAATGCCGCCTCGAGGGCCACGCAAGGTTTTATGTGTGGTGGTGGTGACCAACTGGCAATGGGGAAAGGGGCTGGGGTGAATACCAGCGACTACCAGTCCTGAAATATGGGAAATATCCGCCAAAACCACCGCGCCGACTTCATCGGCAATGGCACGAAAGCGAGCAAAATCGATATTTCTGGGGTAGGCACTGGTGCCACAAATAATTAACTTGGGCTGGTGTTCCACCGCCAAACGACGAATTTCGTCGTAATTCAGGCGCTCGCTTTGGGCATCCACCCCGTAGGATACCACGTTGTAGTACATGCCTGAAAAGTTGACGGGTGAACCATGCGTCAAATGCCCCCCATGAGAAAGATCCATGCCCATAATGGTGTCGTCTGCTTTTAAGCCTGCGGCCATAAAAGCGGCCATGTTGGCTTGGGCTCCACTATGGGGTTGCACGTTGACGTGAAAGGCCCCAAACAGCTGTTTGGCTCGTTCAATGGCGAGATTTTCAGCTTGATCGACGATTTCACAACCCGCGTAATAACGTTTACCCGGTTGCCCTTCGGCGTATTTATTGGTCAGCACTGTGCTACAGGCTTGCATCACAGCAAGGCTGGTGAAGTTTTCACTGGCAATCATTTCAAGGGTCGATTGTTGGCGCTTGAGTTCAGCCTGTGTAATGGCGTAAATTTCAGGATCTACAGAAGCAAGGGGGCAAAGGGAAGACATTAGATAGAGGTTCCTTATGGTTGCAACAACACTTGTTTATTGTAACAAAAACACACCGCCACACCATACGTGAAGAAATGTAACAATGTTTTGAAGCGCCTTTATAATATAGAGGGCATTTAACGTTTTGTATCCCTTCACTAATTTAAATTAAGGTTTTTTAGTAAGGCGTCGACACAAAATGAGTTATAGTTGAATGAGTGATGGAGGGTACGCCCGTAACGGTTGCCCATAAATAATTAAAGTGAGTCTACCCATGGTTTCTACTGCTAAAAAGTTGACTTTAGAATCGATTAGTCAAGAATTAACGAAACTGCCTTCTGTTCCAGATGTGATTTTAAAACTTTCGCAAATGCTTGAAGATTCTGATGTAACGGCCGAAGAATTGGGCCGAGTCATTCAGTTGGATCCTCAATTAACGGCTCAAATGTTACGAGCGTCCAATTCCGCGTACTATGCGTTGCCTCGAGAAATTACCAGCATGAAAGAAGCCGTGGCCATTTTAGGGCAAAAAGCCTTAAAGGCGCAAGTCTATGCGATTTTGTCTCAAAAAATGTTGAATCGTCAATTGGCCGGCTACGGCTTGGGCAAGGGCGACTTATGGAATGCTGCTTTGACAGGGGCTGTGTATGCCAAAAAAATCGCGACGCTTTACGATTTTAAAGAGTCCGACACGGCTTTTACGATTGCAGTGTTAAGAGATATTGGCAAGCTCATTTTGCATGACTATGTGGGCGATGCCTTTCAAGATCTTGAAGCCCAAGCGATTGAATTCAAACAAGGTTTTGATGAAGCAGAGCGTCAACTGTTGGGTTTTAGCCATAGTGAATTGGGTGAAGTCATCGGTAAAAAATGGAAGTTTCCAGAACGCATGATTTACGGGATTCGCTACCATCACAAACCCAGTGAACTGAAGGAAAAGGTGAGTGATGACGTGTTTCAATTGCTCGGCATTGTTCACTTAGCGGATGCTCTTTGCATGATGATGGGGCATGGTATGGGCAATGACGGCTTATTGTATGCCGTAGATTTAACTTACCTAAACGCACATGGCTTTAATATAGATGCTTACACCTTACAAGAACTGATGTTGCACCTTCATGCCTGTCAAGGTGAAATTAGAACGTTGAACGAATCCATCAAATAAATCAGCACACCCCGTAAAGCAAGGCATAGTGATTCCCATGATTCAAACTCAATCCCAAAGCACTTCTCATCTTGAACTAGCCGATTTATTGAAACAACTTCCACATGTTGAAGAGGTTCAAATTGGCGATTTTCAAGCGTCTTCCCTTACTAAAACCAATTACTACGTCAAGAATGTAACCACAGGTTTATGTGTAATGATGTATGATGCTGCGGCCCACGTTGGGGGGATGGCCTACATTATGTTGCCTGACAGTGAATTTCAACAAACCCAAACAACGGGTTTTAAAAAACCTATTGATGACAGTACGTTTAAGGCGTGCTACGCGGATATTGCTTTGCCCAAGCTGTGGGAAGAGCTTCAGCGTTTGGGAGCCAGTGTGGAAAACACCCAGTGCGTCTTAATCGGCGGGAGCCAACTGTTTACCTTCGGTGGCGGACGCGGGAATCCCCTCAATATCGGTGCCAGAAATGCCATTACGGCTCGAACGACTTTGGCTCGCATGGGCTTGAGCATTCAGCATACGGAAGTCGCTGGTAACCGCCCTCGTCATGCCGTGTTTTTGCTGGTAGATGGTCGTATTTATGTGCAAATGAAGGGTGGCGAAACCATTAAAATTGTATAAGGTAAGCCTCGCTCCATTCTTGTGATGAAGGCCCTTCCCTTACAGGTAACGCCTACCCACGAGGAACCGGCTGCTGAACAGCGGGACGATTAAACGGCACGCGATTGTTCATGGCCCCGGGGTAGCCCCCACCATACATGCCACCGTAAGCCATTCCAGCAAGCCCAAGTTCCGCCCCTGAACCATACGGATTGGCAGGAGTACCAGGGAAGGCAGGGTATTGGGCTGGGAATCTTAAGTTGGGTGGGTAGGGCGTCTGACCTTGTTGCCATTGCGTCCATTGAGACATTTGCGTAATGCCAAAATCCATGCCGTTAATGAGCTTTTTAACTTCGTCACTGGTGCCGTTACGGTTCCACAAGGTGGAACCATCAAAGAATTCTTGCGTCCCGCCGTAGGGGTTTCTCATTAAGAAACCATCCGTATACGGGCCTAAATCGAAGTTGCCTCTCGGCATGCCGTCTGGGCCGGGGAGCGGTTGATACGCCAAACCGGGAACGATCGCAGCGGTGGTGGCATCGGGTGTAAAACCTGTTGGAAAGTCGGGCATTAAGCGTGCGCCGTTATATGGATACATCATATTCATAATCGTTTGAGTCCTATTTTATCCCTTTAAAAAAGCGTTTTGATTGATTGAAAGCCTTTGTACTAGCATAAAGGCATCGGGCGTTTCGTTTTGTGCTAGGGCTTGTTACATTTTGCAAACATTGCTTGAAAATACATCGCTGTGTGGATGTAATCCTCCATCGCCTTTGTCATGCTATAAGGTAGAGAGACCTTCAATGTAGAGAGAAAAGTGAGTCACCCCCATTATGGCAGGCATCGGACGCATCGCCACAGGCTACCAATCCCAACAAAGCAACCAGTGGTTACAACAATCCCAAGTGCGCTTGAATAAAATTCAGGAACAAGCGTCCTTAGGGCGAAAAATTATTCGCGCTAGTGACGACCCCTTAGGCGTAACGCAGTTGCTCAGCGTTACACGTAGCATGAATGAAGACGAACAGTTCATTAAAAACATGGCCACCGGCATTTCTGAACTTAAGGCCACGGATACCGCTATAACGCAAATGGTTGAAATCGTGCAGCGGGCTAAAGAACTCGCCACACAAGGGGCCACCGTCACCACGGGGGCGGTGGGCATGCTATCTCTTTCTAAAGAAATTAATTTGTTGACGGATCAATTGGTGCAGTTAGGCAACTTTAAACAAGGCGATATTCACCTGTTTGCAGGCACCACCACCAACAGTGTGCCTTATGCGCGCGTGGGGGATGTCGTAACGTATTCTGGCACGCCTTCTTCAGGAAACTTTCAGCGAGAGATTGATGTCGCGAAAAACGCAAGCGTCACAATCAACGTCACTGGTGAGACCTTGCTCGGGGATTCCACCGCAGGCATTTTTAAAACAATGATTGATTTGAAAAATGCGTTAGCCACTGCGGACACCACCACCACGCGAACGCAGCTGGATTTACTCACCACGCAAATGAATAGTCTGCTGTCTAATCAAGCCACCATTGGCGCGACGCTGAATCAAATCAACGCCGCGCAAGAACGTACCCAAGCCAATCAAGATTTTTCAGCACAACTGTACGGTACCTTGCAAGACGTAGACATGCCCAAGCTGGTCACTGATTTGCGTTTTCAAGAACAGCTCAACCAATCGAGTCTAGGGATTATGGCGCGTATTTTGCCCCAAAGCTTGTTTAGCTTCTTAAATTAAAGCGGTTCAAGACGCTTGGCTTCTGCCCACGCGATTAGACGAATCGCTTCTTGGGTGCTTAATGGGCCGTTCCAACGAATGGGCCAGTATTTTAAGGCTTTAAGCGAATGCGGTGGTTTGTCGTTTAAGGTGGCGTCCAACAAGCCCGTGGCGTAAGCCATGTTAAGGGTGTGTTGTTGCGTGGGTGTTAAGCGAGCCCAGTCTTCCATCAGCGAAGCCCGCGCGTCAGAATCTGCCATGGGGCTTGCCCACCATTCTGTATAGTCGTCTTCAGCGGTTTTAAGGCGTTCTTTTGCCAGGCCCGAAAGCCATAACGCAAACCCCACCCCTTCACCACGACTCAACATCTTGCTTTGATTAACATGCACCAAGTGACTTGGAAAATAAGGAAAGTCTTTCGCCAAACGCCATTGCAATTCCGCACTGGGGTTGTGTGGCATCTGTTTTTGCACAGAAAGTGGAGCATCATGCCCACGAAGGGTCAAGGAGGCTTGAACCCAAGCCCACCATGCTTGATGCGTCATCGGTGCCTTTAACGCGGGGTGATGCTTCCATAATTGCCTAAAGGCGGGGTTGAATCGATGCGTTTGCACCCACGCGTGTACGGGGGGTTCTTGCCAAAAAGGATCTGTTTCTAACATAGAAGCTTGCCCATAAAATACGCTTGCTTGCCCCCGCCGTGGGTTATTCGCGTAAATGCGAGGTCTATTCAGTAGAGGCAAGCGAAGGTCCTTTTCCAGGGCACTTTTCAAGGCCAAGGCATCTACCAAGTGGGCTTCAAGTAAGGGAGCATCCGCCGTGTTGTAGCGAAGAAGATCGTCAGGGGCGGGGGGGTAGTATAAAAAAGGGCGAACAATGGGGTTGAACAGCGTTTTAAGATCCCGACGCATGGCCTTAAACTGAAAGCTTAAGGCTTCCATACGCTCAGACGTCTTCATTTTCTGCCACATCTCTTTTAGGCCCGCTTGGGGAAAACAGCCTGAAAGACTCCCACTTAATAAGAAAAGTAGGCATAAGGACGTAAAAAACTTGCAAGAAATCAGACGTTTCAACGCGTAAGGTTCCTTTGAATGAGCGAGAGAGATACCCTTCTATTTCGGCGCTTGGGTGTAAAACTTCAACGCCCCCCCTTTACAAATGAAGCACCCACAAGTGCCATGGGCTCACGTCTTTCCACGCTTCTAAAGAATGCCCCTTTAGGTCTGAGACTTTTCCTTGCAAGCCCTGCCATAACTGGCTGGCTTCATGCAAACTACCCACATTGCGGGGGGGCGCATCTTCTGGCTGATGCAACACATAATAGGCGACGGCTTGAGCAAACTGCCAATGTAAGACGCAAGATCCCTCCCCTTCTAAAGGCAAATAACGGCCTAGTAACGCTTCTAAGGCTTCAGGTTGCCATAAGGCGGTGGCGTAAACCCATGCCGAAAGCGCTTCTAAGGGAGGATTTTTAGCTTGAGTGCAAAGGGCTTCTAGCTTTGAAAAGGCGTCTTTTTCTTGTTCACTGGCCAGTTGAGCCAGCGCGTAACAGGTGATGGTAAGGGAATCGCTAGGGTTTTGCCGATACAGTACCCTTAAGTAACGCAATGCCTCTTCTAAATGATGGCACTGAAGTAATAAAAGGCCCACGTTAAGGGGGGCTTCTTTAAATTCGGTGGTGGTTTCGCTGACGTCACGAAAAGCGATTAGTGCTTCGCTATAGCGTCCTTCTTGAACAAGCAGGCACGCTTGGGCAAATTGAAACCCGCGTTCTGTGGGAAAGCGTGCTTGGGCTTCGCTTAAACTTTGCTTGAAGGCTCCTTTGGTTCCTAATCGGCTTAAAACCGTCAAACGTGTTTTAAAATATACCAAGGCCTCCTCTTCATCTAAAGAAAGGGTGGCTTGCTTGTTTAGCACCTTTAGCGCTTGAGGAAAATCGCCTAGACGCACCAATACATCCGCCCAAACTTGAAACAGTTCTTTGGGGGGAGGCCCTTGTGCGTCTAGCCCTTCTAAAAGGCTTAAGGCGAGATGCACACGACCTTGGGCGTCTAAGAGGCGGGCTTGACTTAACAGGATTTCCGGGGAATCTGGCCGTAAAAAGAGCGCTTCTTCAATGTAGGCTTGGGCTTGGGGTAACTGATTTAAGCTCAAGTAACATTCGCCCCATACGTGTAAGGCTTCGGGTTTGTCGGGCAGTAGGCTTTGTAAAGTTTCAAGTAAGGCTATGGCAGCTTCAGGGTGCCCAAGCTTTCGTTGCAGTACCGCAGAAAGGAGTAAGGCATCGGTGTGATGGGCTTCGTATTTTAGGCAGGTATTCAGCTTATTAAACGCGTCTTGATACTGCTTTTTTTCGGCCAAAATAGCGCCCCACAGGTAAAACGCTTGCGGATGGCTGGGGCTAAATTGTAACACCTGCTTGAGTTTAAGCAAGGCTTCTTCGGTATGTCCGGCTCGGCTTAGGGCCAAGGCCCAATTGATCCAGGGCTCTACATGCCGAGGCTTTAAGGCAATGGCGGTTTCATATTGCACACAAGCCTTGTCCAAATCGCCCAAATCCACCAAGCACGCCCCCCACAACACGTAATAGATCGCGCGTTGGGGCTCGACTTCGCATGCGAAAGAAAAACGACTTTCCGCTTCTTCTAGGCGGCCCGCTTTGGCAAGTACAATGCCTAAATTGGCATGAATATCGGCGCGTTCTGGTTCTATAATAAGGGCTTGTTGAAAGTTTTGCAACGCCACGTCTAAGTCCCCCGCTTCGGCTTGTTGCACGGCGAGTTTCATAAACGCCAAGGCCGGAGAACCCGTCACACCCGCTTGTTCAAAGCGATCCACATGGTCGTGGGCTTGGCTGATGCTTGCCCCAATGGTGTGCCATAGTTTTTTCAGGTTTTCAAACCACGTCATCATGTTGAACGTTCTCTCTCTAAAACAGGACTTACGCTTTATTATCCATCAAAGCCTTTGTTTAGTCCAACCCGATCCTTTAATTTCCTTAGCCTACAGGATTGCTTCTAATACCATTTAAACGACTGAATAGCGTATAGGAGGCTCTGCGAAAGTCCCATTCGGCGAATCTTCTGTGTCAAAACAAGCCGTTTTTTCGTTATGTAGTAGGTCTACACGCCTCAAAAGCCGTTTATTTTTCCTTGAATCTTCATCCGACTTGAACTTTTGCAGAGCCTCCTATAGGTGGATTCTAGGAGCCTAGACTCGCAGATGGGTGAAGTGTACATAAACGTACATAAGCACATCGAGAACCTGAGCGACAACGAAGACGCCAGACGCTATTTAATCGTTTAATTGGTATAAGCAAGCCTCTACAATCGCCGCTGCAGTGGGATGCTCCAACATCTTTAGTCGAACAGGCACCCCTGCCCGTAAAGCCGCTTCAAAGCTCCGCGGGCCTAGGCAAATCCATTGCGTCAGTAGCACCCGTTCAAAGGCCCCCATACGTGCCAAAATGTCCACATTGCTGGGGCTGCTCAAAAGGCCTACATCAGGTGAAAAAGCCGTGGCTTCTTGCAGGCATTGTTCTAAAGCCGCGGGCTTTAAAGCCACGGGTTCATACAGGGGGAGCTGTCTGACCTTATGCCCCCCGGCTTTTAGACCTCTTAGCACGGTATCTTCGGCCAAGGCGCTACACACCCACAAACATGAGGTGGGCGTTGGGTGGTGTTGATTAAACGCCGTGGTGAAGTAAGTGGCGTCTTGCGCTGCGGTAGGTACAAAATCAGCGGGTCGTTTTAAATAGGTTTTTACGGCATTTGCAGTAGCCTGACCCACACAAGCAATGTGGACGCCTTGGCCAAGGTGGGTTTGCCCTGTATTTTCGAGGTATTTGGCCCATTCTCGCACCGCAATGGCTGACGTAAACACCCACCAAACGGGTTGAAAATTAAGGTCAAGGGCCAAATGACCTATTTTTGTAATGTCCTGTAAAGCGTGTTCAAGCACCAAAATCCCTTCGTGTTGAAGGGATTGAGAAAGGGCGGAATCTCCTTTTGTTACATGGGTTCGAGGCATCCAAAGCTTGAGCATTTTAGGCGGTTTCGATGCGTGGGGCATGTAAGCTCCTTCATTTAAGGGTTTTTTTATCGTTCTTTCCTATTGTATATTAAATGTACTGCTTTGAGAGAGAGAAAAAAAGAAAAACAACCCCCATTGAGGGACGAATTAAGAAGAAATAACAACAACAACCCCAAACCTCTAGTTGCGGGCCTAATAGGGAGAGGACAATCCCCATTCAACACCACGAAATGGCTTAACCCCCAATGACGACAAGCGCCCCCAAGCCACCCACCCCAGAACCACCAAAACGTTGGCACACGGGCTTAAACCCTTTGAAGCATCACGTCCGTGACTGTGTGGAAGTGACGTTTAAAGACTTGCAGCAGGCGCGTCAACGGGCGGGTGCACTGGTGTTGGCTTGCTTAGATGATGAACGGCTCATTAATTTTAGCCTCAGCTACTGGCCCACCCTCAGCCAAAACCGCCAAGATGCTTCTTTAAACGTGGCTTACCAAATGTTATGGCATTTTGAATGCGACATGGGCCTTGAAGGGCAGGGGCCGCATAAAACAGACGCCTTTTATGCGGATATTCAGTTTGAACTACTCAAGCAAGCGGGCCATTACTTGCAAGCGGGCCAAGCATTGCCCGCCGATTTGTTGATGATGTACCAGTGTCAAGAACCCGCCAAGAAGCATCGCCCAGCGTATTATGAACCTTACATTGAACGGTGTTTCGGGGGACTTTTGACCTGTTGGAAACGATTAAAAAGGCTGGCGTTTCAATAAAAACATTCTTTATGCCAGGCGTCTTGGTGACGCGTTTTAATGTTTCTTGTGTGAAACCCGCCTGTTGTGAAACTAGCTTTTTTTTTTGGCCATGTTAAAATGGCTCTATAGCCTCCCCCTTCCGCTGTGCCAGGAGCCCTTCACCATGACTGTTTCTGCTTCTTCTCAAACAAAAGCCCCCCAAGCACTCATCGGCTTTGACCCTAAAGGGGTGGTTCCTGCCAATGAAGTCTTGCTTAAAATGTACACGCTCATGCTTACCCTTCGCCTGTGGGATGAGCGTTCTTTGAAGCTACAACGCAGTGGACGCATTAGCTTTTGCGTCACCACCAAAGGTGAAGAAGCCACGCAAGTGGGCACTGTAGCCGCATTGCGTCCCACCGATTGGGTCTTTCCTGCTTACCGTCAAGCGGGTATTCCGCTGTGGCGAGGGGCAAGCCTAGAAAGTTTGGCTCATCAAATTTTTGGTTCCGCTAAGGATGTCTGCCTTGGGCATCAAATGCCGAATCACTATAGTTTTCATCACTTGCATTTTGCGTCGGTTTCTAGTGTCATTGGCACGCAAATCGTTCACGCCAGCGGAGCCGCCTTGGCCGCTCAAGCCAAAGGCACAGACGATGTTGCCGTCACTTACTTTGGAGACGGCGCCACTTCAGCCAATGACTTTCATTCTGCTTTAACCATCGCCGGCGCCAAAAAAGCGCCCGCCCTCTTCTTCTGTGTCAATAACCATTATGCCATTTCTCTTCATGTGTCTCAACAAACGGGGGCCAAGTACTTGGCAGACAAAGGCATCGGCTATGGCGTAAAAGGCGTTCGGGTGGACGGCAACGACGTGCTGGCGGTGTACCAAACCACTTTAGCCATGGCTGAACGGGCCAGAAGAGGCGAAGGCCCTGCTTTAATTGAACTTGTCACCTATCGCTTGAATCCGCATTCTTCTTCTGACGATGACGCCCGTTACCGCCTAAAAGGCGAAATGGACGAATGGATCGGTAAAGACCCTATTCCTCGCTTTGAAGCCTTTTTGCTTAAAAAAGGCGTATTAAGCCCCCCTCAAATCGATGCCCTTAAAATCCAAGTGGAAGCCGATATTCTAGAAGCCACGAAGATCGCGCAAGAAACCCCCTTGCCCAATTGGCAAACCTTGGTCGAAGGCGTGTATGCCGAAATTCCTGCCCCCTTACAAGCGGATTTAGACGATCTCTTGGCTCATGAACAGGGCCTTAGTTTGCCTCACCCAGGGGCATTCCCCCTCTAGGGCTTCTTGAAGCAAGTTCTTTTAAAGCCGTTTCTTTTTAAACCTTCTGTTATTTTTATGAAAGTGCGTTACCATGAATGCCACCATGACACCTTCTTCTCAAGCTTCTGCCCCTCTCGTGCAACGTCACCCTGACACCCCCATTACCATGGTTCAGGCCATTAACGAAGCCTTGTTTCAAGCTTTAGCCAGCGATCCGCGCGTGATTGTTTTTGGCGAAGATGTGGGCATCAGTGGGGGCGTTTTTCGCGTGACGGAAGGCTTACAAGCCCAATTTGGCGAAAAACGTGTGGTGGATATGCCCTTAAGCGAAGCGGGTATTATCGGTTCAGCCTACGGCATGGCCCTTGCGGGCATGATTCCTGTGCCTGAAATTCAGTTTGCGGATTATATTTTCCCCGCCTTTGACCAAATCATTTCTGAAGTGTCGAAACTACGCTACCGCAGTGGCGGTGATTGTGCTTGCCCCATGGTTATTCGCACCCCTTACGGTGGGGGCATTCGTGGGGGCACCTATCATTCTCAAAGCCCTGAAGCGTATTTCACCCAAACCCCAGGTATTAAAGTGGTGATTCCTTCTACCCCTGCAGAAGCCAAAGGCTTACTGCTTGGCGCTCTCCAGTCGCCTGACCCTGTTTTATTTATGGAACCTAAGCGTTTGTATCGTTCCCCCAAAGGCGTGGTGCCTTTAGAAGCAACGCCTATTCCCTTAGGCCCCGCGCGCTTGGTGCAGGCTGGTCAGGATTTGTCGGTGTTTTGTTACGGGGCGATGGTGGATATTTGCCACGCTGCGGCGCAAAAATTGCAAGAACGTGATGGGGTAAGCATTGAAATTATTGATTTAAGAACACTTTCACCCGTCGATGAAGCCAGCATTTTAACCAGTGTTCGAAAAACAGGACGGGCTTTAATCGTGTATGAAGCGCCCAAGACAGGGGGCTACGGGGCGGAAATTTCAGCCATTATTGCCGAAAAAGCGGTGGAATACCTTAAAGCCCCTATTAAACGCGTCGCGGGTTTAGACACCCCCTACCCCTATAGCTTAGAATCCGTGTATATGCCTCACCCCCTGCGTGTGATGCGCGCCATGCAAGAGCTTTTGGCGTTTTAGCGCCCTTTGGGTTTGGTGGGTGCTTAAACGGGGCGTGATGGACTAACTTGAGGGCTTGTTCAATAAGGCTTGGCACAGTTCTTGGATCACGGCACTTAAACTGAGGTTTAAATTCACTTCATTGTTGAGCAGGTAAATGGCATCCGTGGGCAGGTGGGCATCGGTTTTTAAAGTGGTGTTGGGCAACTGTTGAACCAATTGAAGGGCTTCTTGCCCCAATGCTTCAATCAACTGTAATTGTACGGGGTGAATCAACAGGGTGATGTCTCCCTTAAGCGCATGGACTTCTACAGCGCGCTTCCACGCTTCAACCAACACGTGTTGCGGAATCTCCTGCCACACCACTACAGACGCTTCTTTCAGCACCAGGCTCATTAAATGAACGGCTTGGGCTTCGGCCTTTTCCAAGCGGTGGGCTTCCACTTGTTTGGCTCCTTCTAACATAAGTTTGGCCGCTTCTAAAAGTTCCATGGTTTCTAAAGCGGCGGCTTCATACCCTTGCGAAACCCCCGATTCAAAGCCTTCGTCATAGCCTTTTTGTGTGGCTTGGGCTTCTATGGCGTCAAAACTCATCTGGGCCTTTGCTTCAATTTCTTCAGCACGCTTGTGGGCTTTTTCAACGAAGGCTCGTGCATCTAGGTGGGCTTGTTCTAAGATTTTTTCAGCCTCTTTTTCGGCTTCCACCACCAAAGAAGCGCGTGTTTTGTGAGCATCCGTCAATAAAATTTTTAGATCCCGTAGGGCTTCTTCTTCAAGGGGGCTCAAGGAATGAAGCGCTACAGGTTTACCCAAAGTCACTTCTTTAAAGACGTTTTCTCTCATGATAGATCCTTATCGCCTTCTTTATTAACTAAGTCAAGACGTTGCGTGTGTAATAATGCTTAGGTAATAAAGCTGTCTTCATCCTTACTACGGGCGATTTGAATTTCACCAGACGCTTCTAGCCCACGAATAATCCCTACAATAATGGTTTGTTTTTCAGAAACATCTTTGGCACGAACCGCCCCCATGAACTCCATATCGTCTTTCAGCATGGCTGCAGCGCGTTCAGACATATTTTCAAAAACAATGGTTTTGACTTCTTCTTTGGCGCCTTTTAGAGCCAAGCCCAAGTCCTTGGTTTCCACTTCACGCAAGATGCGTTGAACGGTGCGTGCATCGAGTTTTGCCATATCTTCAAAGACGAACATGAGACTCCGCACATTTTCCGCCATTTCAGGATCCCGCATTTCCATGTTGTCTAAAATCGCTTTTTCAGTGGTGCGGTCACTAAAATTCAAGATTTCAGCCAACGATTCAATACCACCGGCTTGACTAAAGTCACTCGTCATGACACTAGAAAACTTGTTTTCCATAATGGTTTCAACTTCACGTAAAATTTCAGGGCTGGTGCGGTCCATCACCGCAATGCGAGACGCAATTTCAACCTGCGCTTCTGGGGTTAGTAGAGACAAAATCGCCGCGGCGCGATCCGGCTTGATGTAAGAAAGCACCAATGCCACCAACTGGGGGTTTTCATTCTGAAAAGACGACGCCAACTGGGTGGGATCCGCCTTATTAAAGAAGTCAAACGGTGTATTTTGAAGCGATTGCACCAGTTTGTTTAAGATTTTTTGAGCATGTTCTTCCCCAAACGAATCGGTGAGAATTTCTTGAGCGTAAGAAACCCCGCCCGACATTAAAAACCCTTGGGCTTCAAACAACACATAAAATTCCGTAATGAGTTCGGTAAACACTTCAGGAGCAACTTGGCTCATGCCGGCAATGTGAAATGCCAAGCGTTCGACTTCGCTTTCGTCTTTAATGTTTTTAAGCACTTCTGCCGCAGTGCCCGGCCCCAAAGAAATTAATAAGCATGACACCTTTTGAACGCAATTGAGTTCATCAATGCTTTTAATCATCTGCTGTGTTTTTTTGGAATCGTCAACGAGCATGGCTTCCTCATGGGGTGAATTAGAGTGTTCGTTATTCTATTGTAGCGAATGAACGGGCGTTTGTCTCCTCTGTTCCTCCACCTAGATGAGATTCCCCCTGTTTTGGTAAAGCTCCTTCGGGTGAAGGATAGAAGAAAGCCCCTTGCAATGCTTTAATGGGGTTCAACGGAAAGGTCTATGCCATGTGGTCGTTTTTATTTCAACGAATTACCCCGCTCTTTTACGCCTTAAAACGCCAGACGCTTCAAGCGTTGATAGTGGCCAGCCTGCTTGTAGGCCTTTCCACCAGTGGAGCGTTGGCCAATACCATTGAACACATTTCTCTTGAAAAGCAAGCCGACGGTAAATTAAACATCAACGTCAACGTCACTGGCAACGCCCGAGAACTGGCCCCTGATGAACATGATAGTGAAGGGGTGTACACGTTGGGCTTACAAGGCAATACGTCTGAAAAAGTGAGAGCCACGCCTTTGGTGATGGATCCTTCAGGCCAACACATCGCCCGCTTGAATGTAGAACATGGAAAAGTGTCCGTGGTGGTACCAGGTGTTTCGGCTAAAGATATTCGCGTCAATATGCGCAGCCATTCTGGGGAATCTACCGTAACGCAAGCCCCTTCTTCTGCTGGAACCGCTCTTCACTTCCAACCAGACGTACCCACCCCCTCGACCCCTACTCAAGGCTATGCCCTAAGCAATACGTGGACGCCTAAACGTTCCTTGCCTCTAAGCGCCTTAGGCGAAGCGTCTTCTTCTTCTTCTTCTATGGTTCCTGCCTTTGAGTTTAGTGAACCGCCCACCCCGACGGAGTCCCCCGCGGGTCAGGGGTATCATCCTCGTTACAAGGCGTCGAAATGGAAGAGGACGGCTCACGCGTATAGATCTTTTCATCCGGCCACGCACCGTGTAAAGTCCGCACCGCCTGTTTCGTGGGTGTCTGCATGGACGCCCAAGTCGGCTCAAAAGACGCCTCCTGCTGAGGCGGTGTCAGAACAAGTCACGACCCTTGAAGGAGGCGTCCCACTGAATGAGCCTCAAGAAGAGAGCGCCCTTCTGCCAAGCGAACGCCTTGAAAATAAGAACCTTAGTGTGGAAGAAACGCCTGAAATTGTTGTACTTCAGCCCTTAAGCGAACAAGGCTACGAACCCAACCCCGCCTTAGAATACGTCATTTCTGAAGCGCAGGCGTATGATCGTTACCTGCGCTTGCCGTGGGAAGATGAAGCGTGGCTGAATGAACGCATTAAACATCATTTACAGGCGGAAGAAGCCCGATTTCAGGCCCATTTATGGATGATGTACCTTTGTATTGGCGGCATGGTTTTGGCGGTGGCGTTGGGGCTGGCGTTTAAACTAAATCCCACCTGGGCGTATGCGTTAGCGCGCTTTAAATCAGGACTGTTTAAGACGGCTCCCGCAAAGGCGTGGGAGGAATCTACCCTGACGCCTCTTGAAAAAATGGATCTTTTGCATGAGCCGGAAAAACCCTTTGCCAGTTGGCTCATGCCCCACGCCACTGAAGTGGACGACATGTTTGCCCCCGTTCAAGCACCTGCCCCAAGGATGCCTCATCAGCCCCATTGGGAACAAGACACCCTGCTAGACGATGAATCCGCGCTCATTCCCCTGGATGCTGTCACCCGTCCACGCCTTCACATCCCTCAACTTTCAAAAATGTCTGAGGGTTCAGTGCCTTCCCCCCCTAAACTAAACGATCTTCCCTTGGTGCTTCAACCCCCCGCCCCCCCGTTGGCGCAAGCGTTCGGGCCAGTGCCTACCCCCGCCGTGGAAGAAGCCCCTGTGTTGAGCAAAGTGGCCTCGCTGAAGGCGCCCCCCTATTTTTCGTTTCGTCACCACCAAAAAAGCCGACAAGACGTCCCCACCAAAGCCCCGATTAAAGCATTGTTTGCCTTGCCTAACACGCCTGTCAAACCTGCTCAAGGCGTCAACACGCGGGCTTACAGTCGCTTAAACCGCTTGCACTTTGGCTAAACAAGTGGCATGCCCCTTATTTCTTGGGGGGCTTGACGGTATGGTGGGCTTCAATCAGGCGTTCCACCGCATGAAGCGAATGGTGCATGTGAGAACTTTCTTCACGAATACGCAAAAACTCGGCTTCTAAGGCATCGAGTTCAGCATCAGAAAGGGCTTGCAACTCAATAATGGAATCTCGGGCTTTTTTGGTGGCCCGAATAATTTCGTCCAACTTCAAGCCCACCACACGAGCATCACGGTTTTGGGTGTTCTGAATCAAGAACACCATTAAAAAGGTGATGATCGTGGTGCTGGTGTTAATGACCAGTTGCCAGGTGTCGGAATAGTTAAAAATTGATCCCAAACTCGCCCAAATCACAATCGTGGCACTGGCCAAAACAAAGGCTTTGGGCGAACCCGCCAGTTCTGAAACGCGGTGGGCAAACTTGCGAAAGGCTTCAGGGGGGGGATGTTTAGGGGGTGTGTTAGACATCAGAAGTTCCTTCTGTCATTCGAAAAAGAAGCATGAGGGACGGAGTAAAACAATACCCGCTTCATTGTAGCATGTGTACAAAAAACGGGCGATTGCTTAAGGATATTTTAAGCTTCAATCGCGGAGGGCTTTGGGATGCCACACCCGCCTACGAATTTTGCGTTTTTTATTTTTTTACTTTACTGATGCGATTGTTTTTTTAGGGTTTCAGGCTTGAACCCGCGTGTTTTCCAGTCGGGAAGATCAATTGTAAGAATACGATCTAAACTTTCCATAACGTCAGTTGGGTTAGGGAGAAGAACTCTTTTCATCACGACTACGTCCGCTGGAAGCTGATTCGCAGGTCTTAGCAACAAACGGTGAGCAACCCTGTCCCAAAAATGAGACTTTTTTATCTTAACCACAAGAGAATCATTCCTTGAGTCACTAGCCACATGCATAGAAAAAGGGTCTCTAAACTTTCTGAGCCGCTTCAAATACGACTGAAATACGACATGATACTCACTAATAGGTACATTCTCATTTTCAGAAGCATATTTTCTTAAAGCCGTTTCAAAAAAATTCTTAAGCGTATACTCGGTTTGTGTGCTAATTTTCATCCCTTGGCGTTGCTGTTGAACGGAATAGGTAGGGGGATTATTCGCTTTACTAAAGTTAGTGGGGGGGGTAAATTGAGGCATCGTTCGTAACATGGGGGGGTCCTTTTGGGTTATAGGCAATACATTGTTAAGTCTAGGATTTACTTCTATTCAAGCATTACTATTCATCATACAGCGTCAAGCAAAAATGGTGCGTTTTTTATGAAAAAAAAGCACGGGGTGAAATAAATCGTTACATTAAGGTTATTAACTTTCTACATCTATTCCCGGTGAAACAATTGCAATTATTTTAGTAATAGCTTTTTGGAGTAATTCCCATTGACCTATACGTTCCTTTATTTGCGCTTCATTGTGGGGTTGTTCACCTTGAAATTCTTTCAGTGCTCTGCGAAAATGTTGAAAATATATCTCAAGAGTATTTTGAGAATTGTGTTCAGTTAATCCAAAACTTTTTATCCTGGCCTTTGTTAACGTTCTACTACAAAAAGATTCTGACCATAAACGCTCTAACTGTTCATGTTTGGCGAGCGAATTAAAAGTGCTGTCTCTTAAAAGCTTTAGATATATGTTCACGTGTTCTAGATCAATTTGAAGGCTCTTGAGACCTACAGGACCATCTAAATTATTGCAAATGTACCAGCGCAATGAGGCTTCTAAACGCTTTAATTCCTCTATACTTAACCCCAATCGCTGTTGGGCGGAATACGCAGGGCGGGCATTCGCTATACGAGGTGTAGCGTGGGGGGTAAATTGGGTTGTGGTTCGTAACATGGGGGGGCCTTTCGGGACTTGGGTAATGAATAAATTAAATCGTGCGCTTCTAACTTAAGCGTACACGTTCATTAAACAACGTCAAGCAAAAGTGGTGCGTTTTTCATGCCCAAAAACCACGGGGTGAGCTAAATCGTTACATTTCGTTGCGCGTCATGGCCTTCTCATGCCTCCCCTAAAACCACACCCTTACTTGACACGGTTTTGCGTTTGTTTTACGCTATTTTAAGTATAAAAAAGGGGCTTTTCGCCTTCTTGGCTATGCCGTGTTACTGTTTGTGTTGTGCGTGTAAAGCGCGTGCAACAAACCCAATTAGGAGAATCGCTTTGGCCGTTCTACAACATTTGACTTTACCGATGAATGAATCCTTAGAAGCTGATTTTGCAGCCTTACTTGAAAAAAGCTTTAATGCCGAAGTCCGCATGGGCGCGTTGTGCGTGGGTCGCATTATACGCATTGAAAAAGAAAGCCTGCTGGTGGATGTTGATGGCAAGTACGAAGGCGTCGTGCCGATGAAAGAAATCCCCAACGCCCATACGGCCGAAGACTTGCTAGAACAGTTTCAAGTGGGTGAAAACCTAGAATGCTTTGTTTTAAGAGACAATGAAGAACATCATCAATACGTGTTGAGTCTGCGTCGTGTTCAACAGGTCAAAAATTGGGACGCCTTAAGCCAAGCCAAAGACGATCAAACCACCATGCAAGCCACGATTTTAGGCGTGACCAAAGGCGGGATGCTGGCGTCTGTGATGAACATTAAGGGCTTTATTCCTTCAAGCCAATTGCGCGTCACCAAATCTTTAGACGACCTTTCTGGCGAAGAATTGCCTGTAAAAGTCCTAGAAGTCGACAGCAACCGTAACAAGCTGATTTTAAGCCATCGTCAAGCCATTTTTGAAATGAAAGCCGCCATGCGCGCCGACACGCTCAAGGAATTGGAAGAAGGCACCGTCGTAACGGGCGAAGTCGTGAAGATTACCGATTTTGGTGTGTTTGTGGACATCAACGGCATTGACGGCTTGTTGCCTTTGTCTGAAATCACGTGGCGTCGCATTAAGCACCCCAGTGACGTCATTAACCTAGGCGAACATGTGACGGTTCGCGTATTGACGGTGGATCATGATCGTCAGCGCATTAGCTTGAGTCTCAAGCGCATGGAAGCCGATCCTTGGACGGTGGTGGATGAACTCTTTCAAGTGGGGCAACAGGTGGAAGGCCGTATCTCAAAACAGCTGGCCAGTGGGGTTTTGGCTGAATTGACTTCAGGAGTGGAAGCCTATTGTGCCTATGGCCAACATGGAAGAATCTTTGAGCAAGAGACCACCTACAACTTTGAAGTGGTGTCGATTGCCGCTTACGATCGTCGTATTACGCTGGCGTACAAGCCTTTTACGACTGAAGGTTAGTCTCTAAAGACGGCTATATCTTTATTTTAAGAAAAGGGAGCCTCTACAAGAGATGCTCCCTTTTTGTATCTATCGCTATAGAAGCTTCTGCAGAAGGGCGTTTTACTCCCTCTCCCTTAGGGAGAGGGTTGGGGTGAGGGATTCGGGATGCCCGTCCATAGCTGGTGTTCCCTCCTCCTAGCGAAGCCCGCCATAGGCGAGGCGTGCGACCTAAGGGAGGAGGGACAAAGCAAAAGGACTTTCGCAGAGCCTTCTATAGTGGGGTTTAGCCACTAGGAAACACATCAAAAATGTGTCATGCTAAAGAAGAGTAGTTGTTTGAAAATCTATAGTATCCGATAGGTGAAACAAGGCGAAAAATGCCTAAATCCTTCAAAACCCCTTACTTTCGTGGCCAGAAATCGGACTTTCGTGGCCAGAAAACAGACTTTCATGGGTCAAAAAAACGACTTTCGTGGCCAGAAAACAGACTTTCATGGGTCGAAAAGTCGACTTTTGTGGGTCAAAAAGTACCCCTGTTTTTATATTTGTGTGAGGTGACTGGCTATTTCCGCAAGCGTTTGATCGTCTTCTAGGAGTTGAAGTTCAGTGGCATAGTCCACCAACACGGGCAAGAAATCCCGCAGTTCGTCACTAATAAAGTGAAACACCTCTTCTGAAGGGGTATTGAAATCCCCTTTTTCACACGGCATGCCTAAGGCCACAGGCAATTCATAACGCTGAAAAGCCTGACGCGCCACCCCAATTTCAAACAACGTTTTTAACAAAGTTTGCCTATAATAACTGATGGATTTTAAGGAAGCACGCCGTTTTTGGGTGCTTTCCCAGTGGGTATAGGCTTGGGGAACCACCACACTTTGCAAAACATCATTTAAGGCCACCAGTTCAAGGCGTTCGGCGGGGTTAGGGGAATTATGTTCCACACTAACGCTAACCCCATGACGCCCCAAGGCTTGTTGAATCTGACGTTGGGTTTGATTTAAGCCCCCCGCGATTTTAAACATCACGCTGGCCAAAGGCTTCCCGTCTACAGCGTGGATGGCATCTACAGCGGGGGTGGGGGGGGTGGGAACATCTGCCCCGCTGAGTAATTGCCCTCGGCACACACGGCCAAGCAACAGTTTTTGCAGGGCTTTTCGTTCCGCTTGGCTATGCCCGACTTGGGACAATCGAGCCAAAAAGTGCTTTAAAAAGCGTTGGTACAAAAACCCATGCCCCACAATCACCACACAAGGTACGGCGCGATGAACTGCTGAATCTTCATTAAACGCGCTTAAGGGCGTGTTACTTCGTGCATCGGCCGAAATAAAGCCCATACTCAATAATTTTTCAGCATACACCGCTAAATCTTCAATCAAGGCGGTTTCAGCTTCGGGTAAGGCCGTATGCGCAAATAAAATTTCAGGCACTTGGCCTTTGTAATACGCGGTGCTTAAGTCGTCTACTTCTTTAAGCGGGGGGGGCGTTTGGGTTGTTTTTCTGGGTTTTTTAGGTGCTTGGGTTTCAACTGGAACATTGCTTAAAAAGCGAAATGCTTGACGAAGCATTTGATTTAGTAAGGAGGCATCCTGCGGTTGCACCACTTTTTTGGCCAAGGTGAGTTCCACCCCACACGGCAACAACGCTAAGGGAACGGCTTGCAACGAACGCGGAAAAACGCAGAGCAATTCGTCTTTTACGCCAATGGCGAGCGGTTCATAGTTGGCGGGGGTGCTAATGGGAATACCAAATTCATCTGTATGCGAAGAAGCCCCCATGCGACGTCGCTTGAGTGGTTCCGCAACAGCAGAAGATTCAGTGGGAATGGCGTCATTTGGCGAGTGTGGCGAAGGCATAGGAACGAGAACCTTTTGGCGTTAAGGGGCGGGTGTAAAGCAGGGGTACATTAAGAATTAAAGCTTTTTTTAGCACGATCCATGTCCCGATTGACCTGTTGAATGCGCAGGGTATCTCGTTTGTCATGGAGCTTTTTACCCCGACAAACGCCCAATTCTACTTTCACCCAACAGCGACTAAAGTAAAGCTTCAATGGTATTAATGTTAGTCCTTTTTCTTTGATTTTTTCAGAAAGTTTAGTAATTTCCCTTTTTTGAAGGAGTAGTTTGCGGATTCGGGTGGGGGCGTGATTATAATGCGTCCCTGATTCATAAGGCGAGATATTCAAGCTGTACAAGAACACTTCCCCCTTTTCAACACGGGCGTGGGCGTCCACCATGCTGACTTTACCTGCCCGCAGCGACTTAATTTCAGTGCCTGTAAGCACAATGCCCGTTGTGTATGTTTCAAGCACATGGTATTCATGGTAGGCTTTTCGGTTTGAAACAATGGTTTTGGACATAACTTCACTTTCCATAAAAGGAACGACTACAGCTTTCTATAGTATAATATAGAAACGTCCTATTCCCTAATGCTTCGCCAAAGATCATCGAAAAGAGGTTTCAATGTCCCTACATACCCTTTCTTTCAAAAATGCGTCTTTACTGGCCCAGCACTTAAAGAAGCAAGGCTTTAAGGCCACGGGCTGGATGTCGTGGACTTCACCCAAACTATGGCTTTACACGCTTTTGGCTTCTCTTTCAGGGGGGCAAATGCCTTTCCCCTTGATTCAAGCCTGGCAAAATCATGACGCGGTTTTAGGGGTTGCCATTATGCAAAGTGACCCTGTACTGACGTTTCGTCGCTATTTAATTGGCTTTGACGTTGAGGCTTCCCTAGAACAGGGGTGGGCCATTCAGCTGGATTTTTTAGAGGCCTTGTTTCAGTTTCATCAAAAACGAGGGGTGCGCTTTATTTTGGTTGAATTAAGCCCTCTTGATTCGGCACGGCTTACCTTATTCAAGCATCAGGGCTTTCAAGTCGCTTTAGAAGACGCTTATTTTTACTGGCCCACCCGCTCACGCGAAGAAGAGCAATCGGCGGTTACTTCTGCGCTTACGTCTGCTTTTTCTGAAGAAGGCCGTTCTTCAACAGGAGAAGGTCCCTTAAGGCAAGCGGGTTATAAACGGGTGACCCCTGCCCATGCCCGCAGTGTGTGTGAACATTATAACCAGCAATTGCCGTTGTTGTGGAAGCACGCCTTAAGCAAGGTGCCACAACATTTTAAGCCCACCACTCAAGTGGAACGCTGGTTTTTACCATTGTCTTCTTCTTCATCGGGTTCTGATTCACACCGCGGGGTGGACGCGTGTGGGTGTTTGGTGGAACTCCATGCCCCTATGGATCCGTCGCTTCATGAATGGACGATCTGGATTTTACCGCCGTTGCATCAAGTGGTGGAAGTCAAAGCCTTGTTGAACTTGTGGGTGGACTATATTCGGATGCAAGACCCTCAGGCTGTTATTCGCTTGCAAGTTAATCAGTGCCAAACGGCGTTCAAGCAAAATGTGGCCACGTTTTTGTCAGAAGCCGTGGAGCATCGGCGGGTGTGCTTGATTAAAGAACTCAAGGCACGGCCTCGTTCAGGCATACAGGTGCATGTGCCTACCCCTTCATTGGGTTTAGACGGCGCTTCGCCTGCTTTTGGCATGCAAAACAAATAAAAATGCTTTGATTCGCCTACAGATGCTTTAAGAAGCGAAAGGCATAGGGTGCCAGTCGCAAGTGATGTTCATTCATCACCTCATCATTTAACAGATCCTTAAACGCAAAGTGAGGCTTACTGTCTTGGTTTAAATCCATGACTTGACTTAAGTCTAGCGTCATGGCGGAAGCACTCAGGTTAATTAACACCCACACGGTTTCATGTTCGCTTTGACGCTGAAACGCCAGTAAAGACGCGCTGGCATGCGGGCCAAAACGAAGGGGGGTTAAATCCCCACGACGCAACGCTTCACTGGCTAGGCGGGTTTCAATGAGGCCTTGCATTTGTTGAAACAACACGCCTTTGTCGTTGTGGCGACGCTTAAGCACGCGACTTAACGCTTCAGCTGTTAGGGGCGAACGGTTGATGTCTCTGCTGTCGTACGTGGAACTTAAGGCCGTTTGGCCGGTGGATTGAATCATGGCCAAGCGTTGGGCAGAAGCGTCTTGCGCAAAGCTGGTGTTGTTGACTTCACCAAGTTCATCGCCAAAGTAAATAATCGGCAGCCCTGGTAAGCTTAATAAAAGGGCATAGGCCTTAATAATACGGCGGGGGTCTTCATCTAAAAAGCTCGCCAGTCGGCCACTAACGCCTAAACCACTTCTAAAGCTTTCGCCCTTGCTTTCTAATTTTTCATACAAGCGTTTGCGGGTGTCCACATCCGTCATTTCAAGGGTTAGTTCGTCATGCACACGCAAAAACATGGCCCACGCACAGGTGGCTGGAATGGCGGGGGTTTCTTCAATGGCTTGCCAAAACAAGGCCGCCCGCTCTTCAAGCAAGCTTCCCCAAATGGCGGGCATTACTGGGAAGTGATAGCACACTTGCACTTCTGAACTGCGGTGGGTGGGGGAATCGGCCGTGCCGAAATAGGGCAAAATATCCTGAGGCCACTGGCACGCTTCGGCTTGAAAAATGGTGCTAGGCGCCAGTAATTGCAAGAAGCAACTCATGGCTTCAACGACTGAATGGGTACGAGGCCGATTTTCTCCATCGGTTCCAAAATCTTTAATCAGGTAGGGAATGGCATCTAAACGAAAAATATCGACGCCTTCATTGACCCAAAAGGCAATGACGTTTAAGACATCCAACAACACATTGGGGTTTTCCCAGTTCAGATCCACTTGAAAGGGGTAAAAGGAATGATAAAAATAGTAGTCTTCTGAATCAATGTGAATCAGGCGGTAATGGCATTCCACTTGATCTGGAAACATTAAACGACGAGAGGAAATGGAGCCATCGGCTTCGGTGTAATCACACACAATCCCGCGTTGTTCGTCGCGGTAGCGCTTGTAGAGGGGGGCTTCTTTTCGGTACACAAAGTAGTCGAGCTTTTCGGGGTTGCCGGCCAAGGCTTGTTGAAACCACGGGTGTTGATCGCTAATGTGGTTTAAAATTAAGTCGGATTTTAGTTTAAAGCCCATGGCACTCGCGTTGTCTCTAAAACGACGGAAGGCTTCAAGTCCCCCTAAATCTTCACGCACATTGGTGTAATCCGAAACATCAAAGCCCGCATCCCCAAGAGGAGACGACATAAACGGTAAAATATACAGCGTTGTAACACCCAAGCTTTTAAGGTAAGGCAACTGTTCACGAATGGCGTCAAAATCGCCGTGAATTTTTCCTTCGGCGTGATTGGTATGGCTCCCCACGCCAAAACGTTCGGGGTAAAGCATGTAGACCACTTCATCTTTCACCCAATCCACCGAACGTTTATCGTCAAGGGCTTGGCGTGCGGTGGGGCGTGTTTGACGACTTTTTTGAAGTTGTTGAAAAATCGTGGGCATTAAATGCGCCACCGTGGCGGGGCCGTACACGTGAATCAAGGCATTTTCTAGGCGTTTCCACAAGGCTTTGGGGCTACCATGAATGGCTTGGACTTGGGGGCTATACGTCCAGCTGTGTTTAAGTTTGGTGGGGCGAGTGTGAAATAATCGGGGGCGTATGCGTTTACTTGGCATCATCGTGATCATGGTCTTCCTTTAACTCATTGCCAAGCAATGGGGTACACATCTAATGACTTACTGCTATAATGGAGCCATGAATACCGTTGCCAAAACAAGTCACGCCCCTTACTCTTCTTATTGTACACACGATATAGACGCTGGCAATACAGCGGTGAAAGTCTTTTTTAAAAATGCGCACCATCACGTGCAGGTTCAGGTATTTTCGACCCCCGCGTTGCTTGAAAATGCCGGCCCGTTACTCGATTTTTTAAGGGCTCAACACGCACGACGCGTGCGGTGGCGATCATCTTTACCGCCTGTTTTTCAAGCCACTTTAAAAGACGCCTTAGAAGACGCTTCACACCAAGCGCCCCCGTGGGTGCTTGAATCCCTTGAAAAAGCGTCGCTAGCCCCTGCCTTAGACGCCTGGCATTACAACCTTGATGAACTCGGCTTAGATCGCATGCTTCACTTGGTGGCCGCGCGTCAACTGGTGGAAGCAGCGGGCGTGGTGGTCATTTCAGCGGGAACAGCCACAACCGTTGATTTTATGGTAGAACGCACCCATTTCGGCGGATGGATTCAAGGGGGCTACGGCGTGTGGCAATCCGCTTTGTTGGAAAAAGCGCCCCATTTACGCCCTTCACGCAATGAAGAACTGTTCTTAGATTTGGGGCATAACACGGCAACGGCTTTAGGCTATGGGGGGCAGCGTCCTTATGTGTTGGGGCTGGCGCATGCCGTGCGTGAACAAGTGTTGGCTTGTTTTGGGGGAGAAGTCCCTATGGTGATTTTAACGGGCGGGCATGCCCCTGCCTTACTTCAAGCGGGCTTAGGGGATTCGCTAAACCTGCCTTGTGTTCAGGTGCCTGATTTGGGGGCGTTTTGGTCTTTATACCAATTAAACGATTGAATAGCGTCTGGCGTCTTCGTTGTCGCTACGATTTTTTTGCTTGATTATAATAGTATTTTCTATTTAAACAGTAGCAGTCTTGAGAATCTTTGTATTTTGGGGTTTCTCGCTCCGTTTAACGCTGGTGCTTGGGGGTCTTTGTGCCGCCAAACCGCCATAGGCGGTCTGCATTATAATTTGCCTATAAATGGGGTGATTACTCAAACCCTCTAAAGGCGGTTCAAGGGGGGACGGGGAAGAATGCCTTGCGTTTCTCCTCCCCTGCTTCACTTAATTAGTGGAACGAAAGCTAAACAACCGTCCAAGAAATTCGCCACACCAGCGGAGATACAGCGTCAAGCCGCTTGACCAATCTTCCCTGCGTCACTTGTTACTTGAATCCGCCCTTTAGCTTTTTCTCTGTACCCTCGATAATCTAACCTCAGCTGCAGGAGGTATTAATGGCATGTCTACTGTCGTTCCTGCGGGCAAGAGTTTCTCTCCGTTTGCAAAAGAAATGTTAACAAGGTTTCTAATATCTGGGGGGTCTAGGAATCTTACTTCCCCATTTACTACTTCTATTGTAGCAGCAGTTGTTTTTTCTCTTAGGGCTCTCTCCAGAATGGGCCTCTGCTTAGACACAGGTAATTCCCAGAATCCTTCTGGTGGTCTCCACTTTTTAAGTGCTGGTGAGGATAGCAGTTCCTCAATTTCAACAGTACCTAAATATCCGAGTCCCTCGGAGAGGGCGTCCAAGTTATCAGAGCCAACCATACCCCAAAAGTTTTCTTGTCCTGCACCGTCCTTCATCTTCGGTCCAAGCCAAGGTTGACCCTTTGATATGCCCGACTTCATACCGAAAGTAGGCCACTCTGGTTGCGTAGACAAATCATTCAATTGCTTGTTAATTTTTTCTCTTAGTGGGCCTCGATCTGCTGTTGGCGTTCTATTCGTCAGGTAACGCGATAATTGCTCGAATGCATTTTTACGCAATTCGAGGTTATTTGACGTCGCATCTTCAAATAAGTAGCGAAATTCGATTGGAACATTAGGACTAATACCTCCCCCGGAATTTATCTCCCACGCCCGGTTAAATCTTGCAACCTGTCTATTGAACACTTGGCCTAGCTTTAGCATTGTTTTCTCCTTTTCTGATTTATGGTGGGGGGGCTGTATGCCCTGTTGGCTGAACCGCCTCCCCCTGCGTCACTTGGTAGATGAATCCTTCGTAAAATGGTTTTGAAGACTTTTCATCACTTTTTACGCCACTCAAAATACTTTCGCTATTTTTCTGTACCCTCTATTATAAAAACAGCGTCAAGCAACCGTTGTGCGCTTTTCACCCCACCCTCCTCCATTGTTACACAAATCGTTACATCTTTTTATGCGACACTCACCTCCCCTTCGTTCCCCCCCTTCATGTCGAAAAAGTCTCTGACTTTTTCTCTTGGGAAAGAAAACCGTTGGTTTCCTCTCCCAACCTCTCCATCCTAAAGGGGTAGATTCACTTCGTGAATAAGAAGGTTTTTTATCCCCACCTCGTCGCATCATTCTTGTTGCACGACGTCCGCAAAATCGCTCGGGGATTCGCAGTGCGCTCACCCGCTCGGATTTAGTGCTTGGACGCCTGCTTATGCAACGAGTTTAAACATCCACTTTTTAGTTAAAAATACTATATAATGTTAAAGAATTGTAAGAGTTTGATACAAAATTCCAAAAAAATGCTAGACTGTATAATGTTGCCTGATTATGTGATAGTTCTTTTAATTCATTTCTTCTGACGCAAACATTTAAAATGACTATCCCCACGCAGCAACGACACGTTCGCTCAACTTCACCTTAAAGGAACAAGGAACTCCCATGGATTCATTTGCACTCATTCAAAACTTCTTTACCCAAATGCAATGCCCCCAATGTGGTCAACATTTAGAAGAAAATAGTGTGAGTCTTTTGCGGGAAGACGCCCACACGTTCTTAGTGCATTTGGAATGTCAGCACTGCCATAGTGACATTGGTAATGCCTTGGTTGGGGTTGAAAACAACTTAAGCCAACTTTTAAAACACCAGCAACATCACCCTCATGCGTCGATTATGATTGAAGTGCAAGAAGACGATGATGAGGAGGCCTTTGACTTTGAAGAGGGTGAAGAAGTCGATTTAAGCACGTTGATGCAAAACATCGAACGTTCCCAAAAAATGCCTCGTTTCGCCGGCGGTGTGGGCCTAAATGGATTGAGACGCCGTTATAAAGATCCTGAACTCACCCCTGAAGAAAAAGAACGGTTGAAGACGTTTGACCCCATTGGCTATGACGATGTGCTTGAAGCTCACCACTTTTTTGAAAACCTTGGGCGCAACTGGCAGTCGCTTATTCCTGAAGAAATGCGTCAATGCCAAATAGCGTGTGAAGTGGAACCCCCTGTTGAAGAAAACGCTCCCTAGCCCCTGCGTGACGATCCACCAAAGCAAGCACGCCCACAACATCCACATGCGGGAATTGTTGACGAATCGCTGCAATGGCCTTGAGCGTGGAACCGCCTGTGGTAACGACATCTTCCACCAACACCACTCGACTGTAGGGGTGTAAATGCCCTTCAATCTGCTTATTGCCCCCGTGGGCTTTGGCTTCTTTACGCACCAAGAATCCGTCAATCGGCTGACCCACAAAGGCACTATAAGCCGTTACACTAGTGACTAAGGGGGCCGCCCCAAGCACCATGCCTCCCACCGCAGAAATGGGGCGTTCCAATTGTTGTAGGGCGTGGTAAAACAATTGCCCAATCAACCACGATCCTTCCCCTGAAAGAGCGCTCATGCGACAGTCCATGTACCAGCTAGACGTCTTCCCGCTGGCGAGCGTAAACTGCCCCCGTTTGAATGAAAGGGTCTTCAGCAAGTCAAATAAGCGCGCTTGCTTAATAAGGCAACTTTCGGGAAGTACGACGCTTGCGCCCCAAGGATTGAGGACTGTTGGGGGTGTGTTTAAGGGGGTGGAGTTCGCTGGTGTGGGGGTGTTCATGGGTTAAATCTTCCTCTACTTGGCATTTTCGTTGATAAAAGGCACCGTAACGTTCAGAACCGAGCACGGTTGCTCCAAAAGCAAGGGCTTTTTCCATGCAGTTCAATGCCCATTCTACACCATTTAGCGAATCAAAAGCTAGTTCCCCAATCAAAAAAAGTGTGCAGGCTTGCCAGTAGGCGTCTTCGTGTGCTTCAGCGTGCTGTAAAACGGCCTTTAATCGCTGAACAGCGTCTTTAGGGTGACCCAGTTCCCATAGGGTTAGGGCCATCTGCTGTTGCGTTTTCCATTGCAGGGCAGGGCGTTCATGGTAGGCGTCAAGTGTTTCGGCTTTTTTAAGGCAAAGTAAGGCTTTTTCTGGTTGAGCCTGCTTCAGTAAGTGTTCAGCCAAGTCGTGCAAGGCTTCAATCGCTTGCACAAAGGCCCCTGCTTCTAAAAAGGCGCGAATCCTTAGGCCACGGCCTTCGGTCTGCTTTTCTACAGGCAGTTCAGGTAATTCTACGTAAAGGCTAAGGGCCTTGGCCCAAATGACCCGTTGGGTTTTTTCAGCATCGTTGAAGGTGTGGGGTTGAGAAGGCGCGCCTTGCCATGCCAAAAAAGCCTGATTTTCTTGAAAATAAGCCCTTAAAAAGCCCCCAACGCTTGGGTACTGAAAAAGGTCAAGCCCTTTTTCATGCACGTCTAGCAGGCGCAACAAGGCGGAAGACACCATTTCTTCGGGGTATTGCCCTGCAATCATCCCTTTAAAAAACCCTTCTAACAAATACACCGCCTGTTTTAGGTGGTGATGATGCGTTTCAACCATCACTTGACGCAAGGTCAGTTCCGCCAACGTGCCTTTAGGCAAGGTGGGGTGAAAGGGTTTAAGGGCCTTAAGCGTCTGTTCTAAAGCAGGCAGGTTATTTAAATGCGTGTACAGGGTGGCTAATTCCAGCAGGGCTTGCGCATACGGACGGCTTAAATCTTTTGGGGAACCTTCAGTCGCAGGGGGTTTAACCAAGGAAGCGGGTTCCTTTTTTTTGACAGAAGCCACGGCACCGCGTCGTTCGTGTTCAGGCAAGCGGGGGGCGGGTTCGATCGGGGGATTTTCCCCAAAGGACGCGGAAAAGGAGCCTTTGACCTTGGCGTCTTTTCGCAGCGACTCTGGAAAAGCAGAGGCTGTGGGTGTTTGGGACTTTTTTTTGGGAAGTGCTTCAAACACGGAAGGCGTTTGACGAGGGGGGGAGGTCGCGCTTGAGCCCAGCGCGTTTGACCCGTAGGTGGGTTGAGGAGGCCCCGCCCCCAATCGTGCAGATTCTAACGCTTTTTCGGTGTCGTAATGAAACCGCGCTTCTCGTTCAAGGGCAAGCGTATCACTGGCGATTAACAAACGTTGCTTAGGCGTTTTTTGAGCTTCTTCTTCATAAAAACGCCCCAAGCGATGATGCCAATATCGTTGCAATTCCACCGCTTGCCATTGCTTAAAATAGGGCTGAATGTCGTGGTACAATTCCACCAATAAAGGGGTTTGAGTGTCCCCCTTTGGTGAAACAGCGGCCTGTTTTAAGCGTGATGCTAAGGTATGGGGGTTTACCGTAAAGCGCAGGAGCGTTTTAAATAAGGGGTGTTTCATGGCGTGGGTAAGGCTTGAAAGTTCTGTTTGCGTGATGTGCGCGAGCGTTTGAAGGTTGAACGGCTGACGCATCACACTCAACAACGCCAGTAAGGACATCGCCTCCCCGCCATAGGCTTCTAAATGGCGTTGGCTTACAAAGGCAATCACGCTTAAGCACTCTGAAAGAGCAAGGCCACTTGGGGTATTTTCGCCTTGTTGAACGCGTCCTTCTTCGAGTATTTCTTGCACCAGTGCGGGGTGTCGCTTTTCTAAACTAACCATGGCTTGCCACAACCACGGTAGGGCTTGAAGGGTACGCAATAGTTCGGCCAAGTCTTCTGGGCAAGAATCTTTAAAGGGGTTTTGAGGGGTAAAGGTGTCTAATGAAAAGGTTTTTAGCCCTTGGGGGGGAACTTCTAACACATCCACACAATGATGTTCGCCCGCTAGCGCCAATTTAAAGGAATCAAAACTCAGTAAAAAATTCAACACTTCAACAAAGGCAGGGGCTTGTAGCGATTGTTGAGGCCGATTTAACAGGGCATCTAACCCATTAACAACGATCAAAGTGGGCGTGGCCTTCAAAGACTTCAGCCGTGGACGCAACCGTTCAAACAGCCGTTGCCGCGCTTCTACCGTGTGAGCTTCCCACAAGGCGGGGGGGATCGCTTCTTGCCCCTGTTCTTCAGGGGTGCGTCCTTCCGCGAGTTGGTCGATTTGCTTGAGCATCAGCAACGCCAGTTCAACGCTATCTCCGTAAGAAGGGACTTCAAACCACAACAGCTCCGCATATCGAGGTTCTAATAATTCAGCCAACGCGCGCAATAAGCTCAGTTTACCCACGCCCTGCTTGCCAATTAAGGTAAAGACTTTGGAATAGGGTTGATTGAGAAAACGAGCCATGTGCACCAATTCTGTATGGCGATCTCGAAACACGGCGGGTTGAAAGCGAATAGAACGTTTGCTCAAGGCCAGCGGGGACTTAGATTCTCGTAGGTCACTTTCTTTTTCCTGAGCTTGGCGAAGAGGTTGGAACTCGCCGTTTTCTAAGCGCGTAAGTACCGCAGGCGAAATAAACGTCCGCAGGCGCTCACGCCGTTCTACCAAGCGCGGCACGTGGACGGGGGTTTTTTCGCTAGGGGGGGTGTCAGGCATCTTTAGTTTTCTTAATTCTTTAGTTTTGGATTTCTAGCTCCGTTTTAAGCTGGTGACGTCAGAGACCTTTGCTCGCACAAAGGTTCTCCGACACCTCTAAATGCGCTTAAGGGAGGGAGGGTCTTGGTCGCCCCCCTTCCGTCGAAAAAGTCTCTGACTTTTTCTCTTGGGAAAGAAAACCGTTGGTTTCCTCTCCCAACCTCTCCTTCCTAAAGGGGTATATTCACTTCGTGAATGAGTTATCCCACCCCTCTCGCTTCTCCTTCGTTCCTGCCGTGCGCAAAATGTCTCGGAAGCCTCGCATTTAGTGCGCCGTCGGCAAGTTTGTGTCTTGGTGCCTTTACCTTCAGGAAGGGGGGAGTATCAGCTTTAAAAGAGGATTAGAAACCCAAAAACGACTTGCTAAAATATCAAATTGAGAAGGAACACGCATTTCTTTGTGGTATAGTTTAGTCTAATTATAAAAGTTTTCAGAAAGCCTTTTCCTATGATGACCCTTGATTTACCCCACACAAAGGAGGCTCACGCGTTTTTTGCGCACGCTGAAGCACTCGGGCTTTCGGTGAATGAACGTCAATTTCAACGCATCTGTGAGTTTTACACGTGTTTGCTTGAAAAAAACGAAGTCATGAACCTCACCCGCATTACCGACTGGGGCGCTTTCTTGACGCGCCACATCCTAGAAAGTTTATTGTATAGCCTGTTCATTCCGCAAGACGCCAAAGTCCTTGATGTCGGCTCAGGCGGAGGCTTCCCGCTCATTCCGCTTGCCATTTACCGACCCGATCTCAAGCTTTTTTCCATTGAAGTGGTCAAGAAAAAAGCGCTGTACTTAGATGAAACACTCCAAGCCCTAGGTATTACAGGCGTGAAGGTATTGTCTGAACGGGCGGAAGATTTGGGGCATAAACCGCATTTGCGCGGCGCCTTTGATGTAGTGACCTCTCGAGCGGTGGCAAGCCTCCCTGTTTTGGTGGAATACTGCCTGCCCTTTGTCAAGCGTGAAGGCGTCATGCTGGCCTTAAAAGGCCCCAAGTGGGAAGAAGAGATGCTTAAGGCGGAAAATGCGATTGAACGACTCGGCGGCGAATTTGTGGATGTGTTCATCCCTGAAGGCGTCGAAGCCTTGGAGCAAACCTGCTACATGGTGCAGTTGATGAAAGTCGCCAACACCCCACGGTTGTACCCCCGCCAAGCAGGCACACCCGCGAAAAATTCCTTATAAGCGCCCTGTTGAGCCAAACCCCCCTTGACGAGAGTCTAGCGTAAAGGTTTCGCTCAAAACTTCAATGGGCAACTGCGTCACGGGAGCAATCACCGCTTGGCAAATGCGTTCCGCGGGTTGAATGGTGTAAGCGTCCTGCCCCAAATTGATGAGGGCGACTTTCACTTCATGGCGGTAATCACTGTCAATGGTGCCAATGCCGTTGACGAGTGTAATGCCGTGCTTAATCGAAAGCCCACTTCTGGCCCTTAATTGCACTTCATAGCCTTGGGGAATGTGAAAAATCAAGCCTGTGGGGATTAAACGCCGTTCAAGCGGAGCCAGCGTAATAGGAGCCTCAAGGGCGGCGCGCAAGTCCATGCCGGCACTGCCTGCGGTTTCGTACTGGGGAAGGTCTTCTAAGGCGTGTTCTAACTTAAAAATGCCGAGGGTCAGGGGGGAAGGGGTGCACGTTGTCATGGGGATGTCCTTTGTAATCAGTGTTTTTCAATTTTACCTGCTTTACCCAAAAATGAAAAGCCTTTGTTACAAAAACGAGCCTCACATGGAAGCGTTGAGAAAAAGGGCTTTCCCTAAGCACGTCACACGTGCCTGTTATGTATATTAAGGGTACAAATATATTAGCTTGCCAAAAATATAGTCGCTATTGTATGATGTTTTAAGAGAAGTCCGCACGCGTGTTTTAGTCCAACGCGTTGCACACCCCCAAACCACATGTAGAGTTCGCCCCAATCTAAAACCGAGAGGTACGCCCAATGCCCCAAGCTTTTGAGCTTTCTTCTTTTTATTCAGAAGAAGAGGAATCCATTTACGTGACGCTCAACATGATTGATCACGCGTTGCGAACCTTTAAAACCTGCTTAAATCGTCATATTCGTGGGAATGAGGTGGTGCGTTTGCTTTACCAATGCAACCGCACCCATGACAGCATGAAGACGTTCTTGTCCTTCATGGTGGGGGCGCACCCAAGAGTTCGTCAGTATGTGAATACGGAAGAAACCTTTATTGCAGTGGAAGAAAATGTGTTGGAAGCCTATGCAGGACAAGTGTTGTTGGATCCTAAATCCATTTTCCATGTGGGTTTTATTCAGAAGAAAATTCGCATTTTACAGCAGTTGCATCGTGAATTGCAAATAACCGATCGAGCGATTCGCTCTAGCCAGCATCCGCCTGTCATTTTTTAACGATAGTTATTTTACTAGGCGTTGACCTCGTAAGTACGCTTCAATGAAGGGATCCAAATCGCCGTCCATCACCGCCGTGACGTTCGCATTTTCATGGCCGGTGCGATGATCCTTCACCAGCGAATACGGGTCAAACACGTAGCTACGAATCTGACTGCCAAAGTTCGCCGACAAGGTATCGCCTTTAACGGCGGCCATTTTGGCGTCGTGTTCGGCGATTTTCAAGGCAAGCAATTTCGATTTCAACATATCCATGGCGATCGCCTTGTTTTGAAGTTGACTGCGTTCTTGTTGGCACCGTGCGACGATGCCTGTCGGTAAATGCAGCAAACGCACCGCCGTTTCCACCTTGTTGACGTTCTGCCCGCCTGCTCCCCCCGCGCGAGCCGTGCTAAACTCAATGTCTTCAGGGCGAATTTCAATTTGATTGGCTTCCACGCCTTCCACCAAAGGCGCCACTTCAAGGCTAGCGAAACTGGTTTGGCGCTTGCCGTTGGCGTTAAACGGCGAAATCCGTACCAAGCGATGCACCCCATGTTCCGCTCGGCTATAGCCGTACGCGTAACGCCCCTTTAGGCGTAAGCTCGCCGATTTGATGCCTGCTTCTTCACCGTCGCTGCGGTCAATGACTTCCACGGTATAGCCTTTGTTGAGCCCCCAACGCGTGAACATCCGCAAGAGCATTTCCGCCCAATCTTGCGCATCCGTGCCACCAGCGCCTGCACTAATGGTCAATAACGCGTTGTGGGCATCATATTCTCCGCCGAGCATCTGCTCGAGCTCCCAGCCATCTAGCGCCGTTTCGAGCGTTTTGGCGATACTCAAAAACTCCGCTTCAAGGGAAGCGTCTTCGTCGAGGAGTTCAAGCATTAGCGTCGCTTCTTCGACTTGCCCTTGCCATAAATCGGCTTGTGCGATGGTGTTTTTCACTTGGGTGAGGGCTTGCATCACGCTTTGGGCGTTTGTAGGGTCGTTCCACAAGTCGGGGTCTTGACTTTGCACGTCCAGCGTGTGGCATTTTTCGAGGTTGCTCGGGCTTTTGAGCACGAGGCTGGCTTTGCCCACCCGTTCCGCGAGTCCGTTTAATATGGTGTCGAGTTCATGTTTTTCCATGTCTTTATTCTAGCACGACCATCAATCAAGAAGAACGCAAGTTCTTGCGTTTGGATTCAGGTGAATCCGTTAAGATGTAGTCCGCTTTCATGTTGTTTCCATTGAGATACGCTTCTAAAGCGTGATTGACCAGCGAATTCAGCGTCACGTCCTGTTCAATCGAATACAGCATCGCCTTACGATGCAAATCGCTTCCCACCCTCACGTTAAACGACCCTTTAAAGGGGCTGTCAGGCGTTTTGCCTTCGGATTCGCATAAATCCAAGTAATCGTCTACCGCATCGTGGAAGGCTTGAATCAGATCCTTGACGTTGTCGGCTTCATAGCTAATCAAAGAAGGAATAAACGCCACTTTGCCAAAAAGCACTTGGTCTTCAGGGCTGAAGTCCACCTTGCCGTAGTATCCTTTGTATTCCATTAAATGTGTCATAGGAGTTTCTCCGTTTTAAGTATAGTATCCGCTATATAAAACGGTCTATGGTCTCTTCGTTGTCGCTCAGGTTCTCGATGTGCTTATGTACGTTTATGTACACTTCACCCATCTGCGAGTTAGGCTCCTAGAATCCACCTATACGCTATTCAGTCGTTTAAATGGTATCATTACGGCCTAGCATAAAATACGATAAGCAAAAAGCCCTTCGGGGGAAGGGCTTTGTTGAAGTTTATCGCTTGGAGTATTGAGGTTTTTTACGGGCCTTGTGAAGTCCGTATTTCTTACGTTCTTTCACACGTGCATCCCGCGTTAAAAAGCCTTCTACACGCATTAAGCGTGCGTAATCGGGGTTGAGTTCGGCCAAAGCCCGTGCCACACCTAAGCGAATGGCTTGAGATTGACCCACTTTTCCGCCACCTTCAACCTTACACAACACGTTGTACTGAGATTCCACACCCGCAGAAACCAAGGCCTGCTTGACTGAAACGTGCAAGGATGCACGGTTGCCTAAGTATTCTTCCACACGTTTGCCGTTAATCAAAATCGTACCAGTACCCGGTAATAAACGTACTCGAGCCACCGCCGATTTGCGACGCCCTGTACCACGTTGTCCGACTTGGGGATAAGACATATCACGTCTCCTAAATTAATGCTTGTAAATCCATACTTTTTTTAAGCCTATTGTGGGAAACTTTTAGGCTGTTGCGCGTGATGAGGATGTTCTACCCCCACATACACGTGAAGTTTCTTAATCTGCTGACGCCCTAAACGGTTGTGAGGCAACATCCCCCCCACCGCAATTTCCATAATGCGCTCTGGCTTACGTTCCATCATTTGTTTAAAGGTAAAGGTTTTCAACCCACCAATGTAACCCGTATGGTGACGATAGAGCTTTTCTTCATATTTTTTACCAGAAACCACCACCTTTTCAGCGTTAATCACAATCACATGATCTCCACTGTCAATATGAGGGGTGTAGGTAGGCTTGTGCTTCCCACGAAGCACGTTGGCGATTTGTACCGCTAAACGACCGACGGTTTGACCATCAGCATCCACAACGTACCATTCTTTTTGGACTTCATCGGTTTTGGCAGAATAGGTTTTCAACATTTGAAAACTCCTTTGTAAAGGCATGGCTTAAAGTTTTGACACGCACATCATTAAATTGTAAACAGGGTGCTTCGTAATGAATGGCCATAAGCGTTAAACCTTGTGACGGGGCAGTCCGCAAAGACGCTGGGCGATTCCGTTGAACCAACACATCTTCAACAGAAAGAAGTGAAGTGGAAGCTTGACTTCTATTCTCACCCAAACCATGCAGATATGCAACCATATTTCTAATCATTTTATACAAAAAACGATTTCCCACAAGATCAAACACCAATTCTTCTTCAAATTGTTGCGAAAACGACGCATAATGTAACAAACAACGGTTATTTTTAACCGAACTGCCAGGGGATTTAAAGTAAGAAAAGTCATGTTCGCCCACAAAGGCTTGTGCGGCTGCTTGCATGCGTGCCACATTCAAGGGCTGGTGAATCAATAGCGCGTTTGGGGGCTGATGCGGGCGCCGTGTCGGGGTAAGCATCCATCGAAAGCGGTACCACTTGGCTTTGGCGTCAAATTGCACAGAAGCAAACGCCCCTGCTTCATCAGCCAAGCCCGCTTCTAAGACTTCCGCCACCGCCACTTCGGGGGGTAATTTGGCATTCAGCGCGAGCCTTAAATCAGGCACATGAACCAAAAAATCCTCAGTCACATCCATTTCAGCGACTTGGCCTTGGGCATGCACCCCTTGATCGGTGCGAGAAGCAAAGTGCAGGCGTTTGACCTGCCCTTTTAAGCCTAGGGCGTCTAGGGCCTGCCAGACTTCGCCTTGAACCGTTCGGCAGGAACTTCCGAACTGGGCTTGACTGCCGCTAAAGGGGGTGCCGTTATAGTGAAGCAGGAGGTAGAGTCTCATGAGTCGACTTTCTATTAGGGGCATTTTCTTGAATTGAACTCACTGGGCGTTGAAGCATGGTACTTTGCCCATTTTTTGGGGTCTGTGGCTTTCGAATACTATAACACGACCCACATCCGCATGGTGAAAAATAGTGCAGTTTACGCACTGGGCAAAGGGCTTAAAAATACGGTATACTGAAAAAGAGTGGCTTTTTTCAAGAAGCCTTCATCCCCCCCCGAAAATTCCTTGAAAACCGATCAAAAAACGGTTCTGGCGTGTGTCAAAAAACCGACTTTCATGGCCAAAAATCAGACTTTCATGGCCAAAAAACCGACTTTCATGGCCAGAAAACAGACTTTCGTGGCCAAGAAACAGACTTTTGTGGCCAAGAAACAGACTTTTCGACACACAAAATTAGGGCCATTCTTTACATCTTTATAGTGTTCGAAAGATAAAACGGGGGGTAACATCTAGCCTTTAAAGTTCAAGTTCGCCTTACGCAAACGAATGCTTTTTGGGGTCACTTCCATTAGTTCGTCTTGCGCAATGAAATCCAGCCCAAATTCTAAAGTCACGGGAATAGGCGTTTGAAGCACATCCATAACATCAGCCCCCGCACTGCGCATGTTGGTGAGCTGCTTGGCTTTGGCCACATTGACGGCCAAATCACTTTGGCGGTTGTATTCGCCAATAATCATCCCACGATACACATATTCACGAGGACTCACAAAGAAACGCCCACGATCTTCTAGCTTTTTCAGCGAATAGGCCGTGGCATCGCCCGCTTCATTGGCCACAATGGCGCCATTTCGGGTTTGATTCATCTCGCCAGCCCAGGGCTCGTAACTCGCAAAGGACGCGTTCATAATGCCTTCGCCCTTGGTCATGCGGATGAATTCGGAACGAAAGCCCAACAACCCACGAGACGGCACAAAGAACTCCAGCGTGGTACGGCCATTTTCGCTGTACATGTTGCGTAATTCGCCTTTACGCTGACTGCTCAAGCGTTCAATACAGGTACCGCTACAGTCTTCAGGTACATCCAACAACACGGATTCAAACGGCTCGTGCTTCACGCCATTGATTTCTTTGACCAAGACTTCAGGTTTGGATACTTGAAACTCGTAACCTTCACGACGCATGGTTTCAATCAGAATCGTTAAGTGCAACTCCCCACGACCCGACACCACAAAGGCATCGGCGCTTTCACCATCTAGCACGCGCAAGGCCACGTTGGTGCGAATTTCACGATACAGACGATCACGCAACTGACGGCTGGTGACAAACTTACCTTCTTTACCCGCCAAGGGGCTGGTATTGATGCTAAAGGTCATCTGCAAGGTGGGCTCTTCAATGTCAATCAACGGCAATGGGTTGGGATGTTCCAAATGGCAAATGGTTTCCCCAATGGTGGCTTCACTAATGCCGGCTACCGCCACAATGTCGCCCGCAATGCCCATTTCCGCTTCAATACGCTTTAAGCCTTCAAAGGTAAAGACTTTGACAATGCGGTGCTTTTCCACCGTGCCTTCACGGGTACACAAGGCGATTTGTTGCCCGACGTTAATCGTGCCTGACTTGATGCGTCCGATACAGATACGCCCTAAATAGTCGTTGTAATCAAGGGTAGACACCTGCAATTGCAAGGGGGCTTCTAAAATCGCAGGGGGCACTGGTACATGTTCTAAAATGCTTTGAAACAGCGGTTCCAAGCTTTCTTGAGCGCCGTCATGCGTTAAAGATGATGTACCCGCTAGTCCACACGCAAAGACCACAGGAAACTCGAGTTGATCTTCATCGGCCCCAAGTTCAATCAACAAATCTACGACTTGATCCACGGCACGCAGGGGTTCCGCCGCGGGACGATCCACCTTATTAACAACAACCAAGACTTTTAGCTTGTTTTCTAGAGCCTTACGTAACACAAAACGGGTTTGAGGCATCGGGCCTTCAACGGCATCGACGACCAAAAGGGCGGCATCCACCATGGTCAAGACGCGTTCGACTTCACCTGAAAAGTCGGCGTGGCCGGGGGTGTCCAAAATGTTGATGCGGTAGCCGTTGTAAGGAATGGCGGTGTTTTTCGCCAAAATCGTGATGCCCCGTTCACGCTCAAGGTCGTTGGAATCCATCATGCGTTCGTTGGTGGCTTCGTTGTCTCTGAAAATACCGCTTTGCTTGAACATGCTGTCCACCAGCGTGGTTTTGCCGTGGTCAACGTGTGCGATAATCGCAATGTTTCTAATTTTGTCCGTGGTTAGTTCGAGCATTTGAGCGTTCATAGGGGCATCTTTCTGGGTAGGCTAGCAGTGATGCCAGCGTGAGGGGGTTAATAAGGGAAAGCAAAATACCTTACAGTATACCTCTATTAAAACGCAAACATAAAATAATGTGAAGGGGCATTTTTAAAGAAAATACAACGTTTTTGTGCTAAGATGAAAGACGAATCCACAAACGCCAAAGGAGATCCGCCATGGTTGCTCGTCTTCACACCCCTAAAATTACGGTGCATCAATGCCTCACCGATGTTAGCACGCCACTGCAAATTTTCAACACCCTAAGCCACCATTGCACGCAAGCCGTCTTGCTTGAAAGCACCGATGCCGATACTCGCTTGGCGCGCTGCTCCTTCCTCGCGTGGCGACCCTACTTGTCCTTTAGTGTGAAAGACGGGATGGCAACGCTCATCAACCAACACACCCATGAAATCGATGTCTTTGAATGCCCAAACCCATGGCAGTGGATGCGTGACACCCAAGCCAGCTGGCTGGCGGAAAACGGCTTCACCCTTGAAGAACTGCACAAAGAAACCCAACTGCCTGCCTTAGGCGGATGGTTTGGCTACACGGGCTACAACGCCGTACAACACAATGAAGCCATCCCCATGCAAGCTAGCGACCCCTTAAATGTGCCAGATGTCGCCTATGGTTTTTACAGTCATGTGCTGGTTTTTGACCACCTCACCCGCACGCTAAGTTCGGTGAGCCTGTTGCAAGATGAAGAAGCCAACGCTCGTGTGTGGGGCGAAGTCTGCCACGCCTTGAAGCATCCGCTACCGCTGGCACCTTTGCCGTTGGTGGAAGGGCTGGCAAAAGAAGACCCGATGCAAGACGTTACATCCAACATGAGCAAGGCCGATTTTCTGGCCAAGGTGGGGGCGTGTAAAGCCTTGATTGAAGAAGGCGAAGTCTTTCAAATTGTGCTGGCTCAGCGCTTTAGCCGAACTTATACGGCCAATCCGCTGGATGCGTACCGCACGCTGGTGTCGATCAATCCTTCCCCCTACGCTTATATTCTCAAATACGAAGGGTTTTGGTACATTGGTTCTTCGCCTGAAACGTTTGTGGAACTTCAAGGCGACACCGTGTTGTTACGAGCCTTAGCAGGGACTCGTAAGCGGGGCGAAAACGCGGAAGACGACCTTCGCTTGGCCAAAGAATTACAAGCGGATGCCAAAGAACTGGCCGAACATAAAATGCTGGTGGATTTGGCGCGCAATGATTTGGGCCGACTGTGCCAAGTGGGCACCGTTGAAGTAGGGGAACTGGCACAAGTGCATTATTACACGCATGTGATGCACCTTGCCACTGAAATCAAGGGTAAGAAGGATCCGAGTAAAGATGCCTTTGATGTACTAAAGACGGTGCTGCCTCGTGGGACGGTGAGTGGAGCGCCCAAGATTCGGGCCATGCAACATTTGGCCACCCTTGAACCAGACCGTCGCGGGATTTACGCCGGTGCGGTGGGTTATTTTGATGTCAAAGGCAACTTGCAAAGTTGCATTGCCATTCGTTCCGTTTTAATTAAGGATGATCTGGCTCATGTGCAAGCAGGGGCAGGCATTGTGTATGATTCCGTGCCTGAACTGGAATACGAAGAAACACTTAACAAGGCTCGGAGTGTGCTGGTGGCGCTTCTTTGGGCGAATCACGGCTAAGGGGATTCCGTTTTAGCATCTAGGGGCAAGGGTTTTGAATGAAAGACGCACAAAACAGGGCGTCGATGGGTTTAATGCTATTGACGACGTTTTTCGCCGTGAGCTAAGGAAGTACAACAAGGAATAACAAACCGAGCAACCCTTCGGGACATCACACCATGATTAAGACCAACCCATTTTTCACCAATCCGTATAATGATGCGTTTGGCAATGGCGACGCGTTAACCCCTCAACGCCCGCTAGAACCTGTAAAAAAATTGCCAGCACTTGAGATGAGTCGCTTTAAGAATCTCTCACCCACTTCGGTGGGCAACGGGATTCTTGATTTACAGGATTCGGGCGCCTTTGTTTTTAACGAAGCGGTTGAAGGGGCCAAACTTCGCGCTTCAGGCAAGGGGTACAGTCTGTTTGAAAAGAACGTCAACACAGTTGAAATGTACGGTCTAAGTCCTGACGCCTTCAATCAATCGCTTGTAAAAGGCAACGTGCAAATGGTTCGGCAGTCTGGCGAAAACAGTGGAACCAATAGCCTTGATGTGCTAGGAGATTTGGAAAATAGCTTGCAATCAGGCACAAATGCTGAAAATGAAGTAATTGCCCGCCGTGTTGGCCAAGCCATTATGAATGGCGAAGGGGGAACAACCAATCGTTTGACGGCCACCGACGTGGATCGTTTGGCTCTGGCTGGTTCAGACACCACTGAAGGCAAAGGAACACGAAACGACGCCTTCGTAACGTCAACAGTAAAAGAACTGTTGACGGCCTTACATCAGGGGAAGTCTTCAGGGGTGTTTAATGTTGTAGGTCGTTGGGAAGATAGTGCAGTTGGGGCCACCACAGAACTATTAGTCGAAGAAATGGCCCAAGCTTACTTGGAAGGACAAAGCAACAAAAACCGTGTGCTTGTCAATAAAGGCGTTAAAGAATTTGCGATTGGCAAAGCCGCCGAAGGAAATGACAACCGCATTACCGCCCATGAAGGCATTGAACGCTTTGGTATTTTAGGCAAGAACAATACCAACCAAGTGTTTAGTTTTTCAGGACTAAAGGCGTCTGAAGCGGTGTTACAAGGTGCGGGAAATGAAACGAAGTATTTTGGCAATGGCCAGCAAACCGTGCGAATTGGAGGCAACAAAAATAAGAGTATTATTGAGACTAGCGACTTAATCAGTCAGACGTTTGCTTCTGCGCAGGAACGGCAACGCTTTGTCGAACAACAGAAAGACACGCTCCAACTCGGGGGCACTGGAAATGAAGTCCGAGCTAACTTAGGCGTGGGTAACGACGCTATTTACGTCCATGCCAACGCCCATAGTCAAAACAGCCAGTATGAAGTCATGGGCGGTGAAGGGCAAGATTCGATGACCCTTGAAGGCCAAAAACAAGACTGGTTTAGCCAGAAAAATAAAGACGGCAGCACCACCTTTACCCACAAGCGCCTCAATCAAGCCGTAACAGTGAAGAGTATTGAAAAAATTTGCTACAGCCCACAGATTAAAACCAGTGAAATCGGGTTTCGTCCAACGGCCTAGTCGGCGTTTGTGGAGGGGGGAACCGTCGACTCACGCTCCTGGGCTTCGTCTCTAAGCATCTGTTCCACAAACTTAAGCACCACCAAACGCGCATGCGAATAGACTAAACCGCCTTGAAAGTAAAAGGTATACGGCGGACGCACTGGCCCATCCGCAGAAAGTTCAATGGAAGAGCCGTCAATAAACGTTCCCCCTGCCATAATGAGTTCAGATTCATAACCCGGCGCTTCTGCGGGCACAGGGGTAATATAGCTTGAAACAGGGGACCATTCCTGCACCAACTTGGCAAAGGCCGCTTGGCGTTTGGGGGTTTGAAGCCATAAGGTTTGGATAATATCGCTACGGGGGGCATCCCACCGAGGTGACGCCTGCATGCCCAGCGCTTCAAGCACATAAGCGCTCAAGCACATGCCTTTAACCGCTTCTTTCACGACGGTGGGGGCTAAAAACAAGCCTTGTAAAAAGGTGCGGGTCAGTTCAAACATGTACCCCCCATTTGCTCCAATGCCCGCACAAGTCAAGCATTCGGCCACTTGTTCAATTAAATCGGCGCGCCCTGCCACATACCCCCCCGCAGGCACGATGCCTCCTCCCGGATTTTTAATCAAGGAACCTGCCATCAAATCTGCTCCAATGGCGGTGGGTTCATGGGCTTCTAAGAATTCGCCGTAGCAATTGTCAACCATCACAATGGCGGTGGGGTTGTACTGCTTTAAAGCGGAAATAACGGCTTCCATGGCCACAAGCGTCATGGGTTGGCGGGTGCTATACCCGCGAGATCGCTGAAGGTAGAGCATTGAAGCCTGTTGAATCAGCGCGATTTCAGCGTCTGTAAAAGTGGTTCGAATGGTGCCATCCTCTTCAAAGACGCTAAACTCGTTGTAGGTAACGCCTTTGGCTTTCAGTGATTGTTTCGATCCACCCCGCAAGCCAATGACTTCTTCGAGCGTGTCATAGGGGCGAGCCGTTACCGAAAGTAGGGCATCGCCATGATGAAGACACCCGTTTAACGCCAATGAAAGGGCATGCGTGCCTGAAACAATATGCGGACGCACCAACGCCGCTTCGGCTTCTAAGGCATCAGCGAAGATTTTGTCGAGCACGGCTCGCCCCATATCGTGATGCCCATAACCCGTGACACACGCGAAGTGTTCTTCACCGAGGCGGTGGCGTTTCATGGCTTGAAGCACGCGTTCTGTATTGGCGTGGCACAAGGCGTCTAGGTGAGGGAAGACGTGTGCTTGCAAGGCGGTTTCGGCCTGTTGAATCAGGGTTTCGGGGGAAAGCAGAGGCGATAAAGAGCAATCGGATTGAGGCATGGTGGGGGGGCTTCCTGCAAGGGCTTCGGGGAAAATTCTTTTTGATGCTAGCACAAACAAAGCCCGCATGGGATATTTTGAAAGCGAGCGGGTTGGTTTACAAACGGGGTTGAGGTATACTAAAACGCTAAGGGTTCCTCTGTATAGAAAGCTCTGCGAAAGTCTTTTTGCTTTGTTCCTTTTCCTTATGGGAAAAGACGAGGAGAAGAGAAGCACCCCCGATGAGGGGACATCCCGAATCCTTCACCCCCATATTCCCCCCTGTAAGAGGTTTCACCCCATGACACAAGCTGAAAAAATCGTTCCGCTTCACCCCCAAACCGCCGAAGACTTTATCGCCCTTGAAAAACAATACGGCGCCAATAACTATAAACCACTCGATGTCGTCGTCGAACGTGCCGAAGGCGTCTGGCTCTACGATGTGGCAGGCGTTCGTTATTTGGATTGCCTCAGTGCCTATTCCGCCGTCAATCAAGGGCATTGCCATCCACGAATTTTAAAAACCATGATGGAACAAGCCCAAAAAGTCACCTTGACCTCTCGGGCCTTTCGCAATGACAAGCTCCCCTTGTTTTATGAAAAATTGTCTAAATTAACTGGTTTTGAAAAAGTGTTGCCCATGAATACGGGCGCTGAAGCGGTTGAAACCGCCATTAAAGCCGTGCGCAAATGGGGGTATACCGTCAAACAGGTGCCCGCGAATCAGGCCGAAATCATCGTGTGTACGGAAAACTTTCAAGGCCGCACGACGACGATTGTCAGTTTTTCTACCGATGAATCCGCGCGTGGAGGCTTTGGCCCCTTTACCCCCGGTTTTGTGATTGCCCAATACGGGAACATTGAATCTATTAAAAACGCCATTACCCCCAATACGGTGGCCATTATGCTTGAACCGATTCAAGGGGAAGCCGGCATTAAGTTCCCGCCCAAAGGGCATTTAAAAGCCTTGCGTGAACTATGCGATGCGGAAAACATCTTGCTGGTGTTGGACGAAGTCCAAACAGGGTTAGGGCGCACAGGCAAGCTCTTTGCCTTTAATCATGAAGACATTCAGCCGGATGTAGTGACCATTGGCAAAGCCCTTTCTGGGGGATTTTACCCCGTTTCAGCGGTTTTAGCGACCCAAGAAGTGCTCGGTGTGTTTAACCCCGGTGAACATGGCTCGACCTTTGGGGGCAATCCGCTGGCGTGTGCCGTAGCCATGACGGCATTGGACGTGTTGGTGGAAGAACACCTTATTGAACGTTCAGCGGAGTTGGGGGCGTATTTCTTGGCCAAACTTCAGACGTTGCAACATCCTGCCATTAAAGAAGTGCGTGGCTTGGGCTTGTTTTTGGCCATTGAATTGCATAGCAAGGCGCGTCCGTATTGTGAAACGCTCTTTCGTGAACATCAGCTTTTGGTGAAAGAAACGCATGAAAACATTATTCGCATTGCACCGCCTTTGGTGATTAGCAAAGACGAGATTGATCAAGCGTTTGAAGCTATATCGACTGTGTTTCACACCCATGCATAGATTAAATAGCGACAATGAAGACGCCAGACGCGATTAAATCTAGCGCAATACACGATCCATCATGGCAAGGGCATCATGATGCGAGGGTGTAAACGCATAATCCAACCGAACGCACCAGTATTCCCGAAGCAAGGCTTCACTAAAGAAAGGGGCGCTCGCCTGTTGGCTATAGGCGTGAAACAGGCCCTGAGGATTCGACAAATTCGCCCGTGTTTGCTCTAGCAAGGCGTCATTCCAGGCGTTTATTTGCGCCTGATGCTCAAGCCAAAAGGGCTTTCTGGCGCACCATACCCCAAACAAAAAGGGTAGGTTCGTTAACTCATGCCACGCTGAAGCCAAATCCAGCACGTCCAGCGATTCATGTTGCCCTGCTTGGGTTTCGGCATAAAAACGCAAGGCGACATCCCCAATAAGCAAGGCGTTTTTCGCCGTCTTTAGGCAGTCTTCCACGCTTTTTTGATGCGAATAGGTTTCGTATCGTAATGCACGGGCCCCATAGCGTTTGTTCAACACATAACGCAACAACGCTTCAGAACTGGCGGAAGAATCGGGGCATTGCACGGCGTGTTTGGCCGGGTCAAAGTCTTTGAGACGAATCCATAAAACGCTATGAACCGGCCCAAAAGAACTGATACTTAAAACAGGCAAGAGTTGCCACGCGTCTTGATGCTTGAGATACGCCGCGGTAGACACTAAAGACAGATCCAACTCCCCTTGAAGCAGGGCGGTATTGAGTTGTGTAGGTACCCCATACACAGACTGAAACCCAACAGGCATAGTGGTTTCAGCGCCATGACGCATGGGCAACGTATTGACAAACGACATCCACCCCACCCGCCCGTGAAGGGGGGGGGCTGTAGGAGGGTTCAATAACGGCGGGGAAACAGGCTGAAGTAGGGGTTTTTTCACGGGGCAAGGGGCTTTCTTGCCCATTTCTGGGGCAAAATAGAGTGGACACAACGGCGGGTACCATGCGTTCATCATACTAAAAACATACGTGGGGGGTCAATCATACCAATTAAACGATTAAATAGCGTCTGGCGTCTTCGTTGTCGCTCAGGTTCTCGATGTGCTTATGTACGTTTATGTACACTTCACCCATCTGCGAGTCTAGGCTCCTAGAATCCACCTATACGCTATTCAGTCGTTTAAATGGTATCAGAAGCATCGCGTTCGTAACAATTTTGAAGGGCTTAAAATAAAGACTTGTACTTGCGTTTTGCTCATGCTAAAGTCTAAGGGTATCTATAAGATTATGGTAAGCGTTGTGTTTTAATGCGATGTTTACAAGTTGTACTGGAAATGAGGTTGTCTCTTTTTACTGTTTAGAGATTACCCAAGCCTCCTTAAAATGTGTAGTCTTATTGGTTTAAATGTGCAAGCTTCCCTTTAGTTTAACCCATTAAAGTGTGTTTCAAGAACATTTAATCTACATCCTATTTTATTTAAATTTACAAGTTAAAGGATTAAAACATATGGCTGCAAATACAGCTTCCTTGCAACAAAATTCCGCTGGCGAAGAAGGCAGTGAATTTCAAGAACGTGTGATTCAAATCCGCCGCGTCACAAAAGTCGTCAAGGGCGGTAAGAAAATGAGCTTCCGTGCTGTGGTAATTGTTGGAGACAAAAACGGGCGCGTGGGCATTGGCATCGGCAAATCCGGTGAAGTCATTGGTGCCATTCAAAAAGGCGTGGCTCAAGGCAAGCGTAGCTTGATTGATGTGTCTCGTTTCCGCACCACGGTGCCTCACCCTGTTAAAGGTCGCGCAGGCAGTTCTTCGGTCTTTATTCGTCCTGCTTCTGAAGGAACAGGCGTTATTGCAGGGGGTGCTGCTCGTGCGGTGCTTGAACTGGCTGGCATTGAAGATGTGTTGTCCAAATCTCTGGGTTCCAACTCGCCGTTAAACGTGGCTCGTGCCACGATTGAAGGCTTGCAACAACTTCGCACCTTTCAAGAAATCGCTGAATCTCGTGATATTAGCGTTAAAGAACTGCTTAATCTCTAGGCTGTTTTTTACATAAAGAAGCGTGCTTCTTTACTCATTATCTTTATATAATATGGAGTTCACCATGAACGCACAACCCAAAAAAATTCGTGTCACGCTCAAGCGTAGCGTGATTGGGCGTCCTGATGCACAACGCAAAGTCGTTTCCGCACTGGGTTTGAAAAAAACCAATCACAGTGTAGAACACCTAGACACCCCCGTTATTCGAGGCATGGTCGGTGCCATTAGTCACTTAATTAGTGTTGAGGAGATCTAAACCATGACAGTTCTAACGATCACCGATATTAAACCCAACAAAGGCGCTAATCGAAAGCGTTTGCGCGTGGGTCGTGGTTTGGCCAGTGGGGCGGGTAAAACGTCTAACCGTGGTAATAACGGCCAAGGTCAACGCTCAGGCAATTCAGCCAAACGTGGTTTTGAAGGCGGTCAAATGCCTTTGTATCGTCGTATTCCCAAGTTCCGTACTTTCCCTCAGCCTAACGTGCGTCAGTGGCTTGAAATTAACGTGGGCGATTTACACCATTTCGCCACAGAAGGTCAAACCACCATTACCTATAAAAGCTTGGTTGAAGCCAAAAAATGGCCAACGGGTTGTGACGGTATTCGCTTATTGGGTAACGGGACGCCTAAAGCCGCCTACAAGGTTCAAGCCCATTATGCCACCCCAGGCGCGTTGGAAAAACTGAAAGCCGTTAAAGGCAAGGTGGAACTGATCACAACTTCGGTTCGTGAAGCACTTGCCTAAGGAAACGTGGCTGAAAAAAACCTCTTTAAAGCGAGACGCTTCAATTAAACGTCTCGCTTTTTTGTGACGACGTTGTTTCATTGTTTTTGGTGTATAATAGAAGCATTCCAATTGTGGCATTATGTTTTGAAAAGAGTACCGCTTGTGTCTGACGTCAACGCCCCCACTGATTTACCCCTTGAAAAAAAACACTTTAAGTTCCCCAAATGGAGCGAGCTGGCTTATGCCATTCAAGCTTCAGGCATGAAAGAACGCCTGTGGTTTACGTTCTTTGCTTTGGCGATTTTTCGCTTTTGTGTTCAAATTCCCGTGTGGGGCGTCAACGCTGAAGCGCTTAAGGCGTTAGGGGCCAATAACCCTATTTTGGCGATGGTGGACATGTTTTCAGGTGGGGCCTTGGCGTCTTTGTCTGTCATGGCGCTGGGGATTGGGCCTTATATCACCGCTTCAATCGTGATGCAGTTACTCACGGCGGTGATTCCTAAGCTTGAAGAATTTCAAAAAGACGGGGGCGAAGCCGGACGACGCCAGATTTCTCAAATCACCCGATACGCTTCTGTGGGCATTGCCTTGCTACAGTCTTTTGTGGTGGTTCGCTTGTTTACCAACAATGCGGGCATCCTCATGCCGGGGGTGGATCCTGCGTGGTTTTTCCCCGCGGCTTTAACGGCGCTGACGGCGGGTTCCTTATTTAGCGTGTGGTTAAGCGAACTGATTACTGAACGAGGGGTTGGCAACGGTAGTTCGATTCTTATTTTTGTGGGTATTATCTCCGCCTTGCCCTTCTATATTTCTAAAACAGCGGCCCTTCTTCAAGCGGATCCGACTCGATGGGTAGGGCTAGGCGTTCTGCTTGCCATTTACGCGCTGACCATTACCTTAATCGTGCTGTTACAGGAATCCTTTTATAAGGTGTATATTGTGCAGGCCCGACGTCAAGTGGGTCGAAAAATCTACGGAGGCGGTGATTCCTTCATTCCCTTTAAGCTCAATCCAGCTGGGGTGATGCCCTTGATTTTTACCTTTATTCTATTGAGTTTCCCCAGTGTGATTGTGGACTTTGTGATGCAAAGCAAGCCCACAGGCCTGTTGTTTGACGCCTTGCTTCAGTACAAAAAATGGATGGTACCCAGTAGTCCCATTTACATTGCCGTTGAGTTTGGACTCATTCTCTTCTTTTCTTACTTTTACGTCACCTTGGTACCAAGCCTTCAGCCCAAGCAAATTGCTGAAAACTTGCGTAAACATGGCAACGCCATTTCAGGGGTCAAGCCCGGTTCCCCTACAGGCGATTACTTAGAGGCCTTAATTTCAAAATTGACGTTTATTGGGGCATCTATGCTGGGGGTGATTACCTTAATTGCAAGCTCTTCAACATCCATGACGGGCATTAGCACCTTGGCTGGATTAGGCACCACCGCCTTGATTATTATGGTTGGGGTGGCCTTAGATACCGTCAATCAAATTCGAGTACAGTTATTGGCCAAACAATATGAAGGATTCCTAAAATCATGAGCATACCCACCCAAGCCACTTGGTCCGATGTCCTGTTCTTCCCCTTTATTGCCCCTCCCAATGGGGGTAAAGGCACACAAACCAGTGTGCTTGCGAAACTCTATGGCATGCCTCGTATTGATATGGGAAGCATTTTAAGGGTCATTGCCAAAGACGACACGCCTTTAGGCCGTAAAGTGCAAGAACGCTTGGCAGGGGGCTTGTTGGTGGATATTGACACGGTGATCGATGCCTTAAAAGCGGGCATTGAAAAACAGTTGCCCAACGTTCACCAAGCAGGAACGCCGATTTCCTTTATTTTAGATGGTTTCCCTCGCAATGCGGAACAGACCGACGCGTTGCTAGTGATGTGTCAAAACACGGGTGCCCAAATTGGGGCCGCCATTTATTTGGACGTCCCTTACGCCGAAATTGAAGCTCGTGCCGTGAACCGCCGTATTTGTGCCGATTGTGGCGCGATTTACAATCTAATTAGTCACGCCCCTAAGCAAGCTGGGGTTTGTGACGCCTGTGGGGGAACGCATTTAGAACATCGGGTGGATGATCAGCCTGAAAAAGTCAAAATTCGCTTGGCGGGTTTTGACGCAGAGACCCTCCCCATTTTACAAGCCTTTGAATCGCAAGGCTTATTAAAACGTTTAAACGGGAACCAATCGGTTGGAGCCGTCACGGAAGAATTAAAAGCCCTCATGCAAACCGTGCTCCCCAATACGGCGCTTAAGGTCTAATGTCATTATTTTTACTTTGGAAAGGACGCGTTCATGGGTATTCACTTAACAGGGGCCAATAAAATCAGTAAAAAGTCGCGCCATGACCTTAAACTGATGCGTAAAGCCGGGCAAATCGTGGCTCGTGTTCACTTGTTGGTGCGAGAAATGGCCCAAGAAGGCGTCAACACCCTTGCAATTGACCAAGCCGCTGAAGCACTCATTCGTAAAGAAGGGGCCTTGCCTACCTTTAAGGGGTATCACGGGTTTCCCTTTACCATTTGCTCTTCTGTCAATGACGAAGTCGTTCATGGTTTTCCGACTCAAGAACGGGTGTTGCAAGAAGGCGATATTATTTCAGTGGATGTAGGCGCCACTTTTCAAGGCCTCATTGCGGATGCCGCTTTAACTGTGGCGATTGGCCAAGTGGATGAAAAAAAGAAGCGGATCATGCAATGCACGGAAGAAGCCTTGATGAACGCCATCGCTAAAGCCATTGCAGGCAATCACCTTCAGGATATTTCTGCCGCGGTAGAGCGCACCAATGACGCGTATGGTTTTGGGCTGGTGCGTGAATACGGCGGGCATAGTGTGGGTCATAAGCTTCATGAAGAACCTTTTATTCATAATTACGACACTGGACAACCAGGGCCTTTACTAGAAGTTGGCAATTGCTTGGCCATTGAACCCATGTTTACCGGTGGGCTTGCGAAAGTTAAAACGCTTGAAGACGGTTGGACAGTCGTGACCGTTGATGGAGAGCCTGCGGCCCATTATGAACATACCATTACGATTACTGAAAATGGTCCGGAAATTTTAACGCGTTTGAATGAAGCCTAAACCCAAAGACGGGGTGTCAACTCCTTTTTGTAAAACGGATCTTTCCCCAAGTGTGGCTTCACCCTGAGCAAACGTCACCCATTGTAAGGAAACGCCCCCTTGACCCAGCGACATGCTATTTCTGCTCAAGAACTCCCTACGTGGCTGGAAGCTCATCAAGCCGAAGCCTCTGCGTTGTGGCAAAGTCAGCGCCTTGTAATGCCCCTTCACGTGCATTTTGATTCCCCGTTGACGCTTGAATGTGGCGAGGTGTTGCCGTCTTTTGAAATTCGATTAGAGCTGTACGGTCAGCTTAATCCCGAAAAAGACAACGTTATTTTGCTTTGCCATGCCCTCACTGGCGACGCTCATCTCGCGGGGCGACATCAACCCCAAGACAAAAAAGCCGGCTGGTGGGATGATCTCGTCGGCGAAGGCAACGCGTTTGATCCCCACACGCACGCCATTCTTTGCACCCATGTGCTAGGCGGGTGTAACGGCTCTACAGGCCCAGAATCCATCAACCCTCGCACCCAAGAAGCCTATGATACTCAGTTTCCGCCTATTACGATTGCAGACATGGTCAATGCCCAACACGCCGTGATGCGGGCCCTTCAAGTAAAGCAGTGGCACGCCGTGGTGGGGGGATCCATGGGGGGCTTTCAAGCCCTTGAATGGGGGATTCGTTACCCTCAGGCGGTGAAAAAGCTGGTGGTCATTGCCAGTGGATCCTGCTATAGTACGCAAGGCATTGCCTTTAACGCCGTGGGGCGACACGCCATTATGAATGATCCGCAATGGAAGCAAGGGCTTTACCAGCGCCATGGAACAGAACCACGACAGGGGCTAGCCACCGCGCGGATGCTCGCGCACCTAACTTATGTGAGTGAAGATAGTTTGGATCAAAAGTTTGGGCGCTCTCTCATTGAAAGCCAAGCGGTGTTGCCCGCCCACGCCACCGCTGAAAGTCGCCCGTTTCAAGCCGAGTTTCAAGTCGAATCGTATTTGGATTACCAGGGCCAACAGTTTGTTAATCGTTTTGATGCCAATAGTTACTTGTATTTAAGTAAGGCCCTTGACGCCTTTGATGTGGTGGAAGCGTGGGGCGAAGGGGACTTAAAAACGGCAATGGCGCGTGTTGAAGCCGACTGCTTGTTTGTGGCGTATGACACGGATGGACTTTTCCCGCCCAAGGAAACGCACCGCTTGGTTGATGCTTTGCTGGCGCTGAATAGCCCCCCTACCGCCGTGACGCTTTCTACCCCATGGGGGCATGACGCCTTTTTGATTGACACGGCTGAATTGAACCAAATCATCGCGCCTTTTTTGTACCCGTCTCTTCTGCCGGAAACTTCTGCAACGTCTGTGGTTCCGATGCCTGTGCGTGATGATTTGGCCCCCTTGTTGGGGCTAATCAACCCCGAAGATTCGGTGTTGGATTTGGGCTGTGGCACGGGCGATTTACTCGCGGTTTTAAAGTCGCAGGGGACTCATGGCGTTTTGTGGGGGGTGGAACAAAAGGAAGCTTCGGTGAAAGAGGCGTTGCAAAAGGGCTTGCCTGTTTTACAAGGCGATATGTTGCATACCTTAAAACAGCTCCCTGATGCCGCCTTTGATGTGGCGGTGCTTCACTTGGCCTTGCAATCGGTGCAGGATCCTTACCGCGTGTTGAAAGAAATGAAGCGGGTGGCGCGCCGATGCGTGATTGGCTTTCCGAACTTTGGCTTCTTGCCGATTCGCTTACAACTCTTGTGTTTTGGGCGTATGCCAAACTCTTCGGCACTGCCTTATATGTGGTACAACACGCCGAACATTCACCTGTTTACGCTTAAGGATTTCACCAGCCTTTGCGAAGAGCTGGGCTTTCGGCAGGCCCGGCGGGTGTACCGCTTGGGAGGCAAGTGGCAGGCGTGTGCGCGTCAGGCGTGGGGCGTGAATTGGCGCGCCTCTTACGCCATTTACGAGTTGGTGTAAGCCTTTTCTTGACTTACGAACATTACTGAACATATTAACATGCCTTGCGACTTGCTGAAGCACATAGATCCCAGCTTTCTTTTACTTCTGGGTCTACCCTTCTGATTAAATCTTGAATCCGTTGTTTAAGGCTATACCCTAAATCCCCATAACAAATATTTATTGCAAATTCATTTTCATCTATTATGATTAACCAGTTCTTGAGTGTCTTTAGGCCATAAAAACCCGCATACCACCTTTCATTTGGTTCTAATCTCCTATTAAATATGGTTTTACCCATATATATTTCAAGCGAATTAAACGCATTAGACATTCTTTGCAGTAATGCACGGCCTTGTATTTCTTCTTCTTGGTCGCTTGGTTGTTGTGTTAGCTTATTTAAAGGACCGTCAATTCTTTCCCCAAGCTGCTGCCATTTATCCAACAATTGACTATCATGGTGCTGTTCATCACGAAGTTGATATAATGGAACCGTAAATGTAGAGTGGTCACTTGTAGCTCCAAATTTTGATAACTGGTTAATCAAGTGCTGCCTTTCAGAAGTCCCCTCGGGTTTTGGAGTAATAAAAAATTTGCAATACGCTTGGACTATTAGAGACCACTTTTCAAGTTCTTTTTGGCCATACTCTCTCTCTTCGCCTGACAGGATTCCAGACTTAATGTTTTTATTCAAATATTCTTGAAGCGCTTCAAACGCCAGGGTGATTGAAGCTAGTGTTCGCGTGCTCACCCCTTGTCGTTGAAGGGGCGTGGGGGAAGGGGTTTCTTTTACTTTACTATTGTTAGTGGGGGGGGGTAAAAAGCGTCGACTTCATGCGAAGGGTTGGGGTTGAAAAAGCGGGTAACGTAAACATGAGAAAACCTTTCCAAACGGTTGGGTGGGAAGTAGGAAGAGAAAAAGTGAACTACTTTACAAAGTGTAAAATAAAGGCATCCACTTGTCAAGCGGGCCTGCTTCGTAAGGTGCCTTTTGCGTGTGTGTTTTTTTAGGGGCGTTGGATTTTCAGCAGAACTTCGCCAGCTTTAACCATGTCCAAATAGCCACGAGCCAAGGCTTCGGCGTCTTGCCCACTTTCAATACGCTTAATGTCCGTTTTAAGCGCCACATTTTTGAGTCGATGAGACTCATACAAACCGTTGACCACAGGCGCTTGATGATGCACCTGAAGCATGCCCAGCCCTAAGGAAATACTTGACGCAAAAAGGTAAAGCGTCAGTATTGAAAAAACCACTGATTTAACCGCATTTTTCACCCAAATTTCAGACTGATTCCACCCTTTAATGAGTGATTGACAACCCAATACAGCAAGCAAACCCGCCCCAACCCCCAGTTTTAGGGTACGAACGGCCACATGGTTTGAAAACTCTTTTTTAGGACGAGGCCGAAACGTAGGAGCCGCCAGCATATCATCTGGCCATGCGTGTTCTTGTGCTTGTGAAGCGGGGGCTTCATTTAAGAGCAAATCCACCACATTACGTTGCCCTGAACGACGCATTAAACGACGCCGAGAATGGACGCGAGCAGGGTTCACACCCGAAAAGAACTCCACTGCTTCAAAGGCAGGGGCGGTTGATTCGGTGAGATAAGGAGGGCTAGAAAACGAAGGTTGCGTCACAAGAAAATCTTTCTAAGCTGAAAAGGCAAGGGGCAAGCGGATGAAGGGAATCCATTTCTTAAGCGATCTACACATTTTTGAATCATTGACTTCGTAAGGGGAGGACACAAAAATAAATTAAGAAAATCTTAAGAATAATCTATATCCAAAGTATAACAAACAATTGTAAAGTTGACACACTTATTTTTGCCAATCTGTTAAAATTCATCTGTTTAGTGGATGCATAATATCAAGGGACTTATGGCACGCTTTAAGGCCCATCCTTTTATGGTAGTAAAATCAATTACTATATAAAAAGTAGCCTTGTGCTTTGTTTAAAAAATACATCTTAGGGTTATTCAATAGACTGTTTCTTATTGTAACGTTTTGTAACATTTTTTAGGTAGATTCAAGAATGCCCTAAAATAAGGTCGTTTGCCAAAGCTTCACCCCTAAACGGGTTTGCAACTGTTCTTGTTCCTTTTCGCTTGGTAGGTGGGCGGTTTCAAAAAACCCTACCACGGCCGAACCACTGCCACATAGCATGGCATGAAAGGCGCCCTTGTCTAACAACGCTTTTTTTTGAAGCGCTAATGCGGGATGTTTTTCAAAAACCACGGCTTCAAAGTCGTTGTGCATCGCAGGCTGTAACGCTTTTAAAGGTACCCCTGATTGAAGCCCTTCAATCAATAGAAGCTTAGGTGTGCTATACGCCTTGGCTTCATGCACCCACGAATAGGCGTCTTTCGTTGAAATGGCAATATGCGCTGATTTAAGCACAAGCACGTTTACCCCCTTGAAACTGTTGGGATTGACTACTATGGCGTCAAGATGTTCCCCACGGCCTTGAAGATGAAGTAAGGGTGTTTTTTTTAGAAATAAGGGAACATCTGAACCAATTTCAGCCCCTAACTCATGGAGTTGCTCATCGCTTAGTGGGGTCAGTTCGTTCCACTGCTGGCACACCAGCGTATGATATTGACGTATGGCACAAGCGGCATTGGAAGACGCTGATCCTAAGCCCGCTTGATACGGTAGATGTTTTTCTAAATAAACGTCTACAGGAGGGAATCCCTTCACGTGAGGATGGCTTTGCCTAAGCTGGTGTTGCACGGCACGTATGCCACGAAGCACCAAATTGTCTTCTCCAAGGGCTTGAAGGGTGGGATCGTTCGAGGTGAAGTAAACGTCTGGTTTGGACGCATCATTCGCGCAAAGACTCGGGCGGATGCTTAACGCATCGTACCAGTCGAGTAAGGCCACGACGCTGTCTAGCTCACTGTAGCCATCAGGGCGCTTGCCCAACACGTGTAGGCTGAGATTGAGTTTAGCGGGGCAGCGCATGAATGGCATCCGTTAGTTTGGCAAAGGCTTCAATGCTCAAGCTTTCAGGGCGTGCTTCTGGATTCACCCCCGCCACAGCTAAGACGCCTTCAAGTGCTTCGGCGTTTACTAAGTGATCGTTTAACAGGGTATTTCGCAACATTTTGCGACGCTGTTGAAAGGTGGTGCGCACAATGCGTTGCATCAGTGTTAAATCACTCACGGGGCATAAACCTTCTTGACGAGGGTAAAGGCTAATCACCACGGACATCACCTTCGGTTGTGGTTCAAACACGGTGGGCGGCACCAAAAACTCCAACTGGCAATCAAACCAATACTGAAGCGCAATGGACAACGGCCCGTAGTCTTTTGAACCTTCTTTGGCGGTGATGCGTTCACCCACTTCTTTTTGTACCATAAACGTCAGTTGTTTCACCCGTTTGCGTAAGGGTTGATCCGTTTGGGTCATTTCCCCAGCGAACTTGAATAATACCCCACTGGTGATGTTATAGGGTAAATTGCCCACCACTTTAAAGGTTTCACACGGCATGAGTGTGGGGACGTCTACGGACATGATGTCTTGCGAGACGAGATTCATTTTGGCCCATTCAGGCGAGCGTCTAAAGGCGTCACTGAGATAGTCCACCATGCGGTAATCCAGCTCAACCGCGGTGAGATGTTCGACCTTGGGAAGCAAACTGCGGGTCAAAAACCCCAAGCCCGGCCCAATTTCAAGGACGTGATCGGTGGGATCGAGATCCAAACATCGCACGATGCCGTCAATCGTGCCTTGATGCACCAAGAAGTTCTGGCCAAATCGCTTGCGCGCAAGCATGCGTTTGGCTTCAATTAAAAGCGGGTTGGGCTTTTTTTCTGCTCGTCGGTGATTTCGCTTGGTGTCTTTGTCTTCGATTTTGGCACGACTGCGTTTGAATTTGTCTTGAATACCCAAGGGAAAGATTCCTTTTTTTTAGGTGTGGGCCTGTATAAACTTTTGTATCAATGCTTTTATGGAAATCCATACAACTTCTATAGAAGTATTATAGAAATAAGTGTAGCGCAAACATAAACGCCTGAACCGCATCGGTAAAAAGCCACACCGTTTCGTGATTATATGGGCTTACCCCAATATTAAAAGGTCATGTCGCTTCCAGTGGCTAAGGAAGGCTCAATCAGGATTAAAAAAGTCAACGGCATCATTCTGTTCTCTAGCAAGTTTATGCTTTTTAAACCAGTCATACGATTTGGCAATATGTCCTAAATCTAAACATTGATACCCCTTCTTAGCCAAGTCGTAGGCCAACACAGTCGCTGTAGGACCTAGTACCGCAATCACCAATCGTTCAGTCGGGATTGATTTACAACGTTTTAACAAATCCTCATACGAATCAAACGCATTAAGTGAAGGCGCCCAAAGGTATTCAATGGACTGTGCCGAATCAAATATGTTATAGTCTATTTTTTCAAACACGCTGTCACCGCAAACCACTGTAATGTCTAATCCCTTCCAAAGTTTTGAAATCTCTTCAAAATAGCTATGAAGGTCATATTGTTCAAACAAACTAAAGGCTAACGTGACTTCTGCCATATAGTAGGTATGATTCAAATCAATATATTTTTCGAGTGTATTGCGAAAGGCCTGCCCGTTTTCTCGCCACCAGTATTTAGCGAATGGGACGATATTCTGTTTAGATCCATACAGCATTCGAGGGATGCCAATAAAAATGGACGGGTCTTTTGAAGACAAAATTTCTTTTAAACGATCTGTCAATGCTAATGAAGCCTTTTGAAAGGGAATATCCACCCCCTTAAGCAGTTGTATTTCACCATCTCCAAAGCGACAAAGACTTGCTTTTTGGACCACAATAGCGTTAAGGGTTGTGTATATCTCACAAATATGGGGGCGCTTAAGCCGTGGAAGCTCATCAGCCAGTTCATATTTTATGGATTCTAGAATGTCCTCATAGTCCTGTAAATCCTTGAGTTTGTGTTTTAAATCAAGATTAAAATGCATTTTTAACGACTCCTTAGAATAGTTTCAATACTCCTCCGCCTCCGTCGAGAGGCTGTCAGAGGGGCGGAAGAAGAGGTCGTCGTAGGTCTTAATTTCCACATTCAGCACACGGGTCTTCACCTCCGCCACGACTTCCGCCACCAAGTCCGCCAAAGGCAACACCTTCTTCGCCCCCACATGGTAGCGACGCACCGAAACCATGCCTTCTTCCGCCTCACGATCGCCCATAATCAGCATCACCGGCACCTTGCGCGTTTCGCACGAACGCACCCGATAGTTAATGCTATCGTCCACTTCCAACATCGTGCGGATGCCTGCCTCCTTCAAGGCGTTTTGCACCGTTTCCGCATACGCCTTGTGACTTTCACCAATTGGCAAAACCGCCACCTGCACAGGGGCGAGCCATGTGGGGAAGGCACCGCCCAAATGTTCCACCAAAATGCCGATGAACCGCTCAAACGAACCAAAAATGGCACGGTGAATCACAATCGGACGCTTAGCCGTGCCGTCGGCATCAATATAGGTGAGTTCAAAACGTTCAGGCAATTGAAAATCGAGCTGGAAGGTGCCACATTGCCACAAACGCCCCAGGCTATCACGAATCTGTACATCGATTTTAGGGCCGTAAAAGGCACCCTCGCCCTCTTCAATGGCGTAAGGGCGACCCGTGGCATCAAGAGCGGCGCGCAAGGCGGCTTCGGCTTCGTCCCACACGGCGATTTCACCCAAGAACTCGTCAGGGCGGGTCGACATGCTGAACTGGTAGTCCAAATTAAAGAGCTTGTATACTTCATCGAGCATCTTAAACAGATGAGCCACTTCGCTTTGCACTTGATCTGGCGTGGCGAAAATGTGGGCATCGTCTTGGGTGAACATGCGCGTGCGCATTAAGCCGTGCATGGCACCTGTGGCTTCATTGCGGTGTAGAATCTGCCCTTCAGCAATGCGCAAGGGCAATTCCTTATAGCTATGCAATTTGCTTTTGAAATAGAGCATGGTATCGGGGCAATTCATGGGCTTAACAGCGTATTCAGGCTCGCCCTCGGCATCGTTGACGATAAACATATTGTCTTGATAATGGTGCCAATGCCCTGAGCATTGAAAGAGTTCCTTTTTGTAAAGCACGGGGTTAGAAATTTCCACATAGCCGTAACGTTCCAGCGTTTCTCGCCAAAAGGCTTCAATGCATCGACGCACCTTCACCCCATTGGGAGACCACATCGCCCCTGCCGCCCACGGATGAAACTGAAACAAATCGAGTTGCGGCCCTAGCACACGGTGATCCCGACTTTTGGAATCTTCCACAAACTCAAGGTAACGCTTGAGGTCTTTCGGCGTTTTCCATGCTGTGCCAGTAATGCGGGTCAAGCTGGGTTGATCTTCATCTTTCCAGTGGCTGGCAGCAAGGGCGGTGAGTTGCGTAGAACCACAAAGCCCAGTGTGTGGCACATGCGGGCCCGCACACAAATCAATAAAAGCGCCTGATCGATACAGGGTGACGTTTTCAATGCCTCGACCCTTGATTTTCTCCAATATCTCAAGCTTATGAGGCTGTTGTTTGGCCGTAAAATAGTGAATGGCTTCGCTTAAGGGCACACTGGCCACTTCAAAGGGGTGGGCTTTGCCTACCACGGTTTTCATTTTGCTTGAGATGGCTTCAAGGTCGTCTTCTTTGATGGACACGCCGTCTATTTTGACATCATAAAAAAAGCCTGTGGGGGTGGCGGGGCCTGTGGCAAACTGCACGGTGGGGTAGAGTTCTTCTAAGGCGCAGGCCAGCACGTGGGCGGAACTGTGGCGAATGCGGATGAGTTGTTCTTCGTGAGACAGGGCGCCGAAGTCTTTTTTGTCAACAGCGTGCCAGTCGAGTGCAGAAAGCCACGCTTGGCAGGATTCTAGAGCATTTGTCATGGGGGGAAGCCTCTCTTTAATTGAACGCGATGGGGATGTAAACCCACCTATTATAAGCGAAAATCACCTAAAGGGAAAGCGCAGAAAGCATCACCGCGTGAAGCGCACAAGTTTAGTGCATTTTGTTTTTATGCTATTGTTAAGCATTATTTAGGCATTTCTTATTACCAAGATTCAAGGGAATTACCACACATGGCTATGAACACGATGAATGTTTTTTCGTTTACTCAAGCGCCACAATCTGCGTTCGCCCCCCCCCCCCGACCTTTGGCATCCACGCTACCGCTTTTGAATCAAGGGACTACCCCTTCTGCGGATTTTTACGCGATGAACACAGGCCCAGCGCCCGTTGTGGATTCTACGGCGTTTAACTATGCCCCAACGACTTCGCCTGTTGATTTGAAGACTGGGGCAGAGGTTCACTCTTCGTCTTCTTCGGCGACGAGTCCTTTGACGCCACCTGCTACCCCCCCTGTGGCCACAAGCCCCGTACATTCTGCAAAAGTCACAGCACCAGCAGAAGAAGACCATACGGGTAGAAACGTGGCCCTAGGCGCCGGCATTCTTGCCACGGCGGGCCTGTTATTGTGGAAACGTCAAGACGTCGGAGAGTTTTTGGGAAAAACCTTTGGTTTTTTGAGAAGAGAAGGCGAGGAAGTAGCATCCAACGCACCTAAAGAATTGGACAACGTGACAAAGCCTGTAGAAGAAGTTGTTCAACAGACACCTCCCGCACCGCGCCGTGGTGGTGGTGGTACTTATACCTCCTCCTCCAGACCAGCAACACCACCAGCACCAGCATCAGGAAATGCAGGAGCAGTTGATGCACCAGCACCACCAGATGCACCAGCAACACCAACACCAACAACAGCACCAGCAGGAGCACCACCAGCACCAGCATCAGGAAATGCAGGAGCAGTTGATGCACCAGCACCACCAGATGCACCAGCAACACCAACACCAACAACAGCACCAGCAGGAGCACCACCAGCACCAGCATCAGGAAATGCAGGAGCAGTTGATGCACCAGCATCAGCATCACCAGCATCACCAGCATCAGCATCACCAGCATCACCAGCATTAGCATCACCAGCATCAGCATCAGCATCAGCATCAGCATCAGCATCACCAGCACCAGCACCAGCACCAGCACCAGCAACAGTATCAGGAGCAGGAAATGCAGCACCACCACCAACAGCAGGATCAGCAGGATCAGCATCATCAGCAGGAGATGCAGTAGCCCCAGCCTCAGCCCCAGCACCAGCACCAGATGCAACAGCAGCACCACATGCACCAACACCACCAGGAGCACCAGCACCAACACCACCAGTAACATTGAGAAGGCGCGCACAAGAAAACGCCCGAAATGTGTTAAGTCGAGCAACAGGAATACCTAATTGGACTCTTGGAAAAGATTTGGAAACAACTAGACAGCATGCAACAGGTTTCTTAGGTAATGTAAGGGACTTTTGGGTACGTGCAAAGGGACGAATTCCAGGTCAAGCCTCAAAAGGAGCAAGCGCAGTAGAAAATGTACCAGCCTCAGCCCCAGCGCGATCAGCAACACCAGCATCAACAACAAGAATCTGGGCAGATCCTTGGTGGGATGGATCAATGCCAGCACCAAGAGTTGAAACACCAGCACCAGCACGACGGGCACCTACACCTCTCTTACCCCCAGCGCGAGGAGAGGTAGATGTAGTATCCCCAACACCACCAGTATCAGCACCAGCAGGAATCTTGCCAGATCCTTGGGATGGACCAATGCCAGCACCAAGAGTTGAAACACCAGCACCAGCACGACGGGCACCTACACCTCTCTTACCCCCAGCGCGAGGAGAGGTAGATGTAGTATCCCCAACACCACCGGTATCAGCACCAGCACCAGCACGACAAGCACCAGCAACACCAGCAGGAAATGCAGGAGCAGAAGTACCAGCAACAACACAAGCACCAGCACGACCAGCACCAGCACCACCAGCAGCATCAGCACCAGCACCACGAGCAGGAGCAGTTGATGCACCAGCAAAACCACCAACAGTAGAATTACCCGAAGCAAGCAGTAGGGAACAACAAAGATTTAAGTTGATGCTTGATCTGTCAGATGACGAGTTTGAAGATCATACTCGTCAGATACATCATATGTATGATGATGATGATCTAAGAAGTGGAGTAAAGAATATAAATTTGAAAGAGATAGCACCCTTTCATGAAGCGATGGTTGAGCGTGCTAAAAAACTCGGACTTACTGAAGACTCAATTCTGATGCGGAGGAACATGGCTTCGTTGTATAAGGTTAGAGGACAAAAGGATGACGCCATAAAAGAACTAGAACTAGCGTGCCAAGAGCATCCAGGCAGTTTTGACCCCATAAAAGACCTTTCACTTTTACTAGAACCCCAAAAAGCGCTAACTCTTCTTAAACGCAAAGGTTTTGACAAGGTACTTAAATCTATTGACGATAAATATTTCTATGCCAAGGCTCTCGAAAGAGCTGGAGATAGAGAAGAAGCACAAAAAATTGCTCAGGAAATAGTTGATAGGCTTTCTTTAAATAGCACCTTTTTCGAGTCCGAACTAAGGGGGGCACAAAATATTCTAAAAAGGGAAAAATGGTAACTCTTCTCCAAAAATTCATTGAACGCAAAGGTTTTGCCACACTAACAACGAATGCTAAATTTGCATATGCCCAGATTCTCAAACTGGCTGGAAATAAATATCACCCAGAAGCAAGAACAGTTGTTAAGGGCATACGTCAAAATGATCAATCTTTATCAGACTATGCTAAAACTATGCTAAATAATTTTCTAAATGACCTAGGTGGACACTCAGTCAACTCCTAGTCAATGACACAAAAGGCGATTCTTTTCCCACAGTCTATCTCGGCTGTGGTAGAATAGGGGGTGTGATACCCAGATTGCTAAAAGGACGCTCCCATGCCCACGACTGCACCCAACGGGTTGCCCATGGCCTTGGCTCATGTGCCCATTCAAGTGGTTGAAAAAGCCCGAAACATCAAGCTCCTCGCCATGGATGTCGACGGCGTACTTACCCCGTCTTCCATTATTTGGGACGCCCAAGGCATCGAACAAAAAGTCTTTAACGTCAAAGACGGCTGGGCCTTGCGTAAAATGAAGGCCCTAGGCCTGCATACCGCCATTATTACAGGCCGAAAAAGTGCCATTGTTGAAAAACGAGGACATGAACTTGATTTTAGCGTTATTTTTCAAGCCGTGCCCAAGAAAAGTAGCGTTTTGGATGAATTGCTTGAGATTTACCACCTTCGTCAAGAGCAAGTCGCCTACATGGGCGATGACCTCCCCGATTTAGAGGTGCTAGAACGGGTGGGGCTTGCCGTTTGCCCGAAAGATGCCAGCTTTGAAGTGCTAGATGTGTGTGATTATGTGACGAGTCGCAACGGGGGCGATGCCGCCGTGCGTGAATGGCTCGACATTATTCGTTATGCTCAAGCCCCCCAGTAAGTTAGGGAATCGCTGATGAAAAAAAGGTTGTTTACGTTCGTTTTAAGCGCCTGGCTTCTCGTTCAAGGAAGCCTTGCCCAAGCAGTCAAAATCCCTTGTGACAGTTACCCTATTGATGCGGTGAACCCAACAGCGACAAGCAATCCACCAGGGGCGTCGTTTCCAGGGGTTAGAGGCCTCAATCAACTGGTGATTTATACGTCTAAAAACGCTAGCACGCGCACCGGCACCAATGAATATGGGGTTGAAGTGCGGGTGAAAAAACCGTTTTACGCGTCACAAGGTGAAATTGTGCAAATCACTGGGGCCAACACCCCGCTTCACTGGGGAGAATATGTCATTTCCGCTCATGGCAACGCCAGCCGATGGTTGCTGACCCATGGTACGCTGGGCGCGCTTGTTCAGGCCGATTTACCCCATAAGAAGTTGACCCTTTGTGGGAATCTCAATGCGGATGCCCTTGCCCTAAAAAGCCTCATGCAATACGCCAAAGCCCAAGGGGGACAACTTTCAGAGTGGTTAGGCTACTGGTCAAATGATCCAGAAACTAAATTCACAGGTGTAAAAGGCTTAGAAAAAGACTTGTGGGCAGGGACGGCTCCCTTTTATGGAACTCAGATTCAAGGCGTGTGGCATCGTCCAACGCTTGAACAGTCGTCGGATGTTGAAATCAAAAAAACGCTCGTGCGTTTTAAGGAAATGGGTATCAACACGGTTTTTCTTGAAACCTTTGTGCATGGCTTTACGATGTATCCGAGTAAAGTCTTTCAAAAATACGGCATTGCCCCGAATGCGTACCCCAAGCTAGGCGTCGTGGGCAATGAAGCCTTGTTGGGACGCTGGGTGCGGTTGGCTCACGCTGAAGGCATGCAAGTGCATGCGTGGCTACAAGTTTTTTATGTGGGTAACAGCAACTTGAACCTACCGACGCCGATTTTAGCCAAGTTTCCCCAATGGCGAAACCGTCAACGTCAATACGCCGATGACCCCACGCTTCACCCTAGCCCCATTGAACAAGGGCATTGGTTTATGGATCCTGCCAATCCGCAAGTGCGTCAATTTTTGATGGATGTCGTCGATGAACTCGCCACCAGCTACCCTGTCGATGGCATTCAGATTGACTATATCCGCTACCCAGCCAGTTTCGAGCCTGCGGATGCCAACTTTGTGGCGTCGACTTGGGGCTATACCCCGATGGCTCGTACCACGTTTAAAGCCAAGTTCAAGGTGGATCCCCTCACCCTAACGCCAGCAGATACCCTGTTATGGCAGGAGTGGGAAACCTTTAAAGCGTCGCGAGTGACGCAATGGGTGCGCGATCTTCGCACACATCAGTCGCTGAAATGGAATGCGCTTCGTGCCAGTAAGCAATTCCCTGAACTAAAGCTTTCAGCCGCCGTATTTCCTGATCCCAAGGGTGGGCATGGCATTAAGCATCAAGATTGGCCCTTGTGGATGCGTGAGGGGTATCTAGATTTTATGGCACCCATGATCTTAAGTGCCAACGAAGCCCCTGTCTGTAAAGCCATAAAGTTGATGCACGACATTAACCCCACCATACCTGTCGTCCCAGGATTGTTTGCCCCGTTTTATAAGAGTCCGACCTTGTCGAGCTTGAAGCAACTTCAAGCCAGCTATGCGTGTAGTGGCGACGGCTTCATTTTGTTTCAATCCGATTATTTGCAAGGTGATTTAGAAGAACGCTTGAAGTATCGTAAGGAAAACATGGTGGTAGAAGGCTATTAGAGCCTATTTGATTTCAAGCAAAAGCATCGTCATATCATCCCCAAGGGGTTGACCTTCGGTGAAGTCGCTCAACACACTTAGCATGGCATCCAGTAATTCTCCGCCCGTGTGGCCTTCTTCAATCACGACTTTTAACAACTCATCTAAACGATCTTCACCAAACATGTCGTCTTGCGTGTTTTGAAGTTCGCTGATGCCATCCGTAAACAATAAAATTTTATCCCCCACTTCAACCGTTAATTCTTGCATGGCATAAGGCATATTAGGGACCCACACCAAGGGTGTACCATTTTCTTCTAAACGGCTGACTTCACCCGTTTGGGCATGGTAATGATACGGATAAGGGTGACCCGCCCCAGCGAATTGAAGCCTACGGGTGGATTCGTTCAAATGCAGGTAAATCGCCGTAGAATACTCGCCTGTTTTTACGACTTCTGCCAGCTGATTGTTGAGGTGAAACAAGACTTGATCTGGCGATTGATGGTGATGCGTAATACGGTAAAAGCTTGATTTCACCATAGCCGTGACAAATGCCGCAGGAATACCATGGCCTGAAACATCATTCATCAATATACCCAGGCTACCGTCTTGAAACGTAATCAAGTCATATAAATCTCCGCCAATGGCTTCACAAGGCAAATACAAGCCATGCACCTGTAAAGTGGGGCTGGTGTAGTGCAACTTACTGTAAGAATAAGGGTTGTAGTCGCTTGTATTCGTTACATTTAATTCAGCAGGTAAAAGACTTAATTGTAGAATGCGTGTTTTTTCAAGTTCTTTTTCCATGTCTAAACTACGATTACGCAATTCTTCACTAAGATTGAACATTTCATCATTATGCCATTGCAGTTCTTGGCGTTGCTTGTAATGATGCAAAATAGGCAGTAAGTTATTTCCAACGGCTAAAAAACCGTCCTGCTGGTAAAGCACGCCATTGACGCCCAGTCGTAACCATTGGGACATTTCCTTAACGCTTGGGTGAACATCCAGTAACAAAATAATTTGTAAATCCTTGGCCCATCCTTGTTTTTTTAGACGTTTAACGCCTTGTTCTATATTGACGATTTTGGCCTTGGGTTTGACTGCGCTCAACAATACCCCTTCACCGTGAGCATCACTGTTGGCTTTCTGAGGGGTCACAATCGTTTCTTCTTCTGCTTCTTCTAAGGCATAAGCGACGGCTTCCAGTTGTTCAGGAGAAATAACTAACCATGTGGGGGTGTGGCTCTTCCATTGCTCCACCCATTTTTCGGCCTGACTGGTTTCTAAAGAAACTTGCCAACCTTGTTCTTCTAAAAAAGTACGCAGTTGTCCTGCGTATGAAGGAGCTTCATGACTTAACCAGAAGAAGCGTTTACTTGCCATGGCGTTTCAAGTTCCTGACTTGTTATCTTGAATTCAGGCGAATTCAAGCAAAATAACTATGTTTCTTTCGGTTGAATCGCTAAAATCCTTAAATGAATCTTTACATTTCCTTCATTTGGTTGGTTGCAAATAGAAAAAGCCGTTATAGACTAAGTTCACGAATTGAGAAATCAACCCAGCCCCTAGCTGTAGGGCGAAGGTTCCCCGAGTGTTGCCCAGAAGTTAGGGCTGAGTTTGTGGTGTTTTCAAAACGAAATACATCTATTGTGATGGGTCCAATTATTTTAAGTGGTGAGTGAATAGAAAAAGGAACATATATTATGATGAGTTTACCTGCGGAATCCGCTCTTTTAGAATCCCCTAGTGAAGTACAAGAACCATGTGAAAGCCTCACTAAAGGCGAACGTTCTCGTCTTCAAACGCCGGCAACAAAAGGGGTAAGTCGTCCTAAAATGCCCAGTCGTGTTGAAAAACAAAGTGAACGTTCAACGTCTATGCCCAACAATCAGGCTCATCCCTTGCGTGCGTCTAACTCCGTGGCCTTTGACGCCCAAACGGTAGACAGTGTTGCGGTTTTAGTAGAAGAAATTCCTGTTCAAGACGTGACACTCGGCGAAAGTACTACCCCCGCCTTTTCTGAAGTGGCGACGCCTGCTTCTAGCAATCCTTATTTGCGCCCCATTCATCTGTTGAATGCGGGCTTAAGCTTTACCCCGTATGAAAAAGAATGGCAACTCAGCCCTAAAGAACGTGAATTGGTGTCTTCTTCCATTAGCCAAACATGGACGGATCAAGCCATGAAATGCTATATGTGTGCCGCCGACTGTCACAATTGCGATATTCCCAAAGGCCAGTATTCCTTTGTGTGCCAAATGAATAAAGTGGTTCCTGTGTTGCTTGAAAGCATTGGTCAACCTGATCCGCACCGTTTAAAGCGTATCTTTCCACAAGGGTACCCGCATGCGGCGTATTAAATCGCTGGCCAAGGAAGCGTAGGGACAAAGCCCAAGACGGTTGAAACAACAGAACCGCCTTTAATCGTGGCAAATTTCACTTGCCCTTGTACCACCATTTGGGTGGAAGTCCCTCCGTCTAGGTTCATGGCATCCACCGCCCCAAAAACCTGAAGGATTTCGGCCGTGTCTTGAAGCGTGGCCCCTAGCGGTAGGGCATCCACCACGACCAAATGTACCTTGTTATTCGGCAAAATGGCAATGGCGGTTCGTGGCCGACGCTGATTAGGCGGTAAAGCTCCAAAACGCTGAGCGTCTAAATCAATGTAAACTTGCCCCTTTTTAAGCAAGGTTGGCCCCCCTGCTAAAACCATGCTTTTATCACTCCAGTCAGGCAAGGTGGAAAGCATTACTTCTACAGAAGTGCCTAAATCAGTACTTAAAAATTTGTCTAATCGACTGGCTGAACCATAAATCACCCAGTCATTGGCGCCTTCAATGGCCAGTGTGCCGGCTTGTGTTATGGCGTCGAATCGTCCGTTTCTTAAGCGAACGGCGATGTTGCCCCCACCCGCGGGGGGGCTTTGCTTACCCCATAAGCGAGAATACAACGCCACTTGTTCGCCATGACTTCGGGGCATATTCACAATTTCAATGGCTTGGCTCCAACGCCCTAATCGAATCAAGCCGGTTAGTTCGACTTGATCCATACTGGCTCGATTTTGCATGTCTAACCCAAAGGCCACACGATTAAACAGCGTGCCGTTTAACACTTCACCATCCCTTAACACCATCCCTAAAGGAATACGTAAGTTGGCGTTAAAAAACGACGCATTCACCCCAGCCAACGCGTTGTATTGAGCCAAGGTCGATCGTGCGGTTTTAAGGCCTCTTAAAGAGCTAGCGTCAGGCATTAGAGGCGTCAATTTCGCCGAAGAGCTATAGGGATCCCACTCTAAATGGTGCGTTCTAAACAACACTCCCGCACGAGGCGCCACTGAATAGCTGACATATTTTAAGCCCTTGGTAATGGTTTCGCTATATTCTACGGCTTTATAGCGTTCTAAGACTTCAATCACCATGTCTGAACCTCGGCACTTGAGGTTGAGCGTGGAAGGCACCTTGTGTTTGACGAAAAGCTGTAAGCGCCCATTCGGATTCATTTCAAAATAAAAGGCATGCATGTTACGACTGGGGTGGTTTGCACTGGTTTTAATGACTTGCGAACTAAAAGGGCGTGCTGTAAACTGCAACACGCTTTGCCGTTCTAAGGGACGTTCTTGAATATCCACCAATCGGCAGGGGACATCAGGGGTGAGGGGCAAGGTAATGCGAGTGACGGTGGGGGTGAGTTCAACCGTTGGCGCCGATTTCACGCCAAGTGTTCCATTGGCAAAAGCTGGGGACCCACTCAGTAAGAACCCCATACCCAAGACGCTAGACAAAGAAGCAAAACGAATTAAACTCATATTAAACCTTTTCTCAACGCAGTCCACTGACTCACCAACAGGCCTGCCAACACCTTCAAACAACAAACCATTATAAAAGCATACGTATTATTTTAACCGTAAAGTCCTAAAAGGGATATAGGAAGCTTCTTGTGGCATGCCACATTTTGTTTCGGCAAAAGAATGATTTGTTTGAGCGGATGTTTGCTTCGTAACGAATTTTGGTCTTTTTTGCACTTTATGGGTATAATGAAGCGTATTGAAGCAAACCTATTAAGAACCCTTACCTCAACCCCTTAAGGAACTCGACTTATGATGATGGACACCTTTGAAGCCATTGAACAACGCCGTTCGATTAAATCGTTTGATGCCACCCACCACATGCCCGATCAAGACGTCCAAACGCTGATGTCTGCCGTGCTGAAGACTCCCACCTCTTTTAACATTCAAAACTATCGTTTTGTGGTAGTGCGTGAAAAATCCATTCAACAAGCCCTCAAAGAAGCCAGCTGGAATCAACCCCAAGTGTTGGATGCATCCATGGTGGTATTGCTCTGTGCGGATCTCAAAGCCCCTGTGGACAACCCCAAACGCTACTGGTACCAAGCCCCCACAGAAGTGGCCGAAGCCCTTTCAGGCATGACGCTAAAGTTTTACGACGGCAAAGAAGACTTACAACATGACGAAGCCTTACGTTCCATTGGCATGGCTGCACAAACCTTAATGCTGGCGGCCAAAGCCATGGGTTACGACACCTGCCCCATGATTGGCTTTCAGCCTGAAGTCGTTGAAAAAATCATCAAACTACCGAAGGATTACCTTTTGGGGTTGATGATTGTGGTGGGCAAAGCCACCCAGCCAGCCCGTGAACGTTCAGGCCCCTTAGATTACCATGAACTGGTGTTTGAAAATAGCTTTTAGAAGCAGGTGTTTAAGTTCCGCGTGCTAGAGGGTGATACCATTTAAACGACTAAATAGCGTCTGGCGACTTCGTTGTCGCTCAGGTTCTCGATGTGCTTATGTACGTTTATGTACACTTCACCCATCTGCGAGTCTAGGTTCCTAGAATCCACCTATACGCTCTTCAGTCGTTTAAATGGTATAAGGGGAAAAAGAAGCACCCCTATATGGCTGGCGTAAGGGGGGCGAGGGCTTCTTCAGTGCCTGTGTCTGCTTCAGTTCTTGGGCTTTGTAGTCTTCAGCCCTTTTCTTGCGTGTAAACAAGCACCCCAAGGTCGGCGGCATGGCATATAAAAAGGCCCCTGTCGCAACAGTCGCTAAAAAGCTGTAGACCGTTTTTTCGTCCGAATGTTTGCCAAATTTTTTGTCCAGTGTAGGTTCGATCGACTTCTTTAAAATGTTGGGTAAAATCATGTTGGCAAAGCCATACCAAATAAACTTCACCAATCCTTCAAATTGCTCTACAGGGCCTCGTGCCGATATAATATAGCCACCAAAGCCAAAGGAACCAAAGGTTGAAAAGACTTGTAAGTCACTGATGTCATCCATTTTCCCAGTGATCGCGCCTGTTTCTTGGTTTTTAAAGCTCAGAAGGCTTTGTAAAGACGTCTTTTCTGCTTTGTCAGGGAACAAAATAGCCAAGGGAGCCAAACGCCCTTGTTTCAAGTGATGATGCACCTTGGCCAGCGATTCGCTGAAGGGCACTTGAAATGAATGGGTTAAGAAAGCAGGTAGATCAGCTCCTTTTTTCATTTGATGATACGCCCAACCCGAACCCGCGCCTGCTAAAATAAGGCTTAGTC
>JBIKNF010000006.1:0-92599 GCA_044358835.1 Vampirovibrionales bacterium | reverse complement strand
CCATTTAAACGACTGAATAGCGTATAGGTGGATTCTAGGAGCCTAGACTCGCAGATGGGTGAAGTGTACATAAACGTACATAAGCACATCGAGAATCGTAGCGACAACGAAGACGCCAGACGCTATTCAGTCGTTTAATTGGTATAATTAGCCCTATGTTAAATGGACTGGGTGAACATCCATATAGTGGGCAAATTCAATTATAGTGTTCGAAAGAATAAGCTGAACGGATGCGAAGAATGTGTTAATCCAGACGATAAGCATTCTTTTCACGATGACTACGCATCCACAACAAAAGCCCAATAGCCACCGCCAACAAACTAAACCATTGAGAAACAGAAAGTTGCCCGTCAATAAGGAGTTTATCGCCTCTCAACATTTCCATAAAAAAACGTAAAACCCCATAACCAAAGAAAAATAAACTGATATTAAAGCCCTTCCACACCCGTTGCTTTGAAACGGGAAGCATCCATAGGATGAGTAGTAACAGCCCGAAAGCTTCATACAACTGAACGGCATGCACCGCCATACCCAGCGTCGCGTGGGGGGAAGGGTAGTGAACAGCAAGGGCTTTTATTGAACAGGGCGTGCCGTAGCAACAGCCTGCTAAAAAACAACCCAAGCGCCCAAAGGCCACACCCAGCAATACCCCTGGTGCAAAGGCATCCGCCAAGGTAACCAGCGAATACGGCGAACGTTTGGCTAAGACGTAAAATGCCACAATGCCTGCAAAAAATCCGCCATACAACACCAATCCCCCTGAACTCAACATGAACTCAAGAGGACTTGCCCAAAACAGCTGAGGATGATAAAACGCATTCAACGCACGAGCACCCAAAAATCCTGCCAATACCAACACCAAAATCCACGAAGGTAAAAAGTCGTAAGTCCCCACGCGCCACTTCAGTTGCCACGCAATCAATAGCGTACCCAGCAACATGCCCAAGGCACAAAAGGCACCATAACTATATAGGGTAAATGGTCCAAATTGAAGTAAAATAGGGTGCATGGTAAGAAAACCCCTGTTTTTAGGAAGAACGCATTGCTTTTAAGTGAGCCAACGCCACTTTCGTATCGTCAAAATCAATGGTGCTTGTTGCCAAAATTTGATACGTTTCATGCCCTTTACCTGCTAGGACGACAATGTCCTTCGGGGTTGCCCAGTCAAGGGCTGTGGCAATAGCGGTGGCACGATCGCTAATGACTTTAATTTTTTCGGGGGAAACTTCTTGCAAGCCCGTTAAAATATCGGCAATGATTTGTTCTGGGTCTTCCGTTCGGGGATTGTCACTAGTAATCACCATTTTATTGGCCCATTTTTCAGCAATCGCGGCCATTTTTGGGCGCTTGGTGGCATCCCGATCGCCCCCACAACCAAAGACGGCAATCAGTTGACCCCCTTCAGGCAAGACGGCTTGCGCCGATTTTAGCACGTTATCTAACCCATCGGGGGTGTGGGCATAATCTACAATCACATAAGGGGCTTGGTGAATGACTTCAAAGCGTCCGTGCACGCCTGCTTCGGCTTGTAGGGTAGCCACAATTAGGGGTAAATCAAGCCCCAAGCCAATGCCTGCTCCGACTGCGGCAAGGGCATTGTAAACACTAAATTCACCGGCAAGTTTAATGTGCATCGTCGCCCGACCTAGGGGTGTTTCTAAATCAAAGGAAGACCCTTCAATGGTAAAGCGAACATTTTTGGCGCGAATGTTGGCCAAAGGGTGATGAATACCAAAGCGAAGGATACTTACCCCAGCAGGGCAGGCGTTGATGAAATGTTCATGCCAAGGGTCATCCACATTGATCACGGCGGTTTTTGTAGAGGCGGACTTGCCTTGCGCCATACGTTTAAACAACTGGGCTTTTGCTTCCGCGTATTTTTCCATGGTGATGTGGTAATCAAGATGATCTTGCGTGAGATTGGTGATGACTCCCACTTGAAAATCAACAGTAGCGGTACGGTATTGATCTAATGCATGCGAACTCACTTCCATAACCACGGATTCAATCCCATCGGCCTTCATTTCGGCCAAGTGGGCTTGCAAGGCATCTGCTAAAGGGGTTGTATGCCCCGTTTCCACAAAGTGCGCGTCTTGACAAACGCCTGATTCAAGAGAATTGCTATGACGCACCCCTAGTGTGCCAATCAATCCCACCGATTTGCCTGACGCTTTCAGCAATTTTTCAATCAAATGCGTCACGGTGGTTTTGCCGTTGGTGCCGGTTACGCCCACACATTGTAGGGTTTTAGCAGGTATTCCATGAAAAAAAGCTGAAGCAAAGGCAAAGGCTTCCGTGGTATTGCTTACACGAACAACGGCCGCAGATTCTTCGCCCGTGGTCTGGAATCGGCCGTCCTGCACAAAAATAACCGACGCCCCTTTTGCAATGGCTTGTGGGATGAATTGATGAGCATCCGCATGACTACCCACTAGCGCAAAGAACAGACTTCCTTCTTCGACATTTTGGGTATTTGACACCACCGTTGTAAACGTCAAAGCCCCTAACGAGCTACCTGAATGGAGTAAACGCGGGGCAAGTTCGGGGGCTTCTGTTTTTAGAAAGTTCAGTAAATCTTTAAGTGCGTATGTCATCTTTGTCTCTCAAAATTATAGTTAAATAAGATTTTTGTTGTAAATGTTGATTGTATGAATCGTTGCGTGAGCCGACGTCCAAGCACTAAATCCGAGCGGGTGAGCGAATTGCGAATCCCCGAGTGATTTTGCGGACGTCCCACAGGTGCAAGTGGAGCAAGCGAAAAGGATGAGAATGGGGGAGGATTTTTAAGGAGGGGGAAAGAGAAGGAGAGCCGCAACAATTTCCTTCTCTTTCCCCCTCCTTAAACGCATTTAGAGGTGTCGGAGAACCTTTGTGCGAGCAAAGGTCTCTGACGCACCAGCTCAAAACGGAGCTAGAAATCCACTCAGGCTTGAGTGATCAAGCCTGCGTTAGATTCAAAACAACGAGTTAGTATTGACCAAAAATGTCATGGACGTTTTTGGTAATGTCAATGGCTTCATCCATCGGGCGTTGCCACATGTTACGACCAAAAATCAAGCCAATCGCGCCTGATTGAAACGCGGTGTGGACGTTGCCGTATAATTCATCGTGACTCACTTTGGAACCACCAGAAAAAATAACTTTGGTTTTGCTACCCGCTGCATTCACGACGGATTGAGCGGCTTCTAAGGCCGTGTATTGCAATTCATTGTAAGGGGCAGGGTAGCTACTACGCTTAGAATCAATCGTTTCAGGGTAGTTTACTTTTACAATGTCCGCCCCGAGTTCAGCCCCAACACGAGCCGCATACTGAACGGCGTACAAGCTGTTTTTACCGCCTTTTTTGTCAACATCTTTCCCACGAGGGTAGGCCCACATAATAATCGGCATGCCATATTTTTCAGCGTCGCGACGCACTTCACGAAACTGAGCCAAGTCTTCATCTTGACGAGGAGAACCGACAAACAAGGTGTAGCCCACCGCGTCAGCCCCTAGGCGAACGGCATCTTCAACGGTAGCATTTAGGGGTGAAAAGGCTTCATCGTCTGAAGGGATGCAAGTCTTACCGTTTAGTTTTAACACCAAAGGCACTTTACCTGCATATTCATGGTAATACTTTTCAGCCAAACCAATTTGTAAGGCAATGGCAGAAAAGCCTCCTGCAATGGCCAACTTGTACTGAAAATCAGGATTCGCACACGCCATTACATTGTTGTTGTCATCAAAGAAATCAACAGGCCCATGTTCTAAACCTTGGTCAATAGGTAAAATCATCAATTTACCGTTACCGGGTCCAAATTGGTACATCAGACGTTGCAAACGCACTTTTTTCCCTGTGGAAAGATTGAGACTGTCTAAAACAGAACTAGGAGCAGACATTACAGTGGTCATAATAGATTTCCTTAAAAATTACGCGCTAAACTCTTTAGCACTTTCAAGCCTAACAAAAAAACAGGCAAACCGCAATACATTTTTCTTGAAAGGGGACTTATTCATGGTAGGCTTTAAGGAGCAATGCTTTAATTGAAGGACAGTTGTTCATGCCTTTTGATGCCACAAGTACGACGTCTCAGTCGCTAAAAGACCAAGCAAAATCGCTACACCCAAGTCCTGAACTTGTGTTTCATCACACGCCACCTTCAAAAGAAGCCCATGTGGTGATTATAGGGGCAGGGTTATGTGGGCTGGTGGCGGCGTTTCGATTAAAGCAAGCGGGTGTTCAGGTAACCTTACTTGAAGCCAGCGAACGACTGGGCGGTAACATTATGACCCACGTGTGGGGGGATTTTACCACTGAAGCTGGGCCCAATAGCTTTCCCTCTTCTTCTACTGAACTAATGCAATTACTTCAAGACATTCAACTGCGACCACTGGCGGCATCCCCCTTGGCGAAGTTTCGCTACATTACGATAGGTTCCTCACTGGTGAAAGTACCGATGGATCCCCTTGCCTTTTTAACGTCTCCCTTATTAAGTCTTTCTGCCAAATTGAAATTGATGCAAGAACCCTGGATTGCACAACATCAAGGAGCGGAAGAAACGGTTGAAGCGTTTGTGAACCGTCGTTTAGGCAAACAGGTGCATAAACGCTTGGTGCAACCCTTTTTAACAGGCGTTTACGCGGGAGACACCTCTAAACTGTCTGCTCAAAGCGTCTTTCCTACCCTTGTGGAATGGGAACATACACATGGCTCTATCTTTAAAGGGGCGCTACACGCCATGTTGAAACGAAAAAAAACAGGCGCTTCAACGAAAAAAGCCAGTATGCAAAAACACAAACACGCCTTGCTCAACTTCCCTGATGGCATGGAAGCCTTGGTGCTTCGTTTGGCTCATCTCATAGGAAACGATGCCATACTGCGTCACAGTCGGGTGGAACATTTACGTTACAACCCTGAACCTGAACATGGCAGGGCCTGGCGTATTCGCTTAAATAACGGTGTAAAACTCGAAGCGGACGCCATAATTCTAGCCACCCCCGCCTACGTTTCGGCGGGTATACTAGATTCTCTGCTTCCTGAAGTCGCTAAACGTTTGGATCAAATAGAGTATGCCCCCATTCATGTGGTGTACCAAGCCTTTGATTTAAAAGATGTTCGCAGACGCCGTCGAGGTTTTGGCACCTTGCGATGCCTTGAAAAAGCCAACCCTTTTCAAGAAGCATGGCTAGGTAGTTTATGGACGTCTTCACTATTTCCGGAACGTTGCCCCAAAGGCCATTTATTACTAAGCCACTTTTTTGGAGGCGCCTTGCATCCTGAAGTCAAATTGTGGGACGACGGCCGTTGCATTCGAGAAGCCAGCCAGCAAAGTCAGTGGATGTTGCAACTCAACCCCAAGGCCAAATCGGTGTTTAATGTGGTATACCCCTATATGCGAGGCATTCCGCAGTATCACGTGGGGCATCACGAAAAGATTGACGCGGTGCAGCGCGACTTGGAAAGCTCGTTTGCGGGACGTCTGCAGATTACAGGCAATTATGTGGCAGGCATTAACCTCAACAAGTGCGTTATTTCGGCTCAACAAGCTGTTGAAAGGGTTTTGACGACTTTAGCGGTATGGCCTGAAGAAACGGTAAAGTACTAAGTGGCAACGCGATAATACACAAACATGGCAATGCTTAACGCCCAGCAGTAGTAAGAAAATACCGTTAATGGAAAGCGAACCAACAACTTCAACAGCCAAGCAATACACGCATACCCCACCACAAAGGAAGCGAGCATCCCCAAGAAGATAGACGCCCACGGTAAGCCGTCGAATGAAATGCCTACCTTTGCCAGTTTATAGCTTTCATACACCGCCGCCGACCCAAAAATGGGGATGCTTAACCAAAACGAAAAGCGCGCCGCTTGCGGACGGCTTAGCCCAGAAAGTAAGGCGGTGGCCATGGTAGAACCTGAACGGCTGATGCCTCTAAAAATGGCCGCCACCGATTGAGCCACCCCTATACTAATGACTTGAAGGGGGGCAAGGTGCAAGGCCTCTTCTGTTGAAGCTTCTTGGAGGGGTGTTGCTTTAGCGGACTGCTTTTCTGCAAAGGCAAGCAGGCACCCTGTTAAAAAGAGGTTTAAGGCGATGTATTCGGGGTGGTGAATGTAAAACTGTGTCATATCCGGCACGCCTTTTAATAAAGGCCAGTGCTGAAGTTTCGCAAATAGAACTTCACTGCCCTTTAAGCCCACTAACGCAAAAACAGACGTCACACTAAAGGCCAAGAACCCCCCCCAAAGAAGGGGGAACGTTTGCCAGACTTGCCCGTTGTTGTCTTGAACCGTGGGGGTTCTGTAAACAACAGCATGAATAAAACGACTAATTTCATGGCGAAAGTAGATTAAAACCGCAAGCAACGTGCCTAAATGTAAGGTAATGTCGAAGAATTCATCCACAAAGGGATTGGGGGGCGGATAACCCAGAATATCGGTGAGGGTTCTAAATAAAACCAAGTGGGCTGAACTACTTACGGGAATAAATTCGGTGGCGCCTTGAAGCATCCCTTTGAGTATCGCGTACCATGCTTCCATGTGTATATTCCTGAATAAATAATGATATAGAACACCCCCAACCTTAAACTATAGAACGCTGACTAAACAGCTTATTTAAGGGAGTCACCCCTAATATAAGTCAACCCCCACCACATGGTCAAGCGTGGCATACGCCCCCTCCGAAGAATCCGCCGCGTGATGCGTCACAATGACCCAATCCACGCGTAAGCCGTCGTAAGGAGTGGAATGTTCTGCTAAAAATTGATCAATGCTTGCCAGTAAGGCCTTTTTCTTATGCGGGGTGAGCGCTTCATACGCCGTTTGCAGGTGAGGCACTCGACGTGTTTTCACTTCCACAAACACCAAGTCCTGCTGATCATAGGCAATGAGATCAATTTCCCCTTGGTGATGCACGCGAAAACGAGCGTCAATGACGCGAAAGCCCTTGCGTTCTAAAAAGTGGCAAGCAATGGTTTCGCCCCATAACCCTAAGGCTTGATTAGGGTTGTGCTGGGGTGGATTCGTTTGGGGTGTGGGCGATTTCACGTGGTTGCGGTGTTTTCTTTTCTTTATGGACGACAGATGCTTTAATTAAACCGAAATTACTCAAAATACGCAAGGCTTTTCCGATGCTGGCATCTGCACTTTCGTTGCCTGTGTCTTTCACATAAAGCATTTTTTTAGGGTGATCTAGCTGAGATTGAATGAAGGGCGCTTCTTCATTTCGACGAAGCTGGACATGTTCATTTAACCATCGGCTAAACGGGGATTGATGCGAAAGGATGAATTGTTGAGTCAGAACCGCCAAACCCGAAAAAACGGCCACATAAGCAAACGGTTTACCCAGCCAGTCTTTCCAAGGAATGAGGCGGCGAAACCGTTGGGACAAGTCCTGGCGGAAAGAACTGCCTCGAAGCGGGGGGGGGATGTGTTCTACAAGATTAAGAAGGTTTCGGTCGTGATCATCAGGCAAGAGCTGGCGAAAAAAGAGCGGATGATCTATCAAGGTTTGTTCTTTAGGGGTGAGTGCTTGCCATTTGATGGCTGTATCGCCACGAAAAATAGCAACTTTGGCAGTGGCTTCTGCAGTGGCTAGTGTAGGCGTTTGATGAAATTGACCCACATTTTCAACTTCACTTTGCACCCTATACTTGAGCTGAGTATCTGGATGGGCCACCTCCATGACGTGGGTTCGGGCGTGATCGTTCAAGAAAAAAGTGTAATCCGCCCGATTGTCGTGAGTCACCAAAGCACGACTTTTTTGATGTGTAACAGGGGTAAGTTCGAGCTTTTTTTGGTGAGTTTGATGATGAATATAATGGGTTAACGCTTCCAACTCACCCCGTGAATTCAAGCGTGCTTCAAACTGAGGAAAAACCCCCTGCTTGTTTTTAAGTTGACGGTTCACCTGCATACCCCCACCGGGGCGCTCGTGAACGTCCGTGTCTATAAAGCGGTTTTCTTGGTAGGCGCGCCGAACGACGTGCGCATACGTGGCAGGCGACGCGTTCAAGGCATCCCATAGCGAACGATGCCGCTGCCTGACACTTAATTTTTCTTGCACATGGGCGTCTTTGAATGTTTTTAGATCATACCCACCATAAGGTAAGTCTGCCTTTTTAGCCCAAGGGCCAAAAAGATCCAGCTGATATTCAAGGCCTGAGTCTTTGTCGTCGTAAATGCGCGTTAACGGGTATTTAAGGGCTTTGAAGATGCCCACCACAAGGCCGAGTCCTGCCCCCACCCCAGCAAAGTAAAACGGCGAACGATGTCGCCATTCACTCAGTTGACTGACGCTCACCCTTATATTGGGGTGATGTTCTTGTTGTTGAGCCACCTTGACTTGTTGTTCCGCATGAGGGCTTTCCACATGTTTAAGGGTTTGAATATGCTTAAGCGCCCGCAATTCCGTATACGTCAGCGGGGTGTTAAACATAAAGGCTTTAAGTTTACTGCTCATGTGGGATTCACATTATTTATTAGGTGCTAAGGGACTTTTTAGAACGCATACTTGAGGCAAAAAACAGGCGCAAGCCTCAGTGCTACGTTTGTTCAACCCCTACCAGAAGTTGACAAAGGCTTTAAACCTGCTCCAGCTTAAAAGGTGCTATAGAAAGTTCTTTAAAACACGATAAAACGGTTACGCTTTAAAGAAACGCCCTAATTTCGTGTGTCGGAAAGTCTATTTCCGACACACGAAATTAGGGCGTTTCTTTACATCTGTGGCGGGGGGTTTAAAGTCTTTTGTGTGTTTTTATGGTATAGTAAAGAGTATCCATCATTCTGAACCCTAAAAGGTATTCCTCTATGCCCTGTGACTCTTCAACGCCAACAAAACATCACTTTACGGATGAATACCACACCCCTATGGCGAGCCAATGGCCTTCTATAGCAGGGCTTTCGCCCCTTCGCGCGTAAGGATTTTGTATGACTGTTCCTCTCCACCTCCGTCGCAGCTGGCAATCTTTCGTGTTTAAGCATTCGTATTTTGCAGAAGATCTTTGCCGAGATGCCCACGCCTTCGCTCAGCGAGGCTGGCTTTTAGGCACTTCGGGCAATTTTTCTATACGAAGCCCTGATTCAAAGGGTGGCCATGAATCCACGTACTGGGTCAGTGCTAGTGGGTTAGACAAAGGACGCTTAAGCGTAGAAGATTTCATTCACTTAGGTGCTGGTTTACGCTATGCCCACCAAAACGAAACGCGCAAACCTTCGGATGAAAGCTTGGTGCATGAGGCGATTTATCACCACGTTAAAACCGCACAGGTGGTGTACCATGTGCATCCCCCCTACGGCACATGGATGTCTCGTCAACAAGCGGGTCAAGTCCGTGTATTGGCCTTACCTGCCATTGAAATGATTAAAGGGCTGGGCTTTAACACGCATGACGTGGAAGTGGGCTTAGTCGTTTTGCCAAATACACAATCGATGCAAGACTTATGCACCGTTCTCGCCCCCTTATGGTCTACACTCCGTATTCCGGCCTTTTTTATTGAAGGCCATGGCCTTTACGCTTGGGGGGCCACACCGCAAGACGCCAGACGCCATGTCGAAGTCCTCGAATTCCTCTTTCAACAGCAGGTTTGGGACACCTTAGCCAAAGGAGTCCCCCCCCGTGCCGACTAAGCCTATTTGGGTGTTTACGGGCAATCGGGCGGAATACGGCCTATTGCACCCCTTGCTTTTGGGCTTGTGCGATCACGTTGATTTTGACGTGAGCTTGCTGATTGGCGGAGAGCACTTGCATAATGCGGAAAGTTTTGCTGAAACGGCGCAAATACAGGGCATTCGTAGGCATATTTTAAGCCTACCTAAAGAAACGACTCATCACGTGTCTTCACAAATCAGTGCGCATCAAATCGCCATGACCCACGCCCTTCAAACAGCTTGCCCCCCGCCAGATGCCGTACTGGTTTTGGGGGATCGCATGGAAGCCATGGGCATTACTCTGGCCACTTTTTCCTTAGGTCTTCCACTGGTTCACCTCGCGGCAGGCGATACCACCGAAGGCGGATGTGTGGATGATCGTCTGCGCTTTGCCATTTCAAGCTTGGCCACTTATGCCGTCTGCTTTTCGCAAAGTAGTCACACACGCTTGCTTCAACAAGGCTTAATTAAGCCGTCCCACGCGCTAAAAAGTGCGTCTTTAGCGGTGGACAATGCCTTAAGCGCCAGCCACAAGTCTTATCAAAGCTTTTGTGACGAGCTGGGATTGAATCCACAAACGCCTTTTGTGTTGTTTACGCAACATCCTGTAGGGGCGGAAGGCCCTGCTAGTGTGGAACATTTTAAAGCGAGCCTTGACGCCTTGGCGTCTTTTGAAGGGATACAGGTGCTCGCCACCTACCCCAATCAAGACGCCTATGGCGATGATTTTCAAGCCGTAATTGAACATTCACAAAAGACGCATCCCACCATTCACTGGGTCAAGCACTTGGGGCAGGCACGCTACCAAGAAGCCTTGTTTCATTGTGTGGGCGTGGTCGGCAATTCCAGTTCAGGGCTGTATGAAAGCGTGTTTTACCAAAAACCGTGCCTCAATATCGGGCCACGCCAAGCCGGTAGGGAACGGGCCACTAATGTGCTCGATTGTCAATACGGCGCAGAAGCCGTCAGAGCAGGGATGCTTTGCTTGTTAGAAGATTCAGCGTTTCTTCAACAGGTCAAAAACGCGGTGTCCCCCTTTGGAAATAACGCCAGTGTGCCTCATATTCTGGCGTTTTTGGAAGAACTGTTGTAAACTGTTCAACATAACCGCGCAAAACGTTACAAAGGAATAAACCATGTTTTTTGGTGTCTATCAACAACTACAACAACAGAATCCCAGTGGGTCCAGTACCCTGTTAAGCCCTGAATCGGCCTTATTAGATTGGCCCGCTTCATTTAGCACGCCATGGCAAAGCTTTCCGCAAACCCCAACCGTGCAGTGGTCTATAGAACTCGGCGGAGATGTTCAAGACATTAAGCAAGTCACGTATGTGGAATTAAGCGCCCTGCCCATTACCTACCAAGTTAAACGCTTGGCGTCTAAGCACGGGTGGGCCTTTCGGGCCGAATGGCACGGGATTGCCATTCAATCCTTGTTGAACATGGTTGTGGGGCAAGGGGACTTACACTTTTTAGAAGTTGAAGAGGTCAATGGCCAAAGCGCCGTTTTTCCTTTAGCTAGTTTGATTAAAAACCAGGCCTTATTGGTGATGCATCAAGGCACGCAACCTCTTTCCCCATGGCACGGAGGCCCCCTGCGTTTTATGGCCTTTGATTATGTGGCGGAATACAACTTAGGGCAAGTGAAGGCGCTTCGTTTTTTAAAAACCATTAGCAAAGAAGCCAAAGCCTTGAGTGATGCGCAACTGGTACCGGCGGGCAAGTATTATTGTTACGATCTCAAAGAAATCAAAGATCACCCTAAAACAGGGGAACTGAAAGGCTTTTAGGCTTTCAAACGTAAATCCCCCTCAAAGTAGCTTCTGTGTCACTGCTTACTTGAATCCGTCTATAGAACCCTCTGCGAAAGTTCTTATTTAAAGAGCAAAGACCATTTGGCATCCACTTGCGCCTTGATCTCTGGGCTCATTTCAATTTCATTGGGCCATTGGCGCGTAAAGCCTTCGCTTTCCCATTTCTTGGTCGCGTCAATGCCCACTTTACTGCCGTAAGCCCAAATCGGCGTGGCGTGATCCAAAATATCCATAGGCCCTTCAGCAAACATCATGTCTCGCTTAGGATCGGTATTATTAAAGACATGCCATGCCACCGTGCTAAGCTCCTGCACATTCACATGCTCGTCCACAATCACGACGTACTTGCTAAACATCAACTGCCCAAAGCCCCACATGGCACTCATTACCTTACGCGCATGCCCTGGGTAACGCTTCTTAATACTCACCAACACACAGTTGTGAAAAACGCCTTCCCAAGGCAGGTTCATATCCACAATTTCAGGAATAAAAATCTTCAACAAGGGCAAAAAGAGTTGCTCAGTGGCTTTGCCTAAGTAACAATCTTCTTGCGGAGGCTTGCCCACAATCGTGGTCATGTAAATCGGATCCTTACGATGCGTCATCGCGCTGATGTGAAAGACGGGGAAATCATCCGCCAGCGAATAATAGCCTGTGTGATCCCCAAACGGGCCTTCCCAGCGAAGTTCGTCATAAAGCACATAGCCTTCTAGCACAATTTCCGCATGGGCAGGCACGTCTAAATCCACCGTCTTACATTTAACAGTTTCCACAGGGGCATTTTTAAGAAACCCCGCCAAAAGCAGTTCATTTAAACCCTTGGGCAAAGGAGCCGTTGCACTATAAATCACCGCAGGGTGCGCCCCGAGTACGACGGCGACTTCCAGCCTATCTTTCCCCGATTTTTTGGAATTTTCGTAAATATCGTTACCGTCGTGATGCTTATGCCAGTGCATGCCGGTGGTGGCATTGTCATACTTTTGTAGACGGTACATCCCCACATTACGGTCCCCCGTAATACTGTCTTTGGTAAACACCGCTGGCAAGGTAATGAAGGGGCCTCCATCTTCAGGCCAGCAGGTCAACACAGGGATTTTATCGAGCATGGCTTGGGTCGGCTCAGTAATGACGACTTCTTGACAGGGGGCCACCGTTCCCTTGAATTGACGAGGAAAGACGTGCCGTAATTCCGTGTATTCAGGGAGCATGGCGATCTTGTCCCACATCGAACTTGATGAAAGGGCAGCGAAATCGGGCTTGGCATATTTGGCAATACGGGCTTGTAGTTCTTCAAACGAACGCCCGCCTAATGCCATAAGCGTGCGTTCATAAGAACCAACAGCATTGATCAAAACAGGCATGTCGTAGCCTTCAACATTCGTAAAAAGCAGGGCTTTATTAGCCGTTCCTTGAGATTTGGAGACTCGGTCGGTGATTTCCGCAATTTCAAGATGGGCAGAGACAGGGGTGTCGATTTCAATGAGTTCGTCCGCGTCTTTCAACAGTTGGATGAACGATCGGAGGTCTTTATAGGGCTTAACGAATTGCTCATCAGGCATGGGGAACTTGGATACGGGAGGAGTGGAGGGTTCAACGGAAAAAAAACGTGCTAAAGCATCTAACATGATATTACTTTCTATTTTGTGGATGGGGAAGGGGTATGACTTGAATTATACGTCAGATATAAAAATCTCGGCATTAAAAGAACGTCCATCGTCACACTAAGGGCTTTCAACCGCGGTGGTGTTGGTGGTGAACTGTTGCGTGGGTAAAATATAGTTTTGCACTTGCGTTGCTTCAGGCATCTTCAAATTTGCTAAGCTCCCTAAACTAGACAACGGCTGTTCGTGCACCGTTAAAATCGGGAAACGTAAATCCGCCTTTAATCGCCACACCACATTTGAATGGCCATTTCGCACGGTGTTAAGCGTCACTGTGACCCAGCTAAGTTCAGGGCGCTTCACGTCTTTTTCAAGTTTCGTAATGGTCCCTGCCAAACTGGAATCTTCCACAATGACGTCCTTATTGGTGGGGTACAACGGCACATTTAAGCGAAAAAACAAGGTTTGCCCCAAACGCAAACGAGGCCCTAAAATGGATTCTTGAGGGGAAATGACCAGGTTGAAACCCGCCCCTAAGCTTGGAATCAATCGCCATACCACGCCTGTAAAGCCTCGCTTGGCGTCCATTGTTAGCATTTCTTGCGCTTGGGGTAAGAACGCCAAGCGTTCATTCAACCAACGATCGGTGACGGCTATGTTAGGCGTAAGGGGAAGATCTCTCAACACATCAAACACATAATGTTCGTATAACACGGCCAAATCTCTTTGTACAGATTCTGGCAGGGCTTCAAAACTTTTATCTTCAGAAAGTAAGGCAATGTTGTAATCGTCTTTCAGGGATTCTTGGGTCAGAAGCAAGCCCTTCAACGCCACCCACACCTCGAGTTGACTCATGGGGGTATGGGGCAACAGTCGCCAAGACGACTTGGGCGTCAACACATGAAACTGCCACGCCGTTTCAAGCAACGGGTAATTGGGGTCAAAGGTGGGAACGTCTCTAAAAGGGGAAAGTTCCGTCAACGTCCAAGACGGGGGGATTTGAAAATGCGTCAATAGGGTTTGCGCCACTTCAAGACGCGTCATTTCTTTTTCTTCGGGGGGGCTGGGTTCAGGGTATTCGGCTTGAAGAAGTTGTTTTTTAGGCGTTTTTAACAGTCCCTTTTCTGCATGAAGGGTGCCCACGTTACAGAACATAAGCGCTAGAGCAAGTAAAAATGCATGTGTCGGTCGCATCACGATCGCCCTACTTTCTGGGGGTTAAGGTCGCGTGAAAGTCAAAGCTCAAGTGGGAAGACGCCCCTGTTTCAAAGTTTTTAAAGGGAATGAGGCCACTTTCCACTTCTTGTCGACCAATCGTGTAAACATGACGCGCCGAACGTTTACTGGCGACTTGCAATTGCTTGCCAAAAGGACGGCTACTCAAATCCACTTCCACCCGCAACCCTTGTTGGCGTAAATGTTCCGCAAAGCCAAAGGCTTCCGCATGGCAATCGGTCACGATGTAGGCATCTAAGGCAGGGGCCTCTGGATGAGTCATTAACTTAAACAAACGTTCCACCCCCATGGCCCACCCAATGGCGGGGGTGGCTGGCCCGCCGAGGGCTTCAATCAGCCCGTTGTAACGACCGCCTCCGCACACGGTGCCTTGGGCGCCAAGCCGTTGCGTGACAAACTCAAACACCGTGCGAGAGTAATAGTCTAGGCCTCTGACCATACGACGATTAATCGTAAACGGTACGCCATTGACGTTTAAAATATGACATAACGCCTCAAACGCCTCACTTGCTTCGGTTGACCACGTAAAGTGTTCAAGAAAGTCTTCCACTGCGGTACTGGTATAAATCGTTCGACACGTAGGGACTTTGCAATCCAGCATACGAATGGGGTTTTGTTCAAAACGACGCTGGCAGTCAGGGCAAAGCGTTTGAAAATGAGGTTTTAATAAGGCTTGAAGACTTTCACGAAAACGAGGGCGATCCGCAGGATCTCCCACCGTGTTTAGTTCTAAACGTAAATCACCAATGCCTAAGGCGTTTAAGACTTGCCAGGCCAGCAGAATGCTTTCGGCATCCGCAGCGGGGGTGTCTAGTCCAATGAGTTCTGCCCCAATTTGGTGAAACTGCCGTTGTCGTCCTTCTTGCGGCCGCTCATAACGAAACATCGGTCCGAAATAATACAAGCGTTGTGGTAAACCGTGTTGACTCAATTTATTTTCCACAAATGCTCGGGCCACTCCTGCTGTCCCTTCAGGACGCAACGTCAAACGGCGCGAACTTTTTTCAAAGCTGTACATTTCTTTATGCACAATATCCGTTGATTCCCCTACCCCACGCGCAAACAAATCAGTGGCTTCAAAAATCGGGGTGTGAATGGCTTTATAATTCGCCCGTTCTAGTGTCCCCATGGCCAAGTCTAGCAAGTGTTTCCACGCATGAGAAAGATCTGGGGTAAGATCGTGTGTGCCTTTGGGGCGTTGTATTTTTTGAAACATCATCATCGGGGCTACAAGTTCCTTTAAAGCGCTACGGCACGTTTAAACACATTTTGACGCATCATGGTTTGCTGGCGTTCAGGCCCCACACTCACCATCCACACAGGGCAATGAGACACTTCTTCCAAGCGCTTTAAATAGGCTTTGCACGCGGGGGGTAACGCTTCAAACGCTGTAATTTGGGTGGTGTCACTTTGCCAGCCTTCAAGGGTTTCATACACCGGTTCTAAATCAGCCAGCAGGCTTAAACTCGCTGGAAAGCGATGGTAAATTTCGTGCGTGTGTTTGTGGCGATAGTGCGTGGCGATTTTAATTTCCGCAAAAGTATCTAAAACATCCAGTTTCGTAAGGGCAATACCGTCTAAGCCGTTGACTTCTACGCCATAGCGTGCCACCACACCGTCAAACCAGCCCGTACGGCGCTTACGCCCCGTGGTTGTGCCAAATTCTTGCCCACGTTCCCCCAACAGTTCACCCACGTCGTTTTGCTGTTCAGTGGGGAAAGGCCCTTCCCCTACTCGAGTGAGGTACGCTTTCATCACACCTAGGGTGGCGTCAATTTTAGAAGGTCCAACACCAGTCCCTGTGCAAGCCCCCCCCGCAGTGGAATTGGAGCTGGTGACGTAGGGATAGGTGCCAAAATCAACGTCTAACAGCGTGCCTTGCGCCCCTTCAAACAAAAGGCGTTTGGGCTGAGTTAGGGCGTCTTGCAATAAGGCCACGGTATCCGTCACATAAGGGGCTAAAATCGTTTTATACTGCTGGCACACGTCTAACAAATAGGGAACGCTGGCTTGTTCAAAAAAGCCTTTTTCAGACACAATCCGCTCAATCTGCTTACGCAACACATCGGGGGATTCGAGTAAATCGCCGGCGCGAATGCCGATGCGTCCCACTTTGTCCATATAAGTTGGACCAATGCCTCGTCCTGTCGTGCCGATTTTGGATTCTGGGGCGTTGGCCGTGCGTAACAATTCTTGACGCTTGTCTTGTTCAATATGATAAGGCAACGTCACATGGCAGCGTTCCGATATTTTAAGATTATGAGTAGAGTAGCCTTTGGCGTGAATGTCGTCCAATTCTTTTTTAAGCACTTCAGGGGCAATCACCACGCCTGAACCAATGATACACCATTTTTCAGGGTACAACAGCCCCGAAGGCAGATGATGAAACTTAAAGGTTTCGCCGTTGAACTTAACCGTGTGCCCTGCATTGCATCCCCCTTGGCTACGAATGACGACATCCGCCCCTTCAGCCAGCATATCGACGACTTTCGCCTTTCCTTCATCCCCCCATTGGGCTCCGACAACAATCACATTATGTAAGTCTTTCGTTTGAATCATCTGACGGCTTCCTTTTTATTTTCAGCACTAGCCATCCTTCATTATGACACAAACTATGTAAATGAAGTATTTTTTGTAAAAGTGGGTGACGTTTGGCCACGTTCAACCATGTGGAGTAGGCGTCTTTTCCTTTTACTAAAGTATGCTAAAATGAAGTAGAATAAAACATGTAAACGTACATTGTATTGTGATTGCTTAATGTTGTTAAAATTAAACGTGGTGAAGGAAAATCCCCTTATGTTAAATGCCCTATTTCGTCGTTTGTCTAGCATTGCCTTGGCTGTTGTGTTGTTAGCTTCTGCTTCTAGCCAAGCCTTTGCAGATGTCGTGGGTTATGTTAATTATGACCAAATCCGTAATGGTTATGAAAAAGCCCAAAGATTGATTGGTGAAATCAAAGTGAAAGACGCGGGTCTTCGTAAGAATCAAGCCGATTACGTCAAACAAATTGAAGACAGTCGTGCCATAAATGCGAAGAACCCTATTGCAACTAAAAACTTAGAACAGCAGTTAGAAACCAAATTGCAAAGTGAAATTAAGACCTTTCAAGAATGGTCCAACGTCAACTTAAAAGCGGTAGACGACACGGTAACCACCACCATTAAAAAAGTGGCCCAACAAAAAGGCGTCACCGTTGTGATCGATCAGCAGTCTATTGTGACGGGGGGATTAGACTTAACCCCTGAAATCATTCGTGTGTTAAATTTAAATGCCACGCCTTAATTTCTTTGAAACGTGATTAAAAGCAGGGGGATTTACCTCCTGCTTTTTTGCTTCATGGCGCCATTACAGAGGCGCTTACCCCACTAAAGCCAAGCCAACACCGCCGCTTCAATAGCCGAAGCATCAATGCCATATTCTTTGAATAAAGCATCGCCCGTGCCACTTTGTCCAAATTTGTCTTGCACGCCCAAGCGCTTTAATGGCGTGGGTTGATGTTCCCCCAAGGCTTCAGCTACCACACCGCCCAAGCCGCCAATAACGCTATGGCTTTCTACCGTTAAGACCTTGCCTGTTTTCTTCGCAGACCTTGCCAAAGTTTCGGCATCAAAGGGCTTGATGAACACGGCGTTCAACACTTCCGCTTCAATCTGATGTTGCTCACTCAAATGTTTCGCAGCTAGCAGAGCATGATACACCGTTTCCCCTGTAGCGACAAGGGTAATATCAGACCCTTCCCGTTCGACACGAAGCTTGCCTGCTTCCACCTTGTATTCACTGCTTTTGTGAATCACAGGAATGTTCGGACGCACCAATCGAATATACATGGGGCCTTGTGTTTCAGCGGCATAACGAATGAGTGCCGCTGTTTCCACACTGTCACTGGGGACGATTACCGTCATATCAGGAATGACGCGCATTAAGGCCAAATCTTCAATCGACTGATGCGACGCGCCGTCTTCACCCAAACTAATGCCACTATGGGTGGGGGCAATTTTTACATTGAGTTTGGAATAGGCAATTGTATTGCGCACGGCTTCCCACGCCTTACCACTGGCAAACATCGCAAAGGTGGACACAAAAGGAATCTTGCCGACGGTTGAAAGTCCTGCCGCCGTATTGATGAGATCCATTTCAGCAATGCCTTGATTGAAAAAGCGTTCAGGAAACGCCTCGGCAAAAAATTGGGTTTGGGTAGAGCAGGCCAAATCAGCGTCTAACACCACAATATCGGGGTTTTCATGCCCAAGGGCCACGAGCGTTTCTCCGTAGGTGACACGAGGAGCCGCTTTCTGCGGTTTTTCTAAATCAATATCGGCTTCAAAAGTCTTGGTTTCATTTGCTTGAACGGGAGCACCCATGCGTATCTTCCTTTTTTACTAAGCGTGTGTCAATCTATTGAATATACCTTCGCCACTGAAGGGGCGGGTTAGGGTAGTTGAGAAAGCTGAGCCTGAAGTTCAGCCACCGCTTGCTCAAACTGAGCTTGATTGGGGGCTTTACCATGCCAGCCTGCTTGATTTTCCATAAAAGAAACGCCCTTGCCTTTAACGGTATTGGCCACAATACAGGTGGGTTTGTCGCTAGAATCTGCCCACGCATCGGCTTGGTCAAAGGCTTTGGCCAGTGCGTCAAAATCATGCCCATCCACTTCTAGCACATTCCAACCAAAGGCGATAAATTTAGGAGCCACTTCGCCAAGTGCCTTAACGGATTCGGTGCTTCCGTCAATCTGCAAGCGATTACGATCCACAATCGCCGTTAGGCGAGACGTCTTATGATGCGCCGCCGACATCACCGCTTCCCACACATTGCCTTCTTGCAATTCGCCGTCGCCCATGAGTACCCAAACACGCGCATCACGCCCATCTAAACGATGCCCCAGTGTCATACCCACCCCGCAAGAAAGCCCTTGCCCCAAGGATCCTGTGGAAACATCCACGCCTTTGAGGTACTTGGACGCTGGATGCCCTTGCAACTTACTGTTAATGGCTCGTAAGGTGGGGAGTTCCGCCTTGTCGATATAGCCCGCTTCCATCAAAACAGCATACAAAGCAGGAGCCGCATGCCCTTTGGAGAGGATGAAACGATCCCGATCCACCCAATCTGGGTCAAAGTGGGTGTGATCCATGCGGGCAAACCACAAAGCAGCGATAATATCGACACACGACAGCGAACTGCCGGGATGCCCCGACTGAGCGGTGAAAATCATCTGTAGAATATCGATGCGTAAGCGTGTACTTAAACGTTTTAAATCAGGCGAATCGAGCCGTTTTAAGGCGTGTGTGGGAGGGTGAGTCATGGAATCTCCTTTGGCGGGGTTTGAGTGCGCGTGGCACATTGTCTCACAAACAGAGGGGATATTCTAGTTTTTTCTTTGCGGTTAGTTTGTAACAAGATTTTGTGCTTTTTTGACCTTTCCTTTACAATAAAATTAGTCTTGTTTATATGAAGAGGATTTACCCATGATGAGCACTTTAGAAGCCTCGAAAAAAATTGAGGTCTTGGATCACGGCTTTGTTGAACTGATTGACGCCCTAGGCAGTGATTTGACGGTGGTCAATTCCGCCCGTGTGAGCTTTGGCAAACGCAAAACCGAGCTTGATGAAGCGGATGAAAAGCTCATTAAATACCTCGCCAAACATCAGCATTGGTCGCCGTTTCGTCATGTGCAGTTGCAATTTCATTGTAAGGTGCCTGAATTTGTGGCGCGCCAATGGTACAAGCATGTGGTAGGTATTGCCTACACCGAAGGGCATGGGGCGTACACGGTGGATCACGCATGGAATGAAGTGAGCCTGCGTTATGTCGATGCCAGCGACTTTGATTTTTACACGCCACAAGGGGGCTTTCGCACGCAGTCTGAAAGCAATAAGCAAGCGTCTACCGATGAACTCATTCAAAACGACGTGTTGATGAAGGCGTATACCGACCATGCCCAAGGCACCTTTGCCTTGTATAAAGAGTTGGTGGAAGCAGGTGTGGCCAAAGAGCAGGCGCGTGGGGTGTTGCCGTTGAACATTTACACGGAGTTTTACTGGACGATTAGCTTGCAAGCCTTGACGAATTTCATCCACTTGCGGACGCATGCAGGGGCTCAATATGAGATCCGCGAATACGCCGATGCCCTTGAAACGCTCACCCAGCTCGTGGTGCCTGTGTCGTACAAGTATCTGCTAGAAGGGTAGAACGCTATAATCGGGACACCTGCAAGGTTTACATACCCTTACTTACGCGAACTACTGCGAGAGGATGCGCTCCCAAAGTTAGAAGAAGAACTGAGTCGAGGCTTGCTCAACCCACGGCTACGGTTGCTTGAAGCCCAAGGGTTTCGGAAAAAACTGTTGGGTGAAGCGTCTCTGCGATCTCTTGCCCAGTTACGACGCCCACCATAACCTCTATTCGGGTAATAATAGTGATGTGTTTCCGAACCATAACCGTGATTGCCTATCATGCTCAATAAAAGCATGTTGCTAAACAACTCCCCCGAACCGCCGTGGTTGTATATTTCCAGCGGTTCATTTCTCACGAAGTAAGGGCGCATGGAAGATCCGTCGGCATGAACACCCGCACTGAGCACAGGAATGGCTTGGTATTGACTGGTTTGCCCCGTGCTTAATAACTGCACCCGTTGATCGTTTTCGTAGCGTTCACGTGCCAAGGCTTCCGCACTTTTCATATTGTGACTGACTAAGGCGCCCCAAAGTAGCCCAAGGCCTGCCCCAATACCTGCTCCAATGCTGGCCCCTAAAGAATGACTTTCATGTATGGCTCGTGTAAAACAACCGATTAAAGCCCCAAAAACCGCCAGTAAAGCCGTTCGGCTTGCCACGCGAAAGGCTTTGGTGTCTTGCCATTGGGGCGTGACTTGCACCGTGGGTACAGGAGGAACCGTCAAGCCTATGGGAGCGTCTTGCTGTGGCGTTGGGTGTTTGGCTTTACCGTTTCTTAGGTAAGGACTGTGAAGCGTAGAAGTAGAAGGTGAAATGTGCATTGAGTCATAAACTCCGCAGGTTAGTGTGTTGCAAAAGGTAGAAAGGGTTTTTAAGTTTAGCGGTTGTAGTGAACGTTGTCAAGTCTTTTTGCAGACGGTGTTAAAATAGTCAAACAATGCCTTAGTCCCTTCTCTTTTAAAGTCAATAAACAGGACTTCTGCAAAACCAATCGCCATAAACTTTTTAGCGTTTGCCTTTTTTGGCATACACCGCCGCCAAAACTTCCGCCACCGCCAAAAAGAGTTCAGGCGGAATCATGTCCCCATAACCCACTTGATCGTACAAGGCTCTCGCCAGTGGACGGTTTTCCACCAGCTCAATGCCCAAAGACTGTGCTTTGGCTTTAATTTTTTGAGCAAAGGCATCCACCCCAATCGCCACCACATGCGGAGCAGGGGCAATGTCAGGGTCATATCGTAACGCCACCGCATAGTGCGTCGGGTTAGTAATGACGACATCCGCCGTGGGTAAGTGCTTTAACTGCTTGGACTGCAAAATCTTTTGCCCCGCCTGCTTGATTTTGCCCCGCATTTTTTGGTCGCCTTCCAAGTTCTTGGATTCATCCTTAATGTCTTGCTTGCTCATGCGTAACTGCTTTTCATTTTGAAAGGCTTGGTAACGCCAATCCGCCAAGCCTAGCACCAAATACACCATAAACACCCAACCCGTCAGCTCAAATACAAGGTTCCCCATGGTGGCCAGTAAGGTGTTGGGATTGGCAAAGCTGAGCTGTTGAAGCTTGGGCATGGCCCCTTGAATGACGTTATAGCTTACAGAACCGACAATCGACATTTTTAAAATGCCTTTAATCAGTTCCACCAAAGAACGTTGAGAAAAAAGTCGTTTAACGCCTTTAATCGGGTTAATTTTATTGAGGCTGGGCTCCAAAGGCTTTAGGGTAAATAAGGCGCGTACCTGCATAAAGTTAATGCCCACCCCCGCCAAAACCATCGCCCCCATAAAGGGAATTAAAATAAGCCCTAACTGGTGCATGGTTTCATTAAAAGCCCCTAGAAACATCGTGGAACTAAAAATGGTGGTGGCATCATCGAGTTCAAAGCTTTTTTTCATGAAGCTCATCATAATCTGCATGAAATAGGAACCAGACATTCCAATGAGTAATAAGGCCATGCCAAGTAAGCCTGCTGCATTAAGATCCACACTTTTCGCCACTTGGCCGTCTTGCCGAGCTTTTGAAAGTTTATAGGCGGTGGGCTTTTCGGTCTTTTCACTTTCAGACATCATCATCATGCGGATGACTCACTTTCTTTGGCCGGAATCAGGTTCTTTTATCATGCAAGTTTGGCGGATTAGAGTCAAGAGCCAGAGTTAAAAATCCCCTAAAAAGCCAAACCCCTTTGGGTTGAATAAACAAGCCTTAACAATAGTTAAGAAAGTGGCAAGAGCCTTCTTCTGTCTTTCCTTAATATGGACGAAGAGGCTTGACAAGGACTTTTTTTTAGAAGAAGATAAATACAATGAAAACTCATTGACGTGGGGGATTAGCTCATTTGGTAGAGCACCTGCTTTGCACGCAGGGGGTGAGCGGTTCGAATCCGCTATCCTCCACCACTTTCCTTTAAGAACCAGGCATATCAAGGATTTTTAGGATTTACACTCAAGGACTCGGCGGGTTTAAGGCGATGCATAACCCTGAACATTTAACGCATGACATCACCGTCACAAACGCTGTTTGAGCGCGACAGCTTTTTTAATGTTTCTTTTTTTTGAAGAGTTTGTGCCTAATGGCTTTTATTTTTTGTTTCAATGTTTTAATCTTACGCTTCAGCATGCGATATGAAGGACGAATGTAAGGCTTTTGTTCAGTAGAAATATAGTCGTAGAAGTAACGTCCCATTTTGTCCCTGATTTTTAATAATCGCGAGGAAAGATCTTTGTTTTTGTCATTGTATCCATCAACGGCATCTGTAAAGGAACCTCTAAATAAATGAAAGGCAATATCTTCACCATTTAAACTGTATTTTTTACTGATCAATTCATAGGTATGGCACCCAATGCTGTCTGCCAAATTATAAAAATCTTCTTGATCGAAAACCACAAAGTTACTGCTGTCTTTTTCTGTAGACAATGCAAGGCGAATTTTCCAGCCCACGTCATAAGAATAGTCCAAGTCGGGGTATAAACGCAGACTTTCCTCTCTTTTTTCTTCGCAAACCAATGCGGTAAAATCCAGATCTTTAATAAGATGCATAGGATGCGCACAGCCAAAGGCACATGGAAAATGAGGATGCCCACCGCCTACTCCTTTAGGGTATGGAGCCCCAATAGCAACAGCCCCTTTTTTAAGGTATTCTTCCATAAAATTTAAATACTGTTGCTTTACAAAAAAGAAGTCAGGATCTTGCGCGAAGAAGTATTCACTATTGGCTTCTTTTAAGGCGACGCTCATGCCTTCCCCATGTTGGCCGGATGCACTTTGTTCTTGAGGAGAATAGTAAATAATTTTGATATTATTATACTGTTCATTGTAGGGTTTCGTAATATGTTCAAGCGGTTCTTTTTCGTGAGGGCGGGAGTTGTCCACAATGATTAGATCAAAACTTTCAGGGTCATTAAATTCATAAAGCCCTTTAAGTTGCCAATTTAAATACACACTGGTTTTGTAGTTGACAAACGCAATCGTCCACTTTTTCATTTTACACCTCTAACATTTTAATAATTTTTGCAGGATTCCCTGCAATGACACAGTTTTCAGGAAAGGATTTAGTTACGACAGAGCCAGCAGCTATAACACTATTTTTACCGATATGCACTCCGCGCAAAATAAGCACATTAGAGCCAATAAAAATATTATCATCTATACTAACCTTTTTTGTCTTTATGCTTTTAGGGTCAAGTCTTTTGGTAGGGTTTATATCATGGAAGTCGGAGTCCATAATTGTAACATTAAAACCAATAAGACAGTTTTTACCAATAAAAACGCCATCTCCTTCGGCAATAATACTAAAGCAATTATTAATACTTGTTTGCCCTTGTATTTTAATTTTGGTGTTTTTGTTCCTAGCTTCAATATAGTTGTATCCTGTATAAAAATTAGGACAATTGGATTGACCAAAAATAACAGAATTATCTATTATTACCTCACCTTTACCTTGAATAAATAGTGGCATTTTAATAACAGGTGATTTACCTATTAAAATATTATCAGATGATAATTTATAATAAAAGCATTTGCATTTTACCCATAATTTTAATAATTTCAGAAAAAATTTAGCGAGCATATTGAATCACCATTTCAGCAATGTATTCTCTTTCTTCTGGTGTTACCCACCAACCAACAGGAATACAAAGATGAGTGGCATTGAACTGTTCGGCATTGGGAAGATCCACCTTAAACTCTGCAAACATGGAATGCGTGTCATTTCTTGCATGAACTTTTGAAGACATCACCCCTTTTTCATTAAGCGTTTTCATTAACTCATCTCGATTGTTTACATGAAAGGTATACAGCCAATAAGCCGATTTACCATCTGGATTTTCGGGACACAGCGTAATGGCGTCCACATCTTTAAACGCTTCATTATAAAAATACGCATTTTCACGATGCTTGCCCACAATATCATTCAGGTGCTTAAAGTTTTCATTTCCAATAACGGCACAAACGTCATTCATATGGAACTTATACCCCGCTTCAGGCACATCAATTTCACAGCGTAAATCAACACCTTCACGAATGGTTCTGTCTATTCCAAACCAACGGAGCAACTTGGCTCTTTCAAAATCTTCTTCAGATTTAAAGTAAAGCAAGCCTCCATCTATAGAAGTGATATGTTTAATGGCTTGTAAAGAGTTCATTGAATAGTCAGAATGATTGCCAAAGGGCTTGCCTTGGTATTCCATACCCATGGCATGTGCACCATCTTCTATGGTTTTAAGTCCATACTGTTGTGCAATTAAGTTGATTTTCTCAATTTCACAGGGATTTCCTCCCCAATGCACCATTGAAATGGCTTTGGTGTGCTTCGTGATTTTTCTTTCAATATCTTCTGGCAGAATGTTTCCTGTAATGGGGTCTACATCTGCCCAAACAATTTTGGCTCCGCAATTTAGAATAGGCGTATTCGTTGCGGTGCAGGTAATGGGGGTTGAAATAATCTCGTCTTCATTAGAATTATAATAGCCTTTGTAAGCGTTTTGATTTAACGCCAAGTGGTAAGCCAAATGAAGTGCAGAAGTTCCCGCATTTACCGTCACTAGTTTTTCATTGCCGGTGTAGGCAATTAGGTTTTGCTCAAATTCTTTAACCTTAGGGCCTTCACCAATCCAGCCACTATGAATAACTTCCAGTAAAGGTTTGTCAATCGTAGGGGAAATAAACACTTTAAATTGTGGGATTGTTTTCTTATGTTCCATTTTCATATTCTTCACGTAATAGACTCATCATGATATAATCGTGATACTGCCCTTCTTTAAAAATCGCTTGTCGTTGTACGCCTTCATTGACAAAACCCATTTTTTTATAGAGGTTTTTTGCCGGCTCATTATTTTCTAATACCAATAACCATAAACGATTCATATTATAATAATCAAAACCAAGCTTAAAAATAAGCTTATACATTTTAGGGGCATGCCCTTTGCCTCGAAATTCTGGGGCAATGTCTCCGCCCACACACATGGAACGGTTAATAAAATCTATGTCAGAAATTCTCACCATGCCAAGGGCTTGCCAATCGGATTCTTGAAACTGTTCGAACATTAAAAACAGTTTAGATGAATCGTTTTGCAAGCCTTCAAACCATTTTTTTTGTCTCGCCATATTCAACATACAAAAAGAACCTAAGTATTGACTTGTTTGGGGAGATTCCCTTAAATCTTTCAAAAAAGTTAGATCTGTTTCTTCAATCAATCGAAGTCTATAATTGTCATTAATAAGCATATTCGATTCTTTATTTCAGCTCGTGTAAACTTAGTTCAGTCTAAAATACATACGGATGTAAGTCAACAAACGACCAAAGGACCAATTCTGTGGTGGAATTACCTACTTTTGAAATAATGGTTTTTGTCTAAATGAGGTGTTTGCGCTAAAATAAGTAAATAATGTAAGCAACAAGGTGCGAATGTATGACAGTGCAAGCCTCAATTGAAACGGCTATGCAACATAAGCTCAATGCCCTTGAAGCGAAGCTTTCGCTTGAATTGAAAGGCGTGCAACAGGCTCTTGCGGTGGTTCACCTCTCATTCAGGCAAGCCTTTTAAAAGGCACAGGCATCCGCTTTTTTCGGCGTTTCTATACATGCCCATAATTTCAAAAGGCGCGAGCCAAGAGACCTTATAAGTGGCGGGAATGAAAGACTGAGCACTTTTGACTCAAGAAACGACTTGTTATTTTTCATGGATGTTCGATAATGATGTTTAGCGGGTCTATAGCTCAATGGTTAGAGCAGGAAACTCATAATTTCTTGGCTGGGGGTTCGAATCCCTCTAGACCCACCATTCTTTCATTTGAATCCTCCCGCTCAATATCGCAAGAACGTTTGACACTCAGATTGTTACAGCCCATGTAACAAATTCGCATATTTTGGCTTAAAAATACCTTTATTTGAATAGAGACCAAAACACCTGTTCCAACAGGTGGTTTTTCCAACGGCAGATCCAGCAGAAACGAGAGCACTTTCAAGATGAACGCAATTGTTGATGACATTCAAGCTTGGTTGAGTTTAGGCTCTAGCTTTTTTAACCGCCATAACCCTATAGAAGCCGTCTTCGTTCAGTTAAAAGGCACGATTGATTATGTCTTGAATTTTTCCAGCCATCGTAAGTTGATGAAATACCGTTCCATGATTTACGTCAAACAGCTCAATAGTATGGAAAGTAATTTACTTTCTGGCATGGTGGTGCCTGAAGGCGACAAGCTGGATCGCTATTATTAAGGCTAAGGCCTACGGAGCCTGTGACACGTTGACACGATAAAGAGAAAGGATAAGATCCAACAACTTTCGTTTGTTATAGAAAGCCCGTCATGCCCCAGTTCAAACAGCAGATTCTACAATGGATAAAGCACTTATTTGGGCGCCTTCAACGGCATCCAACACTTTCATGCTGGTGGCGTGCAAGGCCTGAGGGCTTAGGTGGAGGATCACACCATCCGGAAACGTGGTTTTTAAGGCACGTAATTGTTGAGTTAAATCGTTTGATTCTACCCACAATTGGTCGTTTACCTTAATTTTATTCGTGGGCAAAATGTCAATTTCAATGACTTTTTGTTCTTTTTGAAGGGTGGGTGAAGCATCCGACACGCTAGGGAGGTTAATACTGAGCCCTTGACTGTTAAGCATAGGGGCCACCACCATCATAATAATCAGCAATACCAAGAAAATATCCGTCAAGGGAGTAATGTTGATTTCATCAAAACGCTTAATGCGCTTAGAACTCGTCATCAGAAGAGGCTCCTTCTTCAGTCGTTGCAGGTTGTTCTTGGTCCACTTTCTTTGTGGCAAGCGTCTGTCCTTCAAACACGATTCGTTCAACGCCTGTGCCCGCGACGGCTTTCATGACGGTTAAAACCGTTTTGTTAGAACTGGCTTTGTCTGCGCGCAATAAGACTTTTTGTTCTGTAACGGTAGGCAGTAAGGCCTTGATTTTGGCCCCTAAGTCACGTGCTTGAACAGGTTCACCTTGAACCTCATAATGACCATCAGCAGAAACATCCACCGTAATCAGATTTTTACTAATGGCTTTACCATGTTCAACCGCAGGCAAAGCCACCGACTCATTTTTCTGAGTAATGCTAGGGGCAATGACCATCATAATAATCAGCAGAACGAGGAAAATATCGGTCAAAGGGGTAATGTTAATTTCGTCGAAGCGTTTAACTTGAGCAGCCATAGCGGGAATGAGTCCTTTTTAAGCATGAACGGGGTGTTGATGCTGTTCGTGTGACGTGGCTGAAGGAGCATCCACCGAAGAAAGTAAAACGAGCTTGAGTAATTGAAAGTCATTTTCAAACCCTTCGACTTTGGATCTAAAATAGTTATTCGCCACCACCGCCAAAATCGCCACACCCAAACCAAAGGCGGTGGCAATTAACGCAGAACCAATGCCGAACATCACTTGAGACGCCTGCCCTTGACTGGAATTGGCCATTTCTCCGAAGGTTAATAAAATACGCACCACGGTGCCAAATAAACCTAAGTAGGGGGCAATGGTACCCACGGTGCCTAACACGTTTAAGCCTTGTTCTAGGCGACGCAAAGCTAGTGCAATGGTAATGTCAAAGGCACTGCCAAAGGCTTTGGCATCCCGCGCGTGCTGGCGAAGGAGTTGAATCCCTTCTTGGCTGACACGGCCATAAATGCCACCGAGTTGTTCACTAATGGCAAGGGCGTTGTCATAATTATGCTTGGCCAGTTCACGTTGCAAGCGTTGCACAAAGGATTCTAACTCACGTTCTTGGCTTTTGAAAAAGCTCAAGCGCTTAAATACAACGGCACCTGTAATCAAAGACGCCACCACAATGGGAGACAACACGGCCCAGTCATGTTGCAAGGTAAAAATAAGTAATTTAAAATCCATTGAAAAAAGCTCCTCTCCAAAGCGCATCATATCTATTTTGTCAGTATAGAGGATAATTCCAATTCGGGAAAGTTTTAATTTAAACAACACCGCCAAAACGGTTACTGGCCTTGTTGTCGTAATTTGACAATACTTTCGGTTCCTTTTATAATAAAGTATCTCTTTTTCAACTATCCGTTTATTTGGCGGAGTTGAATCATTATTTTAACGAAGGCTTTTGTAACGATTCTCTCATGATGAAATTAAGCAACATTATTACTCACCTAAGGGTTAATCGTGGACTCCCTGATCTTTTATTTAGGGAAGTTTTGGGCAATGAAACGCCTAAAGTTGTGTTGGTGCGAACGCCAAATGAATTTTTTGACGAATTAGTTGGGCAGTACGGCACCACGCTTGTTCCCTTTGGAAGTACGTATTTGCTTAACAAAGGCTTAGACGCCTTTATTAAGCGCGTCAATCTCCCAAAAACAGAAGTTGCTCAAGAATGGGTACAGCTTTCTAAATCCCTCGCACTCTATTCTTCTTTGGGTGCGTTGTTAATGAGCATGTCACAAGTTCGAAACCTTGTTACGCAGTGGCGCATTGGGGATCAAAGCTACGCTCAAATCATCGGAGAGAAAAAAGAATCTTCAAAAACAGAACCCTCTAAACTATCGGTGTCTCAGCAATATAAAAAGGCCATTGTGCGCAATTTGCTTGTCGGTGGTGTGGGTGTTATGGCCAGTATGGGGATTGGCCTAACTTGTGCCCAAAAAAATACGAAGATGCCTCAACTCTTAAAGGCCTTTAATCAACATTTGGGGCTTAAAAATGGAGATCTCATTGGCATGGAAGGGTGGAAAGCCTTTTTGTTTTGGTCGATTCCTTCCTATGCGGGCTATTTCTTAGCGGCTCGGGATCCTTACGAGGTGCAGGAGCTTTCCATTAAGTATACCGCTTTTCTTGTTGGCTTTTTTGCCATGCCTTTTTTGGTTAGTCCGTTTCTAAAGAAACTGTTCACACAAGAAAGTAAATGGTTCGGATCTCCAGAAAATCAACGCTATTTGGCTGAAGCCTTTACTTCTATACTTGCCCTAGGGGTGTTGCCTCCGTTGCTGAATATCTATTTAACGCGCCAACGCATTCAGCGGGAAAATAAGCAACAGCAAATCAAAAAGGCTTCTACACCAGGCTTTCACCCTTCAAAACCCACTTCTTTCTATCGGCCTGAACCAAGCTCAACCGATCGTGACGCCATGCTTTTTAAAATGCCGTAGACCGACAAGTTCGCTTCAAACATGCGGTTGGCCATCAAGGCATCGGCCATGTCGACTAAAGGGTTCGCGGTGGAAGCTTCCACATAACCGTTGGCATCGGCAGCAGGGTGGTAAGGCATGTAGAGCTGTGTGCCTTTGCTGGGATCGCTCACCGTGCCAGACATCGTCACCCCTGATTCTGCCATATTGTGGAGGCTACTGGAAGACAGTCCTGAAGCCGCGGCGTTGACTTGGCCCATTAAGTCTGCAAACGGCACTTGCACTTGCTGGCTTAAAATAGGAATCTGACGTTTATAGCCGGGGGTGCCTAGATTGGCCATGTTCGTGGCGTGGACTTGGGCGCGTTGGGCATGGGTCGTCATGCCTGAAGAAGAAATGTTCATAGCGTTTAGTAGCGTCATTATAGAGGAGCCTCCGTGGTCTAGGGTTTGAAGAAGGTTTTGGAACTCTTTCGACGGGTTTTAACGGAAGCTGTAGGGGCCTCGGTGAAATGGAGGGGGAACGAATAGAGCCGTCTTTGGCGTTTTATTAGGCTTGACATCAATTTTATTTACTATACTATTTAACTATGAGCCTTTGCCTTTTCTCTATGTTCCGTTAATTAACCCTAGAAAGGTAACGATATTATGTTACAACTACAACGATACGCCCCCCCCCCCGCCTGCAAGCACAGCCTCTGAAGGCTAATAATAGTCAGAGAGAGGGGATGGAGATTTTAGCTCCAGGTAAAGGCTTAATCGAAAGAGCTATTCGGCAAGCCTTAGAAGCTACAAATATCGCAGTTCCGAACACGGAAGTGCCTAAGGGCTATATGGCTAACCAAGCATCTATCGATGAAGTACTTAAACAAATTACCATTGCTATAAAAGTTATCCAAGCACACCCTGCTCCTGGAGCTCTTATAGTGAAGGAATCTACGCGCTCAGGATCCAGTCATAAAAGTTACTTAGCTATTTCTGCTTCTGCTGATTCACAACGTTATACCGAATTGTCTCCATTTGAAGATCCAACGACTAAGGGCAGTCCTATTAGCCAATTGCTAAATAATCTCAGCTCATTGAAAAAAGACGTTTTAGCTCTCCCTTCAAAGAGACCGCTGACTCCAGAAGAAGAAGCAAAAATCTCAGAGATGGGTCTGTAAAAGCGAAGTGTAAATAGTACTTTAATTTAAATTTTATAAACATAACGCCTCCGTCATGCACCACGCATCATGGGGGTGTTTTTATACATTCCCCCAAAAAGCCCCTTGTTTTACTTCTTTATGTTTCTGTTGTATAATATCCCCAACGTGTAAAAGCGATTGATAAATAACGGTTTGCGACGCAAGCCCTGATGTAAAGAAAGTAGATTCTGATTTTATGATGATGTCTCAAGAAACCTTGACCCACCCCCAACAGTCGGGTGAATTTGGTATTAAAAGCCCTACGCTTGACGCCTTTTACCCTGAAATGAAACGCGCTCAATTTGACATTGGCGGTAAAACCGTTTACGTGGAAACAGGGCGTATTTCTCGTGCGGCTGGCGGTTCGATTATTCTGCAATGTGGTGAAACCACTGTAATGGCCAACGCCACGGCTAGTGAAACCCCTCGCGCTGGGATTGATTTCTTCCCATTGCTCATTGATTACGAAGAAAAGCTCTATTCTGTGGGCCGTATTCCGGGTGGTTACAACAAGCGTGAAGCTCGCCCGAGTGAAAAAGCGATTTTAACCTCTCGTTTGATTGATCGCCCCATTCGTCCTCTTTTCCCCGATGGCTTCCGTAACGATGTGCAAATCGTCGTCAACGGCTTGACCAGCGATCACGAAAACCCCATGGATGCCTTGGCTATTTTGGCCGCTTCTTTTGCGTTGACGCTGTGTAAAAATGCGCCGTTTCAAGGGCCTATTGGTGCTGTTCGTGTCGCGAAGGTAGACGGTGCGTTAATCGCGAACCCGACTTACAAGCAAATGGCTGAAAGTCCTTTAGACCTTGTGGTTGCAGGGACCAAAGATTCCATTATGATGGTGGAAGCAGGCGCCGATTTCGTCACGGAAGACGAACTCATTGAAGCCTTGGATTTTGCCCATAAAGAAATTAAAAACCAAGTCGCGGCGCAAGAAGCTTTTGCTCACCTTTGCGGGGTTCCTGTGGTAAAAGCGTTTACCCCTGAGTTTGACAACAGCCCTGTGGTTGAGTTCTTGAAGGCGAATTATTACGACAAGGTCAATGCAGCGTATCACAATGAAGATCGTGACGGACGCAAAGACTTGGTCGCTTCGATTAAAGAAGAGGCCAAAAAAGCCTTAGAAGCGTTGGGTGAAGACCACGACTTGAACGTCCTCATCAAAGCTCAAGATGTACCCGTTTTCAGCGAATCCTTTAAATCGCTTGAGAAAAAAGTCATGCGAGCCATGGTCGTTAACGAAGGCGTGCGTGCCGATGGCCGTAATTCTGAGGAAATTCGTCCTATTAAATGTCATGTGGGTGTGTTGCCACGTGTGCATGGTTCCGCCTTGTTCACGCGTGGAGGCACTCAAGTGCTTTCAATCGCCACACTCGGCTCTCCAGGTGATCTTCAACGCTTAGACGGCGTTGAGCCTGACACCGAAAAACGCTGGATGCATCACTACAATTTCCCTGCTTACAGTGTGGGCGAAGTTCGTCCTAACCGTGGGGCGGGTCGTCGTGAAATTGGGCATGGTTGTCTCGCTGAACGTGCGGTTGCGGCTTCTTTACCAAAACAAGCGGACTTTCCCTACACCTTGCGTGTCGTCAGTGAAGTTGTGGCTTCTAACGGATCCACGTCCATGGGTTCCACCTGTGGAGCGACACTTGCCTTAATGGATGCTGGTGTGCCGATTGAAAAAGTCGTCGGTGGTATTGCCATGGGCTTGATTAAAGAAGGCGATAAATCCGTTATTTTATCCGACATTCAAGGTCTTGAAGACTTCTTGGGTGACATGGACTTTAAAGTAACAGGTAATACCGAAGGCGTTACGGCCCTTCAAATGGATATTAAAATCCAAGGTATTTCCATTGATTTAATGCGTCAAGCCTTAGAACAGGCTCGTCAAGGGCGTTTGCACATTTTACAAAAAATGGCCGAAGCCCTTCCGAAAGCTCGTCCTGACTTGTCGACTTATGCCCCTCGCATTGAAACCATCAAGATCGATCAAGACCAAATTGGTACCGTCATTGGGCCAGGTGGTAAAATGATTCGCTCCATTATTGAAGAAACAGGTGCGACCATTGATATTAACGACGAAGGTTTGGTGCATATTTCAACCAATGACGGCGTGGCCATGGCTGCGGCTCGTAAGAAGATTGAAGACTTGACCCGTAAGTTTGAACCCGGCATGTTGATTAAAGGAACAGTGCAAAGCATCATCCCTATCGGTGCCTTTGTTCAACTCGCTCCTGGTAAAGACGGCATGATTCACATTTCACAATTCCCTTGTCGAGTCGGTATTATTGAAGATGCCGTCAACATTGGGGATGAAGTCGTGGTTCGTGTAACAGCCATTGATGAGCGTGGCCGTACAAATCTTTCGATGAAAGATGTGACCGATGAAGAGCGTGCCAGCTTTGGTTTAGCACCTTTCGTGGTGCCTGAAACCCTCAGCGAACGCCCTGAACGCGAAGAGCGTCCCGATCGTGGGGGCTACCGTGGAGGTGGTGGCGGTGGAAACCGTGGCGGTCGCGGAGGCGGTCGCGATCGTTATTAGGTAATTACCTGAACTTGTTTAAAAAAGGGGTGCTTTAACCGGCATCCCTTTTTTGTGTATAGAAGCCACTTTTTTAGAGGCTCCTATAATCGGAATGATCGTTTCGTCTCATCAAGACGGATCATGTTTTGATGGAGCGTCTTTTGCTTTTTTTAGGCGATATTCCGTTTCAGTGACGACTTGATTCAACCATACGGGGAAAAACCCAATAAACGCGGCGACAAAGACGTAGCCGATCGAATCGACAGGGGAACGCATATTGCGGGCGGATTCTGAGAGAATACGTCGAACATCTAAGGATTGAAGGGTTTGGAGTTTGAGTTGTTTCTTGAGCCAATCCACCGCAGGGAGCGGTATTTGAGTACCCAAAAAGTTAAAGGACGTTTTTAAGTACCCAGCCCCCTCGTGTTGGAATTGCTTCACGCTGGTATCCAAGGCATCGACTTGTTTCATGGCATTGGCTGAATGGGTATACATGGCTTTAAAGTGGGTTAAGATCCCCTCTCCATGTTCAGACTTCAACGCATCTAAGAGGTTTTGCCCTGCTCTGTAGGACGCGATGCTGTCTTCTAGCTGAGTAAAATGTTCATTTTTAAGGGTGTTAAACACGTGTGAGTAGCTTAAGGGCTTGCCATCCGAAGAGGTGGGATGACTTGAGAGGACTTGTCGGGTACAGACATCAATAAAATGCTGGTAGTTCATGGCTTTGTCCGCCATGAGATGGAAGGCCCCTATATCTCCCTGTTTCATGGCCAAGTCTAAGTCCGCTTTAAATCTTTTGTAATCGGCGCTTTGGGTGGCAGGCGCCAAATACGACTGCGCGTCAGGGAGTTTAACTAAGGCTTGAACCTTGATTGTTTTACCAAGGGCTTCAAGATCTTGTTCTAAAATAGAGTTTAACGCCTCTAAATCTAATTTTTGAACGTCCTCCATTTTTTTAAGCCCTGGTAGTTCAAATAAGCGACGGATGAGGGTATTTGAATCGGCATTCAGGGTTTGTCGACGCATCGTCGTTGTGCCAGATGCTGGTTTTAATTCGCTTAGGGCTTCATAAAGATGGGTACGTAAATGCGTTTTGGCGCTTCTTAGTTCTTGCGTATGCGCTAAAATGCTCTGCCCTTTTGTTTTTAGGGCGTCTGAAAATTGAAGCATAAAACGCGCTTTGGCTTGCTCTTCTAAGCTTGCATGGGGATCTTGTAACACCTTTAAAAACGACGCATTTTCCTTCTGCCACAGGGGGTACGCTTGAAGGTAATCTTCCATAGGTTTAGCGAGATTGTCGTTGGCTTTGTGCATGGCCGCAAGTTTGGCCAATGTTTCGGGGGCTTGTGACGTAAGGTTATAGATTTCTTCAATGTTGGGGTATGAAATTGAATGATTAGGCTTGCGCGGGTTTAAGCTTCCGTCCATGAGCATTAAACTAGAATGCTTGGGGCTATAACCCAAACTAAATAAGGTGCCGTCTTTTTGTTTTTTAGCCAGCATGGCTTGTTTAACAGGTTCTAGGGCAAATAAGAAGAGTGAAATAGACAGCACATCTCGAATCAGCACATCTCGAATGGCACGGTAGTCATGTCCTTCGGCAATGCCGTCTTTATTTTCATCCAGGGCTGGAGCCCTTAAGTATTCTGAATGCATACGGGCCGGCATCATGGAACCAAAAAACATTAAAATTAAGAACGTTAACGGCAGTTTTGGAATGGTGGCACCAAAGAGTTCGGGGGTTTTTTCAAATTTGGCGAATTCAACGCTATCCGTCAATAGTGACGTAATTTTGGCAGTTGTTTTTTGCACTGTTTTAGACGCCAAGTTGTTTGTATTCCGTGCTTGTGCGTTTAAGCGATCCGCAAAGTGGCGACCGCGCACGGGAATACTCTTGACATCCTGATAGTAAAAATGGTTCAGCGCCTTAACGAACAGGTTGTTATTTGGGGTGGAGGGATTCGAGGGCTTCATGATGCTTGACCCTCTTTAATTGGCGTTGAACGCATCACCTTCAAAGGTTCAGCGGTGACGTCTTTCTTAGTCAAAGGCAAGCCTTCTGAAGGAACAGGGGCTTGCGTGCTTTTTTGAGTGGGCTTGTTAAACATGACCAAGCGATTGGCGGGGTATTCACGCCCCCGTTGAATGGCGTGAGACAGGTACCACATCCAACCCAGCATCCACATAAAAGAGCCTAGGGTAATGAAGGCTTTGGTGGCTTTGGCCGTATTTAACGATTGGCTAAGCGTTTCTTGTAAGGTTTTGCCGTTGTTTGACTGTGCAAAAAACCGACGGAAAGTGGCCACCATGAGATCACGCCCTTTGTCCATCATTTGTAAATGGTGTAAAACCGCTTTGGGGCTATACGTGCTTCCTGTCATAATGGGTAGGTGTGTCATTTCTTGTTGCATGCGCGTCTGTGGGCAATGAATGGCATTAACTTTCATTACGGTGGCTTCGGCAATGTTGAAGAGTGCCTGCATTTTAGCCGTTAGTAACGCATGTTCTTGACGATGTTTCGCGCTAAAGAACATAGCGCCTGCCCCGTGTTGAACATCAAAGGCCAGCAATTTCCCTTGCACTTCGGCAATAGCTTCAACCACTTGTGTTAAGGTCACGTTTTCTAAAGAAAGCGAAGACGTTTTATTAAGTTTCGGGTGGCGATTTAACGCTTGTTTAAGCCCAAATAGTTCATCGTCGTTCAAGCCTTTTTGTAGCGTTTTCAAATGCCCCACGCTCATATGATAATAGGGGTTAATTATTCCATCGCCCTTAATTTCAATCGCCACGCTTTGCTTACGCATAGGCTCAGAAATACCTTTGAATACCCGTTCCACATAGCCTTTTCCGAGGGCTTCTAATGAAGCGCCTTCTTGTGAGTAACGTGGGGGCGGGGGGGACGTTTCAGTGAGAAACTGTTGTAAGTTTTGATGTTCGAGCATTAAATCTTGTTCAGACATCAACATGTTACGACGCCCCGTCCAGCTCAGGTATTTGTTTCGACTCACCAACGGCAGTAAACTAAAGACTAACGCTGGCACCAGCAAGGAACCTGGGGCGGCTTGGATTTCTCTCAACATTTCTTCGCGCAAGTTAGGCCAGTTGGCATTTTCCGTTTTTTTTCGTCGAATGTAGAACCATTTGTCAAGCCCGCTTCGTTTTTGGGCTTCAGGATCTTTTAGGGGATCATACGGCACGGCCCCTCGTTGCAAGGAACGTGAAATACGCGGAAACGCCATGCCGACAAAATCTAAAATCGTAAAGTCCCAAAAGAATTGCGAGTCAATTTTAGACGCCAACCCCGCCGCCAAAGCAGGATTCAAGGTAGACAAGTAACCCGCCGCGGCTAAGGCCAGTAGTTCGGGGGACACCTCTGTCTTTTCAAGTTTTTGCGGATGTTTTTTTCGTCGATTAAAGGGGTTGATTCGTTGGGTTAGAGAGACTTTTTCGCGTATGTTCCCTTTTTGTTCAGGCACGGTGGCTTGGGATTCAAAGGCATCGTTAGAAGAAGTTTCCAGATTCACCGCGTGAGTCAACGAAGGCGAAGAAGCCCTTCGCTCAAGCGATTCATCTTGTTCCGCTTTTGGCTTTGCAAGGCTATGGTAATGAAGAGGCGACTGCTTAATAGACATCATACAACTATGCAAAACCTATATAATAAAAACCTAATGAATGAATCGAAGTTTGTAGATCTTCAGTACACGGATGTAACTCATTCACACACGTTTTGGGATTCAAAGTCACATCAGCATTAAACCCTTGGGGAATGAGGATTGTGCCAAGCGTCGTTACATTCGAAAACGAGAGAAGACGGCAAAAGGGATGAGTCGAATTTGAGAAAAAAAACGTTACGTGAATCTAATCAAAACATTAAGGCTTTATTGTACAACATCCCCAGTGTTTTGTCAAAAATGGTTTACAATCGCTCATACACGCGTAACTTGGCTGAACGTGAACGGGGGTTCCGTTCTGTTTCAAGGTGGCCTGCTTCAAGGGCCTTACGATTCACCGCCTTAAAAAGAGGGGTGCTTTCGCAGGTGCAAATCGGGAATTGAGGCGGGCAAATGCACCCCTGTAGCCAAGGCTTGAATTGTTGTTTGACGCGTCGATCTTCTAAAGAATGAAAGGTAATAACGGCCACACGGCTCTGGGGTTGCATTAAATCAGGCAAGGCGTGCAACAGGGCATCTAAATGGTCTAGTTCGCCATTGACGGCCATTCGCAAGGCTTGAAAGACCCGAGTCGCCGGATGTTTTGCTTCTTTAAGGCGGCCTGATTTTTGCTTCAAACGGTAGATTCGCTCTACCAAGTGGGCCAATGTCAGGGTGTCTTGCCACGGGGTGTGGGCGCGATCTTCCACAATGGCTTTGGCAATGGGAAAAGCAAATTTTTCTTCACCGTAGTCTTCAAAAATACGGATTAACGCTTCTTGAGAAGCGGTGTTGAGTAAATCTGCGGCGGTGGGGGTTGTTTCATCCGTAGGGTTCATGCGCATGTCCAAAGGCCCTGAACGCATAAAACTAAAGCCTCGTTCAGCCGTGTCTAACTGAAAAGAACTCACGCCTAAGTCGAGTAACAGTCCCCCATCAATGCCAGTGATGCCTAAATCCGCCAGCGTTTGTGGGATTTGACTATAATTAGACTCCACAAAATGCGTCCGCGTGGTTTCGTCAAAGCGATCGAGTGTAGGTGCCAAGCGTTTTTGAGCCATGCCTAAGGCCTGTGTGTCTTGATCCACCCCCACCCACTGAGGCGATCGTTCACCTAGGCCATGTAAACATTCTAGCAGGGCTTGACTATGCCCGCCGAGCCCCAAGGTGCCGTCCACGTAGGTTTTACCCACGTGCAGATTTAAACCCGCCAACACTTCAGGCAGTAATACAGGCACATGCTTGTTTGAAATACCCAGAGATTCTTCAGGCACGGGGCTTCATCCACTTTTTAGCGACGTGCTTCCACAGGTACGCTCCGCCCCCTAGTACGAGTAATAGCGCAATTGCTACATCAAACTTGTGCCACAAATGCTTAAATTCGGCAAGGTTGTCCCCAAAAATAATGCCCACATACACCAGTAAATAGCTCCAAATCAAGGAACCAATAAACGTGTAAATCGTAAACGTCCACAGGTTGGCCCCTAAAACGCCTGCGGGTACAGAAATAAACGTCCGTAAAATAGGCAACATTCGGCAGATGAAAAACGCCAAATCCCCAAAGCGAGCCGTCCACCGACGCGCATCCGCCAAGTCGTCTTCGTCAATTAAAATCCACTTACTGTATTTTTTAATGAAGGCTTCCCCACCCCATGCCCCCAGCCAATAACAGGGAAGCGAACCCACAACGCAACCCACGGCTCCAGCCAAACTGGCCAAGTGGATGTTCATTTCACCTTGTTGCACCAAGTAACCCGCATAGGGCAAAATCATTTCACTAGGCAGGGGAATGTTGGCCGATTCAATGGCCATAAGCAATACAATGCCTCCATAGCCTAGGGCTTTAATCACGCTATGCACCCAAAACAACAGCCCCCCAAGTACCCATTCAATGCTATGTATGAGCCAATCCATGATTAAATCCTTCTTTCCTAACATTTCAAAACTAAAGGTGAGCCTGAATCCATTTGTAGAGTATTGCGATGCACCCACTCAATAAAAACGTCACAGGAATAGTCAGTAACCACGCCCAGAGAATAGAACCCACCAGCGACCACTTCACCGCACTGAGACGACGGGTTGCCCCCACCCCCATAATGGTGGATGTTATCGCATGCGTGGTAGAAAGGGGAATCCCCCAATGACTGGCCAGCATAATGACGGTAAAAGACGTCACTTCTGCGGCAAATCCATGAATCGGTTGGAGCTTAATCATTTTACTGCCTAGCGTGCGAATAATTTTCCATCCGCCAGACAATGTGCCCAAACCAATGGCCACCGCACAAGGAATCACAATTTCTAAGCCGACATGAAACTCACTAGAAGGCACGCCTTTATATAAAATAATCGCCAGTGCAATGATTCCCATGCTTTTTTGCGCATCGTTCATGCCGTGACTCAGTGCCATGGCTCCGGCAGACACAATCTGCAATTTCCCAAATACACTGTTGATTCGGTTCACCGAAATTTTGTAGACCATCCACGTCAGAAGCGTCATTAAGATATAACCCACCGTAAAGCCGATCAACGGCGAGCTAAACATGGGAATAATGACTTTGTCAATGACCTTGTGCCAATGTACGACGCTTTCACCAAAACTGCCGACCCAAAAGCAGGCCGCCCCCATTAGTGAGCCAATTAAGGCGTGAGATGAAGAGGACGGCAACCCCTTCCACCACGTCACCAAGTTCCACACAATCGCCCCGATTAAAGCACATAAAATGGTTTCAAGATTAATGAGCTTGGCTTCAACAATGCCTTTACCCATGGTGGCGGCCACTTCAGTGCCCATTAAGGCGCCTAGCAAGTTAAAAATTGCGCCAAACAACACTGCGGTTTTAGGCGTCATCACTCGTGTGGCCACGACTGTTGCAATGGCGTTTGCGGCATCGTGAAAGCCATTGATGTAATCAAACATTAAGGCCATGGCAATAATCACCACCAGAAGCAAAAATTGAGGATCCATTAACCATTCCATGTGAAGGTTCCCTCATTAACTGTGTTTTAAGATGATACGCAAGGCCGTGGCGGCCACATCTCGAAAGGCATCTGTGACGCCTTCAAGGCTTTGGTACAAATCTTTTCGCACAATTAAGTTCAAGGCATCAGGCAAAGGCTCATGCTTAAACAAGGCATGTTCTAGTTCTAGGGCCACGCGATCGCCTTCATCTTCTAGTTCATATAAAAGGGTTACGATTTCTTGCAAATGACTGGCCTTGTCGTTGCGGTTCAACCCTTCAATCAAAGAAACCAACAAAGCGCCTTGCTTGACGATGATTTCCGCCATGCGTTGAAAGTCCCCTTCAAGGGAATGCAAGTGGTGAATGTGCATGCGCTGTTGAATGGTGTCGATCGTCGCGCTAATGCGGTAAAGCGCTTCAGCGAGTTCTTGAACGTCTTCACGATCAAAGGGGGTAATAAAGGCTCGGCACACTTCTTCTACGAGAGTAGCGAGGGCTATTTTGGCCGCAGAACGCGCATCCGTCATGGGTTGACGCGTGGCATCGCCGTGTTGTACGTAAGCGTGCAAGCCTTCAGAACTGGCTTTGGCTTGTTTGGCCAATTCGTTAATTAGGTTGTAAAACAGGGCTTCATTGGGTAAGAAATTCAGAAACTTCATAAAATGATTTGACTCCCGAAGTGATTTAAGCACACCGATCCATTTCAGATACATTTTAAAACGGTCGCTTTTAGCTTATCCAAAACAGGGTGAAATTACAATGTTTATTTTACAAACAGGTGTAACCCCTTAAAAGGGTTTCACCGTCCGCCAACTGAAGCCGTAAATCAGGCGAACCCTCTAGGTCTTCAAGCGTTCGAACCACGGTGCCATTTTCCGCATGGCTTAGCACACTATAGCCCCGACGCAAAATCGCGGTGGGGCTATAAGCATTCAATTCATCTTCCACACCAGCGAGCTGTTGTTCGGCTTGATTGAGTCGTACTTCTACAGCGTGCGCCAAACGTTGCGTGAAGTTGAGCAAGCTTTGTTCGGCAGTGGTCAGCTTGGGGGTGATTCGATCTAAGAGGCGTTGCCCTAGTTGAAAGGCATTTTCTTCGCTGAGTAAGAGTTGACGTTCGACTTGTTCACCCAGCCACTGGCCCGAATCCACCAGAAGTTCTTGCATTTTATAGCCATCTGGCACAAGGGTATCAGCGGCCATGGTGGGGGTGGCGGCTGAAAAATCGGCCACTGCATCCGCCAAGCCATAATCGGGTTCATGGCCAATGGCGCTGACAACAGGGAGGCGACAATCCGCGATGGCACGCACCACCGGCTCTTCGCTAAAGCAAAAGAGGTCTTCAAAGCTACCGCCACCACGAGCAACTATGATGGCGTCCAGCTCTAGGGACTCCTCTTCTAAGGCGCGAATACCTGTGGCGATTTCTTCACTGGCCCCTTCGCCCTGCACTTTGGCGGGGTATAAAACAACATCCACAAAAGGGTTTTTATGTCGAATAACCCGCATCATATCGTGAATAACGGCCCCTGTAGAAGCCGTTATAATCCCGATTCTAAAGGGAAATTCAGGCAAGGCCTGCTTGCGAGATGCGTCAAACAAGCCTTCCGCGTCAAATTGAGCCTTCAACTGCTCATACGCCAGTTGCAAGCCCCCTAAACCGACAGGCTCTATTTTTTTGACCACCAGTGAATAGCTTCCGTTTGGGGCGTACAGATCCAAATCACCCGTGGCGATGAGTTCCATGCCTTCTTCGAGTTTGAACTTGCTTTTGCTTGCGGTGCTGGCCCACATCACGGCGTTGATGCTTGCGGTGTCGTCTTTCAGCGTGAAGTACACATGCCCCCGACTAGAAGGCTTTAGATTAGACACTTCCCCACGCACAAGCAGGGTTCCACCTAGGATGGGATCGGTTTTAATGGTGCGTTTTAAGTAGGCGGTGAGTTCGCTCACGCCGAAGGTTTTGGCTTCATACTCTAGGGCAAGTTGCATAATAAGACTTCTTTTTTGTTAGTTGAAACAAACTATTTAATCAGGGTTGTTTTTAAACTACATTATTTTTTAGAAAATATCTAACGTTCACGAATCGTAACAGAAAAGTATTTTAGTTAAAATAACGAATATCCATTACACTGTATCACGATGTAAAGAAACGCGCTAATTTCGTGTGTCGGAAAGTCGATTTTTGACACACAAAACCCTTTTTTTCGACACACAAAATATCCATTTCTGACACACGAAACCCACTTTTTCGACACACAAAACCTTTGATTCTGACACACAAAACTCGATTTTCGACACACGAAAGTCTATTTTTTACTCGATTTTCAATGATTTTTCGGGGGTGCGAAGACGTTTTCAAAAAAGCCAACCTTTTTCAGTATACCCTATTTTTAAGCCCTTTGCCCAGTGGCTAAAGTGCACTATTTTTGGGCTGGCGTGTAACATAAACGTGCCTCACTAAACAAAAAATCTAGGCTCCTAGAATGGCCTCATTGCCTGTTTTATCTTTCGCAGAGCTTTCTATAGAAATTGACTGTGGGTCAGGGCAATAGCAAGACCATCGGCGGCGTCATCGGGGGTGGGGCGCTTAAGTAAATTGAGTCGTAAAATCACGGCTTCGGTGATTTCGTGTTTTTGAGCTTTGCCGTAGCCGGTAAGGGCTTGCTTGACCTGCATGGGGGTATATTCAACGGTGGGGACACCCGCCAGTTCAGCCAACAACAATAGCACTCCTCTGGCTTGGGCCACAGGCACGATGGTGGTGTTGTTTCGAAAATAAAACAACGACTCAATGGCAATTACATCAGGAGACGCTTCTTCAATTAAGGCCTTAATGTCGTGATGAATTTCTACCAAACGTGACCCGATCGGTGCCTTGGGTGTGGTTTCAACCACGCCCCACGCCAATGCTTGGGGGTTGTTTCGCAGGCTCACATCAATCAGCCCAAAGCCGATGCGTCCTAATCCAGGATCGATGCCGAGTATTTTCATATGTACAGATAACTCTAAAGACGACTATACCGTTTAACTATAGCATAAAAACGCCCTCGACTCACTGAGCAAAGGGCGTTTTATTTTAGCTATAGAATAGCTTAGAACTTGATGCTGGTGCGAAGTCCACCGGCGTAGAACAAGTCTTGATCAGAGCTTCCAAAAGGGGTAATGCCCGCTTGAAGGCTAGGAATAATGCTAACACGATCGTTCAAACGGAAGTTGTAGTAGGTTTCCACCAACTGAGCCATGCGATCCCGTCCATCGGAAGAGAAGCCGTCTTTGTAAGACGTCACCGCATAACCAACACCGATGTTGTCACCATCCCGAAAACCAAGGGTTTTTGTAGGAATATGCAAGGCAACACTAGCTGCTTGACGAGGGGACAAGGCAATATTTTTCCCACCAAAGCTATTAAACCCATTGACATTGTTGTAGTTTTGGTTTAGGCCGTTTAAATAAGCCGAGTTGGGTCTTGCATTATTGTACATGTAGTCTGCATGCAAACCAATGCCTTTGTAAATTTCTTGATCCAACCCGATATAAGCCAAGTGGGTGTTACCAGGTCCATAAGTACTGGTTGAACCAGAACGTGCCAAGGCGGTTGAGCTAAACTGGTAATTGACGTTATCATTGAAGATCCCCACCAAACCAGCGTAAACGCTCGTTTTGCGGTTGTCTAAGTTTGCCCAGTTGTAATTCGCACGCGCTTCCGCATTGGCAAAATAGTTATTCTGCACGTTACGCTCGTTAGGTGCTCCATAGGCAAGGGTCAATCCAACGTCTAAGTCGTCATTGATGACAAAATTGGTTTTTACACCCGCCATCGCAAGCGTCGCATTCGTGGGCATACCAGGAATGTTCGTCAACGCCGTGTTTTGGAATTGCGTATTTTCATCGCCACGGTACGCGGATTTGTCGAAGTAATCACGCCAAGGTAACACACCCGCAAATAACGTGTGGCTGTTGTTAAACAAGTTGAAGTCTTGTTCGTAACCGGCACGGTCGAGGTATACATTTTGACGCGAGTTCGTGCTTCCATTGGAACCAATTTCATTGCCGTTAGACGCATCCGCAGCGATACGGCTTTGTCCCATAATGCCACCCGTATTGCTACCCAAAGCAGCAACCGCGCGGACTTTAACACGTCCTTCACCTAAAAACTGACCTTCTTCACCCTTGTAAACAGGGGCTTCAACAGTCAAACGTAAGCGAGAAATGGCTTGAATAGAATCGTTGTAGCTGTTGTCGCCCGATTCAAAACCACCCAAGGCGCCCACAGTGAAATCACCACCGACTTTGAAGCGATCTTTGTCGGCTTCAAGCGCACCCACACGAGCTTCTAAGGCTTCAGTACGAGCTTTTAATGCCGCAAGTTCAGGGGCAAATTCAGATTCTAAAGATGCGACGGTTTCTGTGTCTCCATTGTTTAAGAACACTTTGCCTGAGCGAACCAAGTACAATACATCACGTAAGGCAGCCGCCATTTCATAACGTGTGGCGTATTGATTGCCTTTGAACTTGAATTTACCGTTGGTGGCTTCATAACCTTCAATCACGTCGTATTTTTCAACCAATTCGCTCAAAGCGTCATACGCCCAGTGGTGGGCCGAAACATCGACTAAATCTTCCATACGGGTTAAACGTTTGTCTTCCGAACGATCGGTTTCAACAGCTTCAATGCGGGCATCCGCCACATTAGCCATACCTGCTAAAAACAAGGATCCCGCCAATAAAATGGGGGTTACTTTATTCGAGGTCATGGATTTTTTCTCCTTAAATTCCAGTGCACACACTGAATTTGCTAACATCACTAATGACTTTTTATAAGTATAACGATCCTTCGCAATACGAACAAAAAGGCGTCCTAAAACTTAATGTGTTTAAACCAAAAGGACTTTACACATTAACTTTCAATTTATCCTAACACAAGTTTTTTATTAAGGGAATAGGAAAACACAGTTCAAACATCAAAATTTTTTTCATTCTCAGTAAAACAACCCTAAAATTGTTTTACTACCCCCGCATTTTAGAAAAGAAATGCTTGATTTTTCGGCTTTTTAGACGACTTTCGGCGGGGGGGATTCTTGAGTCGCACTGGCTTTTTTGCTATACTTAAAGTAAGGAAGCCTTTGAACGACTTATTATTGTGTCCCCTTTTTTATAGGGTTGTAGGACTCTCTTTATAAGGTCGATGACTTCATTACAGTGCTTCATGCCTTAAACCGCGTTTCGTTCGATAGAGGAACCGCCTTTTCATGATTTTAGAAGCCTTTGCTGAAACCTTAAAAGCGCAGTTCCTTCAACGAGGATCCGCCATTCACGTGTTGCAACAATGGCTTTTGTGGCACTTAAAGCACCCCACCCCCACCACAGAAGACAAGGTTCGAGATGTACTATTGGCGGAAATTGAACTGACCCTTGAAACGCCTGTCCTATTATTTCAAGGCAAAAGCCCCAGTGGGGATATTCTCCTAAAAAGTCTGTATGAATACTGCCTTTCTTATGAAGATTGGCAGTATCGGCGTTGGTTGCACGAAGTCAAAGCGTCGGATTTTAGTGAAGGGTTTAACTAAGGTAAAGGTTGTTCCTTGCTTGCCTGAAAGCGATTGGCCAGCTGACCGCAGGCGGCGTCAATATCCACCCCACGTTCTAAACGCACCGTCACCTTTTTATGGTAACGATCCAACAAAATCATCATAAAGGTGCGAATGGCCTGATTGCTTGAACGCTTATAATCCACGGCACGAGGCAAGTCTTTGGCAATCGGATTGTACGGAATTAAGTTGATGTTACACTTCAAATGCTGAATCAACTGCCCCAGCTGATGCGCATGTTCGGGTTGATCGTTTATGCCGTCGATCATAATATATTCCATCGTTAAACGCCGGTGGGTGGAAGCCAAGTAACGTTCTAGTGAAGGAATGAGCGTTTCTAATGGCCAGCGCTTGTTAATGGGCATAATGCGAGATCGCAACGCGTTATTGGGGGCATGAAGGGACAAGGCGAGCGTCAAGGGCATTTCTTCTTGGGCGAGCTTGTCGATGTGATCCACCAAGCCTGAAGTCGACACCGTAATGCGACGCATCCCCACTTCGCAGGATTCATTAAGCACCCGCAGGGATTTTACCGTGTTTTCATAATTGTGCAAGGGTTCGCCTTGGCCCATGTACACCACGTTGCGAATTTCTTGGCCACTGTCGGCTTGTACTTTCACATATTGTTCCACAATTTCACTTGCAGACAAATGCCGCTTTAAGCCCATTTTGCCTGTGGCACAAAACGAACAGTTAATGGCACACCCTACTTGAGTCGACACGCATAGGGCGTAGCTGTCTCGTTCTTCAAAATACATTAAAACCGATTCAATGACGTTGCCATCCGCACATTGAAACAGGTATTTTAGGGTGCCGTCTTCAGAAACTTGCTTGCTGGCAATTTCAAGGGTCCCTAGTTGAAAATGTTCGGCCAAGTATTGCCGAAAGCCTTTCGACAAGTTCAGCATCTCTTCAAAGGATTGGACGCACTTAACATACAACCAATGATGCACCTGTTCCGCTCGAAAACGCGGATGCCCCAAGGCTGTGAATTGTTCCACCAGTTCTGCCTTGCTTTGCCCAATTAAAGCGGGTAATGCACTGGCTTTTCGGGGGGGTAGGGTGACGTGAGTCATGGGGGTGTAATCCGCCACGTCTTCAGATTCAGCAAGGGGAGAAAGCAGTGTTGTGGTCATGGAACGTTCCTGTCCAGCGTTTAAAGGGAAATGTTAGGGATATAGTAACATAAATACGCAAAAGCAAGACCTTGTGCCACTGACTATTCGTTTGTTTTTGGCATTAGGCTAAACATCATGTCCGCTTCAACGGATGTTTCCCCATTCACCGAAGCCACGGCTTTGACTTTGACCAACACACGACGAAACTGCACCAGTTCCACCCGTAAATCCAGGCGATCACCAGGAGTGACCATACGACGAAAACGCACGTTGTCTAACCCCGCGAACAAGCCAACTTTACCCATGCCTTCAGGCAAGTGAGCCACCATAATGCCGCCTAGTTGAGCCAGTGCTTCAACTTGAAGCACCCCCGGCATAATGGGCAAGTGAGGGAAATGACCTTCAAAAAAGGCTTCATTGGCGGTGAGGTTTTTATAGCCTTCAATGTAGGTGCCTTTGGCGTGAGCGGTGACGCGATCCACCAGTAAAAAGGGGTAACGATGGGGAATATGGGCTTTAAGTTCAGTCACCGTTAAGGGGGGAAGCTGTTCTAGGGGTTCTACCGTGGGGGAAGGGGAACTCATCATGGACGGGGGGACTCCTTTATAGGGGTTGAATGAAGTAGCTTTAGTTTAGTATAAACCCACGGAGAGGTCTATTTTTTTTTGAGATAACTGTTTTTATACGTATAGATAGCACAAAGAAGGCGCTTGATGGGTTTTATGCTTTTGACGACGGGTATAGAGACATCGACGTAGGACGACACTTGTGATTTCAACCAATTTCACCACCCTGAATACGCAATGGTCTATGGGGTTACAGCCAACGCCCCCCAGTTCGACAAGTGCGGTGGGTTCAGAAGTCAATCAGCTTTTAAATGCCACAACCCAGCTTACGACAAGTATGCAAGACACTGCTTTACAAAATAAGCAGGCCCAAGATCAAAAAGATCGTGACCAAGCTCTAAAACGTCAGCAAACCAGCCTCTTGGCTACGTTGCCGCCTCCTGCTTCGATAAATACTACTGCTCAAGCGCCTACGCTTCCGACGGCTCCCTCCCTTCCGTTTACGTCTGGAAATGCAGTAATGCCTGCTTCTCCAGCCCCAGCGATGCCTGCGCCTGAAAATGTTAGTACAGTTGACGATATAAAAAACTTAGTGTCAGATGCTTTTAAGTGGCTTAAACAACTTCCAGGAAGTGGCGTGCAAGGGGTTGGGCAATTCGTAACAGCAATACCTTCACAAGTTGGGCAATTTGCAACGAACACCGTTAAACGTGTCGGACAATTCATTACAGGGGATAAATCAACCGCCGTTGCTCAAGCAGCAAAAAGCTTAGAAGGTTCATCTTCCAGAGAAGGTCCAGGAGGAGGGAACGTCGCTTGTGCGTGGAAAACGGCAAAAGCACTAAGAGCTGCAGGATACGATATTAAACCAGGTAGCCCTGAAGAAGTAAACGTCAATGCACAAATAGCCTTTTTAAAAAAACGTGGTGCTGTTCAAGTTCCTCAATCTGAAGCACGACCTGGTGATATAGTCTATTCTTATGATAGACATATTGGGATTGTTTCAGAAGGACAGGGATCGCAAGCTCGAGTTATTTCTAACAGCAGTAGCAAGGCTCAATTTTCTTGGAAATCTAATTTGAACTTTGACGGATATTATGGACAGGGTTCTCAGATTTGGAGACTACCCACCACGGCCTAATGCTTCAAAAACACGCGTTCAATGCCTAGGCTTTCGGCGTTGGGCAGTAAATCCAGCTTTTCAATGCGCACCCATAAGCCCAAGCCCAAGGGATGCGACAACACCACCCCTGCCAACTCTTCGGCAATTTCTTCCAATAACGGCACGTGCTTGGCTTTGGAAAGTATTTCCAGCGTCTCTACAATCAATCGATAGTCAAAACTCAGTTGTAAGTTTTCGCCCACACGCCCCATTTCTTTAGACGCCACCCGCACATTGAACCGCAAACGCTGCGTGATGCCCACTTCCTTGGGTAAAATCCCAACTTGAAAGGGCAAAATAAAATTGTCCACCCGAGAAAGCATCACGCCGTGATGCACTTGAAACAACAATTCTTCAGCGGTGTGGGGAAGCTTCATGGCAAGGGGTTTCTTTCTAAAACGCTACTCGACGTCGAGGGCATGAGTCAACACGGGTAACAAGGCGGGGGGGTGGTGTGGAAAAGTTACGTGTAAGTGCTGTAACTGTGTTTGTTGAAACACCTGTAACCACACCGCAAACCATAACCAATTGCGGGCATAATAATCGTCACTTTCAAGGGCGTTTTGCCAATTATAATGCAAGGCATAGCGTTCGTACAAGGGGGATTTATTTAAAATCAACAAAGGCCAAAACCCCGCTTCTCGAGCTTTAGAACCAAACGCCTGTACTTTGACACCGTCTAAGCTCGTGACTTCTGGGAAACCTTGATCTAAGCTTTCGTTGAGTCCCTTCAACAGGGCTTCGCCTGTGGGATTCTTCCACCCATACGCCCGCGTAAGGGCGACATCTTGAAACAGACGCCACGGCACTCGGCAGGCTTCATAGCCAAATTGACTCGTCATGCCCTTAAACTGTGGATCGTCTTGCTTGGCGTAAACTTTGCCTTTTTGACGATCCAGCCACACCCAATCTGGGGGTAAGCCGACTTTACTTAATTTAAAAGAAGCGTCCCAAATTTGATAGCTACTGCTTAAGAGCTTTCCCCACGGATGCGTCTTATCCACTTCAGCAAACACACGATACAGCGTAGGCGAAAGATACGACGGATTCACCAAAATCACGTTGGGGATTTTCGCTTCAAAGCGATGCCAGTTCCCCGGTAAAAGCACTGGCCCCCATGCCGATTCAGTGACTTCGTGCTTCCATAAGTCGTTTAAAATATGCAGGGCGTCTTTTTTGTAATTCGGATCGTGCCACCGCTCGTGAGCCATCAACAACGCAAACGCGATGTCTTGATCCGCATCCGCAGCGACGCTGGCGTCTAGCACGCCCCATTTTTTCGTTTTGGGATTTTCGCCCCACTTCCAAGAAAAAAGCGTGTGTTCTTTTTGAACTTGTAAGTTGTCCCGCGTCCAGTGCCACAGGGTGTCAAAGGATGGTTTGTCATTGAGCCAAACGGCTTGTTCTAGGGCGTAACTTTGGCCTTCACTGGTGGTGGCGTTGTGGTTGTAAAGGTCTTTGACTCTACCGTCGGCTTGAATAAAGCGGGTTTTATAACTTTTCCAGCTTTGCTTGAGCCACGCCGGTGGATTGCTTAAAAAAGCCTGAGGGGCCTTCACCCACACCCCCCAGTGACGACTCAGCTCGTCATGCGCGATAATGTAAGAAAAGTGAAAAAACAGCACGGCACCCATAAGAACAGCCAGCGTACTGAGTAGAATCAAACTTTTTTTGAATGAAAATCCCACGAGGCGTTTACCTGACTTTTGTATAAAAGACCCTGCATTGCTTAGCATAACGAATAAAACAGTGGCATGCGCGATTTTGAGCTTTTTTGTCCCCTATGTTTATGATATCCTTTCTAATAAAGGTTCCCTCACCCTTCTCTGATTCAAAAAGGACTCATTTTTATGTTTGAACTCATGCTAGAACGCCATTTTTCTTCGGCGCATCACCTTTTAAACTATGTCGGTAAATGTGCGACGCCTCATGGGCATAACTATAAGGTAAGGATCTATGTGCAAATGAACACGCTAGACAAAGCGAATATCGCGCTGGATTTTAAGGATATGAAGGCGGTCTTGGATCCGATTGTCGATCGCTTTGATCACCAAGATTTAAACACGTTGCCTGAATTTGCGGGTGAAAGCCCTAGTGCAGAATTTATGGCTCGCTTGATTTTCAATGAACTGCGAGAAAGCCTCCCTGAAGTGAGCAAGGTCTGTATTTACGAAACCGACACCCAGGCCGTCTGTTATTTCTTGCCTTAAATACCCTAAACAGTGGAAGCCGTTTAAGAATCCTGAAAAGACCTGTAAGAACTTGCTAAAATAAAGCTAGACGAATACTATTCTTAAGCAAGGGGATTTTAGGGTGCCTCCACAACTACAAGCCTTAATGGAAAATAAACGACTCTTCTTTTCCGTCATTGGAGGGGTGGTTCTGCTTGTTGTGATTATCATCGTAACAGCTGTGGCCGGCAGTGGTAACAAAGAAGTCAAAGTGGATGAAGGCGCCAAACTGCTTAACGAAGAACAACTGCCTTTAGCCACCGATATTGCCGCAGGTAAAGCTGTTGAAATCAGAGCCTTACTCTCTCGACAAGACATTCGCCTAGACACCCTGGCTGGAACCGCAGGCAAGGTTTCACTGATGTTTAGCAAAGAAGCAACCTTAAACGATCGAGATCAAGCCCTACTTACACTGGCACAATCTGGCTTAATGGACGGTAAGTTGGGGATGGAAGCCTTTGATTCCAGTGACATGATGGCCAGCCGTGAAGAAAAACAAATTAAACTCATTCGTGGGCAAGAAGGGGATTTGGCGAGAATTATTCGTAAAATGCCCCCTGTTGAAGATGCCCACGTCAAAATTTCAGTTCCTGACCCAACGCTATTTGCCAGTGATCGAAAGCCTCCTTCAGCAGCGGTGCAAGTCACCCTTCCCCCTGGCGAACGCTTGACACGAGACAAGGTCAGAGCCATCATCAATTTAATGGTCGGGGGCATTCAAGGCCTAGAAGCCAAGCATGTGGCGTTGTCAGACACCAACGGCAATACCTATAACAGTGTGCTAGATTCTGCCCTAGAATTGCAAGACAAGGCCGCGGATCAAGATTTTTACATGAAGCAAAAAATTGCCGCTCAGTTAGACAAGCTCATTGGCGAAGGGCGCTATGTCGTGACGGTTTCGACCTTCTTGCGTGAAGCCCCTAAAGAAACCATGGTCCAGAACTTTGATCCCTCTAAATCAGTGGTAGCCAGTAAGCAACGCTTCCAAGAAACGCTCGGCGGTAGTGGAGGCAGTTCCAGTTCCAACGGTAAAGCCAGTGGGCCTGTTTCTGGATTTTTACCCCCTGAACTCGACAGTAAAGTCGCGATTGGACAATCCATGCAGTCGATGGAAAATATGAGCAAAAGCAGTAGTAACGACGGCTACTTGCGTGAAGGCACAGAAGTGAGTTATCAAAATGGGCATACCCAATGGGTGGAAACCAGCGTCCCCGGTATGGTGGAAGATGTTTCGATTGCGGTGACCGTTGATGACGATTACTATCCGAACATTCCCCCTGAAGATTTACAAGTATTAATTGCGCGTGCGGCAAGCCCACGCGTCAATCCCTTAAATGTGAGCTTGGCTCGAACGGATTTTGAAAATCCCAAGCCTTTGGCGGGGGAAGATCCGTTGCCTGAACCGCCCATGAATACGGCGAACTTTTTGTTGCCAGGGTTAAGTCCTGAAATGGCGACAGGGGTGATGACGTGGTTGCCTTGGATGGCCATTACCGTTATAGGGGCGGTTGCCATTATGCTATTTATGGGCAATAGTGGGAAAGTACAACACACAGCAGAAACCTTAGATTCTGCCATTAACGAATTGCAACAGTTGCGTCAACATGCCGAAGAAACGCAAACACACCTGCAATATCAACAACAGTTGAACGAACAGTTGATGCAAGCCCAACAAGAACAGCATCAAGTGTTAGAACGTACGCGTCAACAAAGTGTTGAAAAACTTAAAGAAGCCCTTAAAGAATTGAATGAAAACATGAAGAGTCCTTCCCCGAACGCCACTGCGGTTCGCCCACAAGAACTGAACTTAACCCAGTGGTTAAGCTCAGCAGAATAAAGGAAACAACTGTGGCTAAACGTCCCCCTGTGGATCCTTTAATCCTTTCCATGAACGCCGAAGCACTTGCGGTGGAATTTGCCGAAAAAGTGACCGATGCCCTCAGTCGTGCTGGCCTAGATGTAAGCGAAATTAAACGTTCTGCGGATATTACGGCTCACTTTATTCAAGTGGCGGTGGGCCTGCTTCAGCAAGAACCGGGTTTTCAAATGCAGGATCCCAAAGCGCCTTACTTGGCCTTTGATGTGGGGCATTGTTATAAGGTGTTGTCTTTATTTACGCATGCCCTTATTTACGCCAGTCAAAAGGCTCAAGAACATCATTTAAAAGGCGAGCCTAAATCAGTGGTGTTTCAAGGTTTAGCAAAAGATGCCTTTTTCCAAGCCAAGCAATTTGTTTCAGTCACGGTTGGGCAAGAAGTGACTCCAGAACATCAGTTTGACGACCAACAGCTTGAAAGTTGGATGGAGCAAATGGTGGCCAGTGCCTTGCATCATTATTTAGGCGAATATGAAAAAATTCATGGCCCCCTGATCCAAGAAAATCTCCCGCCAGACGCTCCCTCTACTCGATTTAATCTAAGCAACCAAACCGAAACCCCTCTTCAAGGAACCCCCGTTCTGGGCCATGAAGCCGTTTCTGACCCTCACCTTCCCACCTCTGCCCCCGTAATGCCTTCGTCTCAAGCGTTTCCGTCGCATGAAGACGTCTACGGTTCTTCGAACCCTTCTGCCCCCTCCACACTCCCGCTTCAAAAAACCCAACACGTTCAACTCAAGTTGGCGGCCTTGGCCTTGTTTTTAACAACCCAAGCCCCAGAACTTCAAAAAGAATGGCTGGCTCAATTTCCTGAAGTCCTTAGTCGTCAAATTCTTCATTACATGACGATAGAACACATCGCCCAAGAACTGCCCATGAACGACGTGCTTAACACGCTACAGGCGTTTCAACGCAACGTAAAAGCCGTGGTGGAAGACCCCCATGCCCAAGAAAGACGTCTTCGTCACGCCTTGTGCGATATTTTAGCCCGCCTTGAACATCGAAGTGTTTTAGAAAGCCTTGTGCAAGAAGAACGCCTTGAAGTTCAACGTTTATTTAAGACGGCGGGACTTGTGCATAGGCACCCCAACGGGTATAATCAAATCCCACAGTGGACGCCCAAACTCGAACAAGCCTTATTGAATTACTACACGACCCTTCTTACCTAACCCTAGAAAAACCCCCCTTGTATGCCCTTAATTAAACGGATTCGATCACAACAGGCCCCCCAAACGCCATTGCATCCCGCCCACGCTTCTACAGGCGAACCTTTACCGCCGTGGCTAGAACAGGTGGCGCATCAGCAAGTGGGGGGGGCACCCGTGAATGTCAATGCGTCTGAAGATGATTTTTTAAATCAATTGGTTTGGGAAGAACCGCAAGTCCCTCAAACGACGAGTTCCCCGCAGCGGCGGCGGAGTGACCATGAACCCGTGGTGGACTCGCAAGCCGTCTTTCAACAAGCGTATGATTCGGGCTACCGAGAAGGCTACCCCATTGGCTATGAAGCGGGTTTTAAAGAAGCCAAGGAAAATGGCTACGCCGCAGGCATTAAAGACGCTGAAGAAGCCGCTCAATCCATTTGGCAGATTTTAGATCAGCTGGACACGATTAAAAGCCAAGTGCTGGCTAAATCGGTGGAAGACATTGCCCCGATGGCCATGGCCATTGCCCAACGCTTGATTAAGGTGGAACTGTCTTGTGATCGTGCGTTGGTGGTGGGCATTGCCCTTGACGTTTTAGGCAAGGTGGATCGTACCCAGAAAGAAGTGGTGTTTAAAGTACACCCCAGCGATGTAAAGTTTTTACGCCAACACATTAAAGAACATGAAGAAACGTGGCAAGGCGAAGTGCAACGCCATATTATTGTGGTGGGAGATGCCGAAGTGGACTTGGGCAGTTGTATTGTGGAAACGTCTGGTGGGCAGATTGATGCCACCTTTACCACGCAACTGCATATGATCCGTAAAATTTTAGGCTTGCCGAATGTGGCGATTGCGTCTCAATCTTCTGCCGAAGCCGAGTTTGACCACTTGCTTGAAGGCGATGCCACCCTCCAAACGTGGGATGCTCCCGCGTTGGATGAACATTAAACCTTTTAGAATACTTTATACTAAAGTGAGATCTTGCCCTTATACTAAAAGGGCAAGGAACCCGCAAAGAATCCACAGAAATGATGATGTCCGCTGCTCCTGAAAACAACGCCTTTGCCATTCCACCCATCAGTGAGATACTGCTGGTTGTTGGCGTGTTGTTGCTGATTCTAATCATTTTGGTTCCCTTGCCTGACTGGTTTATGGATGCGTCCATTGCCTTTAACATCAGTCTTTCCGTGGTCTTACTCATGATGTCTTTGTACGTCAAGCAACCGTTGGATTTAGCGGCGATTCCGTCGTTGATTTTGGTGTCTACCTTGTTTCGCTTGGCCTTAGGCATTGCCGTAACGCGAGCGGTATTGGCCCATGGCCATGCGGGGCAAATGGTGCAAGCCTTCGGGGAGTTTGTGACCGGTGGCAACATGGTGGTAGGGGCGATTTTGTTCTTAATCATTTTAACCGTCAACTTTTTGGTCATTACCAAAGGGTCTGAACGGGTGGCTGAAGTCGGCGCCAGATTCGCACTTGATTCGCTTGGGGGCCGACAAATGCAAATTGACGGCGACTTGAACGCAGGCTTTATTGGGCCAGATCAAGCCCGCCAGCTGCGTGAAAACTTACAACGCGAAATGTCCCTGCTCGGTTCGATGGATGGAGCCATGAAGTTCGTCAAAGGAGATTCAATTGCCGCGATCATCATCACGATTATTAACATCGTGGGGGGCATTGCCATTGGGGTGTTGATGAAAGGCTTACCGATTATGGAAGCCGTCAATAAATACACGATTCTCACCATTGGGGATGGCTTGGCCTCTCAAATCCCCGCCTTGATTATGTCTGTAGCGATTGGGATCACTCTAACGCGGACCACCAGTGTTTCTGACAGCTTGGCCAAAGACTTCTTTACCCAGTTTCGAGGCAAACCCTATGGCTTGATTTTTGCGGCAATGTTCTTGGTGTTTATTGCGGTGACGTCTTCACTAACGGGGTTAAGTTGGTGGCCCTTTGTGCTATTTGCGTTAATTCTAGGGGGTATGGCCTTTAGTGTATTCATTACCAGTGACGTTCAAGCACAAATGGGTGAATTGCAAGAAGTACAAGAAAACATGCAACAAATGATCGATCCCAACCGGATGTACGAACGCATGGGGGTAGACGTCTTGAGTCTTCAAGTGGGCGCAAGCTTGCTTCAAATTGCTGACCCTGAACAAGACGGGCAATTGCTCGGTAAAATTGCGGGACTGCGGACACGTTTAACCGATGAACTCGGCTTTATTCTGCCCAACATTCGCATTATGGATTCCACCGAAATTGAACCGTATGAATACCTTATTTCTATTCGTGGGAACCCCGTTGCTACAGGCAAGGTATACCCCGGCTATTACATGATTTTACAAAGTTATTTTGACACCTATGGCGTGACGCCTCCTGCTCAAGTCATTCAAGGCGTCGATTCAAGTTTGAATGTGCCCGCCTTATGGGTGACTCAAGCCGATATTCCTGAACAATTACAGACGCTGGCGGTGGAATCGACCGATGCGGTTATTACTCACTTACAAATGATTGTGATTAAATATGTCGATGATGTGATGACCAAAATCGATGTGTTAAAGCTCATGGAATTGATGCGAGGCAGTGACCCTAGTGTCATTCAAGAACTTGTGCCCAACATGTTGACCCCCAACGACTTACGCAAAATTTTCGTCAACCTTATTCGAGAAAAAGTGTCGATTAAAGACATTCAATTTATTTTTGAACGCTTGAGTGATTACGCACGCTTTAGTCGAGAATCTGACACCCTTTCAGAACGCTTGAGAGCCTCTTTAGGTCGTCAAATCTGTATTTCTCATGCAGACAAAACCAAGCAATTACTGGCGGCGACTTTGTCAAATGAATGGGAAACCGTGTTGGATGAAGCCTGCCAGCGAACTGAACTAGGCGTCATGTTCTTGTTGAATCCCATGCAGGTGCAACAGTTGATTCAAGCCATTAGTGACACCTCTCGCATGGTGCAACAGCATTACGGAAGACCGCCTGTGATTTTATGCTCGCCTCGTATTCGTTTGCCGTTGTTTGAATTGTTAGACAGGCATCTGCCTAATTCGGTGGTTTTGGCGTACAGTGAACTCATCCCCGATGTGAAGGTGCAGGCGGTGGCGTCCATTAACATGGAAGACTAGCTTCGAACACGATTAAAGTCTATTTTGAGGATTCTTGGCACAACGCAACAACGTCGTTTTTAAATGGGACACCAACGTCTCGTTGACCTTTGCCAGCACGCCTTCATCCTCATCAGTAGAACTTTCTACCCACAGGGGCTGGCCTAGCTCCACATGAATCTGAGAGAACATATCTGGAATTTCAAAATCGTCCCACGCCGAATACAACTTAAACCAGTGATGCGGTGTAACCCCCGCAACAGGAATAATCGGTACCCCACGCTGAAATGCCAAGTTGACAATGCCTTTTTTGACTTGATGCTTCGGCCCACGGGGCCCGTCCATCAAACAAATTAAATGCCCCTTTTTTTCATCAAACAGGGCTTGAATCGAGGCGACGGCGTGGCTACCGCCTCGGCCATGGGCGCCTCGAATAGTGTGGGGGAATCCGATATGGTGCGCCACGCTGTCAATAAAGTCCCCGTCTCGACTTTGAGAAATTAAAATATAAGGCGCAAGGGTTTGTGGCGATTCACTCACGCCTTGAACCCATTTTGGGTGCATTAAGGTAAACATTTGCCCATGCCAAATCGCAAAAATCACGGGCGTGCCAGCATCCAGCAAGGCTTGTGTTTCGGGGTGAACGCCCCATGTGGACGCTCGCCACCACCACCGTACCTGATTTAAAAAATGAGGAATTAATCGTTTGGCTAAAAAGGGTAAGGCCCATTCATATTTGAAGCTGTTGTAATAGTGGGCAAGCCCTTTTTTTGACATCACCAATGTATAAACTTTCTTTCGTTGATAGAAGACTTTACCCCCTCTCCCTTAGGGAGGAGGAGTAAGGCAAAGAAGATTTTTGCATGACGTGTGTTTAGTGTATCATAAAAAAACAGTGCTTCAAAACGAAGAAGGAAACGAACGCATGGCTCATCAATCTCCTATTATTATTGCCCCTTCCATTCTTTCGGCGGATTTTGCTTACTTAGGTGACACCCTAAAAACACTTGAATCCGCGGGGGCTGACTGGGTGCATGTGGATGTAATGGATGGCCACTTTGTACCGAACCTGACTATTGGGGCGCCAGTGGTTCAGGCGTTGCGTCGTGTGACATCCCTTCCCTTAGACGTTCACTTAATGATTGAACACCCTGATGCCCTCATCCCAGATTTTGCCAAAGCAGGGGCGGATATTTTAACCGTTCACGTGGAAGCTTGTCCCCATTTGCACAGAACGCTTCAACTGATTCGATCCTTAGGCGTGAAGGCGGGGGTTTCCTTGAATCCGCATACGCCTGTTTCTGTGTTGGAACCTGTCATTGACGATCTAGATTTAATCTTGATTATGAGTGTGAATCCTGGGTTTGGGGGGCAAGCGTTTATTCCCTACAGTTTAGAAAAACTCAAGCAGGCCAAAGCACTCATCGGGCAAAGACGCATCCACTTAGAAGTGGATGGCGGTGTGGGGCTAACAAATATCGCCGATATTTTAGCTGCAGGGGCTGACACCATTGTGGCGGGTTCTGCCATTTTTAACGCGTCTAATATGAGTGAGACCATCGCTCAATTACGGCAGGGATGCTAAAACGCTTGACCCTAAGGCATGGATGCTTTTCAAGACTTAAAGGACAGCGTCTTTCAACATGTTTTGTTTTTTTTGGGCCTTACTTTTACTCTGTTTCGCCACACCCTTTGTGTACGCTTTAAATGAACCGTACCCCAAAACTGAAGTGCAGGCTTTAGGCATTTATGAACCGTACAAGAAACCTGAGCGTTTTGAGTCCGTGCCCCCTGTGTTTGCAAAACCAGACACCCCATGGCCAGTGGATCACTGGGGAGCGTCTCGTGGGTTTAAAACCACGTTGGACGATCCCGGTTCCAGTGAAAATGAACATGGCTTTAAAGATGACGGCCCCCGTTCTTTTTGGAAGGCGAAGGAATACCCTTTTGAAGAAATAGACCTAGAAGCCTTTGCTGAGCAAGCCTTTAATCATTACACGCCCTATGCAGTGGTGACTTTGCCGTATGCCGTAAAATGGCAAAAAATGACTTTAAAAACGGGCGTCTATCAATTCAAATTGGGGCAGTGGAACGATGGTTCACAAAAAGTGAATTTAAAAGACCTCTCGCCATCCCCCTTTTTGAAAGGCACGCGTCCTTCACAAGAACAATTGGAAGAACGCAAGCAAGCCTCCAGATCGAAAGACGTTTTTATTGTGACTCAAGGGGGCAAAGTCATGGCGGTGTTTCCGATTATGGCACGTTCAACCCCGCCTGAAGGGATTTCAAAAGTGGTGGCGGTGTTGAGGCATGAAAATGCTCGGCATCCGCAATGGGGGAAGTTGGGCTGGGTGGAAACGATGAAGGCGCGCATTGATGAAAACGAAGGGCGCCCTGTGATGCGCTTTCACTTGGAAGAAGCCACGGGCCAAGTGACGATTAGCGTTTGCCAAAAACACCAGTGCTATAGCAGTTTTGTTCCTTCTTTGGATGTATGGCCTTACGTGCCGGCCAAACGAGTTTCTCCCTACCAAGGGCTCACCCCTCAGTCGCCTCAAGCCAACGCCCCGCTTCGGTGGGACGTCCCAGCTCATTTTGAAAGAGCACGGCCTTTGCAATAACACTGCTTTTCTTTGAAGGTTTTGTCAAGGTTCTAGCATCTTTTACGCTTGAGGGTGTTTTATGTGACTAATGGAACCTTTCATTTATTTAGGAAACCTCAATGGCAAGCCTTTCTTTTTCACCACCCCCGTTTCGTCCTGCTGGTATGGCACCGCCTCTGACGCCGTCGATGCAAGGGCCTGCACCGATGCCTGCACCAATCTCTGCACCGATGCCTGCGGGGCTGTCGCCATTCGCCCTTACCCCCCATCGGGATGAAGCGTCTTTCAACGCGCGGTTGTTTGCCGTCTTAAATTCACTTGAACAACGTAATGAACAACGCCCCGAAGCCCCTGTGCCTGCTTATGTGAAATGGGGACTGCCGTTTTTAGTTGCCACACAAGTGGCCACGTTGGGTTTGTTGGCCTTTAACATGAATGAAATGGCAGCAATTAAAGCAAGTTTACGAGGCGTCGAAAATTTGGCGGAAAGTATTCAAAAGGATGTGCTTGATAAAAAATCCTTGCAAGATCTTTTAATTATGGGGCAGGAATTGATTTCAGGCGCGACCCCGACTAACCCTGATCTACAGCCCTTAAGTGATATTTGTACAAAAATACGTAACCAATCAGATAACAAAAAATGGATTAAAATCATAAGTAATGTTATCGATTCTAGCCAAAAAAATAAAGCCCTTTTTCAAACAATCCCATGGGCTGTGAATGCCTTGGGTTTAATTCCTAGATTTTGCGTAAAAGTAGTTAGTGTATGCAGGCTCAAAAACAGTTAAACCAAAAAGGATGCTCTCTCCTTAGAGAGGCATCCTTTTTCATGTAAGGCTTGCCTGTAGCGACGTGTTGCGTTAAGACGCGTAACGTATGCTCTGCACTTCAGCTTCGGCAAAGGCCGCGGCTTCATTGTCATTAGTAAGCTCTAATTCAATGTGGTAGGCGTCTTCTTCATAGGCTTCAGGCATCTGTTCCAGGTTTTGAATCCGTAAGGTTTCGCCCCCTTGGCTACGCGCTGATTTTTGTCTCATTAAATGTTTGGACTTGTACTTGGTTAAAGAACGCATGATTTTGTCAACCAATCCATCAATTGAAGCATAGAGATTTTCACTCGACGCTTCTACCTTGACCATGCCACCATTGACATGTAATAAGGCTTCGGCGCAATGGGCTTCACTAATTCGGGGGTTTTTTTGAACAGACAGGTGAATATCTACGCTCTGAATAAAGTCAAAATGGGAAAAGACACGTCCCATTTTTTCGAACAACGCGTCTTTAATCGCAGGCGTTAATTCGATGTTTCGGCCATGAATCGACAGTCTAGTCATCATAGTGCTAGATCCTCCTCATTATTCAACTGAAATAGGTAGCCAAGCGCTACCCAAACCTGACCTGTACTACAAGTATAGGTTATCTTTAAGTGTTCGTCCAGTTAATAAGTAAAGTTTAATGATTGTTACTGGATTGTAACCATTTTTTAAAAAGGCACTTTCCTTCTTTTACATTGTAACAAATTGTTTCAAAACCTCAATTCAAGACAGCCTTAATACTTTATTGAAGCACATAGACATCTTACAGGTTTCATCTTACGACACACAACCTTTCGAACACCAGAAAATAACTAAACATAGAGTATAAAATAGAGGACTTATTATTACCATGTATATGAACAACCCACAGTATGCACAACCCCAAGGCTACCCCACTTATGGTCAGCAGGGAGGCGGACAGTTCGCCACCCCCCCTTCAAGCGAATTAGTGAACGTTTCAGCCACCTTACAATTGCCTCAAAACATCAGCCGAGTCGGAGCAGCCTTGTCTCGTGATTTGGCAGGTCAAATCGCCTTGTTTACAGGGAATCCCGGTTTGTACGGGAATGAGTACTCACAAACTTCCATTATTGGTTCAGCCATCACGCCCGGATTCAGTCTTAGTTCATGGGGCACCCCTGAACAAGGTGGTTTGGCCAGCAACCCCACCACTGCAAGCTTCCCAGGATTCTTCCAGCCCATTTCCACGTTCCCGTCTTTACGTCGTGATGGCTACGGCTACGGTAGTTCCGCAACCAACGATCCTCGTTACATTCCCCAAGGTTGGGTGGGTGGAAATTCTTACCCCAGTGGCCAAGGATCTTACGGTGGCTACGGGATGCCTCAATCCGCTTACGGTGGCTATACCATGGATCCTTACGCACAAACGGGTGGCTATGGGATGCCTCAATCCGCTTACGGTGGCTATAACATGGATCCTTACGCACAAACGGGTGGCTACGGGATGCCTCAATCCGCTTACGGTGGCTATAACATGGATCCTTACGCTCAACAGGGCGGATATGGCATGCCTCAACCACAGCCTCCTAGCTACGGTGGTTCTTACAGCCCAATGCCTCAACAGTATTCACCTTACTAGGCCTGTGCGAACTTTTAGACCCTTCACTTTTAGACAATTAAATAAACCATTTCTACAACTACATAATTCAATTAAACAGACGCTCTTACCAGCGTCTGTTTTTGCTAGGACACGGATGGAACACGCTTTAAAAGAATCTTTTACAAAATCTATGTTTTTGTTAGGCTAAAGCATATTCGTTTCATTCAATAAAGGAATGCCTTATGCTTAAAGCCGGTATTGTCGGACTCCCCAACGTCGGAAAATCAACCCTCTTCAACGCTCTTACCTCGACCTTTCAAGCCGAAAGTGCCAACTACCCGTTTTGTACCATTGAACCGAATACAGGCATCGTTAAAGTGCCAGACCCTCGCATGTACGTCTTGCAAGACTTGGTGAAAACGGAACGAGTGATTCCTGCCGTATTTGAATTTGTGGATATTGCTGGACTGGTTCGAGGGGCTTCCAAAGGCGAAGGCTTGGGCAACCAGTTTTTAGCCAACATTCGTGAAGTAGACGCCATTGTTCAAGTGGTGCGTTGCTTTGAAGATGAGAACATTCAACATGTTGAAAATAGCGTGAACCCTTGTCGAGATATTGACACCATTGTGCTGGAACTTTGCCTTTCAGATGTCGCCTCCATCGAAAAACGTCTGCCACGCTTGCAAAAATCCGCCAAGGTTGAAGCGGATGCCAAAACTGAGCTGGGCTTAATGCAACGTGTCTTACCTTTCTTAGAAGGCGGTGAAATGATTAGTCAACATGTGCATGAGTTTGATGCCGATGAAACCGAGCTTTTAAAGCGTTCAGGCTTATTGACGGTGAAACCCTTGATTTATGCAGGTAATGTCGCTGAAGAAGAATTGGCGGATCCTCTAGCAAATCCGCATTACAAGGCGTTGGTGGAACGAGCGAAAGAAGAGGGGCGTCCTGTGGTGGCGATTTCGGCTCAAATTGAAGCGGAACTTTCCGCGTTGGATGATGAAACGGAAAAGCAAAGCTATTTGGAAAGCTTGGGCGTCAAAGCCAGTGGCGTGGATTCGCTGATTACCGAAACGTATCGTTTATTGGGCTTGTATACGTATTTCACCGCAGGCGTTAAAGAAGTGCGGGCTTGGCCCTTTAAAGCGGGTTTTACGGCACCTCAGTGTGCAGGGGTGATTCATACGGATTTTGAAAAAGGCTTTATTCGAGCCGAAGTCACGGCGTATGACGATTATGTGCAGTTTCAAGGCGAAAAAGGAGCCAAAGAAGCTGGAAAGCTCCGTCTTGAAGGCAAAGAGTACATTGCCAAAGACGGCGATGTCATGCACTTTAGGTTTAATGTGTAGCAGTAGGGCTTTTGAAGAGGCTTCTATATTTGATTTCTATACTTAGGGCCTTTGTGTTGAAGTGTTCAGTGTGTTTGTGTTTTAATAAAGCGATGCCCTGTTTGATGATAGGTTGTTTCAATGCCTCATACCACCCCTTGTATATATACGCCCTTAGACGAGTACACCGTTCGGGTGATTTTCAATACATCAAGTCCCACAGGGCTGTTTCACCTTCGTTTGGCATTTGAAGCAGGACGCTTTCATCAACACCCCCTTGCGGTTCAGGCGGGTCAGTTTCTGATGCTCGATGTGAAAGATGCCACAGGCTTTCGTTTTAGACGCCCCTATAGCCTAATGAGTTGGAATTCTGAAACGCAAGAAGGGGACATTATCTATAAAGTGGTGGGGGACGGTTCTAAAGTGTTGTCTCAATGGTCCGTGGGGCAAAAAAGCGTGGCTTTAGCTTCCTTAGGCAATGCCTTTCCTTTGGTGGCGGGGCAGAATCCTCGTCGTACAATTTTATTGGCGGGTGGAGTTGGACTGGCTCCCCTGATTTTATGGGCCGAAGAAGGCCGAAAAAACGGTTGGCAGGACGATGACATGCCCACCCTTATTTTTGGAGTCAGAAATCAAGCCGAAGCCCAAAGCCTTTTGCCTCACTTGGCGAATGTTATTCCCCTCGACAAACTATTCTTGTGCAGTGACGACGGCTCTTTGGGCTTTCACGGGCATGTGGTGGCGTGCTTAGAATCGTTTACGGCGGAAGATCGCTCGTCGTTTGAATCGGCCTTTGTGTGCGGGCCTACCCCAATGATGAACGCCTGCGTGAAGACGGCTCCCCAACTATTGCCTCAGGCTACCGTGTATGTGTCGCTTGAAAATCACATGCCTTGTGGAACGGGGGCATGCTTTGGGTGCGTGGTTGGCCAAGCGAAAGGCGACCTTCCCCTAAAAGTGTGTGAAGCTGGACCAGTATTTGAAGCGTCTCAATTACTATGGGGTGAACACGGCTTAGCCCCCCTTAGTCTGGCGGGTTCTTGTGATGCGTTTCCGTTCTTTGAAACCTCTACTTCTCAAGAAGGGGGCCTTCATTCATGACACTTGCTTTCCCTTCCTTTCAAACCGATTTTCACACCCGCTTGGGTTCCCTTGAACTCACTTCACCCATTTTAAATGCGTCTGGCACCTTTAACCCCAGCGTCTTTTCACGACTCTTTCCTTTAAATGCCTACCTTGGCGCGATTGTCACCAAAACCGTCACACCGAATGCTTCTGCTGGTAATCCCCAACAACGCACAGTTGAATTGCCGGGTATTGGCATGCTCAATAGTATTGGCTTGCAAGGAAAAGGGATTATTACTAGCATGGAAGTAGACGTGCTTCAGCATTATGGGTGCCATGATCTTCCCGTGATTTTAAGTCTTTCTGCAGACAGTGAACAGGCCTTTCAACGCATGAGCGCCTACGTGGAATCCCATGTCAATCGTTCGTATTTGCATGGGCTTGAAGTGAATGTGTCTTGCCCGAACGTGCATGCGGGGGGGGCTTTATTTGGGGCATCGCCTCAGTGGGTCAAAAAAGCGGTACACGCGGTGAAACGTGAAACGACGTTGCCCGTGTGGGTGAAGCTCACGCCTAACACCACAGAAGTGGTGGCGGTGGCGCAGGCGTCTGTTGAAGCGGGGGCGGATGCGTTGACGGCCATCAATACGGTGCTTGCTTCTCATATTGACATCCGCCGGCGCAAACCTTCTTTGGCCAAAGTTTCAGGGGGTTACAGCGGGCAAGGCATTAAGCCCATTGCGATTCATCATATTTTAAACATTGCCAAAGCCTTGCCAAACACGCCTTTAATTGGAGTGGGGGGCATTCAACGCGCCGAAGATGTGCTAGAGTTCTTGATGGCGGGAGCAACCGCCGTTCAACTAGGCACGCATTGTTTTAGTGACCCTGCGGTGTTTGTGGATGTGCTACAGGAGTTGGACGCGTGGTGCGTGGCTGAAGGGGTGGCGTCTTTGAGTGAGTTGGTCGGCGTTGCAGTCCCGTAAGTGGGTTATATATAGTGTCTGCTAGATAAAACGCTCTAGGGTCTCTTTGTTGTCGCTACGATGCCTGTTTCATCTTTCGAACATTATAGAAAAGCTTACGGTTTGCTTTTGGGTAGTTTTTGCTGTTTCAACAAGCGAATTTCTTCTTGTTCGACTTCATTGTAAAGCTTCAACTTTTTGACGTCTTTATCAGTGGATTTAAGCACCGTGGCACGACTCAGTTCTGGCGAGTAATGTTGATCCAAACGAAACATTAAATCCGCCAAATGGGCTTGCCAACTAATGTGGGTGGCCGTCCATTGACACAGCGTGCTGTTGTCTTGAAACGGCAAGCCTTCAGGAAATTGGGGCGTGACCCCTTTCAGTAATAAGCCGGGTAACGCCACCCCTGAACTACGCGCCACCTGATTACACGGATTTTTCTGTAAAGGGAGTTTCCCTAACGCTGGGTTGCCACTCATCATAATGGCGTCCCACGTGTTAAAGCCCATTAAGTAATTAAAAACATCCAGTGCGGATTTAAGATAAGCGGGGTCTTTGGTGGTGTCATACGCATCCATCCACAACAGGGCATGACGCACCCACGCATCGTTGGACGCCGGCAAAACAGGAAAGTCCTTAAACGCAAAAGGGCTTACAAAGGGGGTTTGCAACACACGAGTCCATTCCTGACTGTTTTTCGCATCTTTCAGCCACTGCGACTTAATATCTTCTGGAATGTAGGCCTTTAAGGCCGGAGAAGTCCACAAGCGAAACAATGGCGATTGCCAAGACAAATCATTCACATTCACCTTGTTCCAAAGGGGTTCTGCAACTTTAAGCAGTTGAACATTACCAGTGGTATGCCTCAATTCTAAGGCCGCCCAAATCAGGTAAGCATTGGCGGAATCCACGGGTTGTGACCAATAACTTTCACGAAAATATGGCTGAATTGCTTGGGTATAAAGTTCTTTTTCGCCTTTCCACACCAACGTGGTATGAACGGGTTGAATACTATTTTCTTGTAAGGCTTTCCAGCCTTCTTTGGCCTGAATTAAAGCACTTAACGCCAAATCCGGATCCAAGTCTTGAAAAACGCGAGCGGCTTGGGCCAACGTGGCAACCGCCGCAGCCGTGCTTAATTGACTAGGCGCGAGCAACTGACGGGGTTGCCTGTCAAATTCAGGACGCACCCTCACTCCATCAAACGCCTTGGCCGAACCCACGCCTTCGTAAAAGCCTTTGCTTTTCATGTCTTGCATGTCTAAAATCCACCGCAGGCCATAACGTGCTTCATGCAACAGTTCAGGCATTCCAGAACGGGTATCTTCCGATTGTGGGTAGGCCAAGCGTCCTCGTTTTTCGCTCCAAATGGGGTTGCGTTCGTACATCGTCATTAAGGCGGAACAAACCATCACGTGGCTCAGCAAATGGCGATCGTAGGTAGCGCCTTCATACCAGCCCCCGATGGGTAAAGCGTTGTCCAAATGCCCGGCTTCTTGAAACAAACCGATGCCTCCATCTAAAAGGGATTGCCCTGAGCGTTGCGTATACAACGCACGCATGGCAGCTTGGCCCACCAATTGAAAGACATTGGCATTGACGTTAAAGTCTGTATATTCATTAAACGCACGACGCTGAACAAACTGCCCAAAGGGGTAGAAGTGCAAGCGTCCTTCTTTTCGCAGTGAACTTAAATCCACCAAGGCTAAATCGGTGCTAATACGATCCACCGAAGGGCGTGCCACAATGCGACCGTCTTTGATCAGTTCTGAATAGTTTTGGGCAGGATCTCTAAGAATGGGGCGAATTTGCAGTAACAAGCTTTCTAGTTCGGTGTCTAACTTGGCCGTAGGTTTTACCTTTACCCACACGAGTTTAGGGGCTTTGGGGTGGTAACCTATTTTGTTTTGCTTGATTTCTGTGAATTCTAGGGGTTTATAGGTGGATGTTGGCGGCGTTGAAGCGCTGGCTCGTTCTTCGGCGCGGGCCAAAGCAGGAAGCGCGCTTAAAAGGAATACCGCTAAAATTAAGAGGGGTTGAAGGTACATGTCTCTCTTCTTTTCATAATCGGGTGATATTCGCCTATTTTAGCACAGAATCCATCAATCGCCCTCACTCCATTTAAAAAGTCTGGCCCTGTTCTCTTTCCTTCAAGAGAAGGCTAGGGGGGATTGTAACGAAGGGTGTCTTTTTTTCTTGGGCTGGCACAGGTTTAGATTGACGGTGTTTTATGTTAGCGTAAGACTTATTCAAAGACTTACGTTTAACACGGACTCTTTTAACACTAAGGAAACTTTACTGATGAACATGCAATTACCCCCCCCAATAACTTTAGTATAGCGAAAAATCGCCCAGCATATTCCGACCAACGCCAAGGAGTTAGTGGTAGAGCATATGAAAGATTATATAAAACCCTCCTTGATGACCCAAATATAGTAAACTTCCCAAATTTTCAGGCCAGAGTAGATGTTTATTTAGCTAAACTCAAGTACGGTGTATTAGAAACAATTCAATCGGGCGAGAGCGTTAATGATTATCTCGACGAACTAGAGCGCCAGATAAATAAAGAAATTCTCCCTATAATTCAAGTGCTAAATTATACAAAATTCCCAGCAATAGAGTCCCAGTATCAAGAATTACGGCGCTATCAGCTTGAGGTCTTTGATTTGCAGAATGAATTACTATCTATAAAACGAGCGAAGCAGGAACAATATATAATCGACTTGATTAGAAAATATACCGAATTAAGGAAATTAAGCGAAAGTTGGCAAAAGAAACTAAATGGCTAAATGAACTAATAGGAACATGAGTTCTTCTACTGAATTTTAAGTAGATTCAGTAGAAATTAGTTGATTTGTTTCTGGCAGAAGGGACAAGAGCCCCCCAACGATTACCCCCCACTCGACGCAATGGCTTTTGCAATGGCCTCTATGTCCTGCTGAGACACATCCCCCGAGCCCTTCGATTTCGCCTTGCTCAAGCTATTGTTCAAGTTCTGCAACGCCTGTTGCCGAGAAAACTTCGACTGCTGAATGGCATTAAAGCCCGCCAACGTGTAGCGTTGCTTGCGTGTTTCGGAATCGTCCAAAAAACCGGCCAACGCGTTAAATCGCACACTTCGGGACGCATCCGCATCCGTGAGTTCTTTTAGGGCGTTGGTAAAGCTCCCCAAATACGCGGATTCCAAGGCGCGCAAGCGGGTTTCGTTCAGGCTACCCAAGGCAATGGCACTAAAGGTGCTGTTTAACGCCCCGCCAAAACGCTTGGCTTCACGACTGCGTAACTGGCCACTGGCTTCATTCATCGAACGGTTAATGTCGCTGGCTAGCGGGTCGTACAATTCCTTTTGGCGGTTGCTGACGCCTTCTTGGCGTTGGCTTTGCGTGAGTGCCATTTCCTGCAATAGCGTGCCTAAGCCTTTTTGGGCAATGCTGAGTTGCGCTTGGGTTTCGCCTGTTAGGGTGGATTCATCCACAAGGCCTGCGCCCGTGTCTCGCACGCTGTATTCGTTGCCGAGCGAGTCTTTGAGGCTGACGTATTTCAAGCTTTCTTCCGTTTTCTTTTTCTTGCGTTTAAATAGGTTCATAAATGACGCCATGAGAGGGTTTCCCTTTCTTTGTCTACGGTGAATATCAACACGGCTTTCCCCTAGTCGTGTTTGGTATTAGTATGACAAAGTTTTTCGCCCCTTCATAGTGCATAAAACCCACTATTTTGCCTAGCGAATGCCTTTAAGCGGGGTCATGGCGTCTTGGGGGGGTGGGGCAACCAGCCCTAAAAAAGCGTAAGACTTAGCGTTTTCAATGGTTTTCGCCGTCACCACGGGGGAGGTTCCACCGCTAAACATCGGCGACGTTTCGGGCAATTTGGCGTAACTGGGGTGTTCCACCACAAAGCGATGCAGGTCGTTTTTTTGCAAATAGCGCGCAATTTCATTGAGCCTAAACACCAAGGGGTGGGCGTTGAGCCTGTTTTCGTTGAGTTCAGGGTATTTTTTCAGAAAAAAGAGCCATGTTCGGGCTTCACGCATCCAGGCTTGCGCCTCTTCCTGCTTGGAATTGTGGGCATCGCTGTGCATGGCTTCATGCGCAATAAGAGCGGAAAGTGCTGGTATGGGAGCATTTTGGTGCTTTTCGTTGATGAAAAGCATCCAGTTGCCGTGCTTGTCAAGCCACGCAAGCGCGTCGAAATCGCGGTATAGCGGGGAAAGTTCTTCGAGGTTTTTAAACAAGACTTTGCCTCGTTTGGCGTGCAATATAGCCAGTGATTGCAAGCCTTCAGGGGATTCACCCATCATGATGAGGGCCTTGGCTAGGGTGTCACTAGAAGTGAGGGTGATCCATGGTGGGGGGGCGCCAATGGCTGGCAAAACGGCCGGTGTTTCAATCACTGGGTGGGTTTGAACAGTCGGGAGACTGAGGAAATTGACCGCCGTTTGAGCGCTGGTAGAGGGGGTGGCTTGCAGGTACACCCGCTGTTGGTGCGGAGGAGTCGGGGTGGGGGGGAGCATGGCATAGGCTGAAGATGATTGCCACCATTGCGTTTTAGGCGTTTGTGCTTGAGCCCTATTGACCTGAACTAAGCTGATGATGGGGTACAGCAGAAGAAGCGTCAGGCCTAAGGTATTCATGAGCATTTGAAATGGCGTTAAACGAGAAAGCATGCGGGTTTCCCTTCTGTAGAGGGTAGGGTGTGGGTGTGATGCTTCTTCTTCGACCAAAACATGAAAACCCTAAAACATCTCCTTTTTAAGGGGGAAGGCTCGTATTTTCGACACAGAAAAACCCCTTTTTTGGCCCACGTTTATTCGTTTAAGTGGGCTTTTTTAATGTTTTGTTAAGCTTTGTAACATACGAGCAATAGTCACGATTATGAAGACTTTATTAAAGTGAAGAGACACCCAAAAGCAAACCTCTTCAAAAAACCCTCATTCCCAACATTACCTTCTTCTTCTTCCTTCACTTCCTTCCCCACCCCTCATTTACGAACCTATCGTCCCCCTTTTCTTATTTTTTAGTTCAGCATTTCACCCGTTTATGTAAACACTTTTTTCTAGGAACGCCACCTGTATTTGTTGTGTTTACTGATGTACAGGCCTTTCCACGGTGAAGGGTCTGTACCCTCATTTCCTCTCTCGTACCTTGCTTTTACACACACGAAGCCCACGCTTTTAGTGATGTTTCAAATTTACTCTCCCTCTCTCATTATATATGCCTATGTCCCCCTGTAATGTGTATTCATTACAGGCTTTTTATTGGGGAAACAAAAAAGGGAAGGTGTATTCCTTCCCTTAAATTGGTTTATTCGTCGACTTTTGAACCGATCACCGGCATCATGCCTCGGATGGCTGGGCGGTAAATCAACCCCCCACCTAAACGCCAGCGAGAAAATACCCCGCCCGTGTCTAAGTAGTCCACCACGCCGTAAAGGGAAACGGCTTCATTGAAGTTAAAGGTGAGTTGACCGTTGCCTGAATAAGCGGCGCCAGTGGCATTGGGTTGCCCTGGAATCCCAGGGTTTTGATTCTGTACCCCGATACTTCCACCTAACTTGTATTCAATGAACTTGTCGAAGAAGTTGCCTCTGAAATCAGCACGCAGATCATTTAAGAAGAAGGTATCTGGTGAAAAGTACCCGCCTAAAATGTATCCTGCGGGTGTTGCTTCAAGAGGGGCTTGCGCTGAAACCAACTGAGGCAAGTTGGTAAACTGGTTATAATAGCCCAGTGTCGCATTTTTGGCATAGCCAAAGAACAGGGATTCATACGCCAAGCGAACAGCATGATTTTTAGCATACTGCCAGTTGTAACCAAGACTGGCATACACTTGGTTTTTCGTGTTGCGTTGAACATGTTTGCCATTGACTAAGCCAAATTCATAGGCTAGGTTTAAGTCCCAATTTTTCCAAGGCACCACGTTTGCTTCCGCAAAAAGAGTGGTTTCACGCACCTGACCAATCAATTCACCCGCCAAACTACCGTTTTTAGGGGTGAACCCTGCGTATGACAAGAAACTGGTTTCAAGCGGTGAACGCCGTGAACCCATTTGAAACTTCACGCGGTCATTCAAATCGTACTTTAAACGCGCTTGATAGTTGATGTTGACACTACTACTTTGGGTATAATTTTCAAGGGAAGCATCGCCGTCGAAGCTTAATTTGTCGGTAAGGGCAAAGCTCGTGCCTAAACTGTACTGATGCGCCATGGTGCTACGAGGATTCAAGTTGTAGTCACGAATGGCGGGAATCATGAGGTTTCGAATGGCATAGCCTGCGCGCATGCGCACATTGGGGGTTAGGTTAAAACTGATTTGGTTTGGTACAATCCAATGGCGTAACTTGTTGGTGGTGTCTTCACCGTCTTGAGAGGTGTACAAAAAGCCTGTACGAAACGTCGGACGCATGGCTTCTTTAATATCACGATTTACCCCTGCTAATCTGTCTAGCTGAAAGAGATCGCCTCTTCCTCCCACATAGTTACCAACGGCGGGGTCTTCGTCTGAAATAATGGTTTGCCCCATGCCTAATTCAACGTCTTCATGAGTGCTTAGTTCCCCTAACACACCGTTGGTGGCGGGGCCTTGAACATGGGATTGATTCGTTAGCGCGGTATGAAAACCCGTCGTAAAGGCGGATTGATCTGGTTCATTCAAACGAACGCCAGTGACTTCTGCCTGCCCTGGGGCCATATCGCTTAGGACGTTGACTTTGGTATGCAAGCGTTCTAATTGTTGAGAAGACTGTTGTTGCAAACGATGCAAGGTCGCGACTGTCTCATCCATCCCAAGGGGTTGGGGTGTTATGGTGGGGTGTGTTGTGCGTTGCGCTTGTGGAAGCACGTCACTTGGGGCGTCTTCCCACACGATTAAGGGGTAGGCATCGGTAGGGTTAGCGTCCACACTTTTATTTCTATCAGTCCGCCGTAGCGTAGATGTATTGGATGATAAATTAGACGCCTCGGATTCTGGCTTTAAAGCATCCATGAACCCTTGGTTGGATTCAGCCCCCTTTGTTTCAAGAAATGCATCGCTTATGGATGACGGGGTCACAGGCTGAATCTGCTTACTTTCTTTCATAATCGCCAAGGCTTTGTCATAACGGCCAATGGCCTTATATGCTTCTGCTAGTGAATGAAGTATTTCTGAATCATTCGGGTAGGTTTGACGCGCTTGGTTGAGTAGTTTAATGGCTTTATAATTTTCGCCATTCCACAAGTAGGCATTCGCTTTACCCACCAACGCATCGCGAGATTGAGGGGAGTGGCTCAACACTTTGTCAAACAATTTAATGGCTTGGCTGGTTTTGCCCGCATAACTTAATTGCTTGGCGTAGGCAAGCGTCACGCTTAAGTCTTCAGGATTTTGAAGATATAAGCCTTCCACCAGCGCAAGGCCACGCGCCTTCATTTTTTTGTCAGGGCTTTGGCTTAACAAACCTGCAAATTCATTGACAAATTTAGGATCCTTACCGTAAACGGGCATCAATTCATTGTAAAGGCTATAGACCTTTTCAAAATCTGGAGTGGCGGATTTGTCTTGCCAGTAAGCACGCGCCAAGGCGAGCTTGTGGGCGTGAATCGTGGGGTAGGCTTGCCCTAATAGTTCGTACCACGTGACGTATTCGCGTTTGGCTTGGTGCCACACCAACGTTTGTTCCACTTTTTCAGTATAGGCTTTAGAAATCTTGGGCTGGGTTTGGGCCAGCTTTAAAAATTGTTCTAAGGCTTGCGGGCGCGTGGCTTCATTCCACGAAAGATATTCCGCGTAAACACCCGTGAGTTCAGGATCGTTAGGGAAACTGTGTAAGGCTTTAGAATAGGCTTCTTGCACATTGGCGGCGGGATTTTCAGCCAACGATTTTAAAAAGTCAATGAGTTCTGTTTTGGCTTTGCCGGTGGCATCTCGTTCAGCGGCATAAATAAAGTAGTTCACCGCATTGGCGGATTCATCCGCTTGAGTGGCATACAAACGCGCCAGTCGTAATGAAAGGCCCACTTTGTCGTTCGTGGTTTTTAGGGCTTCATGAAAGATCTCTTCAATATGAGATGGATCCACACCGGCAACCCCTTTGGCCCTTGCTTCAGTCAATACATCAGCGTATTCAATTTTTTCATTCGTGTTTAAACGGCCTTGATGGTGCAATTCCTGAAACAACGTCAAGGCTTTTTCATATTGCCCCAAGTGTTGGTAGGAACGCGCCATGCGAAAGGTGATTTGAACGGCGTCCACTTTAGTGGAATGAAGCAGTTCTTTGTCCATGGAAAGGGCTTCTTCAAAGTCCCCTAGTTCATAAGCCATGCTGGCTAGGGCATTTAAAACGGTGTCATCTAGGCGCCCCGTCACTTCAGACGCCGAAAGCATTTGGCGATAGATCGTGCGGGCTTGCGCGCTTTGCCCACTTTTCACCAACGCCGCCACATAAGCCTGACGCAGATTCACATTAGCATTGGCTGAATGCGCCTTAAGGGGGCCTTCATACAATTCAACCGCTTCGTAAGGGCGCCCTGTGTAAGTCAGGTATTGGGCATAAGCCGTTAAAAACGGAACATCCTTGGGGTAATAGGCCTGAACATGTTCTACATAGGGGGTGGCTTTTTCATAAAGTCCTTGCCATATATACAGCATGGCCAGTTGTTTTTTGGCACTGTAATCCTGTGGTTTTAGGCTTACATATTGTTGTAGTAAACCAGTGGCTTCGGCGCGTTTGCTTGGATTCCAACTATACAGTTCAGCCAGTTCTTTTAGGGCTGTTGCTTCTGTGGGGTCAAATTCTAGAGCAGTTTCAAAGGCTTGAATCGCTAAAGCCTGATTGGTTTGCCCCCCTTGTTTTTTATAGGCTTTACCTAGCCACGTGTAGGCCAAGGCATTGGTGGGGTAGCGTTTGACGGTGGATTTAAATACTTTTAAAGACTGAGCCACCAATCCACGATTATAAAGGTGGACGCCCGATTGAGCGGAAGCCGGAAGACTTGAAGCAGCCCAAGCGTGATCGAATCCCCCCACCAATAAGGCGGTAACACCTAAAACAGTCCCTAAGGTTTGGGCTGTTTTTTTGCAAAGGAGTGGATTGACAAATGGGCTAAACATCAGGATACCTCAACAAGTTGGAACGTATAGTGTTTGAAAGATAGGGATATACAGTCTAATTATAGTGACTTACTTTAGAACAGTCGTGTGCGTCATGAAGACATCTCCTTTTTTTGGTTTAGTGCTTTGGGGCAAGTTCATTCAAATAGGGGAAGTACAATGAACTCCTCACCTTTCACTAAAAAAGACTTGATGCTTTTTTGTATAGGCCGTATACTGTTTAGTATGTTGACTCAACAAGCATTTGAAGTATTTAGAGGGTTCCCTATGAAAATTAAGCTTAAAGAGGTCGCTCGCGAACGCAAAGCCTGGAGCCTTTATAAATTGGCCAAAGAAATGGGATTGCCTCAACAAACCATTTATTCATGGGCCAGCGGTCGTACCCAACCGAACTACGAAAATATGGACAGATTGTGTGATGTTTTAGATTGTGCCGTCGGGGATTTATTTGAAGCTGAACCCGTTCAGCAGAAGCTATTTTAGGGGGAAACAATCCTATGACAGCGACCTTTAGCTTCGCTGAATTGGTGCAAGCCACTCAAGCCCGTGTGCTTCAGCCCCCCCCCGCGCCAGATCGCCGCTTTTCCATTGGCACGGATTCTCGTCACCTAAAGGCGCACGACCTTTTTTTACCGTTGGTGGGCGAACGTTTTGATGGTCATGATTATTTGGGATCGCTAGGGGAAACAGGCGTGTGCGTGGCTTTTTGTGAAGAACGGTATTACAACAGCCATTTCAGTCAACTAAATGCCTTAGAAAATCTCACCTTCCTGTTGGTGAAAGACACCCTAGAGGCCCTTCAAGCACTGGCTCGCTTTCACCGCAGACGCTCTTTGGCCACGGTGATTGGCTTAACAGGTAGTTCAGGCAAAAGCACTTTAAAAGAATACCTCTTTCACGTTTTTAAGCAAAGTCGCCCCACACAAGCCACACTGGGGAATTATAATAACGATATTGGTGTGGCTCAAACGCTTTTGGCCCTTGAAGAAGACACCGAAATCGCGATTGTTGAAATGGGCATGCGTGGCTTGGGCGAAATTAGACGCTTGAGCCTGATGGCCGAACCCGATATTGGGTTACTGATTAACATTGGGCCTGCCCACATTGAATTGCTTGGCACGCTAGAAAATACGGCCATGGCCAAGTGCGAATTGGTTGAAGGCTTGAAAAGCACGCTGGTTTCAAACGGAAACGACCCCTACCTTGAAGCCCGACTGGCTGAACTTTCCTTGGCCCATTTGACCCACTGGCGTTATGACATGAAAGACGCTGAACATATGGTCGCGTTGCCCGATGGCACCTTTCGCTTTAGCGTTGAAGGGGTGGCGTTTCATTCCCCATTACCGGGGAAACATCAGGTGTCGAACCTCTTGGGGGTGATTAAAATCGCCAAAGTGCTAGGCCTTTCCACCCAAGCCGTCGCCGATGCTTTGGCATCCTTTACCTCTCAAAGCGGACGCTTTGAACGCCTTCAACTCCCCAACAGCAATACCCTAATTAACGACGCCTATAACGCCAACCCCGCTAGTATGAACGCCAGCTTAAACGCGTTTTTCGCTACTTCACTAGAAGATCACCCCGCGCGCATCCTGATTCTAGGGAGTATGAAAGAATTGGGCCAAGCGTCTTTGACCTATCATGCAGACGTGTATAAAGACGCCGCTACTGCACAAGGCGTGCAAGGCGTGGTGCTTGTCGGCCAAGAATGGCAGGGCCTTGCCTTGAACGAAAACACGGTAATTTACCCCACAACAGAAGACTTTTTACATGCTCTTGAGTCCTTTAAAGTCGACTGTATCAATACCTTAGGCCACAAAACGCCCATCGCCTACTTCTTAAAAGGCAGTCGTTTTCATGCCCTTGAACGGGTGATCCCCTACTTAGCATCATATCCATACACCGCATCTGAATTGGGGCATTTCGCTTTATGAATACTTTTATAGAACTGATTCACCAAGCCCACTTGGTTCATTTAATTAAAACGCAACTCATTTTCATTTTACCCGCTGTGCTGATTGCCTTTGGCCTAGGCTTAATTGGCTTTCCGTTCTTCATTAACTTCCTTAAATCACTGCGTGTGCAACAATTTATTCGTGAAGAAGGCCCCGATTCGCACCAGTCTAAACAAGGCACTCCAACAGGCGGAGGCATTTTCTTAATTACCTTGTGGGTTCTGGTGTCCTTAATCATGGCGGGGGTCATGCAATCTGTCAAACAAGCCGAACATATTTTACCGTCGCCCTATTTTTACACCCCACTCGTCATATGCTTGAGCCTTATGGGCCTAGGCATGTGGGACGACCTTGCTAAAGTGCTTAAACAACACAACAAAGGCCTTGGTGCCAGAACCAAACTCGTTGTACAAGCGGGGATTGGCATCATTTTGGGGCTGATTATGGTGTTTGTGGTGGGCGACACCCACGTGCATGTGTTTCATCACGTGCTTCGTTTAGAAGCGTGGCAATATGTATTGTACGCCACCTTTGCTGTTACGGCCTTGTCTAACGCCGTCAACTTAACGGATGGCCTTGACAGCTTAGCGGCAAGCACCACGGCTCTTACCTTTTATGCCTTTGCCTTGCTTTTAATCACCCAAGCACAAGGGCAAAGCTATTTTCCCACTTTATTATTGTGTGTGTTAATTCTTCCTTGTTTAATTGCTTTTATGGTGTACAACAAATTTCCCGCCCGCGTGTTTATGGGAGATTCTGGGAGCCTGGCACTAGGCGGATTGATCGCCACAGTGGGCCTAATGACCCATCAAGATGCGTGGTTACTACTGACAGCGGGCATTTTCACGCTTGAAGCACTCAGTGTGCTGATTCAAATTGTGGGCTTTCAGCTATGGAAAAAACGCTTCTTTAAAATGGCCCCCTTTCATCACCATTTTGAACTCTGTGGTTGGCATGAAACTCACGTGGTGAACGCGTTTGTTTTGTTTCATGGCCTATTGTGCATGTTGGCCTTGTATTTACAGCGATTTAACGGGGTCTTTCACTAATGTGGATTCCTCCATTGTCTCGCATCACGCAAGGGGTGCAGGAATCGTTAATCTGTGAAATGTCTCGTTTGGCGGTGGAAAAACAGGCGCTTAATTTGGCCGAAGGCTTGCCTGATTACGATCCCCCCCCTTGGGTGTTAGCCGCTTATGAAGACGTCTTAGCACAAGGCAAGGATCTTCACCAGCTGCGTAACACTTGGGGCGCCCGTCAAACGCGTGAAGCGGTGGCGGCGTATTACCAGCGTTTTTATGGTCTACATTACGACGCTGAACGTGAAGTCACCATTACCTGTGGCGCCACAGAAGCCTTGTATTTGGCCCTAAAAGCGTTCGTCAACGCGGGAGATGAAGTCCTTATTTTTGAACCCTTTTATGAACCGTATCATGATTTAGTCAAAAGCTTAGGGGCGATTCCCGTTTTTTACCCCTTAAAAGCGCCTGATTTTCGCATTGAAGCGGAAGTTTTAGACGCTTTTATTACCCCAAACACCAAGGCGATCTTGATAAACAATCCGAACAATCCAACGGGGCGGGTGTTGACGGACGCCGAACTGCATGCCCTTGCGGATGTAGCGATTCAACACAATTTGTGGTGTTTGACGGATGAAGTGTACGATCAGCTCCTGTACGACGGGCGCACCTTTACGCCGTTGGCTCGCGTGGCAGGCATGGCGGAACGAACCGTGACGCTAGGTTCGTGTTCAAAACTCATTAGCGCAACAGGTTGGCGAGTCGGTTGGGCGGTGGGCCCTGCTGAATTCACACACGCCTTTAGAAGCTTACATGACTTAAGCACCGCAGGCACCAACACCTTCTTTCAATTGGTGGCCGCTGAAGCCTTGAACGCATATACCCCCACCTTACAAGCGGAAGTTCAAGCCACCTATGCCGAAAAACGTCGTGTGGCCTTGCAAGTCGTACAGGCATTCGGCATTTCTGCTGAACAGGCGCAAGCCTATTTGCCAGAAGGGGCCTATTATATTTGGCTTGATTTGAAAAAAACGCTCGGGGTGGACGATGAATGGCGCTGGGCCAAAGAACTGATTCACACGGCTGGGATTTCCGTTGTGCCGGGGTGTACGTTTGTTCAAGCGCCTCGAAGTGGTTTTGTGCGAATTTGTTTTGCTAAAGAAATTGCCACCTTAGAAGAGGCCATTCGTCGCCTAAGTTAGGTCGTGTTTTATAGAAAGCGCCCTTTTGCAGAAGCTTCTATAGTGTTTTTAAAACAAACATTGCACATTGTAACGATTGGGCATTATTTCTGCCTGTTTTTATTTTATTAAGATAGATTTACAAAGCCAGTTGCTCCGCTGTACAGGAGTCTGACGCTTTTTACTTTTATTCTGGTCAAATTGGGTTTGCCGCTGGGTGTTTTAAGAAAACCAGCGGTTTTTCTTTTTTTTAGAGAGATTCCAAGACTTTTTTGCTATACTATAAAGTCTCTAGTTCTTAATTAAAAGGAACACACCCCAGCATGTTGGTGGACTGTATTACCCAAACCATTAAAGATACCCCCTTGGTCTTGCTCAACGCGCTGAGCCAAGGCCTGCACGCTCAAATCGCCGTCAAACAAGAATCCCGACTCCCAGGGGGCAGTATTAAGGACCGTGTCGGCCTGTACCTAATTGAAGATGCCGAAGCCAAAGGCCTGATTCACCCCAGCCACAGTGTGTTGGTTGAACCCACCAGTGGCAATAGCGGCATTGCCCTGGCCATGGTAGCTGCGGTTAAAGGGTATCGGCTTATTATTGTGATGCCTGAAAATTGTTCCATGGAACGTCGGGTGATTTTAAAAGCCTATGGTGCGGATGTCCAACTCACCCCTGCTGCACTGGGCATGAAGGGCGCCTGTGAATATGCCCAAACCCTTGTTGAATCTACCCCCAATGCCTATTTGTTGGATCAATTCGGCAACCCCGCCAATTCAGAAATTCATTATAAAACCACCGCCCCTGAAATTTGGCAAAGCACCCAAGGCAAGGTGGATGTCTTTATTGCGGGGGTGGGCACAGGGGGGACCATTACAGGGGTTGGGCGTTTTTTGAAGGAACAAAACCCTCACATTAAAATCATTGCGGTTGAACCGGCTGAAAGTGCCGTTTTAAGTGGGCAAGTTGCTGGCCCTCATCTGATTCAAGGCATCGGGGCAGGTTTTGTCCCCAGTATTTTAGACCCCCACCTCATTGATGAAATCATCCCCGTTTCTTCTGAAACCGCCATGACGGTGGCGAAAGACTTGGCCTTAAAAGAAGGCATGATGTCGGGCATTTCTTCTGGGGCCAATGTGTGGGCCGCCCTTGAAGTGGCCAAGCGTCCTGAATCAAACGGCCAACTGATTGTCACCATTCAGTGTTCCAATGGGGAACGTTATTTGTCGTCTCCGCTGTTTAAGGATTTGTGGACGGCCTGTGATGCGATGTGCCCCTAGGATTCGCTAGAACCACGACTTTTATTTTATAGTGTTCGAAAGGGCTTGTTCTACCTGAGTTTGTAGGGCTTGAAGTGAACCGTCGTTCCACAACACGCGATCAGAACGCTTGGTTTTTTCGTCCAACGCCCACTGATTGCTCAGTCGTGCTTGGATTTGCTCATCCGTCATACCGCGATTAACTTTTAATCGACTTACTTGGATTGCAGGGGAACAAGCCACACACCACACTTCATCATAAAACGGCTCTAATCCGCTTTCAAATAAAAGGGGCACCAAGGCAAACGCCAAGTCTTTGGCTTGATACTGCGTAAAAAAGCGCTCAATTTCTTGACGCACAATCGGGTGAAGAAGACGTTCTAAAAACAATTTGTCTGTGTTGTGTTGAAAAATTCGCTTCGCCAATGCGGGCCGAGACGGCTGACCTGTGCGCTGATCAAAAATTTCATTGCCCATCTGCTCGCGCAAGGCGTGATGAACGGCCGTATTTTCCGCCAACGCCTGATGCACCACCTCATCGGCATCAATCACGGGGTAGCCTTGGGCTTCCAATAAACGCCCTACGGTACTTTTGCCCGTCCCTATTGCGCCTGTAATGCCGATGCGTTTTACCATAGCTTTATTTGCTCCTTTTATGATATTATACCTTATATATATAGTCTGATTAAAGTCTGTTTTAAAACGCATGAATGCCTTACGCCAGTTACACACCTTAAAGCAGTGGATTTTGCCTGAAATTGAAGGCGTCAATTCACAAGGCACCTTGTTTACCTTGATGTCCGTGGTGTTTTGTACCTCACTCATTGTGGCCAATCTCACGGGGGCGGTGTTGATTCCGTTGCATCTGCCGTTGTTGGGCGAACGCCTCATTTCAGCGGGGATTATTACCTTTCCTGTGACGTTTTTGCTCACGGATTTGTTGAACGAATTTTACGGCAACGCAGGCGCCAAACGAGTGACTTGGCTGGGTTTTTCGGTGGCTCTAGGCTTTTACGGGGTGTTTCGTTTTTTAGAAACCTTGCAGGTTACCCCCCATTCGCCGATTTCTGCGGTGGCGTTTCATCAAGTGGCCAACAACTTTACGGGTATGATTGTGGCGTCTTTAACGGCGTACTTATTTTCTCAATTTCTGGACATCACCATTTTTTCCTTATTCAAACAATGGACGGGCAATCGATTCATTGGGCTAAGGGCCACGGGTTCAACGCTTATTTCCCAAGGGTTTGACTCCTTTATTGTAACCAGCATTGCCTTTGCGGGTACGCTTTCATCGCAGGACATTTTCTTAATTGGCCGTTCCAATTATGAAGTCAAGTTAGTCGTGGCGCTGGGTATTACCCCGCTTTTATACGCGTTGCATTATTGGATTCGTTCCCATTTACTGCCTTATGGCAAGCTAAAGGCCACCGCTACATAAAAGGCCTGCGCCTTTGGACCAAGCGAATCTATTTCATACAAGTGCCATTGCAACGGCTGGCCACACGGGGCTTGGGCTTGACCTTCAAATAACAAACGTTTTGGCGCTTCTGTTTGGGGGGACTGTTCAACAACGTGGCGAATGTTCACGGCCTTAATCAGGCCTTGGTGATTATGTTTCCACGCTTTCCACAAGGCTTCTTTCACGCACCATAAGCCGAGTGAAGGCAGTTTTTCAACACGCTGGGCTTCTTCAAAAGACGGCGTCAACCGTGCGCGAAGGCGAGGGTGAATCCCCCGATGCACCGCTTCAATATCCACGCCAACGCATTGTGACGAATCCTGATGCACGGCCATCACGGCGACATTTTCGCTATGAGAAAGGCTCACCTGCCGTGAGGGGTATGAAATACCAGAAACACTATTTTTTAACTGAACACCTAACAAGGCGTGATGCCGAGCTTCTTCAGAACCAAGACGTTCAAGCGTCATGCGTTGCGCTTCGTTGAGCAGGGCGAATTTGACAGGGGTCGTCGTTTGGGTGAGCCGGTAGTGTTCGTGTGCAAAAAGCGTTGAAAGGACAGGAGAACTTTTCAACGTGTACCCCCTTAATGCTTAATGACTGTGCATGTCTGTCGCGATATTGGGTTGCCACGCCAAACGCAAGGCATTGGCGATCGCTAAAATATCGATCGCTTCTTGAGCCAACGCCCCCTGCACAGGATTGATGTACCCCATCGCAGCCAGTGCCATCCCCACCACACTTAACACCATTCCACCGACCGCACTTTGAAGGGCAATGCTTCGTAGCGACAAACTAATATGCAAGAGTTCATCCACCTTGTGTAGCGTGTTTTCTAAAATCACCGCTCCTGCGGCTTCGCTGGTCACATTATTCTGCTGACCAAAGGCTAAACCCACCGTGGCCGTCGCCAAAGCAGGGGCATCGTTGATGCCGTCGCCCATAAACAGCGTCGGAGCCAAAGCCGTTTCTTGACGCACAATTTCCACTTTCTGCTCGGGTGACTGCTCTGCAAAGGTGTCTTCAATACCAAGAACGTCCGCTAAATACGCTACTTCAGACGATCTGTCTCCTGAAAGCAAAATGACTTTATTCAGTTGGTGAGCAGGTGCCAAATGCCCGATGAATGACTTGCCTTCGGAACGAGCTTCGTCCCGCAAGCGAAACACGCCAGCCAGTTGGTTATTGCAAAGCAAAATGCACTCTAAACCCACCGTAATTTCAGGCAATTGGGGGAGCAACTGCGACCACTGCTGGCTAATTTTTTGGCGACTCGTGATATGCCAGCCTCTACCGTTAATCACGCCATAAAGCCCTTGCCCCGGCTTTTCAGACACTTCACTGGCTTGAGGCAAGACCAAATGCTCTTCAGTCGCCGCTTCAATCAAGGCATTCGCCAGCGGATGCTTGGAATAACGCTCCAGACTGCCAGCCGCTTGCAGGAGTTCTCGGCGAGTAAAAGGAGGCGTGGGGATAATTTCCGTTAGCGTGGGTTTGCCGTAGGTGAGCGTGCCTGTTTTGTCGAAAATGGCGGTGCGACACGTTGGTAAACGCTCAAGAATGGCGGGATCTCGAATAATAATGCCGTGCTTGGCAGCCAGTGAAATCGCACTAATAATGGTAATGGGAATCGCAATCAATAATGGGCAGGGCGTGGCGATCATCAAAACGGACAAAAAACGCGTGGCTTCACCCGTCAGTGCCCAGGCCAGTAGGGCAATCGCTAAGGCAATTGGGGTGAAAATAGCACCGATTTGATCCCCCAAACGACGAAGGTTCGGACGCTTGGCTTCGGCGTCTTGCATGACTTGCATAATCGTGGCGTAACGAGAGTCAGCGACGGGCTTTTCGGCTTCAATCACCAAGACGGCATTGCCGTTAATCGCACCCGACAAAATCGACGACCCCGGTGCTTTGGAAACTTGGTACGGTTCGCCCGTGAGGTAGGATTCATCCATGGTGCCGTTGCCTTCACGCACGATGCCGTCGACGGGGGCGGTTTCGTGGGGGAAAATCACTAGAAAATCGCCGACTTTGATTTCATCTAAGGGGACTTCGACGATGGCGTTGGCGTCTTGGCGGTGGGCGGTGTTGGGCATCCGCTTGGCGAGGGCTTCTAGCACGGAAGACGCCTTTTTGACGGCGTATTGTTCCAAGCTTTGACCGCCTGCGAGCATCAGCACGATGAGTCCGCCTGCCAAGTATTCGTGCATGACTAGGCTGCTGAGCATGGCGAGAACGGCGAGCAGATCGGCACCGAAGTCTTTTTGGAAGATTTTGATGAGGGCTTCTATCGTGAGTGGGATGGCACCGACCCAAAGCAGTGCGATGAGGGGGATTTGGGCGTGGGTGGGGGAGGCGAAGATGAAAACGCCGTGCAGCAGCAAGCCGAGTATCGACAGGTAAACGAGGACTTTCGCCCACTGTTGTTCAAAGGTTTGAATGAGTGTTTGCATACCCTTGAGTATAGCACGATTATTGTTCTTGTCCCCCCTCCTGATTATAGGAGGGGGGACAGGGGCCCTAAGCAATCAAAGGTTTGACCAAAAAATCTTCTTTATATTATACTTATGATATAAATATTTCTCTATTTATTTCTCTTCTTTAACGTTATAAAGGTGCTTTTTATGCAAATCACACGTGCTTCTTCGACGCTTACCCGACCAATTACCCCTCTTTATAGTAACATAAGTAAAGTGAATGAATCACTATCCGCTCAGTCCCAGCGCACGGGGTTTGATTCTACCCAAGTAAAGGAGGTTGTTAAAGAATTAGATCAATTGGAACAGCGAATAAAAATTGGCAATCCGTTATTATGGCCAGATCTATACCGACTAGAAGCAAAAGTTAAACTCTTTCTAAATTTTCTTAATGATGAGGATTTTCACAATAAATACAAAAAAGGATCTGATTTTGATACAAAACGGATTCCTTTTGGTAGAGAAAAGAATGCTTTTGAAGCATATCTCGAGCAATATCCGCAAAAGCCTTGGTTTAATAAGCCTGGAATGGGAAGTGATTTCTTAATAAATGGCTGGGTAAAGTACATCCAAGAAATTAATTCTAAGAATAGTAAATGGAGTACTCCTGAATTCATCAAAGAGTGGACTACCATCTTAGAAAGAATTCAAGCGTTAAACAATACAAAAAACTAGGAAAATACGCTACAACGTATATAATACAGTCATCGATTCCTCCACGCCTTTGATCGCTTCACCTTCCCTGTAAAGACGAAAAAACGGACTTTACGCCCTGAAAGTTTCAACTTTTTCGACCCTATTGGGGTGAGGCTACTCGGTTGCCCACGCCCCCCCTTGAAGAAAAGGTCTGTTTAAGGGATAATCCTAAGACAGCTATAGAAAGTGAGTCGTGGATGTCTACATTTGAAATCCTCTTTTTTGGAGACGTGGTCGGTAAACCGGGGCGTGAAGGCGTCTACTATTTTTTGGAACATCACCTTAAACGCAAGCCTGATATGCTGATTGCCAATGCCGAAAACATCACGCATGGGGCGGGCACTTCTGAAAAACATTACCAAGACATGATAGGTCACGGCTTTCACGCCCTAACCGGCGGCAACCACACCTTCGATCGCAAGGAATCCTTTGAGTACATGAACAACGCCGAACGCCTAGTGCGTCCTGCGAATATTCCTGGCAAACACATCCCCGGGCGAGGGTCTCGCATTGTGGATGTCAACGGTGTGAAGGTGGGGATTCTCAACGTTTTGGGGCAGGTTTACATGGCAAATTACAATTCTCCATGGGAAGTGTTGGATGAAGAGTTGCCACAACTCTTGAACGTGACGCCCATTGTGTTCTTGGATATTCACGCCGAAGCCACGGCTGAAAAAGGAGCGTTGGCTCGTTATGCATCGCAATTGGGGGCTTCTGCTGTAGTCGGCACGCATACCCATGTGCAAACCAACGATGCCCGTATATTACACGACCGTACAGGTTTTATCACCGATGCTGGCATGAACGGCACCTATGAAAGTGTGATTGGCATGGAACCCTTGGCGGCGCAAAAGCGCATGACTGAACTCGGCTGGGTGAAAATGGAAGTCGCCAAAAGCCCGCAAATTCAAATTAACGCCGTACGTTTTGTGATTGAAGCGGAAAGCGGTCAATGCTTGAGCGTCGAACCTATTTTTGAAATCATCCAACTCCCTGAACACATCAGCTTAGGATAGTCCCGTGAATACTGAAGAGCCTTCGTACCAGTCTAATAATGCCGTTTCGCCCTACACGCAGGAACTGCCGGTTGATGTGCCGATGAAGCAAGAAGTCACGCAAAACCGATGGGGGCTTTTTGTGATGATGGGGGGCATGGGCATTATGATTATGGTGCTGTTTTTAGTGAGTGTGAACTTGGGCTTTGTTATTTCAAATAGCCTAAAAAAGCTCCCGAATTTGAGCCTGTTGGATGAATGGCACCCTTCAGAATCGACGCAAATTTTGGATCGAAACGGAACATTAATTGCCAACATTAGTGGCGATGAAGACCGTACCGTGAAAAACCTTGCACATATTTCTCCCTACCTGCCTCGCGCGATTATGGCCATTGAAGACAACCGCTTTTATCACCACAAGGGCGTCGACACCAAAGGCACCTTGCGAGCGATTATCAGTAATATAAAAGGCGGTGAAGTGCAAGGCGGTTCCACCTTGACGCAGCAGCTGATTAAAAACCTTTACCTGTCTTCAGAACGTTCCTTAGGGCGAAAACTCGCCGAAGCCTTGTTGGCGACTCGCATTGAAAAACTGTATAGCAAAGACAAAATCTTAGAACTTTATTTAAACGTGGTGTATTGGGGCAATCAAGCCTATGGCGCTGAAAAAGCCGCCAAGCGATACTTCAATAAACCTGCGGAAGAATTGAGTTTGGCCCAAGCGGCTTTAATGGCAGGCTTGTTAAAGGCCCCTGAAGGGCTGAATCCTTATGTCTTTCCCCAAGCGGCAAAAGAACGACAGTTACTGGTATTGAATGCCATGGAAGACCACGGCTTTATTACCGCAGAACAGCACGAACAGGCCTTGAGCGAACCCTTGCGTTACGACCGTGTGAAAACGCAGTATCGCTACCCGTTTTTTGTGAACCATGTAAGACAAGAAATGATTGACGCCTTTGGTGAAGACGTCGTACGGCGAGGGGGGTTGATGGTTACAACCACGCTGGATCAACGCGTGCAGTCGGCGGCAGAAGCGTCGATGAAGGTGGCGTTTGAAAAGGCTCCGCCGTCGTCTAATCTTAAAGAAGGGGCGATGATTGTCTTAAATGTGGATGAAGATCAGATGCTCGGCATGGTAGGGGGGAAAGACTTTAATCATTCGCAATTTAACAATGCCACCATGGCTCGGCGATCTCCAGGGTCTACCTTTAAGCCGTTTGTGTATTTAACTGGCTTTCGACTCGGTAAAATCTCGCCCGATTCCACGATTTACGACAAACCCATTTCGTTTAATACAGGCTATGGCTATTGGAAGCCCAAGAATTACGACGGCGTTTTTAAAGGCCGTATGAACATTCGCCAAGCCTTGGCGCAAAGCCGAAACACCACAACTGTGCAGGTGGGGCAAATGGTAGGGTTGAAGGCCATTATTGAAACGGCTCGCTTGGCCGGGATTCAATCGGACATTGCGCCCAATTTCGCTAGTTTGTTAGGGGCTTCAGGCGTTTCCGTGCTGGAACTAGCCAACGCCTATAGCACCTTTGCGCGTGGGGGAATGTACCGGACGCCTCAAGCCATTTTACGGATTCAAGAACCTAGTGGAAAAGAGATTTTTCGAAAGGTGCAAGCCCCCAAGCGCCACTTAGACGCGCGTTCCGTGGCGATGATCAATTCAGCGTTAAAGACGGTGGTCGATTCTGGCACAGGCCAAAAAGCGCGACTCCACAATCGGGATGTAGCGGGCAAAACAGGCACGACCGATCAAACCCGAGACATTTGGTTTTCAGGCTATACGCGGGATTTTGTGGCGACGATTTGGTTGGGGCATCCGCAGAATGTGCCGTTAAAGGGGTTGGGCAGTGGCTATTGTGTGGCCGTGTGGAAGCGTTTTGCGGACGACTACTACAGCTTCACGCTCACGCCCCCACGTCCTTTGATGACGAAGTATTAAGGCATCAAGCCAAGCGAAGAGCCAGCATACCCATAGGGATTCACCACGCGATCTGGGCGCAAATGGCGGGCTTCGTTTAAGTACACATGCTTGAGTTGGGCTTGGGTTTTGGTGCTATAAAAGTGAATCATCACACGAACGGCCTTGGGGGGCTGGCCTTCAATCTCGGGTTCTAGGCCGGAAAAAAGGGCGACATCCTGCCAAGGCAAGGCACGACGAGCCACTTTCGCTGGGCTAGCACTATGCAAGTCAGGCGTCAAACTAAATAGTACGCTGACGATATCGCTAGGTTTAATGTGGTTTTGAGACACCATGGCTTCTAGCAAGCGACTGACTTCAATGTCCATCGCTTCAGCGGTGTCTTCAGGTAGGGTGGTGGCTCCTCGTAAGGCGTGAAGTCGTGATTCAGGCATGGGTTAATTCTCTGTTGTTTTTTTGTTCGACTTTAGTTTTGATATGGTTTAACACTTCATAATGAATGGCATGAATTAAAAAGTTTGACCACATCGTCCAATAAGCTTGAGGCCAAATATCAATGGTATACCAAGTCGTGCCTTCGATTTTGGTTTTTCCATTCGGCAATGAAGTTAGAATAAATTGACCACGTTTTGATTGAAAATAGTTGTCTAAGTGAGGCGGGTGAATAGTTCCCCAAGGTGAAAGTTCTTTCATTGAGGGGGGTTGTTTCGCCACATCAAATCCCAAGTGATGAGGTGGATTCCAATGAGTGATGGGTTCAACAAAAGATCCAGTGGTAAATTGACAATAGCGAATAGCACCCACGCCATGCCCTTTAATCACTGCTCCTTTGGGATGAGCAATACCGGCTTTAAACCACCAAGCGGTCGGTTCTTTTAATTTAGGAAAAGCAATCACGTATTTCCAAACTTCTTGAGCAGGGGCAGACACTTCGATGGATGTGGTGACATGGTGAATCGGCAACGGCAACGGATGCCTTTCGGCCAACATCAATAAAGGTAAAGCTAAAATCACACTAAAAAAGACAGTTTTATTTTTGGAATCCTGTGAATTTTTCGTTTTGAAAAATAAATAAGCACAATAGGCACCCAAACCAGCCATGATGAATCCGATGGGAGCTGCCATCAATAAGCAAATCAACCCTTCAAACTTAAATAAAAGAAGCTCTGTTCCGATTAACAAAACAGTTAAAAGACCCAAGATGATACTAAACATTCCTGAAACAGGGTGCTTCAGTGCATAAAAAGAAACGGGCAAAATCCCTGCTAAAAAAGGAAATAAAAAAAACAGCATGATGCTATAAGGAACCACTGAAGAACGCGGCAGTTTGGTAAGTACCATCACATTTAAAAATACGAGTCCCCAGACGACAAGACTACTAAGCATTACACTAACTAAGGTTCTTTTGTAATCAATCGGGCTTTGCTCGAGTAATTCTTCTAGGCCCGTTTTAATTCTGTGAAGCAAGGGTCAAGACCTCCTTTTGGGTTCGTTCTTCTGCTTGAATTTAAAGAAGTAATAGGCCGATAACGCGCCTAGGCTGGCACAAAAAATGCCCACTATAGAGGCAGTCATCAAAAAGTAAATTGAATCTTCAAACTTGAACAAAAGTACTTCAAACTTGAACAAAAGTAGTCCTAGTCCAATTAAAATAATCGTTAAATTACCTAAGAAAAGACTAAGCATTCCTGAAACAGGGTGCTTCAGTGCATAAAAAGCCACCGGTAAAATCCCTGCTAAAAAAGGAAATAAAAAAAACAGAGTGATGCAATAAGGGCCTACTGCAGAACGTGGTAGTTTGGGAAGTACCACCATCACATCTAAAAATACGAGTCCCCAGACGACAAGACTACTTAAAAAAGCACTGGTCAACAATCTTCGAAAATCAATCGGGCTTTGTTCGAGTAATTCTTCTAGGCCCGTTTTAATTCTGTGAAGCAAGTAGGTGGCATCCTTCATCTTTCATAATTTCTTTCATCAGTTTATAATAAATACAGGCAGATGCAACTACGCGTGCAAAGGAAACGTTTATGGCAAGCCCCGTTCGCTTATTGATTGTGGATGATGATCCCGATATTCTTTCGCTCATGCAAATGGACTTTGAACTCATGGGCTTTGACGTGCATACCGCCAAAAACGGCATGGATGCCCTCAAGTTCCTGCAAGGCCCTACCCCACTGGATATTGCCTTGGTCGATGTGATGATGCCCAAGTTAGACGGGTACGCCTTGTGCAAGCATGTGCGAGAGCTTGCGCATCGGGAAAGCTTGCCGATTATTTTGCTCACCGCCAAAAGCCAGCTGGAAGACAAGGTCAAGGGCTTTCACGCTGGGGCGGACGATTACTTAGTCAAACCCTTTGAACTGCAAGAGCTCATGGTGCGAATGCGCGCCTTATTTCGTCGTTCAGGCAAGCTGGCGGATTTACAAGGCAAAACCCCCGTAAGCCCCACCCAAAGCACTGAAGCCACCGAAGCCACCGCCCAAGAACGCTTGGCCATTGGTGATTTACGGTTGTTGCCTAAATCGCTTGAAGTCTTTTGCCATGGGCAGATGATTCGTTTAACGCCGACTGAATTTGAGATTTTGTATTGCTTGGTGCAACATGCCAATGAAGCTGTTTCTTTGGCGACTTTGTTGCAAGAAGTCTGGGGCTATGACGCGAGTGATGACGTGCGCACCGTGCGTGTGCATGTCGGTGGCCTGCGTCAAAAAGTGGAACGAGATGCCAAGCACCCCACCTTGATTCAAACCGTCAATAACGTGGGCTACCGTCTTAACATTGAAGAAAGTCAGGACTAAATGGTACTTGCTTTTTTGAAATCCAAGCCATGGGGCTTGCGTCGTAAAACGACGGGCTTTCGCTTTTATCAGCAAATTATTATTTTGGTCTTATTGATTGTCACCATTCCGCTTGGGGGCCTAAGCGTGTGGTTGTACGACATTAACGACGGCGCCTTACGCAAGCAAATCGCCGCCACAGAAGAAGACGTCCTGCGTGCAACGCTTAAAAGCAGTTGGCAGGAAGTGGCCTTTCAAAGGGTACAATCTCAACGTGTGTTGCGTCTTTTTCAAGAACGACGCTTTACCCCCAAACGCTTGAAACAACAGGACTTGGCTCATTTATTGAGCTTTGAAGACGATCTTCAGTTCATGGGCGTGTGCCACGTTAAAACAGGTGAGCTGTTACAATGGGCCAGCAAAGTCTCACCGAATCAATGGCAACGCAAGGGTATCAATCAGTGGGCTTGTGGTATTTTAGGCAGTGAACTTGCTGGAAAAGAACACTACGAACTCTTGCCTGCTTGGCAAAGTCAAGGGAAAGAACCCGCGTGGTTGCAAAGTCGTTTGCCGTTGAACAACCAGCTCACTTTGGTGCAAGTCCGCAAGTTTAACAGCCTTCAACCGATGCTAGGGGATCTTTTGCATTTGCAAAAAGCAGGGGTGTGGCTGGCCTTGCCATATCCTACAGAAAATCGTTCATCCGTTTTACATCTAAAGGAAAACAAAGAAGGCGTAATCTCTTTTGAAGTCCAAAATCCTCCGCAGGCGGTTTTGGATGCCTTGCTTCAAGAACGTGTTAACGCTCTTAGGGTGTTAAGCCAAGCGACTAAAAAATCCCTTTCTCAACAAGCGCCTTTGCCAAAAGACTTGAGCTGGAAAGGCGTTCGGCATGAGGGGAAAAACTATATTCTCGCCGAACTTAAGCCACTCAATACGTGGTTGATTGTGTCGCCTGATTGGCATCAAAATCGGCACTTTCTCAAACAAGCCCGCCTCAAGATTTTTGGCTTGATCGGGGCGAGTTTACTGGTGAGTATTTTAATTGGCTTGGGCTATGTGCTTGGCATTATTCGGAACTTTCGCCAGTTGATTAAAGGCATTAAAGCCATGGGAGAAGGGCATTACGGTCGGCAAATACGACTCATTGTTAATTGGGTGACGCCCTTTGAAATTCGCTATTTAACGTCTGAAGTCAACCGCATGGGTCGTCAGCTTGAAAAGCAAGTCACCACGATTCAAGAAGCCAACACCCAACTGGCCAAGCTCGATGAGTTAAAATCCACCTTGATTGACACCGTCAGCCACGAGCTTCGCACCCCCTTAATGAACATTCAAGGCTACACGAACCGCTTGCTCAAACATCGTCACACCTTAAGCGAAGAACAACAAGTGCAATCGCTTCACACTATTAAGCAACAGTGTAAGCGACTCAATCGCTTGGTGGAAGATTTACTCGTTATTCCCGATTTGGAAAATCATCGTTTAAGGGTGTATTGTGAAGCACAAAGTCTGCAAAGCCTCTGGCAACATCTGCTGCCGTTGCTCCCTGAAGCCGTGCAAGACGCCTTAAACGTTCAATCCCCTAACAGCGACGCCTTGGCACAATGGACGCTTTTTGTGGATGAAGACCGCTGGCAACAAGTGCTGGTGAACCTACTTGAAAATGCGGCCAAATATCGCCTTGAAGAAAGCGACCCCATTCGCGTGTGCTTTGAACAACGTGCGCAACGGCTATACATGCATATTTCCAACCCCAGTGAAGAACTCAGCGAAGCCCAACTCAAACAGCTTTTTGAAAAGTTTCATCGTTTGGACGACGGCCTCACGCGTCGCAGTCGTGGCAGTGGGCTAGGGCTTTTTATTGCCAAAGCCTTGACCGAAGCCATGGAAGGGACGTTGATTTTGTCTTATGCTGAAGGGTATTTTACGGCGAGTGTTTCGTTTTTATTAGAAGAATAGCGCACCTTTTTCTTGATTTTTGGTTTCTCGTTCTCTTTTATAGCGGGTGCTTGGGTTTCTCGTTTCTTTTTATAGCTGGTGCTTGGAGACCTTTGTGCCGCCAAAGGTCTCCAAACCTCTAAAGGCGGTTTAAGGAGGGGGGAAGAGAAGGAAGTTGTTGCGGCTCTCCTTCTCTTCCCCCCTCCTTAAAAATCCACCCCCCATCTCATCCTCTTCGCTTGCTCCACTTATTCATGTGGGACGTCCGCAAAATCGCTCGGGGATTCGCAGTGCGCTCACCCGCTCGGATTTAGTGCTTGGACGCC
>JBIKNF010000005.1:0-113650 GCA_044358835.1 Vampirovibrionales bacterium | reverse complement strand
AGTCACGGCAGGCCCATTTTTAGACCCACCAGCGTTGACACCCCTATGTAAGGGTGAGGTCCCGTGTTCGAGTCACGGCAGGCCCATTTTTAGACCCACCAGCGTTGACACCCCTATGTAAGGGTGAGGTCCCGTGTTCGAGTCACGGCAGGCCCATTTTTAGACCCACTCACCATTTTTTAGAACCATAGAGGTTTACATTTATTTGTTTTCAAAAGAACTAATAATAAAATCGAGTTTTTTCAATCAAAAAGACTTACAAGATTTATTCACCTATCTTCAAAAATTGGGTAAGAAAGTTGCCTTTGAGTTACGCTACAACAATACTGTTACCACGGCTTGCACCATTGAAGATATTGAAAAAAGTTTAAATTCCATAGAGTTTCCCTTAAGTTCCATAAATATATTGGTGGGTGAGAACTGCTTAGATTCGGAGCGTATTGAAATTCGTTTAGACTCTGAATCCGAGGGAAGTAGCTCTTATAGCAATAGAGTCAAAATAGAATCTAAAGATGAATCTTTTGTGAGAGATAATGAAATTCTTTTAAACGGTATTCTATGCAAGTATGAAACAGATTTGATGCATCAGTTACTTTACAATAAAAAGTTGTTCAAATTCAAATGGCTTATAGCAATAGCTTTTTTGTTCTACATATTGAAACCTTCTACGCAAGAAGAGGCAATTAGTGCTTTACTTTTTTGTGTAAGTGTTGGTTGGTGGGCTGTCGTTGCATTAGAATGGATATTTAAACAGTTCTTCCCTTATCTAGCCATTGAGACAGAAAAAATTCGCCCCAAGTCAGTCAAAATCAAAACATTTTTCCAAACTCGGTTTTTAGATTGGTTTGGAGGTGCTGTAATTGGCGTGCTTCTTACTTGTTTGGTACAGCGTTTTAGTTGATATACTCCCAAAAGTCTGATTTGGTCAGGTATGGAATATCCTTCTTCTTCTTGCTCTTTGGTCGAGACTCGGGCGTATAAGACGGCTGGTTTCATAATTTTTTGGTTTAGATCAAATATAAAAACAAGAGATGCCTCCGTAGAAGCATCTCTTGATCAATATAAGTCGGCTACTATTCAGGATTAGAGCCGTTCGAACCCGAAGGGGTTTCGGGGTTTAAAAGACCCGAAAGAATTAAAAACGTGGGGGCCCAAAGTCCTACAAAAATACCGAAACGCTCTGCATGGGCTTGAATTTCGGGTTGTTCGCCACCCGTGGTATACCAAATAACAATCGAACCTATAATAGAAGCGAATCCCAAAACGAAGCAGATTTTACTCAACATAGCAGATTTCATATGACAAGTTCCTTTTATTAGATCTTCTGACAATACAAAAGAAGACTCTGTTTATTATAGCATATGTAATAATATAAGGAACTTGTCATTATTTATAACTATTTATAAAGGCCACAGCAAAATAGTCAAAGGACGCTTCAAGCCTTGGGGGCCTTCTCTATGCATCTTAATCATTTTTTTATTTGAATAAAACAATGTTTCAGTTAAGCTAGATTTACATCTAACGTCTCAAGCTTCATGGGTGAGGCCCCTAACAGGTGCTTGCCTTGAAACAAAAGAAGGAACTCGTATGACAAACGCTGAAACCCCCGAACACACCAATCTTCATACCCATGAATCAAGCGCTGAAGCCACTGAATCGACTGAACAAACTCAAGCCACTGAAGCCGACACCAATGAACCGACTTATCAAGCGCTTAAAGTCCTTAATGAAGAACTGCATCAACAATACATGCGGCTTGCGGCTGATTTTGACAACTTTCGCAAGCGTCGCTTGAGTGAAATGGAACAGTCTCGTAAATACGGCGCCGAACACTTTTTGCGCAATTTCTTGCCCGTGCTAGACAACTTCGAACGCGCTCAAAAATCCATCACTGCTGAAAGTGATTCCACCACCTTGTATAAAACCCTTGAACTCATGCAACAACAACTGGTGCAAGCCCTTGAAGAAACGGGCTTAAAGCGCAGCCAAGTGGTGGGCGAGGTGTTTGATCCGGCCTTGCATGAAGCCGTTAGTCAATTGGTGGTAGAAGGCCAAGCCCCTGACACCATTATTGCAGAACAACAAGCAGGGTATTGCTTGCATGACAAAGTGTTGCGTCATGCGCAAGTGATTGTTGCCACAGAAGCGCCCTAGCGTAGTGTTTAGTATTATTAGCGATTAAAGTGAGCCGTGTCTATGTCGAATCGAGATTACTATGAAATTTTAGGGGTGTCTCGTACAGCTGATGCCAAAGAAATCAAGAAGGCCTTTCGTCAAAAGGCCAAAGAACTGCACCCCGACACCAGTACGGATCCTAACGCTGAAGCGCATTTTAAAGAACTCGGCGAAGCCTATAGCGTGATTAGTGACCCTGAAAAACGCCGTATTTATGACACCTACGGCAAAGACGGGCTCAATAATTCTGGGGGTGGGGGTTACGGTGGCGGAGGCTACGCCACCAACTGGGACTTCATGAGTGATTTTGGCGACATTAGCGATATTTTTTCTGCCTTCTTTGGCGGGGGAGGCGGACGTTCCCGAGGGCCTCTTCGTGGGGAAGATCGACGAAGCACGCTTGAAATCACCTTTATGGAAGCGGTGTTTGGGTGTGAAAAAAAAATCAATATCACCCGTTTAGACACCTGCCCCATCTGCGGGGGAACAGGATGTTCTGCGGGAAGCCACCCCGAAGCGTGCGCGTCGTGTGGGGGGCATGGCCAGGTTAGGCAATCGGCTCAAACCATGTTTGGTAATTTTACGCAAGTGGTGACTTGTCCGTCGTGTCATGGGGCGGGCACCTTGATTAAAAACCCGTGTAAGCATTGTCACGGTCAAGGCATCGCCCCAAAAGATGAAACCATCACGCTGAACATACCGGCAGGAGTAGACACTGGCACCCGCTTGCGCGTTTCTGGTGGCGGGGATGCTGGCCCCAACGGACTTCCCGCGGGGGACTTGTATGTGGTGATTCAAGTGCAAGAAGACGAGCATTTTTTACGAGACGCCTACGACGTTTTAATGAAAGTACCCGTGCATTACACGCAATTGGTCTTGGGCGATCATATTCGCATTCCCTTACTTAAAGGCCATTACGATCTTAAAATCCCTGCGGGTACAGAAAATGGGCATATTATTACCCTAAAAGGCGAAGGCGTGCCTGTGCTGAATCAAGCTCATTTAAGAGGCAACCTGCTCATTCGTTTAGATATTCAAATCCCCCGAAAAGTCAGTGGGGATGAAAAGGTGTTATTGCAACAGTTACATGATTTGCATAAGCACAACGTCAAGGCGGAAGACATTCGCCATGAAGAGGGTCATGCGTCGTCCTTTTTCAGCAGGATGAAGTCGTTTTTAGCTGGCAAGTAATCTCTTCATAGTCTTCGTTGGGCTTTTTTACTTCGTTTTTAGCTGGTCGTCGTCAGAGACCTTTGCTCCGCCAAAGGTCTCCAACACCTCTAAAGGCGGTTCAAGGAGGGGGAAGGAAGGACGCATTGCGTTTCTCCTCCCTCATTTCCCCCTCCTTGAAAATCCACCCCCTTTTGACCCACCTCCTCGCATCATTCTCGTTGCACGACGTCCGCAAAATCGCTCGGGGATTCGCAGTGCGCTCACCCGCTCGGATTTAGTGCTTGGACGCCTGCTGGTGCAACGATTTAAGCATCACATTTTTATTTGTCGAAATTATAAGAAACACTGTCTGCGTGATTATCCGCAAGGGTTGATAAACGGCGTGATTTGAAGCGGATCCACCGAAACGCCTTGCACAAATACCCCCCAATGCAAATGGGGGCCTGCGGCAAAACCGGTTGAACCCACCTTGCCAATGGCTTGACCTTTCACCACTACGTCGTCTTCCCTCACCATCAGTTGGCTGAGGTGAATGTAAATACTGCTCAACCCCTGCCCGTGATCCAGCCCCACGGTACCGCCATGCAAGCGAAACGACCGTGCAATACGGACTTTCCCTGCTTCAGGGGCTTTAATCACTTGCCCTTGAGGCGATTTTTGATCGATGCCCTTATGAATGTTTCCCGTAAACACACCATTGACAACACGCTTGACCCCAAACGGTGAGTTCATACACTGGGGGACGGGGGCGTTAAATCGTAAGGGTAAATCCCAATAACGCTTAGGCGTTTTTAAGGCCTTGAGCTTTGCAATGGCGTCCATTTCGCCCGCTTGAGGACTCAAACCTGCCGTTTGCTTGGAAACACGAATGGCCTGCGTTTGAAATGCCGTGGGCGTTATGTGAAGCATGCAAGAGGCCAACACCTTGTTTGAAGCATCAAACACCTTTAGCGCACGAGCCCCCACCGCTGAAAGAGGATCCACGGCCAAGAGGGCTTGCCATCGTGGGGTTTTATAAACCGCGGGTAAGGCATATGCCCACAAGGTTTGATTCCCCCACGCGATTTTTAACTGGGGCGAGTCTTGCGGATTGACGTCTGTGGAATGCACCGTTAAAAAGGTGAACTCCCCTTGGGCTAAGGTTTTTTTTTGACGTCAAGAAACGTACTAGATTTAGGTTCTGCGGGCGAGGGGGTTCCTGTAGAAAGGGAAGATGAAACCGAAGCATCCGGCAGGAGCTTGGGTAAGGGTGCCAGTGCGGTAAAGGTGTAGCCTTGCGTTGAAGATTCAGGCACAATGGCCGAAAGCTTCACGGATTCTGCGTAGCCTTTGGGCATGAGTACGAGTAAGGCAAGCAAGGCCAAGCTCGCGCCAAGTATTAAAAACTCACGTATTAAAAACCTACGTATTAAAAACCCACGCGTCAAAAAAGAATGAATCATTCGGCAATCCTTCAACACAACCATCACACAAAACACGTTGAAGCCAGTATAGCATAGTTTTTACTTCTTGCGGAAAGTACCCCCCACACACACGGGCAAAAATCATCCCTTTGGTGTAGATTGCCCGGGTCTCAAAAAAAAGGGTGCTCGCTTTTTAATAAAATGGTATACTAGACTTTGAGAGATTCAAAATCGCTTTGTGGCTTTATGGTGGCTTAAAAGCGAATGAGGATAGCGCCTTTTATTTAATCGCTTGTAATGATAAACGATCCCCCCCTATACTTAAACGTGTTGTTGAACCGTTTCAATAAACGCTCACGTCTTTCGTTTGTTTACAACCCTGTCACGGAGTCTTTACCTTGCCCGACGATCATTCCACCCCTTCTTCTTCAAACGCTCACGCCAAGCGTCGTTCCACGATATTACTGCCCACCCAAGGCGAACGAATCCCTGAAGCTTTGCCCCCAACAGGGGGCATTCAAATGCCTCAAATGCCTAAAAAACCTACGGTTCCTGAATTGAGTCCTGAAGAAAAAATGGCTCAACAGCTAAGCAAGCGAGTCGGCTTATTGGCGGGGCATATGACGCATCAAGCGTCGTTGCATGAGCAAGCGGTTGGCAATACCAAAGGCATTTTCAGCGACCTGCTCGATGATTTGGACGTCGTTTGCGGTGCCTTTAAATCCAACTTTAAAAGTCGAGACATGGAAACGCATCGCATTTATTCAGAAGTGGATCCCGATCGTTCCATTGGGGTGTTGAATGTGATGTGGCACTGCTTAAGCTTTACCAGCCGAGGCAATCATAAGCCTTTGGCGATTGCACGTGGGGGGAAGGAACCCTTGTTTACAGGGCGGATTTTAGCGATTCGGGGGGATTTTCACGATCTCGCCCACAGCTATGAAACCTTTGATTTTGCCGATTTACTGTCCTTTGAACTCGCCAGCCTGTACATTCCTGCAGACCCTTTAGAACCGGCGATTATTCGCATTCCTCACTTGGGGGGGGAAGAAGAATACATCGATCAAGCATCCGCAGGGCGAGCCTTTTTGATGAAGACGGTGGAAATGGTCTGTTCCGGCGGATTCTTACACGAACAGTAGCCAGAGGTTAGCTTCAAAAAGAGGTATATGTTCTTAAGTCCATTAAGAATCAAAACCATTGAACAGGTTTTCAAAGAATAAGACCATAGTGAATCTATTGTCTACTCAACTTCTTTTTGCTTAATAAACTCTCTAAGTTCGGTGACTAGGGGGTCTGTAAAATCGTCCCCTTTCTCAATATTACCTAGTATAATTGCGTTCAAACGTCTTAGACCATTAAGTAAATAAACATATTCTTCTCTATGTTCTTGGGGAGATAATTTCAGTAAAAATTTTATGAATTCTGCTTCTAAATCAGATAGTATACCTGAACTTGCGTATATCAATGTCCGCAATTTGTCCAAAGTTCTTTTTGTAATGATTGGTCTAATAGCTTTAGCTGGACCTGAAGCATTCCTTTTATACAAAGTTTTCCGTAATAAAGCCAATAGGTTGCGAGCCGTCGTTCTAGCAACGACTTCAGGGCTATTCCCCACACGTTGAGTGCTGGAAGGTGAAGCAAGACGAGTCGCCCCAACCGCAACATCCTTAAGGGGGTGGGTAAAGTAAGTATTGTTTTTAAAGTAACTAACTTGCATCGAAAAGCTCCTGAAATTTAATAGGTTCACGATAAATCAGCCAGCAAAGACTTTAGAGAGATTTATACCCACTAATTATAGGCCTAAGAAACCCACGCCCTATAGCTCAACCTTGTTTTGCAACAAAACGTTACAACAGCCTAGGCAGGGCACGCCTTTTTCGGGGCGGCCACTTCTTGCGCGGCTTGAACGCCTCGGCCTAGTTCAACAGGGTAACCCAGTGCAAACAACGCTTGTTCTAGGCACGCCAGCACCATGTACACGTCTCGTTCACCCACAAAGCCCAAGTGCCCAATGCGGAATATTTTGCCTTTTAAGCTGGCTTGACCGTCCGCCACTGTAATGCCAAAGCGATCTTTTAAGACCTTACGAACCAGAGGAGCATCTATGCCAGCAGGAGGCAACACCGCTGTGACTGCATGACTGGCATTGGCATCTTCTTCCACCAAAGTTGAAAGTCCTAAAGCTCTAACGCCGGCACGCACCATGTTACGCAACAGCAAGTGCCGATCGTTCATGGCATCGAGGCCTTCTTCTAGCATCATTTGCAAGCTGACATCTAAGGCCATAATCAGGTGCGTGGCGGGTGTGTACGCCGTGGTATCTTCCGCTTGAGCCTTTAAATTACGCGTAAAATTAAAGTAAAACGCCGGATGCTTCACGTCGTTTTGGTGGCGAGCCAAGGCCCGTTCTCCCACCGCCAAGAAAGACAAACCGGGTTGCATCATAAAGCCTTTTTGACTGCCGCTAATCGCCAAATCAATGCCCCATTCATCCATTTTAAAGGGGCTGGCGCTTAGGCCTGTCACGGTGTCTACAATGCTTAAGGCTCCGTGTTGACGAATGGCGTTCGTCAAGCCTTGCACATCATTCAACGCCCCTGTAGATGTTTCACTATGCACGAACATAACCGCCTTAATGACGTTTTGCGTGTCGGCGTTTAAGGCGGTTTCTAAGGCTTCTACCGTATTGACTTGCCCTTGTTCAACCTTGAGTTCTTGTACTTGAATACCTAAGCTTTTTGCCATATCCGCCCAGCGACTTGAAAAAACACCACAACTCAACACCAGCAGAGTTTCACCCACATTAAGCGTATTGCTTAACGCGGCTTCAATCGCGCCTGTGGCACTGGCGGTGTATAGAATGACGGGGTGTTTCGTTTGAAACACGCGTTGCAAGTTGGGAAGCACCCGTTGCATGATCTGCTTAAATTCAGGCGAACGATGCCCCACCGCAGGACGACTCATCACTTCACGCACGGCATCAGGCAAGGGCGTTGGGCCGGGGATCATCAAAAAAGGGTAGGTCGTGGTCATGGAGCAAGCTTCCTTTATTGGCTATTTACGTGGATTCTTTTACCGTCATGCTGAGCTCACCTGCAAGGGGGCGCAACACAAAGATGTTAATTTCAGGGTGAAAATGCCCGTTATTTCCCAGTTTGTCTGGCACGAAATAAAAGCCCAGACGTTGAAACAGGCTTTTTGAAAATAAGCGAGGGGTCACTTCATAATAAAGTGAGTCATAGCCTAACGCTTTGGCATCTACGAGGGATTGAATCAAGAGTTGCCCACCCAAGCCTTGATCTCTAAACTCAGGCACAACATAAAATTTGATCAGTTCGGCAATTTTTTCGTTGCTTTCATTGCCTTTTAAAGGTTCAAAGCCTCCGCACCCCACGAGTTTACCCGTGGCGTGGTCTTCAATCACATAGTAACGCGCGTCAGGCGTTTGGCTTATGTAGGCGGACATCGCCACCACTTCAGGGTCATTGGCGGGGCAGTCTTCCGTGTAATCGAATTCCGCCAAGGTATTAATAATAATGGCTTCAATTTCAGCATCATCCGCCGAAGTAGCCAGACGCAAGGTGGCTTTGTCTAAAATAGGGCGAGGGAGCGGTTGGGCTTGAAGGAGCTGGGTAAGTGGCATGATGGGGACTCCCGCGTTAAACGCACAAACAATACTCCCTTTATTATCTCTGCTAAAAAAAAAATGACCAGTGACTTTTTTACGCACGGGGTTGAACAGGACGCTTTATAAAGCCGTTTTAATAGTTAGGGGGGGTGTAATTGCTTCTAATCGTGCTGGCTTTTTTTTGCCACACCGCCATGCGTAAAGACGCTTGAGCCGTATCAATCAACATGCGCAACAACGTTTCTTGTTCTTGAATGCTTAAGTAGGTTTCTTGCACCCCAACAGACCACAACAGCTTAGTGGCGAGTTGGTGAAACAGCCCTGCATCGTAATTTGAAATGCCATTGATGCCCAAGGCTTGCATTTCATTGGGGCGATCATTGAGGTACGCATTCATTTCAATACTTAAGCGATACAACGGCGTGGGGTAATTGGTGGGACGCTGTACATTGTTGATGCTCAAGGTCAAGCAGGCCAAATCTAAGAGCTGTTGGGCTTGGTGCAGCAGTTGAGGATCTTGCATGACTTCAGGAAATCCGGCGTCCGCCAAAAATCGGGCACAACTCGGCGAAGTCAAAATCGGACGCAACGCCTGTTCAAGGTAAATGGAACATTTGCTCATTTTCCCTCGTGTAGGGGCCATAAACACGTAGGTTATGAACACCCCTGCTTGCCGTGCGCTTTTAATTCGGTTGTACAAACCTGGTGTTTTGGAAGGGGCTGTGGTGGAAGGCAACGCCTGAACGGGCTGATGACGCGCGGGGTAGGGGTGCAAGGTAGCACCCCATTGAATGGGGGGTAAATTGAGAGGAGCAGGGAGAAAAGACATGGCCAAAATACCTTGAGCAACGCACGCGATGTAAATTACCTCACTAAGTATAGCATTAAAGAACCCACTTGTCTATCAGTTAGAAAAGGCCGAAGACTCCCCTTCAGGCGCGGGGCTTAAACGCGCTTGATACTGCGCCAGACTGGCTTGAATGTCACCCAAGTGATCCATCCCAAACTTTTCGGTCAAGGCTTTGGCAAGCATCAACGCCGTCATGGCTTCCACCACCACTGCACACGCGGGTACAGCTGTTACATCACTGCGTTCAAAGTGAGCCGTTTCTTCTTGCTGGGTTTCTAGGTTGACGCTCATTAAGGGCTTGATTAAGGTGGCAATCGGCTTCATCCATGCTTTGACTAAAAGCGGTTGCCCGTTAGTAACACCGCCTTCTAAACCCCCTGAACGATTAGTGGGGCGAACCACCTGTTTTTCCGCATTCAGGCGAATTTCGTCATGAAAGAGCGAACCGTCCACCAATGAGCCTTGCTCTCCATCCCCAATGGCAACAGATTTCACCGCTTGAATCGACATCACCGCTTGCGCCAATTGCCCATCGAGCTTGCGATCCCACTGCACATAACTACCCAAGCCAGCAGGCACGCCTGTGGCCACACAATGCACTTCTCCCCCTAGGGTTGAACCGGCTTTACGCACCTCGTCAATGTACTGGCGAACGGCCTGTTGAGTCGCTTCATCACTGGCACAACGCAAGTCATTGCCTTCCACGTAGGCCATAAATGCGTTGACGTCTTTGGTGTAATCTAAGCCTTCCGCTGTAGTGAAGGTTTTGCCCCCCAACACATGCACATAGCTAAATACATCAATGCCCACGGCTTTCAACAAGGCTTTGGCCACTGCTCCTGCCGCCACACGAGCCGCCGTTTCTCGCGCAGAAGCCCGCTCTAAAGCGTCTCTCAAATCCGTCAAACCATACTTGTAAAAACCCGCCAAATCAGCATGCCCAGGGCGTGGACGAATAAAGGCTTTTTCATCGGTGGGCTCCCCTTCCGCATCCATAATGCCGGCCCAGTTTTTGTGATCTTTATTTTCAATAAATAACGCAATCGGAGCACCCGTGGTTTTGCCAAAGCGCACGCCGGCTAAAAAACGAACGGTGTCTTTTTCAATCATCATACGGCCCCCACGACCGTAGCCCCCTTGCCGACGGCGTAAATCCTGATTGATTAAGTCTGAAGAAATAGGAATGCCGGCGGGTACGTTGTCCAACAAAATGGTTAAACCGGGCCCGTGAGACTCGCCTGCTGTAAGAAATTTCATGGTGTTTAAATCCTTTTTATTTTGTTGCAATTAACTTCTTTGCGAAAATGGAGATAATCGATGGGCAGGCGTCCAAGCACTAAATGCGAGGCTTCCTAGACATTTTGCGGACGTCGTGCAATGGAATGATGCGACGAGGTGGGGACAAAAACCTTCTCATTCACGAAGTGAATCTTCACCTTTAGGAAGGAGAGGCTGGGAGAGGAAACCAACGGTTTTCTTTCCCAAGAGAAAAAGTTCTCAACTTTTTCGACTTGAAGGGGGGATTTTTAAGGGGGGACGAAGGGGAGGAGAAACGCAATACGTCCTCCCCCGTCCCCCCTTAAACCGCCTTTAGAGGTGTCAGAGACCTTTGGCGGAGCAAAGGTCTCTGACGACCACCAGCCTTAAAAGGGAACAAGTTATCTATTTTCTTGTAAAGAAACAAATAATTAAATATTAAGACCTAGTGTAATGCAAACCTTTAAAAAACACAAAGAAAAAACAAAGGCTTGTCGTCCCCCTGCCCTTGTGATTAAATAAGATGTACTCTTTGAAAAAAGCTTCCCTAGAAGCCGCGCCACAATAAAGGAATCACTGGAAATGACTGGATTTGATGACACCGAACTCAAAAAAAACTTGCGTGAAGTTGCTGTGGTTGAAACCACCGATGAAGACGGCAACATCCATTATTTTGAACCCGTTGAAGAGTTTGAAATCGACGGAAGCCTGTATGCCTTATTGGTTTACCAAGGCAATTCTTTAGAAGCCCCAGAATCTGAAGAAGGGTATGAAGAAGAGTTTGTGGTGATGAAAGTGACCTTAGAAGGTTCGGATCGCGTGTATGAATCCATTGAAAATGAAGACGAGTTCAATAAAGTCATAGAAGCGCTTGAAGGCATGGATTTTGAAGTGGATTTACATGAACAGTTGGGTTTGTGTGACGACCACGTACACGGGGTCGATTGTCACCATGATCACAAGCATCATGACAACTAAAGCGAGCTTGTTAATGGCGTGAAGCAAAAGACAGGATGACCCGCTATGGCGATTGAAACAGCGCAAAACAAACGCATCGTGCTTGGTTGCGATCATGCCGGCTTTGCCCTAAAATCTGTTGTGGCACAATACTTGCTTCAACAGGGGTATGATGTTCAAGATGTAGGCTGCTTCAGCGAAAGCGATCGGGTGGACTACCCTTCTATTGCCGAAGAAGTCGCTCGCTTGATGCAATCTTCTGGCATTGCAAAAGGGATTATTACCTGCGGTTCAGGCGTGGGGGTGGCCATTGCCGCCAATCGCTTCCCTTGGGTGCGGGCGGTGCATGCGCATGACGCGTACTTGGCGCAATTAAGCCGTGAACACAATGATTCAAACGTGCTGTGCATGGGCGGGCGCTTTGTTTCAGGCGCCTATGGCACGGTGATTACTCAGGCGTGGTTGAATGCGCGTTTTGAAGGGGATCGTCACGAACGTCGTGTTGGGATGTTGAGCACCTTAAAGGCGTAGGTGGTTGCAACCGTTTATAAAACGGCTTACTCGATTCCCTTGGAGGGCAAGGAGTAAGAAGGGCTGGTTGTGTCCCGATCCCCCAAAAAAGCGATGCCCCCGCATCCCCATGAATGTTCATGCTAAAATAGGTCAAACCCCCCACCCAAAAAAAGGATACATCCCCATGGCAAATCTAGAATCCCCCCAAGGCCTCCCCCGCTGGATGGGGAGCACCGACACCCTCGCCGACGCCGACTGGGCCTTGGTTGGCTTGCCCTACGACGGCACCTGTAGCTACCGCCCCGGTACTCGCTTCGGCCCCGCCGCCATTCGAGACGCCAGCTGGGGCATTGAAACCTACAGCCCCCTGTGGCATCGGGAATTGGGCGAAGACGTCACCTACTACGATTATGGCGATTTAGAACTGCCCTTTGGCAATCGCGAAAGGGCTTTAGACGCCATTGCCACCGCTTGTGAAGACGTGCTAAGCGCGGGCAAAAAGTGGTTTGGCATTGGCGGGGAACATTTGGTGACCTACCCCGCCTTTGAAGCCTACGTCAAGCGATACCCCAACCTTGCCATTCTACACATCGATGCCCACGCCGACTTGCGTGAAGACTACATGGGCGAAGCCTTGTCTCACGCCACCGTCTTACGCCGATGCGTGGAACTCGTCGATCCCAACCACTTCGTGCAGATTGGCATTCGTTCTGGCACCCGTGAAGAATGGGAGTTCATGCGTCAATACAACACGGTGTTTATGGAACCGACGGCGGAAGCGATGCAGGTGGCTCGGGCGAAGTTGGAAGGGCGTCCCGTGTTTGTGACCTTTGACTTAGACGGGCTGGACCCGTCCATTTTACCGGGCACAGGCACGCCCGAACCGGGTGGGCTGACCTTTCGTGAGGTGCAAACATGGTTGCAGAACTTCAAGGGCTTGCACTTTGTGGGGGCGGATGTGGTGGAGCTGTCTCCGCATTACGACCATTCAGGCGTGTCAAATGTGGTGGCGGCCAAAGCCGTGCGAGAAGTGCTGATGCTACTTTCCACCAGCGTTTAAGGTTTTTAGATCTTTGGAAAGCTTGGTTTTGATCCCCTGAAAATTTATACGAAGATTTGTTGCTTGTCCAAGTGTTCTGGATCTCACAAATGCATTTATAGCATTAAATCCACCCAAATATTTACTTGAGTAGCCCTTACACAATAACCACTCTTTGTAGTCTTCTCTCAACTCGGCACGTGAAGCCCCATATAACCAGTCCCAACATCTCAAGAGACTAATATAGTAATTTAGGAGATCTGTTTTTTCTTGCAACAACTTTCTAGCCCGTAGACGGGCTTCTTTAGTCGCTCCATGTGTTGACTGTTCCAGGTGTCTATTTATTTGTTCATTTAAAAGAAGGAGCGTCTTTGTTGTTAACCCCTGACGTTGCTGGAGAGCTGGGGCGCCTTGAGGAGCTATACTTTTGGTATTGGGGGGGGTAAAAGTGGTTGTAAGCCTTGTGGAAGAAGGCATCTCGCGAACAGGCGTCATCGTAGGAATCATGGGTAAAACCTTTCTAAAAGGGTAGAGAGAGTAAACAAAGAGAAAAGCCCAAACGGCTTTAGTCGCTATATTAAGTAAAAGGCACCCGCCTGTCAACCCCCCACCCCGAAGGCCTTCCATAAAAAACGCCTCCCAACGAGGCAAGGAGGCGTTATTCCTAAAGAAAGTCTTAGACTAAAATCAATAGACAGAAGAGTTATCTCTTATTTTCTGAATCGGTTAAATACTGGATTCTGCTCAATCAATTCTTTTAACCGCATAAATTCATTAATAGCATATACGCGATTTCGAAATTCACGATTGTTTTGTACTTCATACAAATATTGAGATTGCACGATCTCAGGTAACCTAGGGTAGTCCTCTATATAGTTTTGACACTCTGGATTTTGAAGTACCTTAAAATAATAACCTAGTTTTTGAATCAACCAGTCATAGGTATCTTGTTTTCGAACAAGTCTGCGTGGGTCTATCGCATCACCATTAAGCCATGCGCTCACCGTTTGAAAATCTAGCTTATAATGTTGCTGTAAATACTGGGCATAGGTGCGTTCTAGTTGGGGATTCCGTTGTATCGAAAGGTCAGGGTCAGGGCTTTTGCTTATTTTATGATAGTTTTGTATTAAATGCTCACAAGCGTTTTCAAATGCTGAGTGTGCATCATTTGGTAGACTTTCTAAAAATGCTTGCTTTGAGATACCCCCTCGTATCGCACAGGCAATCAGTTCAGCAATAGAAAAGCCTTGGCGTTGTTGCGAGGCGGGTATAGGTTCTTTTACTTTACTTTTGGTATTGGGGGGGGTAAAAACGGCATTCGTGTAAGGTGAAAAAGCCAAAGAAGGAGAAGTGAAACCAGACGTAAACATGCGAAAAACCTTTCTAAAAGGGGGTGGTATTTTAAAGAGAAATGAATTATGAGCTTCATTTTAAATAGTAAGTAAAAGGCACCCGCCTGTCAACCCCCACCCCGAAGGCCTTCCATAAAAAATGCCTCCCAACGAGGCAAGGAGGCGTTAACGATTAAAAGTTTTGAACATTAGGCAAAAACAAGCCATAACTCAATTTTAAAAGAGAATTATATGCCAAACATAACTCTAATAAAGCTTCTAAATGGTGATTCAGGGGGGACTTGTTCTGTTATTAAATCTTGTATTGTCTTCCGCTCTGGTTTAGCGCCGTTGGGAGTTATGTCACGATTTTATTTTTGTGTATCTGTAGCTAGAATTAACTCCCTTGCATTTTGTATACGTTTCAATAATTCTTGATAGGATTCAATTGGTCCAGGTTTTATCTTGAATGATTCGTAGGCACTTTTTAAGCCAAGGTTTTCTAGTAATGAATCAGGTGGCCATAACTTTCCTTTAAAAGTAGCAATTATAACAACTACTTTCTCTTCTAATTTGTTTACACTGTCAAATAATTCGCGGCGTGTATTAGGCCTTGAACTTAAAGATTGAAATAGACTATCAGTTTCTTGTCCTAATTGTTCCAGAATATGCTCGTCAAACCCCTGACGTTGCTGGAGAGCTGGGGCGCCTTGAGAAGCTATACTTTTGGTATTGGGGGGGGTAAAAGGGGGCGTAGGCCTTGTGGAAGAAGGCATCTCGCGAACAGGCGTCATCGTGGTAATCATGGGTAAAACCTTTCTAAAAGGGTAGAGAGAGTAAACAAAGAGAAACGCCCAAACGGCTTCAGTCGCTATATTAAGTAAAAGGCACCCTCCTGTCAACCCCCACGTGTTTCTGCGCTGGGCGCCGATGCCTTCCTTAACATTCTTTTAAGACGCTTACCCTTGACTTGTTTGTGAAAAACGCTACACTAAATCTAGTTGAAACAAGACCTAGTCGAAACAAGCTGAAAGGAAACCACGTGATGAACAAGTTATTTGGGACGATACTCGCCCTCTTCGTTGTAATAGGAATTTTTAAATTTATGCCCCAAAGCAATGCCAAGTACGAACAACCCCCCTACACGGTTGAAAAAAAGGACGGCGCCTATGAAGTCCGCCACTACCCGCCTATGGTTTTGGCCGAAGTCATGCTAGAAGGCATGCCAGAAGGCGACCGTGAAGAGACCGCCAATCAGGGCTTTCGCCTGTTGTTTGGCTACATTAGCGGGCAAAACGCCACGGGCGAAAAACTCGCCATGACGATCCCCGTCTTCCAAGAACTCATCATTCGTGGGAGTTGTTTTAGTCCAGCGCGCTGGGCGTTTCGCTTTGTAATGCCTCGAAAACAAACGCTCAAAACATTACCCAAACCCAATAGCGATCGCATTCACTTGGTGGAAGCCCCCGCCATGAAAGTCGCGGTCAAAACCTTTAACGGCGGTTTTAATACGAAAAACTTGACGGCTCATAAAAATGAGTTGGACGCCTGGGTGATTAAAAAGGGCTTGATTTTTGAGCCAGATCGCCATGAGATTTTTGCCGCGTACAACGGGCCTTTTACGTGGCCTTCCAAGCGTCGCAATGAAGTGATGTTTCGCTTAAAATAAGCCGTTGTGTGGATCCTTTTTCTTCCAAAATGCCGTATACTAAAGCCATAACGGGAGAAACCCCCACCATGCTTACCCGACTTTTTCACGCCATGGCGGTGCTTTTAGGCAGTCTTCTGCTTGCCCAGCCCGCCTTTGCGGATCCCCAATACTTTCCCACCCCCGCCCTTACCCGTAGCATCGGGGTGGTGGATTTGCGTTCGCCCGTGCGTTTTTATGAAGCGCCGTCGTTTCAAGCCCCACTGGCTGAAGAATTGCACTGGCCAAATAGCCAAGATGCTGTCATACAGAGCCTTCACCACCCCACCCCCATGACGGCTCACGACTTTTTTCTCAGCTTTGTGCCCAACAAGGGCATGGCTTTTTTACCCGCGGTGGACGACACTGCAGACGGCTGGGTGAAGGTGCGTCTGCCTCATTTGCCCGAACAAGACGCGTGGCTTGCCCCCCCCGCCGAAGGCGATTCCGCGCTGGTGGATTGGTCGAGTTTTATGCGCCTGTATGCCAAAAAGTATGGATTTAACTGGCTCAACGGCATTTCTACAGAAATGAAATCCGTGTATTTACGGCCTGAAGAAAGCGCCCCGCTGGCCAAAGTAACCTTCGTTCAAGGTGTTCGGGTGCTTCATGTGCGTGGCAACTGGCTTTTGGTGGAATTGAGAGACTTGGGCGAAGAGCGCCCCATCGGCTGGATGCGTTGGCGAAATGAGTCGGGCGACTTGTTAGTGTGGCCCAACTTTGCGGAACAAAAGTCGTTGTTTCAATCGCCGTCGAACCCGATGAACGTGCAGAAGATGCTCGACAAGTATTAAAAAAGGGGCTTTTTCGACCCACAAAAGTCGACTTTTTGACCCACGAAAGTCTGTTTTTTGGCCATGAAAGTCCGATTTTTGGCCACGAAAGTCTGTTTTCTGTCCACGAAAGTCCGATTTCTGTCCACGAAAGTCTGTTTTTTGGCCACGAAAGTCCGATTTCTGTCCACGAAAGTCTGTTTTTTGGCCACGAAAGTCCGATTTCTGTCCACGAAAGTCTGTTTTTTGGCCACGAAAGTCCGATTTTTGTCCACGAAAGTCGGTTTTTTACTCGATTTTCAAGGAGTTTTCTGGGTGTGTGAAGGCCTGTTGATAAAAGCCACTCTTTTTCAGTATGACAACTTTTCGCTCCGATGCCTAGTGCCTAAAACCCACGATTTTATTTTTTACGGGGTCTTACAGCGTCTGTGCCAGTTCTTTCAAACGCGCCAAAGGTTGAAGATCGCCACGTTGGCTGGCTACATCAATGCCTTTAAGCACCACGCTTTGAAGGCTTTCGTGATGCCCAAGGGCGTCAAGGCATTCGGCCCAACCTACATAGGCTTTGCTCTGCTTGGGGTTGAGTGAAACCGTCTGTTCATAGGCGTTAGCGGCTTCGGCGTATCGTTCGAGTTCCTGTAGGGCGGTGGCTTTGCCGTAGTGAGCGAGGGCGTCGTTTGGGCTGTAGGTAAGGGCTTGTTCAAATAGAGAAACGCGCTCCACAAGCTGGTCTTGGCGTTTCTGATGAGCCTCTTCGACTTCTTTTAAACGACGGGCTTCTGCGGTCGCATCGCCTTGCATCGATTGTTTTTGAGCCATCACTTCGGCCATTTTTAGTCGCATCGCCACGCGAGTGCCTTCGGCTTTCCACGTTTCAGCCTCTTCCTTACTGCCCAAACGCAACGCATAAATCGACAAATTCGTATATGCCATCACCCAATCGGGGTTTTGCGCAATCAGGGCTTTTAAAATCGTCATGGCCTCTTCATAGCGTTCAGCCCGCCCTAACAGCACCGCAAGGCCTTCTTGCGCTGGCCAATAGTGCGGAAATGCTTCAACGACTTCTTGCATCGCGGTGATGCTGGCCGCTAAATCGCCTTCTACAAAGCGTTGCATCGCCGATTCGTAAAGCCGTTGAGGCTTTTCGTCCGCTTGGGTGCTTAAATTGAGGTAGGGCGGTAGCGCCACGTGTGCTTCGATTCGACCGCCCAACACCGCCAACGGCAAGGATTGCCCCGGTCTGCGAAAAGCACGGTGTAGGTACGCCAAGGCATACACGCCTTCTTCTAGTGCCACTGCATGGCCCCACTGCCCGATTTCTTGAGGCTCCCCCGTTTCACTGCTGAGCAGGACGGGGCTTTGTGGCTCGATGCCCAAGCTTTCAAGCGACGCTTTTGGCACCCACACACCCATGAGCGTTTGTTTGAGCCCGCCATAGGTTTTGACTTTGGCTAGTGTTTCTTGCCCCAAAAAGCACCCTTTCGTTTCGCTGAAAGCAAACGCTTCCCACGCCGTTTCAGGAAGCTTGGTTGCCTGCGTGTAGTCGACCCCGTAACGGGGGACTCCGCAGAGGGCTTGTAAAGCTTGAAAGTCTTGCATTGAAAGTGTTTCAAGGGAATCTTCGCGTGTTGAAGTGTTCAACAAGCAGGCCTGCATAGCGCTTTTACCTAGCAGAAGTGTTGGGGTTTGAAGGCTGTTTTTGTCTGTTTTGAGGGACTGAGGGGGATGAATTACCAGTGTTAGGGGTGAATCTAAACGCTTGAGTGTAAAGCATTCCATGAGTTTGAATTTGACGACTTCCGCTTCAAATGTTTCGGCCAAGGGGGTTTCCACCACCGCTAAAAAGGTTGTTTCAGCCGTTTTCCACAACTGAAACAGGCATTGAATACCCGCGGTTTTGCTCAAAAAACTATTGACCTGCGTTTGTCCTACCTCTAACGCCTTCACATCGTTAGACGTTCGCCGTTGCAAGTAATCCGCCACATCTTTTCCTGTGAGTTCAAACGCGCTGTACAGGCCCAAAAGATCAACCAATCGTGGCTGCCCAGACTCAATGGCCTTTAATTGTGCTGTAAAAAGCGCTATCATTACGCGTGATTCGTTTGAACAGAGGCCTTGATTTTTTCAAGAATGGGTTGGAGTTCGCCTTTTTGAAGCATGTCTAAAATAATGTCGGTACCTCCACAAAACTCGCCTTGCACGAACACTTTGGGTAAAGTAGGCCATTCGCAAAACTCGTTTAAAAACAGGCGTTTTTCAGGGTTGTCTAACACATCTTGCATCACAAAATCGACGCCCAGTTGTTCAAAGGTGTCTTTTAAACGCAGGGTGAATCCGCAACGGGGGAAGTCTTGGGTGCCTTTGCTGTAAATCATAATGGGGTTTTCGGCGATTTCGGCTTGAACTTCAGGGTAAAAAGGGCTATTTTCAAGGGCGTTCATGATCAGGTTCCATTTCAAGGGTTGTATGTGAAGACTTCATTAGCTTAACAAGGTCTAAGCGCTGCGTCAAGCGTCTCGCTAAAAAAGGATCCGTTTCATAACAGGTGCGTTTGCGCAGGGGGCGATAAACGACTCAACCATAGCCTGTTCTAGGTTTTTAAACCGTTTCAGCTTTCACCCACTTACGTCAAACAAAGAAACTTGTTTACTTGTGTCATCTTTAACGGCTTCTTTTAATACGACTCCCGCAAGTGATTTATCTAAACGAAGTCCATTTTCAAGAATCTCTTCTACACTAATTACTAAAACCTTAGGATAGTCTTGATTATTCCATGAGTGCGTCCACATCCCATATTCACTGGCGGTTTGTTTTACACCTTTACTGGGTTCGTTTAAGCAAAGTAAAATACCCATATCCGCATTTTCTTTTAAAACAGTCCCTGCTAAGTCTCTTACATAGGAAGGATTCACGATTTTATCGCTTTTCACTGAAAAAATCACACTACCATGTTCACCTTGACCTTTGGGAAATCTTGAGATCCCATCAATGCCACCGTCTCCCCCTTTTTTTTCATTGATAATCGCGCGATTATTAGAATAGGTGAGAATAATCCATTTTTCAAACTCTTTACGCAAACGATCATCCGCTTTGTTTGCCAATGCTCTGGCCCCTGCTAAATCTTTCGGAACACCGCTTAAGGTCAACTGCTCCGTCTGGATGACTTCTTCCCCATAGGTATCGGCGAGACGTTTTAGAATCAGTGATATGGATTGATAAGTAATATCAATCCCAATCCATTGACGGTTTAATTTTTGAGAAGCCGTTACGGTTGTGCCACATCCACAATAGGCATCTAGCACCACGTCTCCTTCATTAGAACTTGCTTGCACAATACGCTCTAAAAGTGCCAGCGGTTTTTGCGTCGGGTAGCCTAGCCGTTCAGCAGACGAAGCCTGAATAGAATTTATATCCGTCCACCAGTCTTCTGGGATTTTACCTTCATCCAAATAGTATTTATAATACTTGGTCTCTCCTTTTGCATTTTTGCTTCCATAGACTAATCTGTACTCTCTACCATCTTCATCAATCTCAAGTTTCCCACCAAAACTAGTTTTACCTGATTTCATGTTTATACGAATACTCGTATCGTTAAACAAATGGGTCTTAGATTTAGCGTAAAATAGGATAATATCATGTTTTTTACCAAAGTGTTTTTTGGATCTCCCTCCATGACTGTAGCACCAAGCAATCTCATTCAGATACTCGCCACCACGTCCGCCTCCGCAGAAGATGCTGTCGCAGACCAGCTTTAAGTAATGGCTTGCCGTAGGATCGCAATGCAAATAAAAACTACCTGTGGGCTTCAGCACACGCCAAATTTCATTGATGCGTAAAGTCATGCTTACCAAGTAAGACAACAACGCCCCTTTTCGTAAGACTTTTTCTAGCCCTTGAATGAGGTTAATCGTTTGTTCGGTGAATCCATAGCCTTCATAAATCGAACGTAAGTCTATTTCTGCCTGATGGTTCCATTCCCATGTATCCACAAACGCCTGTGCTTGGGCTTTGTCTTCTTCTCCAATCGCATTATAAATCTGGTTATAGTTACGTTTAGAATTAAAAGGGGGATCAATATAGCATAAATCGACGGTTTCATCTTTAATATGACGTTTCAACACGTCTAAATTGTCGCCGTAAAACAGTTTATTTTCTGACTGAGTCATTACGTTTATGGCACCTATTGGTTGTATGTGAAGATTTCACTAGCTTAACAAGGTCTAAGCGCTGCGTCAAGCGTCTCGCTAAAAAAGGGCTTGTTATTTCAAATGGATGTCGTAAACTAAAGAGTACCTCAGTAATACTGTGCCTCCATTCTTTTGGTAGACGGTTACTGGAAGCCTAAACGTTCCCTGTTTTTGATTCCGTGTCTAAGTAACGAGTGTTTGACCAAACAGAAAAAGGCCCCCCTTAATGTTTAGGAATTTGTTTCATGGCAAATAGTAAATCCGCTCGTAAACGCGTTGACACCAACGAACGTAACCGCCTTCGCAACAGTGCTTATAAGGCGTCTGTGCGTACCTCTATCAAAAAAGTACAGAGCCTTGTTTTGGCCAAAGCCCCTGCTGAAGAAGTGCAAGTGGCTGTTCAAGCGGCTCAAAGCTTGATTGATCGCGCCGTTTCCAAAAAACTCTATAAGCCCAACAAAGGCGCCAGAGACAAATCTCGCTTGGTGGGCTTTGTTAGCCGTCACGCAGAAGCCGTTTAGTGCGCTTGGTTCTTTGAACGATCTTTAAAAAAAGCCCTCCGACGAGAGGGCTTTTTTGTGGGGACTCCCTTTTGCAACAGTGTTGCAATTTAAAGTGTGTTGAGATATAGTGGCAATATAAATAAAGCAAGATCTCTCTCTCTGAATCTGCCCCAAAAGGTTTCCCTGTCTATGCGACTGTTCACGGCCTACACGCCCCTCCCTCAAAAAAAGTCTTTTCAGCGCTTAGGCCATGAGCCAAAAGGCTTTCATCACGATCACGCCACCCCAGCGAATCAAGAAACACGCTGGACTCAAATCGGCGCAGGATTGGCCTTGGGTGCAACAGTGGTGGCCTTGGGGCATCAAGAAGAAGTGCTAAAAATGGCGCGTAACCTCATGCCACAAGGCAACAAAATCCCCACATGGCTGGTGAAGCGTCAAGAAAGTTCGGCCTTACTCACCATGAACCCCATGACGTGGCTCAAAGCTGTGGGCCTAATGGGCAGTGCTTCGTTGATTAACAAAGGCTTGATGCTGCATTTGGCGCCTCCGCTATTTGCGCTGGAAATTGGGGCGATTTTTCATAGCATGATCCCTGGCAGTATTGGGATGAAGACCGCGAACTTCATCACCATGGCGCCATTACTCGCTGGTTCCGCATGGCTGGCGAGTTCTGCGCACCAAAAAGTCAACGCCCCCATTGACGATCAACAACACTGGACCTCAAATCAAAAAACGCTCGCCAAAGGCGTGAGTAATTTGGCTATTTCAGGGCTTACCGCGGTGGGGGCCATGGCGATTTTTCCACACGCCCACTTGGGTTTACTGGAATTACGCAACCCTTTTATGCGTCAGGCAGTGGGGGCGCGTCCGTTATTGGGGGGTGAAAAAGGGTGGTATATTCACACGGTGCACGCGGTGGATGGCCTCGTAAACAGCGTGCGCGAATCGCTGAAACACGTGTGGCAGAAGCGAAACCTGCGGGAGCTACCACAGGTGGTTCAACGCGCTTTTCAGGCGCCTTTATGGGAGCAGGGGCATCAGAATCTCAACGATGCGGACAACTACTACCGCACGCATGTGCCGAGCATGGTACGCAGTCACGGTGTGGAAGAGTACGTGTATAAAATGTTGAGAGCCGTGCCGTTTACGGCCACGTCTAAGGCGTATCTGCAAACGCGATTTAAGAACGAACTTGGGCAAGTCGAAAGTGGTGGAGAAGGCTTGGCGAAAGCGTTTCAACCGCATTACGACAGTGAACTGGCTCACATGACTTCGCAAGACTTGGCCGAAAAAGTAAAGCACTTAGAAGCCGAGTTGCAGAAAACGGTTCACGCAAGAGTACAAAAGCAACACCAACGCCTTGACGCCGAGTTAAAACAGGCGGGCGTGCCAGAACTGATTCGTCCTGCGGTGGTGGCAAAGCAGATGCTCGAAAAGCTCGACAAGAAAAACCCCTTGCGCCCCGCCTATGTGGATGTGGCATTTCATGGAGATGAGGCCGTGGGGCGGGCGATTGAAGCCAAGTTTCAAGCGGGCGACCCGTATGAAGAATTGCGCACAGCTTACAATGAACTGGCGGAAGAGTATATTGAGTTTGGGGAGTCAGTGAGTGGTTCAGATCAACAGCGGGCCGTGCTTCAAGCCAAAAGTGAATTGTGGAATTATTTAGAAGATCCAAGTAATAATAATGATAGACACTGGCATTTTACTGAAATGACAGCAATTCGTAAAGAATTACAAGAAGAAAAATCAGAGGTCGCTATTTATTATAGATTGCTTATGAAACTTGATGAAAAGATAAATGCTGAAAAAACAATAAATCTAAATAATACTATTGCACAAGCAATAGGTAAAGATACTCATGTAGAGGATACACCCCTTCAAACACTCTATAAGAACATGATTAGACAACTTTCAAGTTCTAGGGATTTTGAAGGTATTAAAGAAAGATATGACACTCATACGGATCATACGAACTGCAGTCATACTTATAACGATATTGACTTTTCGGGCAACCCAACGGCGGGGGCTTTCCACGCCTGCGATGACCCCACGCACCACCACCCCGCCCCCACGTCCAACGAGTCCGCCCCTGTTTTTGAAGGCAACGGGGGGGACTTCTTCCACCTAGAACGCGCGCGTCACCAAATCTTAGACGCCCTAGAACAAAACCCTGAGCTTAAAAAAGATTTTGACGGTCATCCCCGCATCGGGGGCTTGGCCACGCTACAAGCGCTCGCCACAAAGTTACAGTCACAACGCCCTGTTTTAGCGAAAGGCTCTACCCTAAAACAAAACTTTGAGCAGGTGAATCAAGCCTTGGCGCTCACCAACGGCTTGCACGATCAAGGGCATCTCGCGCCAGACACCGCTCAAAACATTGAAGCCTTGCTGGCCCTAAACAATTGGACGCCTGAGGGCGCCCGTGCCTTTACAGACGCGCTGGCCATGTACACCAGCAAGGCGAATCACTTAAAGGGGCATAATCCGCAAGTGGTGAAGGCGTGGGCCATTACGGCAGGGGCAGGCGGGGCCGTGTGCGCCAACGGCTGTTGTGCGGGCTCCATTTTCTGCTTTAATGAAGCCGTGGCCTTGGTGGGTTCCTTGTATTCGTCGATTACGCGCTCTCTCCACTTGGGGCATCGTCAGGATGATGACGAGCAGAAGAAAACGCCGTCTGCTCAAGCTTCACACTAGAAAATGTTTTTATACTATAATAGAGCAAACGTTTATTTGTGAGGATTTGTCATGTCAACTGCTGTTCGTGTTCGCCTGGCCCCTAGCCCAACGGGAAATCTGCACGTGGGCACCGCCCGTACGGCTTTATTTAACTATTTATTTGCCAAACATTTCAACGGCACCTTTATTTTACGGGTGGAAGACACGGACAAAGAGCGTTCAGAAGCCCAATACACCCAAAACATCTTCGACGGCCTTAAGGCACTGGGCCTTCGCTGGGATGAAGGCCCTGATGTTGGCGGTGCTTTTGGCCCTTACACGCAAAGCGAACGTGAAGCCCTGTACACGGCGTATGCCCATGAACTGCTGGAAAAAGGCTTGGCCTATTGGGATTATACCTCCCCCGAAGAGCTAGATGCCTTGCGAGAAACGGCGACCGCTCAAAAAAAGCCCTTTATTTACCGCAATGATTTAGATGTGGACGTTCAAGCCGAAAAGGCGAACTCAGGCGTGGCACCTTCTTTGCGCTTTCGCATTCCTCGAGAATTAGACACCGTAAGCGTCCACGACTTGGTGCGGGGGGAAGTGGACTTTGACGCGTCTTTAATCGGAGACTTAGTGATTTTAAAATCCGACGGGGGGGCGGCCTACAATTTTGCCTGCGTGGTGGATGATCACTTGATGCAAATTAGCCACATCCTTCGTGGGGAAGATCACCTGCCCAATACGCCAAAGCAAATTCTGCTTTACAACGCCTTTGGTTGGCAAGTTCCTGCCTTTGCGCACTTGGGCATGATTTTAGCCCCCGATCGCTCTAAACTTTCTAAGCGACATGGGGCCACCGCCGTGGATGTTTTTATGAGTGAAGAAGGCTACTTGCCTGAAGCCTTTGTGAACTTTTTGGCCTTGTTGGGGTGGTCGGCCCCAGGGGAAGAAGAGATCATGAGTTTGGCGCGTCTGGCGGAACTCTTTACGGTGGAACGACTGGGCCATAGTGGGGCGATTTTTGATCGAGAAAAACTTAACTGGATGAACGGTCAATACATTCGTGCCTTGTCTGAAAGCGAATTACTCGAACGCATCAAGCCCTTTGTGCCGGATTTTGAACTCAACACCTACACGCCAGAACAACTCGAACAAATCGTGCACATTACCAAAGAACCGCTTGTAACGCTTGTGGACGCGCGCCATGACTGGGCTTACTTTTTTGGAAACGACGTGCAACGTCTTCCACACATTGTGGAAGAGGTGCTTCAAAACGAAACGGCTCAAACGCTTTTGGCCTTGATGCGTTCTGCATGGTGGCCTGATTTAGATGTAACTACACTAGAAAGCGCTCAAGCTGGGGTCAAACGCTTGACGAAAGAACTCGCCAGCGACTATAAAACCAAAACCGTCATGTGGACGCTTCGCGCCGCCTTAACAGGTCGCGTGCAGGGGGCGGATTTGGCCACGACGCTCACGCTATTGGGCAAAGAACGCATTGGCGTGCGTCTAAACTCGGCATCGGCAGGCCTTCATGCCTAAGCCCCCCCGCCTAACACCCCTGGATCGTTCACACTTTGTGGGAGTCGATTTTGCCACAGGCAAAGCCATGGCGGGCAATACATGGTTAGCGACTATTGCTGAAGTCCAAGGGGTGTGGACGCTCACGCACGTTTCTTCGCTGAAAGACGCGTTAACGCAAAAACAGCTCAGCACGAACCCCACGCTGAAATTGTTTGAAAGTCTTTTACAGCATCGTGAAGCGATTGTCGGGGTGGATGCCTCCTTTGGCATTCCCCAAGGCTTGCATGACTACCCCACCTGGCTTGAATGGCTAGACGCCTTTGCTCAGTTGTACCCTTCATCAGACGCCTTTCGCCAAGCGTGCCAACAGGCAAGCCCTTTGGGCAAAGAACTGAAGCGAAAAACCGATATTGAAGCGAAAACCCCCTTTTCCCCCTACAACTTGCGTCATTATAAGCAGACCTTTCATGTCTTGCACGATGTCTTGCGTCCCTTTGTGATGGCTCAAAAGGGCAGTGTATTGCCGTTTATGCCCATGCAAGCGCACAAGCCATGCCTCGTTGAATCTTGCCCCGCTAGCATTTTGAAGACGCTTTTTAAGAAAGTCCCTAGCTACAAGGGCAAAGAAGCGTCCCACGCGGAGGCCAAACGCCTGATTTTAGACACCGTGCAAGGGCTTTTTGCGGTGGAAGTTTCATCCCCTTTGCGAGACACCCTGCTGACTCAAGCCGGAGGCGACGCCTTGGACAGCTTCCTCATTGCGTGGCACTTGTGCCGTGTGTGGCAAGAAAATCCAGAGGCGTTTGTGCCGAAAGATTTGCCTTATCGCCTTGAAGGTTTGGTGTATTAGTTATTACCTTAAAAGATAAAGGAATAATAAGTATGAGAAAAAGAAATTGGAAAAATTTAACTCTTTTGGCTATTATTATAATAATAGGCGTGTCCATTTTTTTAATAAATGCAAAGGCAAAGGCACAACAAGAAACGTATCAAGATCTCTATCAAAATGGAATGACGGCTTATTTGGTTGAACGTAACTATGAAAAAGCAATTGGTTATTTTGAACAATGCCTTGCTTTAAATCCTAAAAATAAACAAGAAAAGGATAGTCTTACTATACTTGTTGCTTATCTCCAAAAAGATTACCAAAGAGCCATTACTGCGTACTTGGGGGCATTAGAAAGTATTTCTAGAGAGAATCCAAATAAAGAGGATGTCATTTTCTTAAAAGCTCGCTTTTTTGCAGGGTTAGGAGAATGCTATAGCTTGATAGAAAATAATGACGAAGCCTTAAAGTACTTAAATTCCGCTATTGAGCTAGAAGAAAAAGAACCTCATTTCAAAAATTATTATTTAAGAGCTAATGTCTTCAAGAAATTAGATAAGTCAGTTGAGGCTTTAACCGATTATGATAAGTCTGTTGAGTTAAATCCTGATTTATTTCCTCAATCTTATCACGCACGGGCTTTAATCAAAATGTCTCTGAATGATGAAATGGGAGCCATTGACGATATTGAAAAGGCGTTATCACTTTATGCTCAATTAGATAAATTATATTCAAAAAAAACTGAAGATTATGAAAAAGCGTTATTAGATCAACAGTCCATCTTAAAGTACTTTAAGCGATAAGTTTTTCTACCACCTTTGAATGTATAGTGTTTCATCTAAAAAGCACTTTTCTTAGAGCCCTATTTGGGCTATACTTATTCTCATAAAGGGTGCTAATAAGCAAAACCCCCATTCTTACGAAAGAAAGGAGGTGGTGCAAAATGGATCTGAAAGAGTTGTTAGAACTCCTGATTATCCTCCTCTTAGTGTCCAAACTCTAGGAGGATAGCCACAGGACGTTTCAAGGCTGATACTTTGAAGCGTCCTCCTTTTATTATTCTTTCAAATTTTCATTCGTTTGTCAAGAGAGTCGTTACATTGTCCAATCCTTTAGCCCCTACCACCTTCCAATGTAGCCAGTGCGGGCATTGTTGCAACACGTGGCGCGTGCCGATTGACACGCTTCGTGCCGAAGCCTTGCTCAAGCTCGATTGGGTGAAGGCTCGCTTGGCGTCTGAAGGCGTCGCCTTTGAAGTCATCGACGATTGGGGCTACTTTCTGCCCCTAAAAGCCAACAATGAATGCGTGTTTTGGGATGAAACCCTCCACTGCTTGATTCACCATCACCAAGGCGCCGATGCCAAACCGCTGGATTGTCAACGCTTTCCCTTTGCTCGCTTGCCCCATGCGGATGCCAATGAAGCCCTTCGCTATGATGTTTCCGCTGCGTGTTCGACGGTCGCCAAATCACATCTGTTTTTGTGGAACAATCCTGTCCAACCCGCCGAACTCGAACAACAGGCCACCGCTTCGCAAGACTTACCCTCGCCTTTTCATCCCACCCACCTGCAAGACGTCCAGAGCTATGCCCGCTTTCCCTTTCCGTTTCACGGGTTTCAACGTTTTTCACGCGATTACTTTCAAGCCTTTATTGAAACCGAGGTGCTTCCCCTGTTGCAAGACGACACGCTCAGTCCGTGGCAAGCGATTCGAGCGGTGCAGGATTTAACCCTCTCAAAATCTCGAAAAACCCAAGGGGCGCTTGATCCCACCCCCCAGCAACGTCATGCCTTGTTAAGCACGTGGTTACGCAGTGAATATGGTAACTTTCCCCTGTGGCAATGGCGTTTTTGGGGTCGCTATCAGGATCCTCGCCTGTTTGGAGATGCCGTCATCACCGAAAAAGCCCTCGCTGGCGTTGACTTTCCTGCCGACTTAATGGATCGCTACGGCAAGCCTTTTTTGTTTCATCTCTTGCGTCGAGAAAGCCCGCTCTTGTATGGGGCGTCGTTTTGGCATAGCGTGGTGATGGCTAAAATTGCCTATGTGTTGCTGGATTTTTATAGCAAAGCCTTTACCTTGCAATGCGAAGAAAGCGTGGTGGGTGAAGAGCAGGTACAACTGGCGATACGTTGCATTGAACGATACTACACGGCGCATCAGCCTCGTTTTTTGGCAAAAATTGAAGCGAATCCGCATTTGGCCTTAGGGGTGTGGTGTCTGTAGGTGTTACGTTTTTCTAAAATTGCAACATGGCTACTGTTTTGTGTTACGATGTAGGGGTCATCACCGTGTTGAAAGTATCATTCCATGTCCACCCTGTCGCCCATGCAATTAAGACGCCACCTCATCGATACCCTTCAACTCATTCAAACCCAAACCAGCCCTTCGCGCACGGAACGCGAAAAAGCGGGACGTTTTTTACTCAAGCTCGCCCCCAAAGAAGCCTGGTACCCCTTCTTGTTAAAAGAACTGGAAACTTGTCCCAACAGTCAACATAAGCGCCTTGAAGCCATTACGGATTTAATCATGGAAATTGGCGAACTTAAGGCCTTACAAACACCCCTGTATGCCCTTGTGGCCAATCCCAACGTGGCAGATGACGTGAAAGACTTGATTCACGTGATGCTCCGTTCCTTGGGAGATGAAGTGGACCCCGAATTCTTTTTTGAAAACATGAAGGATCCCGATGCCTTGCTTGAACGTGAAGCCTTACGGGTGTTTGACATGGCCAAAGAAAACCCTGATGCCATGACCGAATTCATTGACGCCTTCTTAGAAGTGCCGGCTGAAGAAGTCTTTGAAATTTTAAGCAGTATTGAAGCGAGTGTGCCTGCCAAAAGCATTGTAAACTTTGCTTTGCCCCTATTGCTTCAAGGCATGACGTTCCCCAAGTTACGCCTATGGTTGCTGAAAAGCTTGGGCAATTCAGGCAGTATTTTGGCGGCGTGGGGGATTTATAATCGATATGTGAAGTACGCATCGGCGTCTAAAATTGCCGTAAACGAACGTAAAGAAGCCGAAATCGCCTTAAAAAAATTACAGTTGGCCGGCGTGTATTCAGCCCATGATGCCGAACACATCGACGCCTTAAGCCACCTTCCGCCTTCGTGGGCCTTGAACATCAAACAGCAGGACGCCTACTGCACCCATATTTCTGGCGAAGGCATTCAAGTGCTTTTACTGGTGAGCGAATGGCAAAACGGGGATTTTGCCCTATTGATGGTTTACATCAGCGACCAAACAGGGATTGTGGATGCGGTGGTGCAGAATTACCTGACTCAAGCCGAAATGAAGCGATGGATGATTCATTTTGACGACAATGAAGCGCGTTTGTTCATGCCGTTGCCCGAATTTCGAAAAAAACTCTTGGCGCGTGAATCCCTTTGCTTTGAAACAGGCGAACCCCTCCCTTATGTGTACACGGCGTGGCGTAGCCTGTTATTTACTCTAAATTCCGGCGATGAGCAAACACCGCTTCAACAATGTGCGGCGTGGCAAAATGAAAAGTACGCGCCTGAAACCTACTCACTCATTCATGAAGAAGCCTTTGTGGATTGGCGAGTTAAAGCCAGTGATTGTAAAGGCTTAGGCGTTCATTTTGACGCCTTGATTCAACGATGGACGGACGTCTGTGACTTTCTTGAACACAACGGACCTTCCATTAAAAAAATGCGTGATGAAGAGGTCTTTCCTCTTTCAATGCCTCTTTTCTTCACCACCGTTCAAGACTTTTCAGACTTTTTGGGCACCTGGTGTGAGAATGTCAAGCAAGTGCTTGAAGAAGCGGGGTACACCAACGTTTTAAAAGAACGTCTGGCTGAAGTGGCCTGCCTGTACAAATGGCAACGCCAACGAAAGAACCCCGCCTTAATTGCTACAGAAATTGCTCAATTTGAAGAACCCCTTGAAGACACGCGCTTTTTAACGCAACTGCTGAGGCGATCCGCGCTGTATGCCATGGAAGATTCGTGTGAAAAAAGCCTCGAAAAAATGCAGTATTTTTCAACGTTTACCCATGTATTAGGAAAAGAATGGGGCTTTTTACCGGTTAAATTGATATAATCCCTATGTAAACCCCTCCCAACAGAAGAGAGACTCCCCTACCATGACTACTAATTCTACCTCCAAAACAATACTGCTTACCGGTGCAACAGGCCTTGTGGGTCAAGCCGTTAGTGATGCTTTGTTAAAGCAAGGGCATCGCGTTTATGCGATTTTGCGCCCACGTTCTAAGGCGCTTCGCTTGGCAACAGGGGTCGTGCCCCTTTACATGGATTTGCTCCACTATAAGGAAACCGATGTGGCTCGTTTAGAAGCCATTGGCCCGATTGATGGGGTGATTCACTTGGCAGGAGAAAGCATTCTCGGGTTGTGGACGCGTCAGAAGCGTGAACGAATTGAGGCGTCTCGGGTGGAAGTAACCCGTAAGTTGGGTGAATTGTTGTGTGCTTTAGAACACCCGCCCAAGGTATTTATTTCTGCCAGTGCGGTGGGGATTTATGGCTTGCATCAGGGGGAGGCTGTTTTAAATGAGGCGTCTGCTTATGGGGATGATTTTTTGGCTCACGTGTGCCACGCGTGGGAAGGGGCCACCGAATTGTTGAGCCATGCAGGCATTCGCACGGTGCAAGCGCGCTTTGGGATTATTCTTTCTCGTAAGGGGGGGGCCTTACACGCCATGCTTCCTGCGTTTAAATTAGGTTTAGGGGGCATTTTAGGTAACGGTCAACAATGGATGAGCTGGGTACATATGGAGGATGTTGTGGGGATTTTGCTTCATGCCTTAAGCCATGAAGACGTAATAGGGGCGTACAATGTAACGGCTCCCTGCCCTGAACGTAATGTGGATTTTACCACTCAATTAGGCGAACGACTCAAGCGCCCCACGCCCTTTCCTGTGCCTACTTTTCTGTTAAAATATGGAACACAAGGCATGGGTGAATCCCTATTGCTTGCCAGCCAACGCTGTTCTTCTGAACGAATTATGGCCACCGGCTATGCCTTTATTTTTTCAGATTTAGCATCTGCCTTAACTGATTTAATCCCCCCTACGAATTGAGAACACCCCCATGAACGCCATTAAAACCGTCACCCTTCAACAACTGGGCCTTGTTTCACCCGACTCCCCCACATGGAAGCATCCCTTTGCCCCATGGATGCGTTTAACGCTGGTGCTAGCAGGGTGTTACAACGTGTTGTGGGGCGCTTTTGTGGTGCTATTTCCCTTAACGTTATTTGAATGGTGTGGCATGGAAGCCCCGAATTACCCTGAATTGTGGCAGTGCATTGGCATGATTGTTGGGGTGTACGGCATTGGCTATTGGGCCGCAGCCAGTCACCCCTTTCGCCATTGGGCCATTGTGTTGGTGGGGCTGTTGGGTAAAGTGCTTGGGCCGATTGGTTTTGCCAAGGCCTTAATTGAAGCTCGATTTCCCTTGAGTTTTGGGGCAAACATCATTACCAACGACTTAATTTGGTGGATCCCCTTTGCCTTGATTCTGCATCGGGCCTATGCCCATTGGCGTCAGCTGGATGAAGAAGACACGTTGATTTATCACGGTCAGCATGCCATTACCTTTCGACACCTTAAAAGTCAAGACGGTGAAACCGTGATTGACCTAAGCCAAGACGCCCCTTTAATGTTGGTGTTTTTAAGGCATTTGGGTTGTACCTTTTGCCGAAGTACCTTGCATGATTTACGAGACAACCTCGCGCATTTGGAATCCATGGGCTTTAATGTGGCCTTGGTGCATATGAGTGATGAAAATCAAGAAACCCACGCGTTTTTTGAACACTTTGGCCTAGAAGAACTGCCTCGACTTAGCGATAAGGAACGTGTGCTTTATAAAAGTGTGGGGTTGCGGCGCGGTACGCTGCCACAGCTGTTTGGCTGGGAATCCTTTGCCAAAGGGATTCCAGCGATTTTAGAAGGGCATGGCATTGGTACTTTAGAAGGTGATGGCTTTCAGCTTTCAGGGGTCGTGGTGCTTCATAAGGGCATTATTTTAAAAGTCGATTCTCACGTCAATGCCAGTGATCGCACGGATTTAATTGAAATTACAAAGGTGTTTATTCATGAACGTTAAGCCCCATCCAACAGTTGAACCCCCTGTGTATGACGTGCTCATTATTGGGGCGGGTATGGCGGGCCTTAGTGCTGCAACAGTGTTGGAATCTCGAGGCTTGAGCGTTGCGATGGTGGACAAGGGACGTGGCCTGGGCGGTCGCTTAGCCACACGACGCATGGGTGAACTTCGTTTGGATCACGGCGGGCAGTATTTTACCGCCAGTGACGCGCGCTTTCAAAGCCAGGTGGATGCGTGGCTTGAAGCAGGCACGATCAAACCTTGGTTTCACACCCTTCACTTTCAAGACGACACGCTCGATGCTTCCCCCCGTCCGCGTTATATTCCCACCACAGCAGGCATGACTTCGCTTGCAAAAGCCATGGCACAATCGCTCACGGCGAATGTTTCCCTCGGGCAACGCGTTGTTAAACTCACCCAAACCACTCAAGGGTGGCAGGCTCATTTAGAAGACGGTGCCGTTTTAGAAGGGCATCAGTTGATTGTTACCGCGCCTGTCCCGCAGACTTTGGCGCTGTTTGAAGAATCTGGCATTGCCTTAAGCGAAGCTCAAGCACAAGTCTTAGCGCGGGTTGAATATGCACCATCTCTCGCGGTTATGGCAGTGACTCCGAAAGGTTTTCCTGCCTTTGAATTTCAACAAGGGCTTGCGTTTACGGGCAACTCACCCGTGCGATGGCTCGCCTGCAACGTGGCCAAATACAATCAAGCCAGTGATGCCCAACAGGCTTTTACGATTCATAGCACGCCTGAATATGCCAAGCGACACTTTGAAGCCCCACTAGAAGCGGTTCAACAAGACTTGCTTGGCGCCATTGAAGCCGTAAGCCACGTCAACCCTAGCGATTATGAGGTGGTGCAAACGCATCGCTGGCGTTATGCGTTGGTTGAAAAATCGGTTGAAGGTGCCGTCTTTCCGGTCGACTTGCCGAAGGGGTTTCCCCCCTGTTATCTAGCAGGCGATGCGTTTGGTACGGGGGCTCGCATTGAAACGGCGTGGGTGTCTGGTTTTGAAACGGCCTTGCTAATAAGCCAGTGAAGCAAACCCTCCGCCAAAGTTTCCAAGTCCGCCCAAGCCAGCGAAGTTGCCTCCATACAAGCCGTATAAGGCACTGTTGATGCTATTTAAATAGGTGTTAAATCCCACATAAATAGGGCCATTGGCTGTTTGAAACCACCCCGTACGAGGGATGAACCCAAAGCCCCCGCCAATGCCGCCACAGGGCCCACTTCCCCCATAACCGCCGTAGCCCCCATTGTTGTAGCCCAAGCGGACGTTTTGGTAGCCACCGTCGCCGTGGCCATTTCGCATAAATTGATCTCTGCCTGTGTAACCCCCGTGAAAGGAAGGAGGGCAAGCACCACTGCTGTAGTATGGAACTCGTGGTGGGCAAGCCCCTGTTTGAAATGAGGTAGAGTTGTTTGACACAGCGTGAAAGGGAAGCCTTCCACCAGAATAACCTGTAAAAAATGGGAACATCAATCCATCCCTTTCTTGTTCAAGCCATCAATAAAAAATCACAACTTCATTTTAAAAACAATTAAATCATAGTTTACGACGCGTGTCACGGTTTATTACGAAGATTGTAACAATTCTGAACGACTGAGTGGACGATGTACGGTGGTTGCGTCGCTTTGATCAGTGGCAAGAATCAGCATATCGCTAATGTTGACATGCAAGGGTCGGCTTGCCACAAACACCACACTTTCGGCAATATCCATGGCCGTTAGGGGGGTTGTTCCTGCATAAACGCTCGACGCTTTTTCGTCATTGCCTTCAAAACGCACGGTGCTAAACTCGGTTTCCACCATACCCGGTTCAATACACGTAACCCGAATGGGGGTGCCGAGTAAATCATGCTTTAAGCCTTCACTAATGGCTTTAACCGCTGATTTACTTGCACAATAGACGCTCCCGCCTGCGTAAGCCCTACGGCCGGCCACTGAACCGATGTTGATGATATGCCCTTTGCCTCGTGCTAACATGCCGGGTAACACGGCGTAGGTCACATGCAATAGGCCCATTACGTTTGTTTGAATCATGGTGTGCCAATGTTTGGGATTATTTTCATGCAAGGGGGATTTTCCCAAGGCCAAGCCCGCGTTATTCACCAAAATATCCACATTCGCATACGCCGGTGGAATTGAAGAAACCAGCGCATCAATCGCCTTGGGCTTCTGTACATCCAGTTCAGCCACCAAGCACGGGGTGTTATATTTTTCTCTCAGTTTTAGGGCAAGCGCTTCTAAACGTTCCACCCGCCGAGCCGTTAATAATAAGCGACAGCCCTTTGCGGCAAAGGCTTCCGCACACGCATGGCCTATGCCACTGGAAGCACCTGTAATAAAAACTGTTTTGTCTTTTAGCTTCATCGCCATGGCGAAAACTCCTACATAATTTTTTCCAGTATACTAGAAACATAATGACCTTAGCAAAGAGACAAACACCCATGAACCCCACATCGTTTAATCATTCCCCGCGCCCTTTGAACATCGCTACCTTGGCGGTGGGCGACGAAGTGCTTTGGGGAGAAGTGGTGAATACGAATGCGTCTTGGTTGGCTGAACAAGCGCGCTTGATTGGGGCGGCCCCAATCCGTCACACCTGCGTGGGAGACGACCCCCGCGACATTGTTCAAGCCACCCAAGACGCCTTGACCCAGTGCGACTGCCTCATTCTAACAGGCGGTCTAGGCCCAACCGAAGATGATCTGACGCTCAACGCTTTGGCTGAAGGGTTTGGGGTGCCATTGGTGGAAGATCAGGCGTCTTTAGCGGTGATGGCCAGTCGCTTTCAAGCCGTGGGTAAAACCATGCCTGCCTCCAATCATAAGCAAGTCATGCTTCCCCTGCAGAGTGAAGCGATTTACAACCCGATAGGAACCGCCCCCGGCATGTGGTGGGAACGAGCCGAAGAGGGTAAGGTCATCGTTGCTTTGCCGGGGATTCCCGCTGAAATGCGCGTTATGTGGCCCGATGTTCACAGTCGCCTGCTGGCGTGGGCCAAGACGCAACAAAAAACGCTGGTGGCTCGTCACACGCGGGATGTATGGTTTTACGGCATTGGCGAATCGCATTTGGCGGAAGCCTTGGGGGGCTTGGCTCATTTTCAACGCCCCGAAGTGGCGCCTTATGTGAGTGATGATGGCCGAGTGCGCTTGCGTTTAAGCGTGAGCGAAGAAAGCGACGCGGACGCCATTTTTGATCGTTTTGTTCAACAGTTGCCAGAAGCCGTACGGCCTTTTATGTTAGACGCTCCCGCGAGTCGTTTAGCACCGTTGCTGTTGGCTCAACTAGCACAAGCAGGCCTGCGCTTGGCGGTGGCTGAATCCTGCACAGGCGGGAGCTTGAGCCATGCGTTTATTCAAGAAGCGGGGGCGTCTGCCTTTATTGATGCGAACATCGTGACGTATAGTAACGCGGCAAAAGTGAAATATCTGGGGGTGGATGAAGCACTGTTGCAACAACACGGCGCCGTTTCTGCCGAAGTGGCCAAAGCCATGGCCCAAGGCGTTCGCTTGTTGAGCGACACCCCTGAAACCTGCGTGGGGCTCGCCACCACAGGCATTGCGGGGCCTGAAGGAGGCACGCCATTAAAACCCGTGGGCGTGCTGTGGGTGGCGGTGGCTTTGCCTTCAGGGCAAGTCTTTACTCAAGAAGCACGGTTGAATCCGTTGTGGGACAGAGCCAGTTTGCAGGCTCGATTTGTGAACACCGCCTGCTTTCATGCCCTTAACGTCCTTAAAACCCACGTTTTGTAGTCCCCTAGTCGCTTTAAGGATTAACCCGCTTTAGAGAACGTTTCGTCTTTCTTTGCCATACCAACAAATGCGAAAATCATGGTATACTAGAGGATATGGTTGCAACGCGTGAGGCGAACACATGTCCCCCGACACCCTAGAACACCCCGAAACAGGCGAAGTCTACCAAAAGCCCTTTCGCCTTGAAAATACCCCCCTCCCCGATATTCTGGCCATGCTGGCCTTGGCCTGTGCCTTAACTGTTGTGGCCCTATTGCATAGCCACCCCGTTGCTTTGACGTGGCCGTCTCCCTTGGCGTTGCCTTATGTGCAATTGGCCGAACAAGTCTTGGGGCAAACACCCACCAACAACCCTGAACTGCTAGGCGTGTTCCCGATCTATAGTTACCTGATCGCCGGTTTAATGAGCCTCAAAGGCTCGACCGTTTTTCAAGCCTATAGTCCCATCCTACTGGGCATTAACATTGGGGCTTATGTGCTCAGCATGACGATGCTGTACAGCGCGTTTCGTCAAGGGCTGGGCTACGTTGGCAGCCTGTTACTGGTTTTACTGATTGCGTGTTCGCCCTTGGTGTTAAACACCGTCACTGCGTTGAATCCGGCCCCGCTGTTGTGGATGTTTACGCTTGTGCTGCTTCTTTTATTGCAAGTGTTGAAGGAACATCGCACGATTTTTATTGCAGGGCTGGGTACAGCAATGGCGCTTATTGCGGGGTTTTTGCACCCGTATGGGTGGTGCCTTTTAACGGCGTGGAACATGAGCTTACTGTGCTTGGGTTTTGTGGGCACCCCGCTTTTGTCTACAGGGGTGGCGTTGCTGATGTCTGCCACAGTGCCGGGGGTGAATCTCATTGCGGTGATGGCTCAGCCGTTTAACTACGCCCCAAGCCCCATGGAATCGTTGGGAGCCAGTAGTTTACTTGCCCCCTTGCAAGAACGCGTGCAAGGCTTTTTTGGGGGCGTGAATCAACTGGGCAAGGTGTTGTTGCTGGCCCCTGACCCTAACCTGCAAGAATGGCCCATGCCACAAATGCCAGAATCTTGGTTTGCGACGATGTTGAATCACGCGTACCTCGGCCTGAGTGGCATGGCGATATTGTCGTGGCCGTTGGGGGTGATGTTTGCGCTGTTGGCGATGATTAAGGCCGTGTATCTCTTTGTGAAAGAACGAGACGTGATTGGTGGATTGTTTTTGACGTGGACGCTGTTTTTTGCCGTGTGCCTGAGCTTTTTAATGCCTAAGCTGGTGACAGGTTCCGTGTTGAGCATGGCATTTTTACTGCCAGTGATTTTCATTTTTGGTTATTTGGCCTTGAAATCCTTGAGCCGTATTCCCTTGTTGCAGTGGTCCGCGCCTGTGCTGCGCACAGGGGTGGTGGGTTTGGCCACGGTCTGTGTGTTGCTGTTTCAAGCGCGTGTGGGCTACAATTACTTGGCCAGTGTTTACGAACCCCAAGGCACCAAAGGCGTCCCACAAAATGCCCCTTCTGGTGATGTTGAACGTGGGGCAAGCCCCCCCGCCGATGGATTCAACCTCGTCGCGATCAATACAGGCACCCCCGTCTCGACCCCCCGCCCTTCAAACGAGCGTTTGGCGCTTGCCCCCCCTGCTCCTGCCGATCGTTTAAAGGCGTGGGTGAATCAGCGTGTTCCTTATTCCGCGTGCTTTTTAAGCAGTTCGCCTGTGAAAGACGCCTACGTGGTTGGGCGCCCTGTTTACGTGCTTGGCACTCCGTATTTAGACACGGGCCTAAGCGGGGTGGATTTAGCGGCTTCAGGCTTTGCGTGCCCCTATTTTATTGAACATAAAGAAAAGCGAGACGAATACGACTGGATTCGCCAAGAACAGTACCGACGCAACGGGGTACGGCTGGTCTTTGAAGACGGCCAAGCCCAAGGCCTGCGCGTGTGGCGACTGCGTGAGCAATAAACAAGGGGCCAACGCACGAAAGCCGTCAACCCCTATGGTTTAATCTGAAAAATGCTGAGAGCGCTTATAATCCTACTTGCTTTCTAACATTTTTTATATCTTGGATAGTACCTTCTCTAATCTGTGAAATCTGTTCGACATTAAGACTCGCTTGATTTAATGATCCTGCGGTTCTTTTTAGCAAGCCAAGATTTTTTCCTGTTAAAGGGGGATAGATTAGCATGTCTGGAGGAATCTGCAAAGCACTGCTGTCTGGCGATACTAAGCTCGTCAGCCTAGTCCAAAAATTAGATGCTTTTGTGTTGAGAAGATCACCTGGACATCCCAAACGATACCTTCCCTTCGTTATATCACATAAAGGAAGTCCTGTATTTATCTCATACCACTGATGAACGGGATGAGGAGCATAACCATTATTATTGGCTTTGGGCATAAAGGGTTCTATTTGTCTCAAATTAACTTTTGAAACTAGTTCACGTTCTAGGGTGACACCTACTCCAAATGTTTTTGTATTAACATCAGTCAGTTTTAGTTGACCAGTACCACGTGTCCTGACGACTTGCCGAATTTGACTAAAAACAGTGTCACTATAATTTGTTGCAAGCAATCCTATTTGTTTAGCAACTGCTGCCATACCTCCTTCATCTAAAAGCAATTGAGTAGGAACAGTGGCCTCTGAGTGATACAAAAGATTGCCCATTTGTCTGAACAATTCTTCCCTCAAGTGACGTCCATTTGCTGTCAAGAGTTCACTAAAATCAGAAGACAAACGTACCCCAGTACGTTGGGTGTTGTGCACCGAAGGGGAGGGAGAAACGGCCTGTAAAGCAGGTCTAGCCTGCGTCGGGGGGGGGGGGGGGGGGGGGGCCCCGCGCCGCCCCCCCCCCCCCCCCCCCCCCGAAGCGCGGGATTGAAGAAAAAGAAGACATAGACATCAAAGGTTTCCTTACATTAAGTAAAAGTAATATTTTATACACAAACCCCGTTCAAGGCGTGTGTCTTGCTGGCATAAAGCAAGCTCAAGCCAACATCGTGCGCGTAGGGGTTAAATTGTTACAAAAACCCCCAGCTCTGTAACAATTTCTGCCTAAAACCCCCCTGAGATTCTGTTTGCATTTTTAAAATGTTTCTGAAATAATAAGAAGCATCTAAACTCTGGTGTATTTGTTTACTCAACACGTACATGAGCCTTTTGTGTGTGACACTCAACGAATGGTTTGACGTCTAACATCAGTATTCCTTATTCCTTAGTCTTGGAGGTTTGAACGCATGGCAGTTCAGCACGTCGCTCGAAATGATCAGCCCTTGGGTCTTGTCCCTGAACACCCTGTCAAGTATCCGGGTATCCCCGGCACTGCGGACGGCGCCGGCATGGTGGTTCACACCAGTAGCCTCGGCTGCGACGGCGGATGCGCTTACCCCATTACGCCTTCCACCGCCATGGGTGTGGCGTACCAGTTGAATCACGCCAATGGCATGAAGAACGTCTGGGGGACGCCACTGGCTTGGGTTCAAGCGGAATCTGAACATTCGGCCGCATCAGCTTGCGAAGGCTTTGGCGTGGCAGGCGGTCGTGTGGTGAACTTTACTTCAGGCCAAGGCTTGATTTTGATGAAAGAAGTCCTGTACACTATTTCAGGCAAGCGCTTGCCGATGGTCTTTGAAATTGGCGCCCGCGCCCTTACCTCTCATTCCTTAAATGTGCATGCCGGCCATGACGATGTGTTTGGCGTGACGGATGTAGGCTGGGGAATGCTGTTTGCCCAAAATGCCCAAGAAGCGGGCGATCTTTCCTTGATTTCTCGTAAAGCCGCTGAAGCGTCATTTACCCCCTTTATGAACATTCAAGACGGCTTTCTCACCACGCACACCATTGAAAATGTGTTGTTCCCTGAACCTGATCTCGTTAAAGACTACTTAGGGGACCCTCGAGAAAAGCTACGCACCTTGTTTCACCCTGACACCCCCTTGATGAGTGGTGTGGTGCAAAACCAAGACGCTTACATGAGCGGTAAAATCGCCCAGCGTTATTACTATGACTTGGTCAAACCCGCCTTGCGTCAAGCCTTTGACGATTTCGCCGCGTTGACGGGCCGTCAATATGACTTTATTCAGACGCATCAAATGGAAGATGCGGAATACGCCATTGTGGCGCTGGGCTCTTCGGCTGAAACGGCTCAATGCACGGTTGATTATATGCGTTCTTTGGGTATGAAGGCGGGATCCATTGCCATTACCAGTTATCGCCCCTTCCCTGGTCCAGAACTCGTAGAAGCCCTTAAAAACGTCAAAGCCTTTGCCGTTCTTGAACGTTTAGACATTCCTTTAGGGGGAGACAACCCCTTGGCTGCTGAAATTAAAGCCGCCTTTGCCAACGCCATGATTGGCGAAGAAGGCTACCCTACCATTACGCGTATTCCCACCATTTACCGTGGTGTGGCAGGCTTAGGCAGTCGAGATGTGACCCCTGGTCACATGGTGGCGGTGGTTCAAAACATGATGGATGAAGGCCGTCGCTTCTTTAGTTTGGGGATTGATCACCCCAGTGCGTTGGAAGTCGAGAAAGAGCCTGATGTACGTCCCCCCGGAGCATTTAGTATTCGCGGCCATTCGGTGGGTGGTTACGGTTCAGTCACCACTAACAAAATCATCGCCACCATTTTAGGCGATGTCTTTGGCCTGCGTGTTCAAGCATCACCCAAGTATGGTTCTGAAAAGAAGGGCTTGCCCACCAATACCTACCTTACTTGCACCAAAATTGGAAAAATCGGCACGCACAGCGAATTGCAACAAGTCGAGTTTGTGCCTTTGATGGATCCGACCACTTGGGCGATGGGCAACCCCTTGGTGGGCTTGCAAGAAGGGGGGATGCTCTTTCAACACACCCCTGTTGAAGATCCCAAAGCCTTGTGGGAAAGTCTGCCGATTTGGGCGAAATATGTCATCCGCAAAGAAAATATCCGGCTCTTTGGGGTAGACACGATCCGCATCGCGCGCGAAGCCTGTACCCATGACGAATCGCTGATTCAGCGTTTTCAAGGAATTGTATTGCTTGGCGTGTTCTTGAAGCTTACGCCCTTTAAAGACGAAGCGCGCCTCAGCGATGAAGAGCTCTTTGACGCCGTGCGCAAACCGATTAAAAAGTACTTTGGGCGCAAAGGCGATCGTGTGGTGGAAGACAACCTTAATGCGGTTATTCGTGGCTATAAGCAAGTCTTTGAAGTCAGTCGTGAGCTTATGGACACGATGACCCCAGAAGATCTTGAACGTGGCCAAGCCGAATGGGACGCCAAAGGCAAAGACACCAACGCCTTCTTTATCTAACGAATGATGGGGAATCGTGCATTCCCCATCTCGTTTAATTCAATACTAGATTTATTACCCTAATTAACTGAGGTTCTTCCCCTATGATGAGCGCAACACATGAGTCCAACACTCAAAAGTTCCCTGCTTGGTATGACGGCGTGCGTGCCAAAGAAGTCCTAGACGCCTACAACAACGGCGGAGGCTCTTCGCTAGAAGCGGATGCGTTTGTGGCCACATCCGTTTTGCCCGCTTCAACGGGAGCGAGTCGTGATTTTAGTTACATCGCCCCTGAACTGCCCCAGCTCAACAGTGAAAACTGTGTCGGCTGTATGGATTGCGTCACCAACTGCCCAGACACCGCCATTTTAGGGAAAGTCGTGTTACCCAACACGCTTGAAGACGCCTTGGCTGGCGTGCAAGATCAAGAGTATAAAGCCCACCTGCGTCAACAATTTAGCGAAACCCGTAAGTATTACTCGGCGTTTCAAAAAAAGCATGAAAAAGATCCCGAAAACAACCCTGAAGGCGGGATGTTTGGCATTTTTATTGATCCGACCAAATGCAAAGGTTGTGGCGAATGCGTCGCGGTGTGTGGGGATCATGATGCTCTTAAAATGGTCAAAAAAACGCCAGACAACCTCCCCCAATACCTCAGTGATTTTGGGTTCTATCGCTCTTTGCCCGCGTCACCATTGACGCATATTAACCCAAAAGACAAGCGTGACATTATGTTGAAACCTTCTGCTATTCGTCAGTATGCGGGTGGAGCCGGTTCTTGCATGGGCTGTGGAGAAGCGTCCGTCTTGCGTCAAGTCTTTGCAATGACGCATGAAAAAGTCGGCGATCGCTACGGTATTGTCGCATCTACCGGCTGTAACACGGTTTATGGCTCAACCTATCCGTACAATCCTTTCGCCGCACCGTGGACGAACTCCTTGTTTGAAAACGGCCCTGCCGATGCGATGGGTATTCGTGCCTTTTGGGATCAACAAGGTCAAGAAGACTGGGTAATTTGGAACGTCGGCGGAGATGGCGCGATGCTTGATATTGGGCTAAACGCCTTGAGTCGTTTGCTGGCTTCGGGCATGAATGTGAAAGTCCTGATTTTGGATACACAGGTCTATTCCAATACGGGTGGGCAGCAATCCACCGCTTCTTACACGGCGCAAGAATCCAAAATGGGTGCGCACGGTACCAGTAAAGGTGGTAAATCCGAAAAGCGTAAAGAAATTGCGCAAATTGCCTTGATGCACCCCAATACCTATGTGGCTCAAACCATTGGACCATTGACCACGCACTTCTACAAAGTGGTTGAACGTGCTTTGGCCTATAACGGGCCTGCGGTAATTAGTGTGTATACCACGTGTCAACCTGAACATGGTGTGGCGGATGACATGGCAGCCACTCAAGCCCGTAATGCGATGAAAAGTCGGGCCTTCCCCTTGATGATTTATGATCCTGAAGCGGGGGCTACGTTGGCGCAACGCATTAGCTTAGAAGGCAACCCTGCTCCGAATCGGGATTGGGTGATTGAAAAAGATGCGGATGGTAACGATCAAGAATACAACTTCTTAAGCTGGGCCAGAACGGAAGGGCGCTTCCGCAAGCATTTTGACAAGGACGGCAACCCCAATTCGCAAACCATTTTAAATGCGATGCAAGATCGCCTTGAAAACTGGCGCCTCATTCAACAGCTTGCGGGCGTGAGCAACGAAGACTTTATGAAAAGTTTAGCCACCCCTGTTTAACCCTTATAAGTCACGCAGGCTTGTTTCAACACTAGCCTGCGTTCTTTCTTCTGAAGCCCGTTTGCTCACTAACCGAGGAATTTTTAGTGATGACCCCTACAGACACGCTCCAATCTTCTTCTATTGATGCGTTGCAAGACGCCGTAATTCAGGTATTAACGGCACCACAACCGATGGGTGAACAGCTTCGTACCCAACTGGCGGATCACTACGCCTGCTTGAGCGATGAGCAGATTGAAGCATTTTTCGCCAAAGGCTTACTGGCCCTTGAAGAATACGAGCAAGATTTATTGTTTTCACCCCAATTTACGGCAAAAGCTGAACAACGTTTGCGTGTAGCGTCCCCCTTTGCGTTAAATACCTATAGTAAAGAAGCCATTGAAGCATCTTCGCTTGCGATTGAAGCATTGGAGCTTCAGGTCTCGTTTCATCTGGCTTCTGGCCGTGAAGTCAAAGTGCCTCTTAGCGCTGTTATCGCTGAGCGCTTTATGAAGAGCTTACAACTCCATAAGCCGTTGGCTCAAGCGTTGCGCACTTTTATTGAACAAGCGGTGCCGTTGGCCTTTCAAGCGCCTGTGGCCTTGGCCTTGCGGGACGATATTTTTCAGTTTGAAAAATATCAAACCCTTTTTATAGCAGTGGCCCAGCGTCTTTCGGCGCATCACGCATGGACGCCTGAACAAATCGATTTTCTGACCGAGGTTGTCAAAACCTACACGCCTCAAGATTTAAAAGACTTGCTTGAAAAATTAGAACGCTTGATTCAATCTTGCCAAGAAGATATGACGACCGCAGAAACACGTTCCTATCATCATCCGCAGATTTTAGGCAGCAATATGGGAAGTGCCCATGATCTTAATGAAGCTCAAGCGGTTAGAGACCATTACAATCAGCTCATTAAACAAGCCGAAGCTTTAATACTTGTTTTGAAATAACCGTGCATCAAAAAAATCCATGTATACCGAAGAAAGGGTGAAGGATGTCCAGCGAAGAGAAACAATTGGCCGTCTTTTTTGATCGCGATGGCACCTTAAACATTGAACGTGGCTACATTCGTGATTTAGAACATTTGGAACTCTACCCAGGGACTGCTCAGGCGATTCGTAAGCTCAATGATCTAGGTGTTTTATGTATTTTAACGACGAATCAAACGGGTGCTGCGCGTGGCTTTTATGATATTGAACACATTCATGCCCTAAACAATAAGGTGAATGCCTTATTGTTTGAACAGGCCCAAGCGCATTTAGATGCCTTGTATTATAGTCCCTATTACGCAAGAGGCGTCGTGCCTGAATTTACAAAAGACAGCGACTGCCGTAAACCGGGCACTGGTATGATCCGTAAAGCACTGACTGATTTTCCGCAGATTAATCTTTCCACCGCTTACATTGTGGGGGACAAAGCCACTGATGTTGAGTTTGCCCATAATGCGGGAGCCAGAGGAATCCTGCTGAAAACAGGCTATGGCCATAATGTATTGCAAGGAAAGTACCAAGCCTTAGCCCATGAACCTACCGCTATTTGTGACACTATTGTTGAAGCGGTTGATTTAATTATAGCCACTTGGCAAAAAGAAGAGCTCTTGTAGAGAACTCCCTTTCATTCTAAATCAAACGTGTTGTTCTGTTTTACCCAAGATGTTTTGGAATGACCTTGTTGCGTCCAGAGGTTTTGGCTTCGTATAAGGCATCATCTGCATATTTAATTAAGTCTTCGTAATGATGTAAGCCCTGTTTTACATCGAGAATAGCAAAATCAGCAGTCGCCAGACCAATAGAAATCGTGGATTTTAAATCGGGCGCACTCGGGAAAGACAAACGCAACACTTCATTGCGAATGAGTTCTGCATTAGAAGTGGCTTGTTCAATGCCCATTTTGGGCAATAGTATCGCAAACTCTTCACCGCCATAACGACAACAAAAGGCATCTTTTGGTGTAAATCGACGTAATAATTCTGAAACCAAGATTAATACTTCATCCCCTACGAGATGACCGTAATTGTCATTCACTTTTTTAAAGTGATCCACATCCACCATCATAACGCTCAAAAGCTGTCCAGTTTGCTTGTGTTTGTTAAATAAGTCTCGGATTTTGTCAGAAAAGAATCGTCGATTATATGCTTTGGTCAGTTCATCCGTCACAACAGAAGTATTGAGGTGAGAAATTTCACTTTCTAAGTATTTGCCTTGCCTTAAAGCATTTTGAAGCTCAATATTTTTTTTCAATAAAATTTTGTCATAATGTTCTTGCTTTTTTTTAACATACAAGCGTTCTGTTTGTATATTCAGCCACCAATTGCGAAGCGTGAAGTAGGTATCCGTCACCACAGGACGAATGAACAGGTAAAAGAAACTACCCAACAAGGCCGTCCAATTAAAATAACCTGGTATCCACGTCTTTGGAGGGCTGTTTAATACATAACCTGGAATCCCTTGTTTTGCAAAAATAGGTAATCCCACTAAGTTAGACTGTAACCAAACACCCAAACCTTCTGAACGCATGGAAGGGAAGAACTCATTGGGAAACCACCCTGTGGCATGCCCAAGCACCTGAACCAGTTCGTTTAGTGGAAAAAGTAGAAATTCTGTCACGTTATACAGTACATCAATCCCAGAACGACACACACTGTAAAGTTCTATGGAACCCACTTGTTTAACTTCTGTAAAAACAGGATCCATAATCACCAAGAAAAATCGCATAATCAACAGGATCGCAAGCATCGTCATGATAAAATCTACAATACTGTGAAACTGTTTTTTCTGACGAGCCGTCCGTACTTCTTCTGTTCTGTAGTTGACTATCATACGCTAAACCTTTATCTGTTTACTAAGGGCTTCATACGAATACGCCCACGAACGAAGGGCTTTACACGTTTTACAAGACGCAAAGCGATTCATAAACCCTAAATCCGCGACAAAGGATTGCCCTTCAACACTCAAAACTAAGTCTTGATGTTCGTTGTAATGCCATTGAAGTGCTTTACTAGAAGGCGAAGCCAGTTTTAAATTAAACTGCTCATCTCCACATTTGACGCATTTGAATGCCACTAGCATCGCTTCCTTTTTGTATTTAGGGTAAAATTAGATTCAATTATCTCTATTATAATGATTTTAGTTCAACTAAATCAAAACTGGACGCCATTCCCCTATGCTTGAAGGATGCCTGCAACCCCCACCCACCCGAAAAAAACTCGCTGTTTTTGGTTCAACAGGTTCAATTGGAACGCAAGCACTTGATGTATGCCGTCATCACCCCCAAGCGTACGACGTTGTTGCCCTTGCTGGGGGAACACAGACCGACACACTCCTTGAACAAATCGTGGAATTTTCACCCCGTTATGTTTCAGTCGCCAACGATTTTCATCGTCAAGCCCTTAAACAGGCCTTGGCTGAACGACAGGTCCACGCCCCACCCGAACTACTCACCACCGAAGAAGGCGGACTGGAAACACTCGCTGGCTTGAGCGAACTGAGCGATGTGCTGATGGGAGTCGTGGGGATTTTAGGGCTGGCTCCGTCGCTTGCGGCACTCAAAGCAGGCAAACGGTTATTGACGGCCAATAAAGAAACCTTTGTCGCAGGGGGGCATTTGGTCCAGCCTTATTTGAATCAGGTCATGCCGTTTGATTCAGAACATAGTGCCTTGTTTCAAAGTTTGCATCATGCACCAGTTCAACAGGTGCGTAAAATGTGGATTACGGCTTCTGGTGGGCCTTTTCGTGGCTATAGCGCCGAACAACTTAAACACGTCACCAAAGCACAAGCCCTTCAGCACCCCAAGTGGGCTATGGGCCCCAAAGTCACGATTGACAGTGCGAGCCTGATGAATAAGGGACTAGAACTCATTGAAGCCAAATGGTTGTTTGATTTAAGGCCCGCGCAACTGGATGTCCTGGTGCATCCGCAGAGTGTGGTGCATGGGATGGTCGAATATATTGATGGTAGTGTGATGGCTCAACTGGCTCCTGCTGATATGAGAATCCCGATTCAAGTCGCCATGAGCTGGCCTGAGCGTTGGGCGGGTGACTATATGAAGAGTCATTTAAACCTAAGTGAACTTTCAACACTTGAGTTTTTTCCGCCAGATGAAACCGTGTTTCCCTGCCTTCGCTTGGCTCGCCAAGCCATGGCAGCAGGCAGTCGAAGCACAACGATTTTAAATGCCTGCGACGAAATCGCCGTTCAAGCATTTTTACAAGATCGACTCACCTTTAGCGAAATTCCCCAATTGATTGAACGTATTCTTGAAAAGAGCCAACAACAGCTTGAAGGCAAAGACTACCCGGACTTGGATGAATTGCTTGAAATTGATCGCTGGGCCAGACAAGAAAGCCTTACGAATTTAAAATCGTTCGTCTAAAGACGTGTCCGCCCCAGTGTGGTTTATAGTGTTTTATAGAAATAGTATAAAAGTGGATGTTTAAACTCGTTGCACCAGCAGGCGTCCAAGCACTAAATCCGAGCGGGTGAGCGCACTGCGAATCCCCGAGCGATTTTGCGGACGTCCCACAGGAATAAGTGGAGCAAGCGAAGAGGATGAGATAGGGGGTGGATTTTTAAGGAGGGGGGAAGAGAAGGAGAGCCGCAACAACTTCCTTCTCTTCCCCCTCCTTAAACCGCCTTTAGAGGTGTTGGAGACCTTTGGCGGAGCAAAGGTCTCTGACGACCGACCAGCTCAAAACGGAGCGAGAAACCCAAAAGTACAAAGATTCTCAAGACTACCACTTCTTAAATAGAAAACACTATACGTCTATGAACACGCCCGAAGGAAAAAACCGAGGCTCCTAAAATAGCCTCATCGCCTCTTTTATCTTTCGAACACTAGACCAACAGTAAGTCGTCTTGACGCGTCAATTCATTGGCCTTTAAACGCAAGCCTTCTGCCGAAGTCTTGGGCATTAAATCCGCCGAAGTAAACAACCCCGTTAAATGGTGATTGTGCATTTCCACCGCACGCGCCATAAACCCTAAGGCTGGCCCACAGACGTTGTCCACCATCGTGGTTTCATCGCCCACAATAAACTGGTGTTGCGTGGCTTGACCAAATGCGGTAATACCTTTGACGCTGACGGTTGTGGAACACGGCTTTTTCGCATGACGAACATCGACTTTTCCGCCCACCGTGATTTTTGAACGATCGCACACGCCCGCGAGTTCTAAAATAATGTCATCGGCATGTTCCATGTTCACCAGTTCAATAATGCCCCCGCGCGCGTCCAACAACGCTTTAATGTCTTCATCGCTCATTTGGGCCACGATTTCAGCGGTGTAGCCGGGCAAATGTAAGATGTCTTCACGCACAGTCGCACGGTACTTTTCCCAGCCATCTACGCCCACCCCAAAGTAAATGTCAATGGCGGTAATTTCCGCAAACGATTGTGCCGCAACGGCTGCCACAGTGGTTAGAAATCCGGGTGTGGCCCCGCAACCCGTTACATACGTAATGTTTTGTTCTTGTAAGCGTTCATGTAAAGGCAGTAAAAGTTCAACCGCTTTGGTGCGCTTTAGGGCGTCCACCACCACGCCTTGAAAGGGCGTTTCTGTGGCGATACGCTCAATCGTCTTGGCAAAGAAATCCACTGGCAAGTTGGGCAATGCCATAAAAATGCCGTCAATGTCGCTTCCATGGGCTTGCATCAGCTCAAGAATCGCTTCTTCACTAGAAAGGCCTTCAGGTAAATGAGCCACGCTTTCTAAATCAGCCCCCAACACCGCCGAAGCAATCCCCGCTGGGTTGTACGCATAGCCGAGCCTGTCTGCCAAGGCCACCAATTGAAAGCCTTTTCGCGCTTCAATGACTTTTGCCATACCACGGCCCAAGCCACCCGCTCCTAAAATTGCAATCCGAATCATGAAAGTACTTCCTTTCTACGCGCGTTCTAAGTAACTGTTGGTGCGGGTGTCCACACGGATTTTGTCACCATTAACAATAAAGAAGGGGACGTTTACCACGGCGCCTGTTTCAAGTTCCGCGGGTTTTGACCCGCCGGAAGAAGTGTTGCCCTTGTCATTGGGGGGGGTATTGACCACTTCAAGTTCCACGTGCGTGGGGGTTTCCACCATCACGACTTTGCCGTTGTGGCGCACAATGTAGCAATTCATATTTTCTTTTAGGTATTTAATGCCATCCCCAATCATGGAAGCAGACACATTGAGTTGGTCAAAGGTGTTGTTGTCCATAAACGTGTAGTCGTTGCCATCAGTGAAGAGAAAGGCCATATCGCTTTTTTCAAGGTGGGCGGTTTCGACTTTTTCACCCGCACGAAAGGTTTTTTCCAGTGTCTGACCCGTCAACACATTTTTTAATTTGGAACGCACAAACGCCGCGCCCTTACCGGGTTTGACATGTAAAAATTCTACCACTTGCCATAAGTTGCCGTCAATTTCTAAGGTTAAGCCTGTTTTAAAATCGTTGGTGGATACTACAGACATCATGCTTTCTCGTCTCCAATGACTTTGCTACGGCAGGGTAAAAATAGGCGTAGCACTATGTTTGATATATGATTTATGTAGTCTAACATAAAAGTTTTGAATTTGGAAACCTCAAAATGTATTTTGAACATTCTGCATCTGAAGTCGATTTGCCCGACCTTTGTGATGTCCTACTTCAATCGAGCCAAACGCCCTTAACCGTTGCGTTAGACGGCGACTTGGGCGCGGGTAAAACGACGTTAACCCGCCATTTTGCCGAGGCCCTAGGGCTACAAGCGCGGGTGACGAGTCCTAGTTTTGTGTTGATGAACGTGTATCGGCATCCGCAGGAAGCGGACGCTCAGGCAGGCTTAATTCATGCGGATTTTTACCGTTTAGACGACGCTTCTGCTGAAAGTGTGGTGGCTGAACTAGAAGAGCACAGGGCACAGCGCCCCATGTGGGTGTGGGTGGAATGGGCCAGTCGGATCCCACGTTTCGCGCAGACGGTGGATCTTCAATTAGATATTACAGTGGCCGAAGAAGCCCGCAGGTACCGTTTTACAGGGGTTTCTAAACAGGGCCTTCAAGCCGTTACGGCCTTAAAGGAAGCGTTGAGATGAAAACCGTGTTGTGTGTGGATACCGCTGATTTTGCGTTACATTTTGCGTTGTTTGAACTTGAGCGTAAGCACGCACTTTTTACGCATCAAGCTCCAGTGGCTCAACAGTGGACGCATTCGGCCTTACTGGTGCCGTTGTTGAAAGAAGCCTTGGCGCAATCTCACACCATGCTAGGCGATTTAAGTCGTGTTTACCTCAACATCGGCCCAGGGAGCTTCACGGGCTTAAGGGCTTCTTTGAGCATGGTGCGGTGCTTGGGGCAGTTTTTGCCGACTCTTGAACTGTATACCGTCAATCGCTTTCAGTGGAAAATGGCGTTGTTAGAAGCGTCTCATTCTTTGCGTGTTGATCGCGTGTGTGTGGGATTTGATGCCCGCCGTTTTCAGCAATACCGCGCGATTTTTGAGCGAACTTCGTTGAAGGGGTGGCAGGTGCAAGCCCCCCCTGAACTTTTGGGGGATGAAGCCGTTTTTAATGCACTGGATCCGCACACCTTGTACGTGGCCAATTCGACGGTGTTGGGCCGTTATACGGGCCTTACCCCCAGTTTAGATGAAGCCACGTTGCTTGCAAATCGGCCTTTGGCCTTGTGGCGTGCGGCAGAACTCTTTGAAATAGCCCCCACCCCGTGGCACCTGTTGGATGCCCTATACCTGCAGGAACCGAGCATCACGCCAAACCCCAAGCCTGCGCCTGAGTTTAAGTGGGACTATTCAAACGCTTGAAAACGCGATGAGTCAAAAGGCGTAAACGAAAGAAAAGCTAAAGAAAATTATCTCCAAAACGAAAGAAAATAAAGAAAACGAAAGAAACTAAAGAAATACCCCTAAAACGAAAGAAAACTAAAATTTAGTTTCGTTTAAAAAGCTTTTAAAAAACAAACTAAAACTTCAGCAAACGCTAGAACTCAAAACCACTATACGCTTGAAGTAAACCAGCCAAGTCCACCCGCACGGATTCCCCTAAATAGCCAAGTTCAAGCCCGTCATGGGCGCTTTGGGTATGGCCTAAGCGAATCAGGGCAAGGCCTGAGTCTTGGGTCAAGGTTTCGATTTGTGCAAAGGCGTCAGGGGTCGCACTAAGCAGATAAGTCCCGTGGGTTTCGCCAAAACACGCCACATCCAGACGCTGCACCGCCTGCACAAGAGGCGTTACATCCAGCGAAACGCCTTGAGACAAGGCCCTAAAACCAAAACACGATTCCACCAAAGTGGGGAGCAATCCGCCTGAAGAAACGTCTTGAAGGCTGTTGAATAGGCGTTTTGGCACCAACACTTGCGTGATGAACTCCGCCAAACGCGCTTCAGTTTCTAAATCCACCGTGGGCGGTTCCCCATAGGTGTGACCTGTTTGCTGAGCTTGGTACACGCTCCCCCCTAAGGATGGTGCAAAACGCCCTAAAATGGCGACAACATCGCCCGCCTGCTTAAACACGGGCGTCAGCGCAAGGGAAACCTCTTCCAACACGCCGACCATACCCAGCGTGGGCGAAGGCAAAATCGCTTCAGTGCCGTTGGTGTTGTAGAGGCTCACATTTCCGCCGGTTACAGGGGTTTTAAAGGCAAGGCAGGCGTCTTTAATGCCGCGCACGCTTTCAGCCAATTGAAAGGCCACCAACGGCGTTTCAGGGTTGCCAAAGTTCAAGTTATTTGTGACCGCAGAAGGCGTTGCACCTGTACAGACAATGTTTCTCAAGGCTTCAGCCACAATGCCTTTACTGCCTTCGTAAGGATTCAACCACACATGAAGGGGGTTGCCATCTAGGGTGGCGGCGAGCGCTTTTGAAGCGGGGGCGCTTAAGGAGTGGGCGTTATTCGGCTGATGCAAGCGAATTAAGCCTGCGGTGTTATGGTCTGAAGTGAGGTGGGTGTTGAGTTTGACGTGGCGATCGTACTGCTCATAAATGGGGTAGCGATCGGCGATGTTAGCGGCTGCCATCAGGCTTTCTAGGACGTTAGGAAGATCTGCTAAGCGTAGATCGCTTAGGCCGTCTTCCGCCCGTTTTAAGCGACGCGTCTTGGATTCGGACGACTCTTTTACCTCAAAATCAGGCGGATAGGTGGGGGCATCATCCGTGAGTAATTTTGCGGGCACATCGACTATTTTTTTTCCATGATGCCACACTTCAATGCGTTCTTCTTCCAGCACTTCGCCAATAATCACCGCGGGGACTTGCCATTTTTTGAAAATATCCAGTACAGGTGCTTCTTGGCCTTTTTCAAGCACGAATAAAAAGCGTTCTTGACTTTCTGAAGACAGATATTCCCACGCGTGCATGTTGGCTTCACGCGCTGGCACCAGATCTAAATCAATGCGCATACCTTTATCGCCTTTGGCGGCCATTTCAGCCGTGGCACAGGTTAAGCCCGCAGCACCCATGTCTTGAGCAGACACCACAAGCCCAGTGGCAAAGGCTTCTAAGCACGCTTCCATCAAGCATTTTTCCGCAAACGGATCCCCCACCTGAACGGCAGGCCGATCACTGGCAGACGCGTTTTCATCAAGCGCTTTAGACGCAAAAGACGCGCCTCCCATGCCATCCTTACCCGTAGGTGAACCCACGTACAACACGGGATTCCCCACCCCCTGAGCGCCTGCGGGCATGATGCCCCCTGCTTCCATAAGACCAATGGCCATGGCGTTCACCAGCGGATTGCCCGCATAGCTAGGGTGAATAAAGAGGTCTCCGCCAATGGTGGGAATACCCATGCAATTGCCGTAATGGGCAATGCCTGCCACGGCGCCCTTGAGCCGCCGCCGATTTTCAGACGCTTGCGGACTGTGATGAAGTTCCCCAAAACGCAGGGCGTTTAAATTCGCAATGGGGCGAGCGTTCATGGTAATAATGTCTCTTAAAATACCGCCTACGCCTGTGGCGGCGCCTTGAAAGGGTTCCACATACGTGGGGTGGTTGTGACTTTCTACCTTAAACGCCACATGAAAGCCATCCCCACAATCAATAATGCCGGCATTTTCTCCAGGGCCTTGCAACACAGCGGGGCCTTGGGTGGGCAGAGTTTTGAGTAGGTGCCGAGAATGCTTATACGCACAATGTTCGCTCCATAAGGCGGAAAACATGCACAGTTCAGTAAAATTAGGTTCACGTCCCAAGCCACGGCAAATCAAGTAATATTCAGAAGGTCGCACATTTAACGCCTTGAGCTGACTTTCTAAAGGCGTGTTTGATTCTTTCGCGCTTGTGGTTGTCATAGATCTGTATACTTCCTAATTTATTCTAAAACTGTAAAGATAGAAATGCAAATAATAAACTTGCCGACGGCGCACTAAATGCGAGGCTTCCGAGACATTTTGCGGACGGCAGGAACGAAGGGAAAGCGAGAGGGGTGGGATTCTTAAGGGAGGGGGGCGACCAAGACCCTCCCTCCCTTAAGCCGCCTTTAGAGGTGATTAGTAATTTCCTCCCATTTATAGACAAGCTATAATGTAGACCGCCATTATGGCGGTTTGGCGGAGCAAAGGTCTCTGACATCACCAGCGTCAAAAGGAAAAGGGAAGTCCAAAAAAACGAAAGCAATAAACGATTCATAAAAGCATATAAATCCTAATTGAGATTGTAAAGCTGGTAGTAATTCCACATGCCTTCAAACACATGATGCACATAATGGCGGGTTTGATCATAGGGAATCTGTTCGACAAATACATCGGGTTTTTGACGCAGAAGCGACAGGCGTTTGTTGGCCCAGCGTGCCACGGCATTGGGCCCCGCATTATAACTGGCCACCACAAGCAACGGATCGTTGGCCAGACGCTTATTCAAGTAAGCCAAATAACGCGTGCCTAGCTGAATGTTGGTTTCAGGATCCATGAGCGCAAGTTTACTGACCACTGCCTTTTCTGAAGGGAGTATCATATCTTGCGCGGTGGGTACCAACAGTTGCATTAAGCCCACCGCACTTGAACCGCTTAAACTATTGGGGTTGAAGGAACTTTCTTGACGAATTAAACCCAACACCAAAAAGGGCGAAACACCCGCTTCTTCGGCGTACTGTTGAATGAAGTTGGGGTAGTGAATGGGGAACAAGAGTTTACGCAACGAAGGGGAAAGTTCGTAGCGTTCTTGGCGCGTTTTGGGGGAGTCTAAATTATTGAGGCTATGTTTGATGGTGCGAATGCTTCGATCCAGCTGGCCGTCTAGCAAATAGGCCCAGCTTTTTAGGGGATCCAGATGAGGGGAATTGGGTTTAAGGCTCATTTCAAGCAATAAAAACACGTCATCATGGGCTTTGATTTCGGCGAGTTCTTGTAATTGGGCCACCAAAATGGGGGGTAAATCGCCCGATTCTTCGGCATAATCGTTCAGCCAATCCGCAGAAACGTTCAGGCTATTGGTAATGAAGGGGAGCGTTTCCTTCGCCCAAATGGGCTTGAAGGAATAGGGGTCTTTTTTTCCATATAAAAGATGATTGGCACGAAAGGCACTATACGTAAAAGGGTAGTCTTTTAAAAGACGTTCTAAACTTTTTCGACTTTCTTTTAGTTCATATAAATAATCTTCGGCCAAGGCCTTCCAGAGCAATACATCGGGGGCTTCTAGGCTTTCAGGAAAGCGCTTTAAGTAGATCGAGGCGTGGCGAGGCAAGTCTTTCAGCCGTTGTGCCACAAAGTCAAAACGAATAAGTTCCGCCTGCACAAAGGGCGAAAAGCGTGAATTGGGGTAGCGTTTGGCGAATTGTTGATAGTAAGTGGCTTGATGTTGCCAGTCGTACTGACTTAAATGCCATAAAACGGCTTCTTTATTGGCGGGATTTGCAAAGCCATGCAAGCGCTTTAAGGCCACAAGCCCTTCTTTACTGGCAGATTTAAGCGGAAACAACCCCGCCAACACCGCTTGAAGGCCTTCATTTTCAAAGCGATAGGGGCCGATCCACGCATTGAGTAAATCTAGGGCAGGGGCTTTTTTGCCTTGACTCAAGTAGGCTTTTAGCACATCGATGCCCGCCACTTTCACTTGAAACGCCCGCATTTGCGCCACCTTAAAGGCGTTGCCATATTCACCAGCGGCAATATAGGCTTGAATATAGCGATTCATTTCTTCTACAGAAGGCGAATGCCCGCGCGCCTTGAAGGTATTGATAATTTCCATGGCAAAGGTCCCGGTGGGGGAACTAGTAAGATACGCCTTCCACCACGACACCACTTGACTGGGCAGCGGGGCTTTTTTCAAGTCCCCTTCAGGGTGTGCCTGCTTCCACAGCGCGTCATACTGATTCAAGGCCAAGAACCCTTGAAAGTACTTAGAGGCCTTGCCGTAGTCGGTTTCGGCAAACTTTTGTTGAAGCGCTTCGATTTTTTGTTTGGCTAAATCCGCTTGGCCTGCGCGAATATGCGACTTCATCAGCGCGTATAACACCTTGGCTTGAAACTCAGGTTGTAACGCCATGGATTCGAGCTTTTTAAGGCGGATTTGCACCAAGCCTTCATTGGGCTTAAGCTGGTACAATTCCGCCAAATGCCATGAAATGACATTAGAAAGCCCTGGGTAACTGTCTTCTAGTTCTAAAAAAAGTCGAATGGCCAAATCGACTTCGCCCGCTTTTTGGGCTTCAAGGGCTTGAAGGTACAGTTGGCGCACTTCGCTTTGATTCAGCTTGGGGGTGGGTCTATACACACTCACTTGGCCCCCTAACCACGAAAGCAAGGGAAATTGCGAGCTATTGCCGTAATTCAAGAGCCAATACAGCCCCCCCACAATAATGACAGCAGCCATTAAAACAGGAAATAGGGAAAACGACTTCTTTTTTTGGCGCCCATAGGCGAAACGCCCCGTTGTGTTTGGCCGTTTGCCTTTTGCGTTTGGGCGGGATTTTGAAGGATATTTCATGAACATGGGGAAGGCTTGCCTTTAATAGTCGGGGCGATGACGCTTGAAGTCGCTAAGACGCGTTGATGTGTTAAACACCCCTACAGTGTCTCATATCCTTACGGGAGATGCAAGACGTCAGGGTTGCTATTTTTGTTTTTTACCGTATGATTGATGGTGGAAGCGGTCCGGGTGGTGAGGAAGCCGCCTTGAAAGCGGTTGGCCGAAAGGCTTGCGGGTTCGAATCCTGTCGCTTCCGCCATTTTTTGGCTACTTGGCTTTTTGTTTAAATAGTAGCGTACGCCTTTCGCTTTTTATTGCTCCGTTTTTATGTTACTCTGTTAGTGATTTCTCTAAGTATTGTGGATTTTCTCCCATGAACTTGACTCCTCCACCTTCCAAGCCGTACACCCCTCTTCCCTTAGGGGTTCGTTTAGATTCCAATAAATTTGCGGGACGCATCGTGCTAGAAGGCTTGGGCTATTTTCCGCTTGCGCTTGCTACCGAACGGAATAATTACCGTCGTTTAGAATTGACGTTTGACTTTGGTTACTGGCTTTTGGCAGGTTTTGCCATTTCTCATTGTATGGAACGTTTTTATAGTGCGAATGTTTCAAATGCTATTCGTCAAAAACAGGGCTTGCCCGTCTTAACAGGTAAAGAAGCGCGTCAACATTCACTGCTTCATTTACCCTTTGAGTTGGTGGAACAATCACAGGCCTTGGTGAAAGATGCCCAAGGGGCATGGACGCTTCGGGGGAAAGAACTGATTAAACAGGCCAGTCGGCAACTTCAAATAGCAGAACCTGAACTTGAAAAACTACTGAACAAGCAGACGTTTAGACGCCAGCTTAATTACGCCAAGGCAGCCGTTGCGTTTTTGGATTTGGCTATTTTAGCCATTAAAGGGCAGACGTATCCATGGATTTCAAACTGGTTGACGGAAAAAATATCAAAAAAGAAAGGCTTTTCAGGCACTTTTAACTACACCACTAATGAATACCGAAGCAAAGAAGCCACAGAATACGAGAAAAACAAAAAACGAAACCAACTGATTTCAGCAGGTTTAGGCTTTGGCGCCGCTGCTGCCGTTCCTCTAGTATTGTTGACGGCCTTAGAAGGCAAGGGCCGTTTTGCCAAGAAAATGAAGTCTTTTTTACCGAATCTCAATTATGCGGAAGCCGTCTATATGCCGAAACCCATTTTCTTTGTGCATACCTTGTTTAATTATAATCTTTCAACGTTGTTTGGATGTCGAGCCCTTAGCGAATTTCGAGAAAAGCTTGCTCGCTGTGCAGGCTTTGACTTCTTTTATTATATTGGTGATGAAATGATTAAAGGACAAGTCGCTAAACTGCTAGAATGGTGGGAAAAGAAGCAAGGTAACGTATTGGAAACGAGCATCACGCATGATGCCAAAGTCTTGGGTAAGTCGATGAAGCATGCTCGCACGATGTCGGATGTATATCACGATTTACTGGCCAAAGGCTTTCAAGACCCCACCCACACAAAGGCGTATCAACACGCCAGAACCAGTTGCTTTACAGGCATTGTGGGTTCAGGCGTGGCCATGGGAGCCGTCCTTCCAATTCTCACCAATCTCTTTACCTATAAAACCGTCACAGAAGATCAAAAAAAGTTTTACGCACAAAAGCACCACACAACCCCTAAGTCTGTTTCTTCTTGAGCTTTTTGGCGTTGTCTCATCCCAAAACGATGAGACAACCCTTTGATTTTAAGTGCGTTTTTGTTATAGTGAAAAAGCACCCAAAACGTCCCTAAAAAAGTGAAACCCCCTCCCATGACGCGACTTGCTGAAGCTGATACCGAAACGGGCACCCCCCCCGCCGTGGGCTTTGCCCGCGTCACCCCACAAATTGACACGGCGTCTTACCACAGTGAATCCACCTACACCACCCCCCTTCGCATCGGCGAAAGGGCTCTTATCAATAGCCGTGTGATGCTGGCGCCTATGGCAGGGGTCACCGATCTCATTTTTAGAAGCTTGGTGCGTCAAACCGCGCCTAATTCCTTAATCTGCACCGAAATGATTAGCTCTAATGGCTTGGTCTACAGCAAGCGCTGGGACGCACAAATCCTCGACAAAAGCCTTGAAGATCACCCGATTGCGTATCAGTTGGCGGCCAATCGTCAAGACGTGCTGGTAGAAGCCGCGCGCAACATTGTGGCCAAACACCGCCCAGACACACTCGATCTCAACATGGGTTGCCCCGTTAAAAAAATCACCGGCAATTTTGAAGGCTGTGCGTTGATGAAAGATGTGGATCACGCCTACACGCTGGTGAAAGCCGTGGCGGATGCGGTGGATGTGCCTGTGACGGTAAAGTGCCGGCTGGGCTGGGATTTTAATCATTTAAACTACCTTGAATTTGCCCAACGCATGGAAGAAGCCGGCGCGAAAATGATTACCCTTCACACGCGCACGCGTTCACAAGGCTACAAGCCGGGTGTGCTGTGGGATGCCTTGGGGCATCTTAAGCAGGCGCTCAGCATCCCTGTGGTGGGCAATGGAGACATCATTACCCCACAAGACGCCAAGTTCGTGCTGGACACCTACGGCATCGATGCTGTGATGATCGGGCGCGGGACGCAAGGCGAACCGTGGCGCATTGCGATGATTGATCATTATTTAAAAACCAACGAACTGTTGCCTGAACCTGATTTGGCGGAGCGTCTGCGTTATGCGATGGAACATACGCAAAAAATGATTGAATACAAAGGCGAAGCGGTTGCGGTGCGTGAAATGCGCGGGCAGTTGCCGTGGTATGTGAAGGGATTCAAGGGAGCGTCCGCTTTTCGAGGGCGTTTAACCAGCGTAAGTTCACTGGAAGAGATTCGCGCCTTGTTTGATGAAATCCAGCGTCTTGATTGAAAGACCTTATTAAGAGGCCGTTTTGACGAAGAAAAAGAGGCGTCCAACATGGGGCGCCTCTTGAGGTTTTTTCATACTAGGGAATTGGAGAAACAGTTATACCTTACTTAACATGTATTAAACCAAGGTACTTAAATCGAAGTTGGGTGGAATGAGAACTTGATCAATCGGAATAATGGTTGATTTGTTGGGGGTGACAATCGGGGCTGTGCCCAACACAATTTGCTTGCCGTTAATGATTCTAGGCGCTGTTGCGGTGCCTGTAAGCACGTTATTGTCTGCCGTATTAGCGAGCAAGGAATCAAAGCCTTGGGGTTCTTCCTTAAACGCATATTCGCTTGAGCTAACATGGTACTGCAAAATTTGTTTGAGCGCTTCGCTATTGGCGGGCTTAAGCAATTTTGCTTTCAAGGCGGGATCCAACTTATTAAACGCCGCTTCAGTGGGAGCTAAAATCGTCACGGGCTTGGTTTTTTCTAAATCGCCCAAGGCCACATTTAATTGAGTCGAACCCAATACGCTATTAAGTGTGCTTAGATTCGTATTGTTTTTTAGCGCAAAACCGGCGGTGTTTTGATTTTCTCCAGGGGTGGGGGGAACCGGAGGCGTGGGAGGCGTGGGAGGCGTGGGCGTGGTAGAATCTAAGCCCACCAACTTGCTTAAGTCCACATCAGGCGGAATGAGGATGTCGTCAATCGGCACTAAAATGGACTTATTGGGTAACGCCAAGGCCGATTCTCCCTGTACAATTTGTTTGCCGTTAATAATACGAGGCTTTAGAGCAGTCCCTGTTAAAACGCTTTGATCCGAAGTATTGGGCAATAAAGAATCTATGCTTTGCGGTTCTGGGCCAAATTTCACGGGATTTTCCGCCACGTGGTATTTCAATATCTTTTCAAGCGTGGCCTTGTTTTCAGGCTTTAATAACGCCGTTTTAACTTTAGGATCCAACTTATTAAAGGCAGCTTCGGTGGGGGCAAAAACGGTTACGGGGCCTTTGCTTTCTTGCGCACTAATGGTGAGGTCAAACTGACTACTTTTTAGCACCGTTTCAAAGGTTTCAAGCTTAGGGTTATTGGCAATGGCTCCTAAAGAAGGGGCTAAGCGAGGGGTACTGGGGTTGTTCAGGAGCCCTTGCAGTAAGCGGGTAAATAAATTACCCAACACGGGGTTGTTAAATAAACGCCCAAAGAATTCGACAAGTAGGCTATAGTTCCTTGCAAAATCTGGAACAGGGGGAAGGGCCTTCGCTTCAGGATTGGAAGAGGAGGCCGTCGTGCTGGAGCTGTAGGTATCCACCACAGGGGCGCTGTAGGCAATGGGGGTATACTCAGGGGCAGTCGTGGAAGAAGAGCTCGTGGTGGTGGAAGGGGTATTGAGGGGGTTCACGTTAATGGGCATCATCGTAGGGGTGTCCTTTTGGGGTTTGTCTCAAAAAAAACGATTCAGTCTATGAAAGGGTGGGAATGGATTGAAACAGGTATCGCACGCCAAGCCATGGGCCTTGAAGCCTTGTAATAGTTTGTTACAATTTCAAAACTTCCTTAAAACCCCACTGTTTGAGTGATGCCAAAGCAATGAATCGTCTGCTACACTAGAAAAAATACCCTATTGTGGAGCCAACTACATGTCTCAACATCCTTCTTCACACCTTTCGAACATTTATCAGGGGAATCAACCCAACAAGCCCACCAGTGAAGTTAATAGTAGTGTGCCCCCTAAACCGTTGCTTGTGGATCAGAGTGAAGAAGTGCGTCGTTTGGCCAGCAAAGTGCTTAAATCACAAGCCGAAGAAGCCAAAGCGATGGCTGAGCCTGAAGCCAGCAGGCATGGGCAGGTGGCTGTAAAAGAAGCTCAAGCGCGCTTACATTTAGCGATTGACACCCATGCTGAAGCCTTTTTAAAAATGGCGGTGGCGCAAGAAGTCAGCGATATTCATATTCGAGTCGGCTACCCCCCTATTTTTAGGTTTAACGGGGAAATGATGTTTACCCAAATGGGTACGGTAAGTAAAGAACAAATCATGCGTTTTTTGCATCGTTTTGTGTCTGAAGAAATTAAGGCGCAACTGGATGCCAAAATGGACTTAGACTTTAGTTTTGAAGTTCAGGGGTTGGCTCGTTTTCGCGTTAGCTACCTGCATGAAATGGACAATCCGGCCTTGGTCTTACGGGTCGTGAAAATGAAGATTCCTGAGTTTTCAGAGTTAGGACTGCCTTCCGCTCTTTTAAAATTCACCAAAATGAACAAAGGCCTTGTGCTGGTGACAGGGCCCACAGGTTCTGGTAAAACTACTTCACTGGCGTCTTTATTAAATTACTTGAATCGTTATCAATCTCAACATGTCATTACGCTTGAAGACCCCATTGAATTTGTGTACAAAAACGAACGTTCGGTCTTTACGCAACGTCAGTTGGGGATTGATACAGCAAGCTTTGCCGCAGGGATCAAATACGCTTTGCGTCAAGATCCAGACACCATTTTGGTGGGTGAAATGCGGGATCGCGAAACCATTCAAGCCGCCCTACACGCCGCGGAAACAGGTCACATGGTATTTTCAACCCTTCACACCATTGATGCCGTTCAAACCATTGGGCGTATTATTAACCAGTTTGAACCGCATGAACGTGAAACGGTGAGACTACAATTGGCGTCTGTCCTAGCGGGGACGGTGTCTCAACGTCTGGCACGTCGTTTGGACGGTCGAGGCAGAGTCCCCATTACCGAAATCATGTTCGTCACTTCAACGGTGAAAGACTACATTGAAAAAAATCAAATTGAAGACATTTACCAACTCATGAGTGATTCAAAAAATGACGAGCTCGTTTCCATGAACAAATGTTTATTTGACGCGTACAATGCTGAAAAAATCAGTTATGACGAAGCCCTTGAAATTTCAGAACAACCCCATGAACTCGGCATGATGCTTAAGGGCGTGTATGGATCCGCAGCAGACGACTATTAAGGCTTATTCGTAAACAGTAAACCCCAACTCCTTAAACTGGCTTAAGAATCTCACGCAAAAGAAAAAGCCAACGGGTTCGTTGGCCTAGTATAGCAAGTATCAATGCAAGTGGTCACAGACGCTTGCTTTAATAAAAAAGAAAGCATCCACCCTAATAAAAAAATGTGCGGAAGACGTTGTGCGAAACTGTTACATTTGGTTACGAATGTAACGAGTTTTTCAAGAAACACCTCCGCCATTACGAAGCTGTAGCATATTTCCCTTTGTCAAGGAAAGGGTCGCTTATGTTTTGGCGTTTATTCGTGGTTACTTGTCTCTTGAGTCCAATGCTCACGCACTGGGCTTTCGCTGGGACGCAAGCCGAAGAACTCGCCAAACGCGCGACGCTGTATCTCAAAGCAGGGCAAACCAACTTGGCTGAAAATCTCGCCAAAGACGCCGTTGCCCAAAGCAATACCTTGGACGAACAAGCCCGTTCACACGTCACACTCGCCTTGATTGAAGCCAAGCTGGGCAAAACCACTGACGCCCAAAAACGTTTACAAGTCCTTGTCTCTCGCTTGCCGAACAACCATACCCTACGGCCGACCGCCACTCAAGTCTTAAGTCTTATCTCTCAAAAAGGACAAATCACGCAATGGCAAGCCAGCAAATCCCCGACTCAAAAACCCACTTCCAGCAGCGATTACTTTGATTACGCCATTACCCCCGGCAACATTATTCGTTGGAACATCGCCAGAATGCCCTTGTGCGTCTATATTCAACCCCCCCCCGCTGAATTCAAACAACGCTTGCCTGAGTATCAAAACTTCGTGCTAAAAGCCATTAACGAATGGAAGAAAGCGGAACCTCGCTTGCAGTTTCGCTTGGTGGCTAGTGAAAAACAGTCGGATATTCGCGTTAAATGGAAGCATACGCTGGAACATAACCGTATTGGCGAAAGTCCCAACATCGTGCTTGGGGGCAAGCTGGTTTTGGCAGATTTGGTGTTGGCCACCCACACCCCTTCAGGCCAAGTGCTAGACACCGAAACCTTGTACTTCACCATTGTGCATGAATTTGGCCATGTTTTAGGGGTGCATGGGCATAGCCCCCATGAAGAAGATGTGATGTATTGGCAAGCATCCGGCAAGCAACAGCAGTTGACGGCTCGAGATCTTGCCACGATGAAACGGTTGTATCAAACCACCCCCACTACCACCAACGACGCTTCGATCACCATGGCCAGCACCCGTATTGGAGCAGCCCATTTGTTGATGGCCCAACAGCTCTTTAAAAAACAGCAGTATTCAGAAGCCTTGGCAAAACTTATGGTCGCCATGAATAACGACCCCAACAACACCGATGCTTACTTACTGGCGGGCTTATGCAACGCCAAATTAAAGAACTATGAAAAGGCTGTTGCCCTGTATGAAAAGGCCGTTAAGCCGAACGACAAAGACCCCTTAAAGGTGTATGATTTAGCGGTATTGACCATTAAACGCGCCGAACAACGCGGGCCTTACCACAACAGTTATAAGGCGGATCTTCAAAAGTCGTTGCAGTTGCTTACGCGTATTGAAGGTACGATTGAAGCGCAATATAAAAGCGATGTCACCGAAGCCATTCGCTTTTGCCAGGAAGAACTTAATCGCCTTTCCTAAAGCCTCATCGCCTGTTTCATCTTTCGAACACTATAAATGCGTTTTAAGAATGTGACCCTGTGAGTGCTTCAATTTGAGCAATGCGGGCGGCATCTGGCGGGTGCGTGCGAAGGAACTCGGGCGTTTTGACGTTCTTGGTGCTTTTTTCAAATAACTGAAAGACCTTCACCCCTGCGTGAGCATCATAGTTCGACGCCTGCAACAGCATCACCGCATAGCGATCTGCCTCAAGCTCTTTGGCTTGGCTATGCTGCATGGTAGACACATTCAACAAACTGGTTATAGAACCCGCCAGTTGAGGAAACACAATCGCCACAGGCATGAGTAAAGTGGCGTAAATGACGCTTTTACCCATTGCTTGAATGGCATGGCGATGGTACACATGCCCCATTTCATGGGCCAGCACAAAGCGACGGGCATCCACATCATCCAGTTGACGCATCAACGCATCGTACAACACGATTTTTCCACCCGGTAAGGCATAGGCGTTAATGGTATCCCCCAAGCCCTTATACACCCGCATTTCAACCAATGGAGCCGTGGGCAAATGCGACGTCAAATCTTTTAACATCACTTCGTAGTTAGCGTCCGTGGTGATTTCATTTTTCTTAACTTGTTGTTTAAGGTATTCTTCCCCAATGGGCCTTAACCATTGTTCCGATTCAGGCGGTAAGTATGGCACCAAATAGGCCAGCCCTTCGGTCAACACCCAAAACAAAATCGCCACCCCAAACACAATGCTCAACACATATTTAGTAAACATCCATAACGCGGGTTCAGGCGTGGCGTTAATGGATTCAGGCATGGGGGTATAGCCCGTTTTATTCTGGGGCATGTGTGGTGTTAAAGGCGGGTGTTCATCGCGTTCGCTCATAAAATTAGATTCCCTTCAGGCAAGCGAATGCCTTGGTCTTCCCCCTTGGGAAAGGGGGCTTTTTTTAGGCGAACGGCCGTCCCGTAAGCATAGACGGCCAAAGGGCGAATCGGCATATTGGGAATAGGCGGTTGTAGGGTATCCATCTGCAAGCGGGTGTTTACGATGATATCCGCCATCGGGGCCGATTCTTTCATGCGTAAAATGGCTTCGCGTCTGGCACGATCCACAATGCTTTCGTAAGACTTCACCTTACCGCCGAGAACGTCAAAAATACCGCTTAAAAAATAACGAAAATAATCCGGCGTAATCACCACAGATCCCACCACCATGCGCGCTGAATCGATTTGATCGTAATACGGTTCTGGCACAAAGGATTTTAACTTCATGGTGACCGCAGGCAATTTAAAGAAAAAGGCCTCTCGTTCTTGAATGGAACGCAAATGGTTGCGTTGAAACAACGTGCCCACAATGTAACCCACCACAAGCAAGACGCTACCGATTAACAGTTCGTGATTTTGCAAGTAGGCAGTGACTAAACCATTCATAAGGGACGTTTCTTTCTCAAGTTCACTTCAACGCGAATGGGGCTATTCCACAAAAACGGCCGTTCCGTAGACATAAATTTCCGCCGCGCCTTGGGCGACATCTGACGTTGAAAAACGAACGTTGGTCACCGCATTGGCGCCCATAAACTCGGCTTGGGTAATCATGCGTTGAATGGCTTCATTACGCGATGTATTCAGTAAACGCGTGTACATGGGCAACTCTCCGCCAATGATGCTTTTAAACCCCGCGGCCCAGTCGGCAAAAATGTTGCGCGAACGCACAATTGAACCCGACACCAAGCCATAGTGATGCTTGATTTTTTTACCGGGAATTTCTTCTAAGTTGGTAATGTTGAAGGGGTGTTTGTGAATGCCGTCTTGGTCAAGGCTCATCATGGGCAGGCGTCCTTTGAAAATAGTTTGGGTAAGGATTTTCTTTCATAAGTGTAAAGTATTTTAAAGAAGCACAATGGAAAAGGTTGAAAAGCTCCTTTTTTAAGTGGATTTGTGCTAGGCTGTAAACTAAATCCTGTCCCCTTTCCTTTAAAAGAGGGTAAAATTGCTAGAAAGTTTTTATGCCTCACGTTCGTTTAAACTCACCCTTTATGCTTGGTCTGATCACTGTGTTGGCCGTGAGCATGGTGCTGTGGGTAGGGATTCCTGCTTGGAAGCGGTGGCAGACCCCCAAAGCCCTCCCCCCCCGCCCCGCGAGCCAAGAAATACTCGTGGATTTAACAACCGCCAGCCCCCTACTTAAACCAGTACTCACGCAATGGCAGGGCTATGTTCGCGCCATTCTCGCTGGGGATGAAACCCTCACCTACGCCAAAGGCATTCAACTGGCCCTTAGCACGGTGGGTCAAAATACGTGGTTCATTCAAAGTGATGCGGGCATTTATGAAGATCGTTCCCAAAAGCAATTGTTGCTCAAGGGGGTTCGCGGGCGTTTGGAAAGTCAAGGTGGGGGTAACGCTAAAAATGTACTGATTTTAGAAGCCCCGTTTGCGCAATACAACGCCACCACTGAAGTATTGAGCCTCAAGGGGCGTTCCAAAGTCACTGTATTTCCCTAATGTAACATCCCCCGTCGGGGTAAGGAAAGTTATGCGTCATCAAGGATTTTGTAAGCGAATTATTCCGTGTTTGGATGTCGATTCCAACGGACGCACCGTTAAAGGCGTGAAATTTCAAGGCCTTCGAGACATTGGAGACCCCGTTGAAATGGCCTTGGCCTATGAGGCCCAAGGCGCTGATGAGCTCGTGTTTTTGGACATTTCAGCCAGTCACGAAGGGCGTCAAACCCTTGTAAAACTCGTTAAACGCATTGCCCATGACTTGCGTATTCCCTTTACCGTGGGGGGGGGGATTTCTTCCCTAGAACAGGTGCTGGCCTTGCTTGAAGCGGGCGCTGACAAAGTTTCCATTAACAGTGCAGCGGTTAAAAATCCTCAGTTGATTGAAGAAATTGCCACGCGTTGTGGGCGTCAATGCTGTGTTTTGGCGATTGATGCCAAGCGGGCTGAACACCTGGTAGATGGCCGAAGCAGTTGGGATGTTTTGGTCAAAGGCGGGCGTGAAAAAACAGGCCTAGACGCCCTTAATTGGGCGAAAATGGCCGTTTCACTAGGGGCGGGGGAAATTCTGCTCACTTCGTTTGATCGAGACGGCACGGGCGATGGGTTTGACAACGCCCTCAATCGCCAATTGGCCGATGCCTTGCCTGTTCCGATTATTGCCAGTGGTGGGGCTTCTGGGCCTGAAAGCTTTATTCAAGCCTTTTTCGACGGCCATGCCGATGCCGCCTTAGCCGCCACGATTTTTCACGACGGGCATTGGCATATTCAGGATTTAAAACACGTGTTGGTAGAAGCGGGTCTTCCTTTACGGGTGTAGGTCAACAAATACTTCGACGGCCTGCGACGTGTTGAGAACAGGCCAGATGTAAAGAAAGAGCCTAATTTCGTGTGACGGAAAGTCGATTTTTGGCCCACGAAAGTCTAATTTTTGGCCACGAAAGTCGGTTTTTTGGCCATGAAAGTCCGATTTCTGGCCATGAAAGTCTGTTTTTTGGCCACAAAAGTCCGATTTCTGTCCACAAAACTCGATTTTTGACACACGAAAGTCTATTTTTTACTCGATTTTCAAGGAATTTTTGAGGGTGTGAAGGCGTTTTCAAAAAAGCCACTCTTTTTCAGTATACCCTATTTTTAAGCCCTTTGCCCAGTGCGTAACCTGCACGATTTTTTCAAATGAAAAGCGCTTAGTCCACCGACGTTGTAGGCGTCTGCATCGGCAAGCGACCGGCACTTAAAAGCACTTGCACAATTTGCACATCACTGGGGTTCACCCCTGAAATGCGCTTGGCTTGCGCCAAATCCACTGGGCGAAACTTGCTGAGCTTTTCGCGGGCTTCTAAACTCAGTTGTTGAATGGCGTGGTAATCGACTTGTAGTGGAAGCTTGACCTTTTCGGCATTCTGCACCCGTTGATTTTCCCGTGTTTGACGCCCAATGTAGCCCGCAAATTTAATGTCGGTTTCTAGGGTTTCTTGAACGTCTGGCAACACTGTTTGAGAAGCAGGATCTAGCAGCGCAAGGGTTTGATACGTCACCATCGGGCGCTTTAAGAGCTGTTCTAAACTCGTGCCTTCTTGAATACGTTCCCCACAAGATTCGCTTAAACGTTGATTATTTTCTGCAGTGGCTTTAATTTTTGTGCTAGCCAAACGGCGATGTTCTTGGGCAATGGCGTCTTGACGGGCTTGAAACACCGTCCATCGATCGCCTTGCACCAAGCCAATGTCGCGTCCCAACGCCGTTAGGCGTAAATCGGCGTTGTCTTGACGCAGGAGCAAGCGGTATTCACTGCGACTGGTGAGCATTCGGTAGGGTTCTTTAATTTCTTTGGTGACGAGATCATCAATCAGCGTGCCGATGTACGATGATGCGCGCGAAAGCACAAAGGGCGCTTGCTTGCCCACGTATCGACTGGCGTTAATGCCCGCCATAAGGCCTTGTGCGGCGGCTTCTTCATAGCCACTGGTGCCGTTAATTTGCCCCGCAAAAAACAACCCGTGGGCTTTTTTCACCATTAAGGCGGGCGTCAACTGAAATGCAGGAAAATAATCGTATTCCACCGCACAGGCCGGACGCAACATTTCCGCCCGTTCTAGGCCCGGTAACGTTTGTAGCATCGCAACTTGAACATCCAACGGCAGGCAAGAAGAAAAGCCTTGCAAGTAGATTTCATAGGTATTTCGGCCTTCGGGTTCAATAAACAAGTGGTGGGTGTCTTTATCAGCAAAGCGCATGACTTTGTCTTCAATACTGGGGCAGTAGCGGGGGCCACAATCGGCTTCCATGAGTCCTTGCATCATGGGGCTACGGTGAATGTTGGCGCGTATTAAGTCATGGGTTTGGGGGGTGGTGCGGGTCAGGTGGCACGGGATTTGAGGCAGGTGGGGACGTTCAGGCATGAAGCTAAAAAAGCCATGAGGCGTGTCTCCATGCTGTTCTTCAAGGGTGCTATAATCAATGGTGCGCCCGTCAACACGAGGGGGCGTGCCTGTTTTAAGACGCCCTGTTTCAAGCCCCAGTTCCAGTAAAGACGCTGTTAACCCCTTTGCCGCGGGATCCCCAGGGCGACCGCCCCCGTAGCTATTTTCACCGATCCAGATTTTACCATTTAAAAAGGTGCCTGTGGTCACGACCACCGCAGGGGCTTGGTAAAAAATACCCAGCTGGTCTTCCACCCCCAGCACGTTTTGGTGTGAATCCACCACCACGCGTTGGACAGTGGTTTGGCGCAATTTGAGATTCGGCTCCGCTTCTAGTAAGGCACGAGCATAATCACGATACTTGGCTTTGTCGCTTTGAGAGCGTAACGCCCTTACCGCAGGGCCTTTAGACGTATTGAGCATACGTAGTTGAATGTAGGTGGCATCGGCACATAGCCCCATCACACCCCCCAACGCGTCAATTTCTTTGACCAACTGGCTTTTGGCGGGGCCTCCAATGGAAGGATTACAGCTCATTTGGCCAATGGTGTCTAAATTCATGCTCAGCACAATGGTTTTACAGCCCAATCGGGCGGCGGCTACGGCGGCTTCAATGCCTGCATGGCCTGCCCCAATAACCAAAACATCTGCTTTTTCTGTGTGAAGTGCCATATCGTTTTCCGTCTGTTGTGTTATCGTGGTTTTTATTGTATCAAAAACACAAGCGTTCTGTGGAAGTGGCCAAATTTTTTAGTCATACCCTTCCACAGATTAAATCGCGTATCGCGCTTTTTTTCTTTCCACACACACCACGCGTCTTTTCATTTGAATCCCCTTTGTGCTAGAATAAACGCACCAGTAAAGGAGTCTTCTATGTTCCCTGCCCTTGCTTTCTCTTTTGCATCCTTCCTGCGCCGCGGGGGAGCGAGTGTTTTCCTTCGTGTTGGGATGCTGTTGCTGTTGTTGAGCGCTTGGGCATTGCCTCAGGCTTTGGCGTGTCGTATGGTGACGCTAGTGCAGACGACCCCAAATGCGGATCGAGTCAAGCAGTATTGGGTAGAGCAGAGCCGTTCGCTGATGCATCAATCCCATGCAAGCGAGCCTTATTATCAAACCGCGGGGCAAAGTCTGAATACCAACTTGGTTGAAGGCGTGGTGCCCACAGTTGATGGCGTGGGTATTGCTGGCTTTGACGCAGATGCTCAGTTTTTAAAGGGGCTTTATTACCGTCAATCTCAACCGCTTGATCAGGCGTCCGTGGCGTTTAAAGACGCCGTTTCTCGTCTTGGCAAAACAGGCACTGTGCTGATGGGGCATGTGCGCGCAAGGACCACAGGCCCAGTGGCCCCCTTTAATAACCATCCCTTTGTGGTGACGTTGAACGCTCTGCGAGGCGGCACGTGGGCCTTTATGGCCAACGGCGGCACACAGATTTCTGCGGAAGACTACACCCGCTTGGTGAAGGATGTTCGCTTGGTGAAGGCTTGTGAGTCAAGCGGTTGCACTTCGCCTACGACTTTAACCGATTCTGAAAAATTGTTCCATGTTTTACTGAGCCCCGTGCTCCCTTTCTTGGATGCCACAGCCTTAAAAGGGGACGGCTTCAACACTGAACAACTCGAGTATTTCGCCCATAGGCTTAGTCAAACCTATGGTGCGATTCAAGGCAAAATACTGCCTAAAGTCATGCGCCCTTTTCTTAAAGGCGGGGGCTACAGCGATGCTGCCCAAGGCCATGTGTTTGACGAAAAAAGCCACTTCTTGCGCTACACGCCTAAAACATGGGTAATGAGTAACGGGGCGTATACCTTTATTTTTGTGCACGGCTATGAACAATGGTACCAAGTCCACTATGGTGGGGAAGATCGTTCCTACGCCTCAGCCCTTGTGTTTGCGAGCGAACCCACCAACATTAAAGAGTTTTACGCCAACGGTGAAGCCTTTCTCAATGATGCGGATTCTGGCCATGTTCAAGGGGCCTCTATTAGTCGATGGCAACAGCTCCCTCAAGATTCCTTAACCGTGGTGTATGATTCTGGCCAAGGCCTTCGAATGCGTCTGTTCCCTGTGGTGATGCCTCAAACGGCTTACCCGCCCGTGTATGCGCCAAAAAAGGGTCAAGGCAAGGGGGCGGGTATTGCGGTTCCTCCTGAGTTTCAGGCTCATCCGCTAGGGTGTCGATGTTAAAGCCTTCGTTTTTAGGCACATGATGGATGCGTATGCTTGAATCAGCAAGCCTTCAGACCTTTAAACTCACCTGTGAGGTGATGCCTAACACGTTATATTATTGAGCGGACTTAAAGCGTTAAGCAGTCCCCATTTCAAACACGACTTTTAGATTGGCTCGTAAAACACTCTATGAAAATGGCGCCTTACCATGTTAGCCCTAACCCCACTCGGTTTCACCCGAAGGGGAATTGGAGCGTGCCTACAAAGCCTTCGCCTAGCACTATGCAAGGTGCTATTCAACAACGAACGGGGGCTTGGCACCCCCCTGCGCACTGGGATTTTGAAGCCATTGAGTATCGAGGTTTTATGCTGGCCACGCTTTTTTTGGTCCCCCTACTCCGTTACACTCAAGACACCCCTGAAGACAAAAACGCGCTACTTGCTCGAGATTTTGCCGCGCTGGGTTCAGCCACCATGCTTTACTTTTTTTTACGAAAAGGTCTTTCTAATGAAATAACTAAGCTAAGCAAGCCCGAAGAGATTGCAAAATTACCCAAGTTCTTACAAGGGCTAGGTAAAGCCCTTGGCGCGGACGCTGATGACCCTATTCAAAAAGAAAAAAACCACTTATTAAGTTATATTCCCGCGCAAATTGTTTCGCTTACAGCGTCTGCCTTAATTGGCCCTGCCATTGGTAGCCAAGCCATGCAACACCTTAAGCAGGTGCATCAGTGGGCCCAATCACCTGACAAAGTCCAGCATCTGAAAGAAGGGTGGGATGAGCAATCCCCTCAAGACAAAAAACGACACACCCTTGAAGCCCTTGTCACTGCTGGAGGATTCTTAGCCTTATTGCCTGTGGCTTATAAATGGATGAAGCCTTACAAAAAAATCGTCGCCACCACCTTAAAAGAACGCGTACTGAAGGTGGGGATTCGCTTGATGGATTATGACTTACAAGGCATTGTGACCAGTTTATTAGGCGCCATTGGACTGGCCAAATTAAGCAGTGCCTTATGTTTCCCAAATACAAAAAAAGAACAGGCCCACACCCGCCAGAACGGGGTCCACTACCCTGAAGATCATTCGCTGAAAGGGGAATTGAAGCATACCTTTTTTCAGGCTCAAAAAGACGAAAACGGCGAATTGACCTTTAAACTCAAAGCACCCGCTGTTGGGGTGGCCTTAATGGGTGCGACTTATATGTCTATGGCGCTGTGGGGGCTTTTCCATACGATTAAGCATCACAACAACCCCAAAGAACTGGACCGACTGTATAGCTATAATACGGCATATCATGCGTTACATTGGTTGTTACCCTCCTTAATTCTTCCCACCATTCGCTATTCACGAGACCCCAAAGAAAAACGAGATGAATTGTACATACGAGATTTTACCCATACTTGGTTGGGTATGGTGATGTATTGGGCTGCCAAGTTTTCCAGTCTAAAAGCCATTGAACACTTTAATTGGGTGGCCTTGCCCAAAGCCGTCGAAAACACGGAAGTCGCTCAGCGCATTCAAAAAGAAGCCAAATATCTACTGGCTTCCACAGTGGGTTTGGCGACTCAAATTCCCAGCGTCGTATTTTTAGCCCCCAAGTTTTCGCACGATTTTGTTAATTATGCCAACTCGCCGATTCTTCCCACCCAAGAACCTGAAGCAACAGCGCCTTCCCCCACCACGCCCTAGCGTGTGTAAAAGGCTTGATCCTACTGTACGGAAAACTCTTTAAATACTATAGAAGGCTCTGCGAAAGGGCGTTTTACTCCCTCTCCCTTAGGGAGAGGGTTGGGGTGAGGGATTCGGGATGCCCGTCCATAGCTGGTGTTCCCTCCTCCTGGCGTAGCCCGCCATAGGCGAGGCGTGCTCCCTAAGGGAGGAGGAACAAAGCAAAATAGACTTTTGCAGAGCCTTCTATAGTGTTCGATAGATTGAAGTTCTATTCCGTATTCGCCACTGAATTAAAAACCCTTAACCCAAAGATTTGACCCCACATCGTGTTTTGGGGATAATACACCGTAGACAAAAAATCACGATCTTCAACCCTGCAAAGGAAACGCCTTATGTCTAATGCCTCTCGCTATTTCTTTACTTCTGAATCTGTTACAGAAGGTCACCCCGACAAAATCTGCGATCAAATTTCCGATGCCGTTTTAGACGCCTGCTTAAGCCAAGATCCGTTGGCTCGTGTGGCGTGTGAAACAGTAGTGAATACAGGGCTGGTGCTGGTTACAGGTGAAATTACGTCGTCCTGCTATGTAGATATCGCCAGTGTGGCGCGAAAAGTGATTGTCGATATTGGCTATGTGGGGGCTGAAGCAGGTGGGTTTGATGGCCAGACGTGTGGGGTGTTGGTCAGTATCGACGAGCAATCTCGAGACATCGCAGGCGGTGTGGACAACGCCCTTGAAGTGCGTAACAAAACCTTAAGCGATCAAGAAATTGACCGTATCGGAGCAGGCGATCAAGGCATTATGTTTGGCTATGCGAGTAATGAAACGAAAAACTACATGCCTGTGGCGATTGATATTGCTCATGCCTTAGTGAAGCAGTTGGCGAAAGTCCGTAAAGACGGCACGCTCCCTTACTTGAGACCAGACGGCAAGTCACAAGTCACCATTGAATATGAAAACGGTGTGGCTAAACGTGTGGAAACCGTGGTGATTTCAACGCAACATGCGGCTGAAATAGAAGGCGTTTCAGACAATACCGCTTTGCAACGTCGCATTTTTGACGACGTGCGTCGCTACGTTATTTTTCCTGTGTTTGAAGCCTTTGACATTAAGCCTGATGCTGAGACCAAGTATTTCATCAACCCAAGTGGACGCTTTGTGATTGGTGGGCCTCAAGGGGATTCAGGCTTAACAGGACGTAAAATCATCGTCGACACCTACGGAGGCGCGTCGCGTCACGGAGGCGGAGCCTTTTCAGGAAAAGACCCAACTAAAGTGGATCGTTCCGCTGCCTATGCGGCACGCTATGTGGCCAAAAACCTTGTTGCTGCAGGATTAGCCGACAAAGCCGAAGTGCAATTAAGCTATGCCATTGGAGTGGCATCTCCCACGTCTATTTTTGTGGACAGCTTCGGTACGGTGAAACAAGGGCTTAGCGATACGGATTTGTCTGAACTGGTCAACGAAGTATTTGATTTGCGTCCTGCGGCGATTATCCAGAAATTTGAACTCACTCGTTTGCCTGCCTTGCGTGGCGGGCGCTTCTATCAAGATTTGGCCGCCTACGGTCACATTGGCCGCAGTGATTTAAACGTGCCTTGGGAAGCTTTAGATGCCGTCTCTTCTCTTCAAGCCCTTGCCAATGCCCGAGTTAAAGAAGTGGTGGCCAACTAGTTATAGGTTTTTGGGTTGAATCAAGTTGAGTTTACCTCATAAAATCTCCTAGATCTTTTGCTCTAAAATCGTTTGCTTGGTGTATGCTTTAAATAACTGCTTAGGTTTAGTCATTTTAGTTGTCATGATTGGTGAAGTGGTTTAAAGTCTATTTGTAAGCGTGTATGCCACAACGTGTGAAGACCGTGTCGTTTGGAACATTACTATGTCTCATCGTCCCTTATTTGAAATAGCTGAATCCCCTTTATATAATGAATACCTCATGCTGGGTGTTCATTACACAACGGCGACTTTAGACATTCGCGAATCCTTCAATTTTCAAGAACATGAAGTGGCTCAAGTGATTCATGAACTCACGCAAGACGCCCAAACTTCAGGCATTCGTTCATTGGCGGTATTAACCACCTGCAATCGGGTGGAATTATATGCCGTTTGCTCGAATCTTTCGCATGCTCAACTTTCATTAAAACATTATTTGATTGAACAAAAAGGAGTAGAGCCCAGCCTGTTTAAAAGCGACGCCGTTCAAGTTTTACAAGGCAAAGCGGTTGCTCGGCATTTGTATCACGTGGCATGTGGGCTAGACAGCCTTATTCTAGGGGAAGGTCAGATTCTAAGCCAAGTGAAAGCTGCCGTTGAACTGGCTCAATCTGCCCATAGCGTAGAAAATCCTATGCAAAAAAACTTACGTGTGCTTTTTTACGAAGCGGTTCAAGTGGGTAAAAAAGTGCGGAGCAAAACAGGCATTGCCAGTCGAGATTCTAGCGTGAGTAAAGCAACGCTAGATTTAGCCTTGATGCATCACCCTAATTTATTTCAAAAAAACATCGTGGTGGTGGGGGGAGGAAAAATGGCGTGTTTAATTTTAGAACGCCTGAATGAAGCCTTGCCTTTAGAAGCACGGCAGCAGGTGAAGTTATTAAATCGAAGCCAAGAACGCTTAAATGAGCTGAGCGAACGTTTTTCTTTTAATGGGGCGACCTGGGAAAAAACTCCGGAGTTACTGGGTCAAGCGGATGTTGTGTTTGTGGCCACAGGAGCCCCGCACCTGCTCTTTTTTGTGGAACAATTTAATCATCATTCAACCCCCTTGAGTATTTATGACATTTCAGTGCCTCGCAATGTTTGCCCCGATGTAGCACAAACGCACACACATATTAAAGTCTTTGACACCGATGCCTTGGTGGGTATGTCGAGTTTTGATCCTCAAAAAGAAGCCCGTTTGCGTCGTACCGCCGAAGAAATGATTGAAAAAGCCTTAGAGCACTTACCCAGTTGCCTCAACAAAGTAGCCTGTGAAGCAGAACTCAAGCAATTACGAGACTTTGTAGAAAGCCTTCATTTGGACTACATGGAACAGCACCCGTTAGACTTAAGCGATTTAACTCCAGAAGAACGGCAAGAAGCGTTGTTTGAGTGGAGTCAAGGCTTGATGCAACGGCTTTTGCATAGTCCTAGCATGGTGATTAACCAAGGCCTTTTCCAATCCGAAGAGTTGCATATTTTACGAGATTTATTTCAACCCTTACCCTATTCAAGAGAACCATTGGTGTTGCGTTCACTGCCTGAAGCGTCGCAAGCCTTTAACATTGAAATGCCTTCTTCTTATTCTAACGGACTGGGTAGTACTTTCCCTGAAATGAGTTCATAAATAACAACAAGGGGTTTAATAGGCATGCCATCACAACGTATTTTAAAAGTCGGCACTCGAGACAGCCCCCTTGCCATGCAACAAACCCAGCATGTGATTCACTTACTTTTGCAAGAAAAAGCATTTGCAGACGTGCAGTTTGAAATCGTGGCCTTAAAGGCCTTGGGTGATCTTCACTTGAAAGACTCTCTTTCTGATTTGGGTCTTCAAACAGGGAATTACGGCGTTTTCGTCAAAGAACTCGAACAAGGTTTACTCCGTGGGGAAATTGATTTTGCCGTGCATAGCTTGAAGGACATGCCTTCCTGTTTGCCTGAAGGCTTAGAGGTAAGGCCCTTTTCTTTACGTGAAGATGTACGAGATGCCTTTATTGCCGCTGATGGCGTGACCCACTTTCAAGATTTGCCCCCAAGTAGTGTGGTGGGCACCAGCGCCGTTCGTCGAGTGGCTCAACTCAAGAAGATGCGTCCTGACTTGGTGTATCAAAACATTCGGGGGAATGTGCAAACCCGTTTTCGTAAACTTGAAGAAGAAGGCTATGATGCGACCATTTTAGCTGTGGCGGGTTTGAATCGTTTGGGTTTGGCGGAAAAAATCACTCATGTTTTCTGCCCTGAACGCGAATTGATCCCTGCTGTAGGGCAAGGCGTTTTGGGGCTGGAGTTTCATAGGGAACATCCCTTTGCTAAACAACTTTCAACAGTAAAAAGAAATGACGCCCTAACCGCCTGCGTTTTTGCCGAACGAGAACTCATGCGTTTACTAGAAGGTGGTTGCCAATTACCGTTGGGAGCTTATGCCAAGCCTGAGCAGAACCAAACAGGTTTTACGTTTTTTGTGCAACTCTTGAATGCAGAGGCTTCTTTAGAAGTGTACCGACAGGTAGAGTTTCGCACCTTTAATCAAACGGAAATCCAAAAAGACATTGAATCTTTGGTGGAAGATATGTTGCGTAGTGGTGCTCAGGCGATTCGGAACAGCCTTCATATAATCCGATAGATAAAACGGTCTATGGCCTCTTCGTTGTCGCTACGATTTTTTTGCTTGGTTATGTTCGTCTGTGTACACGCCCGCACAAAAAATCTAGGCTCCTAGAATAGCCTCATCGCCTGTTTCATCTTTCGAACACTATAAATAGAAAATACACCTTTGGGAGGGGGTGAATCCCCCTGGAAATCGTCACAATAACAGAGAGAGAAAAAACAGTGAGGGACGATCCAAATGAACCCAATGGCCTTAAACGCTTCACGCGTCATGCTTGTGGCTTTGCTACTGAATACCTTGTTAAATACCGCCTGCCCACTTCAGGCGGAATCCTTATTTTTACCGAATACCCAAGGCATGCACCCAAGAGCCAATGCCCCTCGCATGTTATACAGCCCCCCTCGCCCCCAGCAAGTAGGAGATTTAGTCACCATTAAAGTGGAAGAGTCGACCAAGCGTCAAAACAAAAACACCATTCAAATTCAAAAAGATTCCACCTTTGAAGAAAATACATCCACGGTGATAAGCAACGCCGCCAGCACCTTAGCCAATACGTTTGGCCTAGGAGGCTTGGCAAAATTCGCACAGCTTCCTAATCTAGGGGGGATTGCCAACAACAATACCACCAATAGCCAAGGCACCGCAACCCAAAACCAATCGTTTAATGACACCTTTACCTGCCAAGTCATGCAAGTGTTGCCCAACGGTAACCTGATGGTACAGGGGCGTAAAACGATGGCATTTTCTAAAGAAAAAACGGATGTTTATGTGACAGGCATTGTAAACCCCTATTTCTTAAACAGTGAAAATGAAATTTCTTCACACAAAGTGGCCAATATGCAAATTGTGGTTGCAGGGCAAGGCATTATTAGTCGTTCTCAAAACGACAGTATTTTTTCTAAAATTATGAGCAAATTCCAATAATACCCCCCACTCTACATCGAGGCGTTTGCCTCAAGGAAATCTAACACCATGCGTTCTGTATCTTCCCTATTAATCAACGTGTTTCGTTCACTGGTTTGTTTATTCAGTGTCAGTGTTTTTATACTAAATGGTATAGGAACCTCAGCGTGGTTGCCTCAAGCGCAAGCCAAAACAACCATCAGCCTTAAAAACTTGGTGCGTATTAAAGATGTTCGCATGAACCAAGTGGTGGGCTACGGGTTAGTGGTGGGTTTAAATGGCACGGGCGACAGTTCAGTCGCCACGCGAACGGCGCAATGGAACATGCTCAATAACTTAGGCGGAAGAATCAGTAACCCCAATGACTTACAAGGTTCTAACGCCGCTCAGGTCATGATCATCGCCAAGATTCCTCCCTTTGCAAAGATTGGCGACACCATTGATGTCACCCTTTCGGCCATCGGTAAAGTCAAAAGCTTAGAAGGGGGCGTGTTGATTTCATCTCAACTGCTTGCCCCCAATGGTGAAGTTATTGCTGTGGCTCAAGGCCCTGTTTCTACAGGGGGATCTTCCGTCTCTTCTGGGGGATCTTCCAAGCAAACGGCGATCACCACCAGTGCCAGAATCCCAAACGGGGCGATTATTGAGCGAGAAATAAACACGCAAGTGGGCGATTCTACAGGTCTAACTTTGGTACTAAACCGTACCGATTATACCCTAGCCAATCGTATTGCTTCCAAAATAAATACCAGCTTATGCCCTGCTGTGGCCTTGGATGGTTCTTCAATACGCGTAGAACTCCCCACCCGTTACTTGAATAATCGGGTCGCCTTTGTGTCTGTTTTAGAACAACTCACGGTAGATGTACCGAATGACAATGCTAAAGTGGTGGTGAATGAGCGCACGGGTACCGTCGTAATTGGCAGTAGTGTCAGGCTTTTACCTGCGGCGGTGGCTCATGGAGGAATCACCGTCACCATTCAAAGCACCACAGAAGCCGTACAACCCAATGCCTTAGGGGGGGGCAATACGGCGTTAGTGACGAATGACAAGGTGGACATTACCAAAGAAAAAGGAAGTCTAATTGAACTGGGGGCCAATAATACCTTGCATGACTTAGTCACCGCCTTAAACGCCATAGGCGTCACCCCAAGTGACTTGATTTCGATTTTGCAAGCCCTTAAAGCGGCCGGATCGCTAGAAGCGGAGCTGGAGATTATATAACCCTATGGATTTATCTTCCTTTGCGATGCCTAACATAGCCTTACCCCCTAGGGAATTACCAGCGTATAAGTTTCAAAAAAACACCACGCTTACCCCTGAAAGCGCCCCTGAAAAAACGGAACCTGCCAAGCCTTTTGCAGAACGCCTGAAAGACTTACGCGCCAGTTTTTTAGAACCCCAAACCCCTAAACAAAAAGAACTCAAGCAAGCTGCTCAACAGTTTGAAGGAGTATTTATTCAGCAATTACTTGAAGCCATGGAAGCGACCGTGGATCGTGAAGAGGGTTTTTTAAGTGGCGGCGAAGGCGAAAAAACCTTCCGAGGCATGTTGAATCAAGAAACCGCCACCAACATTAGTCAACAAGCGGGCCAAGGCTTTGGCTTGGCTGAATCAATTTATCAGCAGTCGGTTTTATTGTACGATGTGCAGTAGTTCTTGAAGCTGTCAACAATTGTAACAATTTAAAAAGATTTTGTAACAGTTGATGACTCTCCTTGGGCAATTGAGGTATTCTAGGAAATACTCTGATGCAATGTTTTTTCTATTAGGAAACTCCTTTTGTATGAGTTTCTTAGCCAGAATTACAAACCCTCCTTTTAGGGAGGGTTTTTTTTAGAGGATTTCTTCGGAGGAAAAGTCTACAAAAGGCGAATCTCTCCTGAAGCCACCTGCCAAGAACTCAAGCTCGTCTTTTTTTCAGCAAGTAGGCTATGAAAGTGATGGTGCGTGTCCACATAAGGCGTGGTTAAAAACACCTGAGAGGTTTGCGGAAAAATATGGAGCAATTGCCTTTGCCGATCGGCATCCAATTCAGCCATAATGTCGTCTAGTAAAATAATAGGTGATTTGCCTAAACTACTTTCTAGCATGGCCAGTTCAGCGAGTTTCAAGGCGATGACCACACTACGTTGTTGCCCTTGACTGGCGTAGGTGGTGACATCCACCTTTTGAGCGTTTTCCACAAAGTGAATGCCAATATCATCCCGATGCACCCCCCATGCCACGCTTTGCCGACGCAATTCTTGAGGCATGATTTCTCTTAAATGCAACAGGCACGCTTGTATCCATTCCTGTTCATTTAGCGTTTCTAGCAAGGTTAGGGCATCTGGCCAATTATGCACCGTATAGCTTAAGGTTGGGGTGCCGTCATGCCCTTGACTCAATTCTTGATACAGCTTAGGCAAATGCGTTTGCAAGATTCCAAGCGTTTCAAGGCGTTCGCTTAAAATACGCCAAGCCACAGTAGCCAACTGCTGATTCAAGACGTCCAACAAATGGACTTGTTCGCTTTGCGGACTTGGAAAATCCATTTGCTTGAGCAAGGCACTTTTTTCACTTAAGGTTTTCTTCCACACTTGAAGATATTCCAAATGCAAGGGTAGCCGTTGCACGGTGGCCAAATCCACCCATCGCCGACGACTTTGGGGCATGCCCCTTACGATTTCTAAATCCGACAAGTAAAAAGACACACTTGGCAAACGCCCAATGATTTCACTTCGAGATTTACAACGCTGTGAATCGATCAAGAATTGTGTCTTCCACTTTTGACTCACAAAGCCTGTGGGGGACGTCACCTTGTCTGGCTGAAAGCGTGCTTCTAAAGAAAGTCCCCCTGCTAAATGTAAAGCCACACGAGAGCCCTGCCCTAAAAAGGGATCCTCCACCGAGGCATCTAACAATCCCCCGCGTGCGTGGCGAATGAGTTCAGTGTCTCGACCACTACGGTTAGAACGCCCGTGGGAAAGGTAGTAAATGGCTTCTAATAGGTTAGATTTCCCTTGGCCGTTCTGCCCCACAATGAGATTGATTTGATTTAAACCATTCCACTGTACTTGGGTAAAATTGCGAAACTGCCATAATTCGAGCCGTTCAATATAAAGCATCAGACGGATTCACCATGTAAGTAGGGGAGGCCTCTGGCCATGCGTTGCAAGCCTAAAGCGACCCCAAACACAAGCGACCCTTCTAACATCATCAGGGTGCCTGTAAAGATGCTTGGGAAAAGGGCTTCTTGCTTCAGCAAACCAAAGCTTAGTCCAATTAACATCACAAAAGCACTGATTGAAACAAACTTAAAGCCTCCCGCATAAGGGTAGCCGTAAAACTGCCCAGCAAATACAAAGTGAGTCATGGTTTGAATCATAAAGTAAATGCTTAGCGCCACGCGATCGTCTAAAAAAGAATCCTGCGGATACACTGTGAGCAACGTGCCAATCACAAGCGTCAATACAGCAGACGCCAAACTGGGTAAAAAGCCCGGTAATTCGCGAGCTTGAAAGCTACGGATGCCTTTCATCATACCCGCCATCATCAGCAACGCCCCTACGATTTCTCTAAAAAAAGCTTCCCCCAACAGGGCGGGAAGGGTCAGTGAAGCCATGCCTAAGCCAAACAATACCAAGCCTTCGGTATAAAAAAAAGGCCAGCTTTTTTCGAGCGTTTCATCCACGACGGCCCCTTCATGCACAGAAGGCGCCTTTCGTTGAAGGGGTTCTTGTTGTGCTGGCGTGCTTTTATCTTCAAGCATTTTAGGCATTGAAACGCCAGACACCCCTGTGGCTTCAACCAAACGCCGTTGATCTTCAGGCGTTGCTTGGGAAAAAGGAGGCGGTAAATCAGTCATACAAAACTCCTTATTTATAAGAATACACCCTAGTATAGCATAAGTTGGCGTCCTTCAATGAATGCGTCATGAACAAGAGGCGAACACTTCATGGGCAGAACAACGGTTTTAGCATTTTTTTTAAACGGCTTGGTTTTATGCTTATACGCTTTACTTTAATTTTTTTGTAGGATGCTATTATGAATGCTCTCCCCTCAGATTCCCCTCACTCAGTGCCTTCAAAGGCCCCTTCACCACAGCACAAGGGGGCAGGGGTAGCTCCCCCCTTGGCTCAACACACGAAAGCGTCTGCTCGTGTTTCAAGCCCTTCAAAGCCAAACGATCACTTTGTACGCCAACAGGCTTCAGGCAAACCCCATGACGCAAAGAAACCGTTTAATCCATGGAAGTGGATCGTATTGACACCCATCATTGCCGCGGTTGTGCTTCCTGTCGTTGCAGTAGGGGCGGCAGGAGCTTGGTTTATGCACACCCCTTCTACGTTGGACAAATCCTTCACGCCCGAAAAACTGAGCAAAATGTTAGAAGCTTACAGACGAAACGAAAAGGTGGAAATCCCCAAAGGATTGCGCTTTCCCAACTATTCAGGCACAAACCCAGTTGCCTTTCTTCAACAGGGATTGTTTGGATTTATAAACGCTTATCGTTTTTTACCGCAAGACAATAAATGGGAAGTGCTGAAATATGTTGCCAGCCCTAAAGGGATTAAAGACCTAATTAAACTTGGCCAATTTGCTTTAAACGCATTATCAGAAAGTAATCCGGGAGATTTAAGTTTTGTAGCAACCGTTTTAGCCAAGGGTGGAACCGTTACCAAAAAATGGGGCCAGGGTTATGCAGATAAAGCAAAATCAAAATTAATCAAATTACACGCCAGCGTTTTAGATTTAGAAGAAATAATCTTAAACAAAGAAACACCTGAAATCAAACGTTTAAATGCCCAAAAATCACTTGCAGATAAAAAAATTGCCTTTAAAAAACAACGAAAGATCTTTAAAGATCTTTCAGTATTGCAAAGTCAAGAAGTAGAATTAACGAAAAAACAAGAACAACATTTTACCCACCTCTACCATCAAGCAATTGACGCCTATAATGCTCAACATCCAAATAAACCCCTTGTAAAAAAGTCCTTACGTGGTCTCAAAAAAGTTGAAGCCTCCACAGCTTTGGTGATTTTACAGGATGATGTGGCCATTAAGTTGCAGCGTTCAGATGCACGCGCCGCCAACGCCGTCGCCAATTTTGAACTCATGGTGCATCTCAATTCCATTGAGCAGGGCATTAGTTCCATTGTCAGTGGCAAAGGTGCTGAACATATGGATAAAGACGCCATTGTCAAAAAATCCACTGAACAAGCGGGGGCTATTTTACAAGGGTCAGATTTTAATAGCGAATTTATAGGCCTTAAACTCATGCGAGAAGCTCAGAAAAAAGCGGGTATTGTGGAAGGGTTGGCGCCTGAACCGTACCTATTTAAAAACATCAAGGGTGTGGATGGACACGAGTATGGCGCCGTCGTCATGGAAAAAGTTGGAGGACCAGGAGACTTAAACAGCGTCACTTTAAATGCCATGATGTCAGAGCATCCGTTTGATTTAAATTCAAAAGAATGGATGTTGTACACGAAGTTTATGCAAGAAGATGCTTATGCGACTATCGTCAATCAATTGTTATCAATTCATACCACCGATGGGCATAGCGGTAACTTTATGTTGAAAGCTTCGCCCGTTACCACTGGTAAAAATGGTGGAGCCATCCCCATTGACTTAGCAGAACACAATCAGATCCCTGAAGAAGGGATGAGAAAACTGGCCCGTTTATTCTTGGCTTGTGTTAAAACACGTGTAATTGAAGACCCAGACATGAGGCATTCAGCCCGCCAAGAAGCTTTGCAACGATTAGAAATTCTTTTTAAGGATGGAGGGAAAGGAATTAAACATTCAGACAAAGTAGATTTATTGAAAGAAATTGAAACTTCTCCCATGCGAATTCTGAATATCCTTTATCGGGGACCAGTCAAAGAATTCACGGAAGACAATTACCGCACTTACTCCCCTAATCGGTTTGATTTTTCAAACTTTATTGATCTTCCCTTAGATCCTCATCGTGTCAGAAAAGCAGAAGAAAAGTTTTTACCTTTTATCTACAACGCAGACCGCTATGAACGCAGTATAAATTCTTCAAGCGAAACAGCAAAACTGCTAAGAAAATCAAAAGAATTGGCCGCAAAAGATATTCTTAGATTTATGGAACGGTATGCTACCGAATCCGTCCCTGATCATGAAAGATCAACTTATATTGGCTACTTGCGTCGAAACCTTTTGAGTACTCATGGTACCAGAGAGGAAACAACCTTAGCAGATCTTCAAAGTGAATTACACGGTTATAAACGATATATCAAAGAACTTGAAAAACAAATAGCTCAGTACGACGAAAATTAACGCTAGCGAGTCTTTTGTTTCGCAAACGTTTCACACCATTGGCACAGCTTCCTCACCTATGGTTTCTTTTTAGGTGACGCGGCTTCTTCTAACATCGTAGACACTGATGTAGTTTTTGGGATTCTGCGAGGTGAAAAGCCCGCAAAAAATCCATTCAGACGAGCTTGAGCCAGTTGTCTCGCATGTTGAAGGGCATTCGGGGTAGGCACTAAATGCGTGGATTGCGGATTGCGGAAGGTATTTTCAAAGGCAGTACGGGCTAATCCCGCAGAAGTGACGCCCGAAAAGGCCATAAAGGCAATATCTGACAAGTAAGCCACATAACGAGGGACAAGGCCTACATCGCTGACGACTGCCGTTAAAGCACTCACTAAAGCCCCAAGGCTACCTGTACCCACTAGCGTTGCGTTAAATCGAGGGGTAATGGCATGATCCAACTTCAAGCCTGTTGGGTGAATATGTAAGGGATTACCGCCACCATCTCTCCAAATAATGGGCAGGAACATCAAATTGGCGAGTTGAGGAATAATGGAAGACACATTGGCCACCAGTTTCACGGTGCTGGAAGGTTGTTTGGCAAATGGATCTTCGGTCGATCGTGATGAGCTGGCCTGATTCGAAGAGCCCGCATGGCTTCTATGCTTAGAAACGGCTTGCTTAGAACCTTCTGTGAGCATGGCCGCGGAAAGCATGAGTAAAGGAATGACAGAGCCAATTGCTAAGACGTAAGACGGCGCGTTCGGCGTTGTAATTTGCGTACCTTTTACGAACTCTCGACGGGTCGTCAGCATCAGGGCATCGTGGGCAAAGCGCCAATCGGTGGCCATTTTCCCGACCATCCAGCCCAACTGTTTGGCGCCTGCAAGACTTGACGCGACAAAAGAAGGAACCGCGTATTTAATCAAATCGGGCAGAGAAGCTTTTGCAAAAGTGGGGCTCCATTGATCCATTAAAGAAAAATACGTTTGGTAGTATTTATTACGAGCCAAAGTAGCCATACACCCTGGGTGAGCCATATGCATGAAGCCCTTATAATCTTTTTCGGTGGCTTCAGGCATAATTTCAAAAAGCTTACGCCCTTGTTTAAAACTTGCTTTATACTGTTGGTAATGTTCTTTCGCTTCAGCAGACATAGCACGCAAATAATCAGGATGAGTAAATTCTTTAAAACTATTCCACTTAGACCATTTAACCGTTTTGTAGAACATATCATCCTTAAGACTTTTCGACGGTTGCGACACGTTGACTTGATCCATATGCGATTGACTCAAGGCGGATCCGCCCATGTAAAGGGACGTCCCTGCTACAAACAGGGGCAAACGCGCCACAGATGGCACAAAACAAGACGCCAAGTTGACTAAGCTTCCCACCACTGTAAAGGGCTGAGGCACGAAATCTAGAACAGGGGCCCTTAACACCGCAACCAAGTTTTGGGTAAAAATACCCGCATTTGCAATGGCTAAGGCATAACGCCCCAGCATTTTTAAATCACTTTCTTTTTGAGAATGGGCGGGAAGCGCTTGAATCGGGGGTTGAGACTTTTTAGTATCTTCAGAAGACGGCGAAGACGCGACAGAAGAGGTACTAGAGACAGTGGCTACCGTGCGGGCCTTTAAAAATGGGTTGCTCGACTTAGTTGTGGCCTTTAGAGATGAGGAAGAAGATGCAGAAGGTGAGATGTGACTAAGCATGGGCCAACTCCTTCTGAGTAGAGATGTTTTGGGCCTGAGGGGCTGTTGAAGATGCCCCGTTTTTATCACGAAGCTTCTCGGCAGGCTGGAAGGCGTCTTTCGTCAAAGGGCTTGTCGCCTTGTGAATGGGGGGGGCAGTTGTGGCGTCCTTTTGGGAACGGGCATGTTCTTTTAATTGGAAGTAGGTGACCCCTACCCCAACGGCTCCACCAAGTGCAGCGAGTAAGCCCCCTGCTTCAGCGGATTTCATCGCAAAGGCGGGCAAGTTTAATAACATGCGATGGACGGGGTGATATACGTTACGTTGTAGGGCCTTGCCTGAACGACCTAGAATTTCATGGGCTTTGGGGCGGAACTTGTCGAGGGTGTAGCCCATGTGGAAAGGCATCCCCATGGAAAAGGCTTCTCGGTTTTCAAAACCGGGAATAAGATCTAAGAAGGCATCTGCCAAGTGACTGTTTTTTAAGAAACGTAGGAGAGGGTTTATTTCGTCGAACGCAATGCCTTTGGCAAGAGCATCTCTCATGTGTTTATGACCCACATCATCCGCATACAGAATGTTGGGCTTAATGGCGTCTGTGAAGACTTTTTTGGCCAATTCACGGTATTCCTGTTCGGTAAAGAGTTTATTAGGCTCATAACCAAAGGCCTTTAAGACGTCTTCATGCCCATGCCCAATCAGCTGGAGACCTGCCTTGGGGGTCTGCTCATGGACTTGTTGGGTAATGGCTTTAAGTTTAGCTTCAAAGCCTTCAGCCTTAGCATCTAAGTTTCTTCGTTTTACTTCAGCATCAATACGTTGGTTTCTTAAGGCTTTTAAGTTTTCAAGCTCTCCCTTTTTATTTTGCCCCACCACGTGGTAGCGTAAGGGTTGAGCCAAGCATTGTTGCTTAACCAGTGCTTTTGCTTTTTTAATAAACGCTTCATCAAAGCCATGTTGGCGTAAAATCTTGGCTTCCGCATTTATTTTTTTGGTAGAATCCTCGTCAAAGTTTAACACTTGAATCATCTTGTTAAATAATTTGACATCGTCAATCATCCCTCGAACCACTTCACTGCTGTTGAAGGGCCGTAATAAGGCTAAATCAATAATGGTACCCATATCGCTACCCGTACTGTCGCCTGCCATATGAATGCGTCGAGAAAAGTTCAGGATATTATTCACGGCGCCTTGTTTGTCAATGCCTTGACCCAAGGTCGATTCGGTATAAGAACCTGTCGGGTCCCTTAAAAAGGTAAAGCCGTATTTTTCAGCAAGTGTTTGGGTTAGTTTTTCAAACGTCTCATAGGTGTGGTCACCGCTTGAATTGTTCATCATATTAAATAAGGCTTGTTTTTGGTTGCCCAACTCGTATTCTAATTCAGGCGCGGATGACTTGATTTTCATCATAATCATCTCAAAGTTCTTAAGCGCTTCTTGAACGTCAGGGTTTTCTGCCGCTGCCAAGAAGCGGTTGTACATATCGGCCTTGCCCGATTCTAACACTGCCGTTCTGGGGTCATCCTTTTTAAAACCATGGGGGACGCTCTTTTGCTGTTCCGCAACTCTTTCCCAGGTGTCATATACCCCTTGCAAATGGGCGGTAATGGTATGCACCGTCACACAGCCAAAATCCACGGTGTTAATTTCTTTTAAAAGCGCTTCAATGTCTTCTTTTTTTAGGTTGGGTTTTTGTTGCAAGCGTGTAATTTCAGCCAAGAACTTTTTACCCATGGGAACAATGCCTTCAGGGGGCAAGTCGTCTGGCCTTTTGGCTAAGGATTGCTTGGTATACTTTTCAATGGCTTCCCTTCGTGCTTGAGCCAGCATGGTTTGACCCTCTGCTTTTCCATTGGTTTGGACGGCTTCTAAACGAGGTAAATCAAAAAACTCGTAATCTTCTGTACTTAAGGCGCGTGTGCGACGCGCGATAACGTCTAAGACTTTTGAAAACTGCCCATGATTGGGGTGGCGCTTGTCGGCGTCCAAGTCGTTAAGCATCGTCAAAGCATCAATCAGCAGTCGATCCTTTTCAGCGACCCAAGAAAAAGGCATCGCAAAGGCAGGTTTGCCAATGGCTTTACCTTCTTTGTTAGGCATACGCAAATCAACCAGATTCATCCACTTGGCACGTTCAATCGGGTCTTTAGCATTCCATTTTACTTGGTCAAATCCAGGTTGGGCCTGAATCCACTCCCATGCACGTTGATCTTCTGGATTTGAAGATTTAGCCAATTTTTCTGCACGGTAATTGAGGTAATCCGTCACCAGTTCTTTGTCATAAAGTGTATAGTTGCCTTTAAACTCCACCACACGAGGCAAAATAGCGCCTTGACTGAGGTCGTCAATTAATTCTTTTAGTGCTGGAATGTCAAAGATACCAGAATAACCGAGTTCAATCGTTTCTAAGGGGTGATACATCTGTTCGTTTCGAAGCACCGTTCCTGAATAGCCGTTGATGTCAAACATGTATTGTGTGGGGAGATCTGGTCGACGATCATGCCCCAGCATGGAAAAGAAGTCGTGCTGGCCTTGTACATTAAACCGATGAGGACTACCTTTAACCCCAACCCCCAAACCCAAGGCTTCATTAGGAGGAATCGCTTCTGAAATTTCGTTAATGGTCGCTCCTGCGCGAGCGGTGTTGGCACTTTCAATGGCGGAAAGCAACATATACTTAAGTTGCTGTTGCGTTAGATGAGGAAAGGCTTTATCTGCATTGTCTGCCCACACCGCTAAATAAGCTTCCAGTTGTTGACGGCTTAGCCCTGTTTCTGTAGGCTTATAAAAGCCTAAATCGAGTAAATCTTGAATCAAGGCCTTCATCGTAAAGTTTGTTTCATCTTTATGACGATCTGAATAATTCAACGCTTCACGTGCCTTTGCATTAAAAGCAATGGTGGCATAATGAGCCACACGATCTTTCGGCGAAATGTTGGGTTCTACCCCACATGTGGCGGTTGCGAAATTTTTGAAGACTTGTGTGCCGTCCATGTCTTGCAGGCGGTGCGTTTCAAGCCCATACTTTAAGCAAAGCGCTTCCATCATCACCTGTTGCTTTAAACGAGCCACCGCAACCTCACGGTTGGTTTCAGGGTTGCAATGCTTGGTTAAAAAGTATTGTACAGCAGGTAAGGCTTCAAACCATCGGTCGCCTTCATTTTTAAAGCGAGTCAAAAGAGCTTCGGCATGCTGGACTTTTTCGGCATATTCTTTGGGGCTGTATCGAGAGGTTTCTAAATCTTTGATGATCAATTTTTGTGCAAAGGCTTTGTCTGCTTCAGTCATTTCACCGACGACCAAACGATTTAACGCAGCAGGCAAATGGACCAAGGCATACGCTGCGGGGATAGACAAGTAACCCAATAAGGCTGGGGGAATATGGAGCAAGGGGTTTTTTTGTTTGTCTTCATTGCTCACACGATAAGAAGAAGCCGATCGGTTTTCAGAAAAAGGGAGCAGAGGATGCTGGCCTTCAGGAGCCTCAACATCTAAAACACGTAGGCATTCCCCATAAAGTGAAAGCCCTCGGTAAAAACCATTACGCTGAGAGGTGGAAAGTTTATTTTGATGCAACAATACATTAAGCTTAGCCAGACGCTTTTGCTGTTCTTCCGCACTCACGCCAGTGGGCTTGAGCATAAAGGGGTTTTGTGAAGTGGATGTTGAAGAATGGAGTGCCATAACCCTAGCGGGTTCCTTGTCTTTTCTAAAAGAGCGAGAAAAGCAATTTTCGTTGAAAAACAGAAAGATAAAAGGCAATCGAAAAAAGCAGACGCGCAGCTCATTTAGATATGTGTGGACATTAAAAATAAAAGTAGAAACTAATGTGTTTAAGAGGAATGAAATCATTCTATGCTTTAAGTATACCTATAAAACAAGAGGGGTCAACTACCTTTTTACACGCTTACTGACATTAAACCCCCTAGACAAAAAATCATGCTATAGTATCCGCTAGATAAAATGTTCTATGGTCTCTTCGTTGTCGCTACGATTTTTTGCTTGGTTATGTACGTTTATGTACACGCCCGCACAAAAAAGTCTAGGCTCCTAGAATAGCCTCATAGCCTATTTTATCTATCGAACACTATAGTTGCCCTCATCCGTCTTGCAGAAACGGCTGTTTCAGCTAAACTAAAGGCATGAAAACTCCGCCACGTGCCACCCGCGAAACCTATTTATATAAAGTCAGCCAAGCCAAAACCTCCGATGCCCTGAACATCGCGTGGTGCTACCCAGCCAGTTATGCCATTTCAATGGCAAGCTTGGGCTACTTAATGCTGTTTGCGCGATTAGACAAACACCCTGAAACATCCCCCCAGCGCTTCACCACCGAAGATTTCGGCAAGACGGCCCACCTTAAACAGGCGGATGTGATTGGCTTTTCTTTTTCTTTTGAACTGGATATTTTAGAAATACTCCGTTGTTTTCAAGTCGAAGGTTTTCCTTTACGCAGTAAAGATCGTGGAGAAGACTTCCCCCTGGTGTTTGCAGGGGGGCCCGTGCCGTCGACGAATCCTGAACCGTACGCCCCTTTTTTAGATTTTTTCTTGATTGGCGATGGCGAAGAACTCTTAATCAAGGCCATGCTTCACTTGAAAATGCATCGGCACTTAGGGAAGCGTGAACGCTTAAAAAGCTTGGCTCAAGCGGTTGAAGGCGTTTATGTGCCCTGCTTTTATGATGTAAGCTACGGCGAAAAAGACGAGTCAGGCCATGCCCCCCTTTTAAGTATGACCCCCAACGAAGCAGGCATTCCACGAACAGTTAAGCGTCAAAGTTTTCAAGGCTTAGAGTTTGAGGTGGCCACATTGCCCATTTTAAGTGAAGCCAGTGTTTTTGGTAAAAGCTTTTTGGTTGAAGTAATGCGAGGCTGTTCGCATCGTTGTCGTTTTTGCTTGGCCAGTTATTCCACCTTGCCAGCCCGTCCGGCAGGTCTGGGGGCCTTGAAAACAGCCGTTGAAGAGGGTTTGAAGCACACGAATGAAGTAGGATTAGTGGGGGCGTTGATTGCGGATCACCCTGATTTTGAAGAGCTTTGTGCCTTTATTCGCCACCAAGAAAATCTACGCGTGAGTTTTGGGGCTTTGCGGGCGGACACACTCACCAAAACGATTTGTGAAACACTCGCGCAAAGTGGTAGTACCAATGTTACTCTAGCCATTGAAAGTGGATCCCCGTGGTTACGGCGTCGCATTAACAAAAACTTGAAGCAGGAAACCATTTTTCAAGCCGCTGAACAGGTAGCGCAGTCGGGCTTGAAAGGTTTGAAACTGTACCACATGATTGGCTTGCCAAATGAAGAAGAAGCTCACCTTCAAGAAAGCATTGAGTTGATTAAATCCTTGCACAAGGCGCATCCTCAATTAAAGCTGTCTCTGGGGTGTTCGACGTTTGTTCCCAAGGCGTGGACGCCCTTTCAATGGATGCCTCGATTGTCTACATCCGACTTAAAAAAGCGAATGGCCATTTTACAAAAGGGTGTTGTGCATAACGCGGAATTCAGGCCTTCTTCCCCTAAATGGGACACCTTTCAAGCCATGGTGAGCCGTGGGGATCGAAGACTGGCGCCTTTCTTAGAACGTTTTAGCGCTTTAGGCGCAACGCATGGGCATGTGAACCGTGCCATGAAGGAACTTCAGCGTGAAGGCATTGATGTGCCTACCGCATCCTGGTATGGGGAGCGTGAGCGTCCAGAACACGAGCTATTACCGTGGGATGTATTGGAGCAAACGGTCAGTAAACCCCTGTTGTGGAAAGAAAGTTTAATCCCCCCAGCATTAAAACACGACCAACATTAGCGTGCGTTTCTTCACCGAAAGCCTATTAGGCACTATTTTTCAGGGCAACCTGTTTCATTATTCTGGTTTTGGGGAAGTTGAAGCCACATCTGCACCCAAATACAGAGTCACTTGTTCAGATCCACACATCAACGGTGTTAAACTAGACGTACGAGGCACAAACGTCACACGGGCCTTACTTAATAAAGGGGTTGAACCTTGTAAACTTTCAATGCCTGTTTGTGTTAATCGTAAGGAACTGTCGATAATAGACGTGCTAGGCACGCTTGAGCGTTGACGACACACCACCTTCCAACCCAAGGTGTTTAGTTGCGTTTCAATTGCCGCAAGTTGCTCCGCATCTATACTACGAGAATACAAAATACCGACTTTTTTCACGTCACTTAAGGGTTCGCCATCTTCCGTTTCAGTGACCAAAGGCACCCCATAAATAAGGCGACTCAGCACTTGTTCGGTTTCTTCTTGATCAATAATCCAGTAACTGGTTCCTTCACGAGAAGACGTATGCCCTGGCAAAGTGGCAAATCGCATATCTTTAGTCGGAATTTTTTTGGCATAATTGGCAAACTGCAACAATTCAGCGGGATTCATATTGGTATGCACATATTGATTCATCACTTGGATGAGTTCAGGCAAACGTAAGACGACATCAGGGGAGTTTAAACGTTCGCGAATGGCCGTCATAAATTGTTGTTGACGACGCACCCGTCCAATATCTCCATAAACATCATGACGAAAACGCAAGAAACCTTCCGCTGTTTTGCCGTCCATGTGCGTCCAGCCCACATTCAGGTCAATCCGTAATTTAGCGGTGTTGTCTGTATATCGCATACGCTGAGGCACATAAACGTCAATACCTCCTAAGGCATCAACCATGGCACGCACCGCTTGAAAATCAACCGCCAAGTATTTTTGCACAGGCACACCTAGCGATTCAGCAATAACGCTACGGGTTTTGTCTGGGCCACCCATGGCATGGGCCGCATTTAATTTTCCAACACGCGAATGTTCTTCATCCAAATACACTTTAGAATCACGGGGCAAAGAAACGATGTTCAGGCTTTGTTCTTTGGGGTTGGGCTTAACCAGTAACATGGTATCGGTACGAGTGCCTAAATAGGTATCCCCCACGCGATTGCCGTTACTGTCGACTCCCATGACTAAAACGGTTTGTGTAGGATCCGCCCCTGGCAACATGCCAAACGTAGCAGCATCGACGGAAGATTTATACGCATTAGGCAAAACAACTCTTATGGCGTATAGAAAAATCAATAAAGCGCTCAGCGCCCCTGCTAGTAAAATTCCCGAGCGTACCAACATGTTCACCCAAGGGAGAGGCGCCTGAGGCTTTTGAGCACGTGAGTCCCCCGCAGAGAAAGAGCGCTCAGAAGAATCCTTTAAACGCTGAAAAGAAGCGGGCAATTGAATTTCTTCCCAATCATTTTCAGAAGCTTCGCCCGTATTTGACGACAAAGAACGTAAGGGCTGAGCAGAAGACGGATCACCTTGAAGATCTAAAGTTCCCATACTGGGATTTTGGCGTGAAGGGCTATTGTCGTTCAAGGGGGGGGGGACTCCTATTCGTTCAAGAAGGGTAAAGCGAAGAAAACTAATTATATAAAACAAGGAGCAGTTTAATTGATGCTAGCAAAGAGACTATTTTTTAAAAAAGACTTAAGCATGATTATATCACGAAAAAGTAATACACAAGCCGAGATTTCACTAGAATTAGTTGAGAAAAGTACCTAAGGTTTGTATTGTGAAGCGTCCAAATCAAACAAAGAATCTTGAGCAAGAACGACTTTTTGAGCCTTAATTTTAGCCACCATTAAATCATTTTGAGTAATAGAGGCTTGAGGGATTAAACGCGTTTCCATAAGGGTCATCGTCAGCATTAAAATCCCCGCAACCAAAAAGAGTACTTCTGCTAAAGAAGGAATAGGTGTAGACTTAACGATTGGGGAAGGTGAAAACCAAGACAAGGGGAACATGGAACAACTAATTCCTAGAAACAGGCTCATTAACACGAAGTCATTCAATCCATTATTTAGATGAGACAGCTTGACTAATCTTATTGTGTTACGAATATTTTTTAAGACAAGTTTTTTAGCGTCTTTTTCTGTTTTTGTAACGCAAGCGTAACATTTATACTTGATTCACGTGTAGTTTCTCTACATTCGAGACCCTCCGGCTTTGGAGGCGTTTATCCACCGAACTCTTTATGTTTTCCCTAATTTTTTTGATTAAAGTATATAGCCTTTATAATAAGAATACCTCCATTGTAAAGAATTAAGACTACCGTTCAAGCCTTATGCGTAAGGTGTCGAAAAGTATACAGACACTTCTATCCCCCTTCCCCCTTTAACAAGGAACCTCGCCTTAATGAATATTAGTATAGCCTCCAACGCCACCCCAACCTTAGACGGTTTACTTAAAGATGTTATTGAAAATAAGGCAAGTGATTTGCATTTATCTGTGGGTTCTGCTCCCATTATTAGAGTTAATGGTAGTTTGATTCGTACATCCTACCCCCCGCTCACCAAGGATGAATGCCAAACCCTTATTTTTACCATGTTAAACAACGAACAACGCCGGACGCTAGAACAAAACTGGGAGCTTGACTTTGCATACGGCTTAAAAGGGATCGGCCGTTTTCGTGTAAACGTGTATCGTGAAAAAGGCAACTATGCTACCGCTATTCGTATGATTAATTCCACGACCCCTTCACTAAAAACCTTAAAATTGCCTGATGTTTGTCGTGAATTGTGCCACCGCACAAAAGGGTTGATTCTAGTTACAGGGCCTACAGGTTCAGGAAAATCGACCACACTCGCTGCGATGATCGACTATATCAACGAAACAAAATCTGAACATATTTTAACCATTGAAGACCCTGTTGAATTCATCCACCGCTCTAAAAAAAGTATGGTGCATCAACGTGAATTGGGAGCAGACACCAAAAGCTTTGCTAACGCTTTAAAGTCTGCTCTTCGTGAAGACCCTGACGTGATTTTACTAGGCGAACTTCGAGATTTAGAAACCATGTCGCTTGCTATTTCAGCAGCGGAAACAGGACACGTGGTTTTTGGCACGCTGCACACAAGTAGTGCGATGCAAACGGTTGATCGTATAGTGGATGCCTTTCCTGCTGAACAACAACAACAAATTCGAGTTCAGTTGTCCTCTTCCCTTGTGGCGGTTATGTCTCAAGTGTTGCTTCCTAAAACCAATGAGTTCAAAGAAGTCAAAGGACGCACCTTAGCTCAAGAAATTATGGTGGTGACCCCTGCGATTGCCAACTTGGTTCGTGAAGGAAAGACGGCTCAAATTTATTCGTCTATTCAAACAGGGGCGGAATTAGGAATGACGACCATGGAAAATTCTTTGTTTCGTCTAATTGCGTCAAACCAAATCACCTTTGAAGATGCCCTACGTAAAACCACTCGCCCTGATGAATTAAAACGCTTACTAGGGCAACGCTAGGCCAGAGGCGTTAGTACCAGTAAAACATCCTGCCCTATTGGACGGACACTTTGCAAATGTAAAACCGATGCTTGATTCATCCGAGAAGGTGGGTCTTCGGTGTGTAAGTGCCACGCAGGAATATGTTGGTGAGGATCGCCTAAGAGCTTAGGGGCAATCAATACATTATATTCATTCACCAGGCCTTGCTGATGGAAGCTGGCGGCTAGGCGCCCCCCTGCTTCTACCCATAAAGCATGAATACCCCATGTAAACAGCCATTCTAATAACGGGAGCAACGCTTTTCCCTTAAAGGGAAGGGGTTTAATGTTCACCTCTAAATCGCTCAAACGTGTATAGGCTTTCTGTTTGGCAGGATCTGCCAATACATCTGCATCCACCAATAACCAGGTTTCGGCTTCGGCTGTGTCAAACAAGGGGTGAAAATCGACCTCTGCCAATCGAAAATGACGATCCAAAATGACTCGCTTCGGGGGAATGCCGCCGTCTTGGGCGTAGTTCCATAACGGCGTGCGAACCGTGAGTTGGGAACGATCCTTCAATACAGTTTCTGCCGTAGAAAGAATGGCGTCAAAGCCGCCTCTCATTTTATGTACCCACGCACGAGACCTTTCGCTGGTGACCCATTGACTTTCGCCGTTGCGAGTGGCAATGGCAGCATCCAAGGTTTGAGCTGTTTTTAAAGCGATGTAGGGACGCTTATTTCGGCATCCCCATAAAAAAGAAAGATTTAACGCCTTGGCACCATCAACCAACGCCTGAGCTTCTTTGGAATGCTCCTCTTCAAAACAGCACACTTCTATGCCTGCTTCTTTTAAACGCTGGAGGCCTTGCCCCGCAACTTTGGGATGAGGATCCGACACGGCAACGACGCATCGGGTGATGCCTGCTTGAATGAGGGTATCGGCACAAGGGGGCGTGTGGCCTGAATGACTACAAGGTTCAAGTGTTACATAAGCTGTCACTCCAGCAGATTCCCCCGCTTGAAGGCCATTTAATGCCTGAACTTCCGCATGAGCTTGCCCGTAAAGCGTATGATGTCCTTTACTGAGTACTTGTTTCGTGGATTGATCGACCAATAGGCAACCCACCAAGGGATTGGGACGTGCAGCAAACCATCCTTTTTCGGCTTCCCCTAGTGCCAAACGCATAAAGTACGCATCTGTTCCGACGCTGAAGTCCTGCAAGGGATGCTCTTGGCTCCACTGAAAATACGCTTCAAACATCATTTTTAGAGACCCCTGTAATGGCGTTTGGGCAGTCATCTAAGGAAAATTCACAGGGCTTAAATGCAGGGATCATCAAAATCACGCATTGACGCACCAGATCCCATAAATCAAAGGGATGCAAAGGGTTTACCACTTCGTAAAAGTCTTCTTCAAGCAATTCCACTTGGTGAGCCTTGTCTTTTTCTTTGCCGATGCTTTCGAGCACATAATGTTCTAGTACGTCACCTTCAAACGTCGCCCATAAGGTGGCGTAACAATTTTGGCAGGGGACTTTCCCCTGACCTTTTAACGTGCCTTTGACGACAAAGCCTGTGGAATCTTTCACCAGCTTTAGGTCAACATCCACCACAGCAACTAGTTCAGGGGTGTCAAATTCAACGGCATCGAAACACCAGAGAAGCTGAGGGTCTCTCCCATAGAGAAAAGGACGTAAATCGATTTTTTTTGAAATATCCATCGCGAAAACCTTTACAACTGTTTCTATTATACAATGAAAGGATGCTCTCGCCATGCTTTGTTACACTAGCCTTATACCCTCTCAAAAAATGGGGCCCCTGCCCCTTTTTCTTTGAAGGGCGGGGGCTTCCTGTATTTTTACGAATCAATCTATACAAAAACACCAGACTGGAGTGTTTCAAAGGCTTGAGACAAATCCGCGGTGATATCGTCAATATGCTCAATCCCCACACTCACTCGCACAAAGTTCGGTGCAATGCCAGCAGCGATCTGCTCTCCTTCGCTTTGTTGACTATGCGTGGTACTGGCCGGGTGAATAATCAGCGTTTTGGTGTCTCCAATGTTCGCCAAATGACTCGCCAGTCGAGTATTTTCAACCAATTTTTGAGCGGCTTTAGCCCCTTTTTTTACCGCAAAACCCAATACGGCCCCTTGCCCCTTGGGTAAGTACTTGGCATTTAAGTGTGCCGTGCGACTGGACGCTAAACCGGGGTACTTCACCCATTCCACTTCGGCATGATTTTCGAGCCAGTTCGCCAATTTTAAGGCATTTTCACTTTGGCGTTCAATACGCAAGGCCAAGGTTTCAAGCCCTTGAATAAACGTCCAGCCGTTAAAGGGACTCAACGCAAAGCCAAAATCACGCAAGGTGACGGTTCTGGCCCTTAAAATAAAGGCTAAATTGCCAAAGGCTTCGGTGTATTTTAAACCATGATACGCCTCTTCAGGATCCGTCAATAAAGGAAAGCGCCCACTACTGGCCCAATCAAAATTGCCACCATCCACGATGACTCCTCCAATGGAAAGCCCTTGGCCCCCAATAAACTTGGTCGCTGAATGAATAACAATAGCCGCCCCAAAATCAATGGGTCGAAGCAAGTAAGGCGTAGGAATGGTATTGTCCACCACTAAAGGAATGCCATGCACCTTGCCCAATTGTGCAATCGGTTCTAAATCAACCACTTCTAGGCGAGGGTTGGGCAAGCTTTCTGCGAAAAATAGCTTGGTGTTGGGTTGAATTGCTTCTTCCCATTCACTAATGTTGTTGGAAGACACAAACGTGGTGCTAATGCCTAAACGCTTAAGTGAATGAGTCAATAGGCTTAATGTGCCGCCATATAGATCGGTTGAAGCCACAAGGTGATCCCCAGCTTGAGCGATAGTTAAAATAGTGGCAACCACCGCAGAATGCCCTGACGCCAAGGCTAAAGCAGCGACTCCACCTTCAAGTTCAGCGATACGCTTTTCAAACACATCGTTGGTGGGGTTCATCAAGCGAGTATAGATATTGCCAAAAGCCTTTAAACCAAATAAATCGGCCGCATGTTGAGAATCGTTGAAGAGGTAACTGGTGGTTTGATGCAAGGGAACCGCACGAGCGTTGGTGGCATCGGGGGTGTAACCCGCGTGTAAGGCGGCGGTTTCAAAGTGTTGTGGGGAATGATTTTCGGACATTATGGTTTCCTTTTTAAATTAAACTCATCACTAAACGAACATACTAAGATACTAACATTTTTATAAAAAAACACGAACAAAAAAGCTCCCTTGCTTGGAGGCTTAGGGAGCTTTGAAAACTAAATGCGAGAATTCTTTATTTAAGATTCAAAAGAATGACTCGCCTTTTTCAAGGAAGGCTCACCTAAGCCGATTGGCATCGGCATCATCATACACATCATCAGGGTGTAAGTGGGAAAATTCATTAAGCATTCCTTGTATTTTAAATCAACTGAAAAATAAAGTAGCACTTTTTTTGAAGAATGTCAAACATTAAAGCCACTTTATTTAAGAGGATGCTTTTTGATCTTGATGAATGACGGTTAAAATTTCTTGAGGAGAAGGCATCCCTTCTTTCTTCCAAATCACCCCTCGCTGGGCAGACAGCACCACAACCGTTCGGTTGTTCACCCCCATGGTTTCACCAATTTCAAAATGTTTCGCCAGTTGGCGATCTTTGTCAACCAACAGTGGGAACGGTAGTTTGTGCAAGCCCGCAAAAGCCTCATGACTCAACAAAGGGGCTGAATTGACTCCTGCCACTGCAATGTTTTGCATTTTAAAGTCTTTATAAGCGTCTCGCATGGCACACAACTGAATCGTGCAACCGGGGGTTTGATCCATAGGGTAAAAAATCAAAACGCGATAAGGCAAGTCTTGCCAATCATCTGGAAAGGTTAAACGCTTGTTGGGAAGGCCTGTGGCGTCAAATGTGGCGGAAGGAAGCGTCTTACCAATCGATGTATTTTCATAACCTGTACGGTCTAAAACATCCGTAGGCTTTGCAGTAAACATGGGTAAAAGCATTGAAACGCCTACGAAAAGAAGGATAAGCGTTAAAGTAATCAAACTAAATTGTTTCCACATAAAATTAATTTCCTTTTTCATAAAACTCACCTTAAGTATAAGACGCTTCTGTAAATGTGGGTGAGGCCTTAAGAAAGTTTTAAGTTTTATTTCATCCCTTCCGTTACGGAACTCTGATCAAAAAACGGCTTTTGCAGTGCGATGAAAAACAGGATTATAGGCAAAATCGCTAACATCGCCGATGCCATCAAAATGGGCCAATCCAACACATCACGATACTGCTGCTTCAGTTGGGCCAAGTACACAGGAAGCGTGATCAATCGTTCGTCTTGAATCACCAACAAAGGCCACAAAAAGCTCCCCCACAAGCTAATAAACCCTAAGACTGCTAGGCTAATCATGGGGCTTTTGGCATTAGGTAAAGCAATGTGCCAAAACGTTTGCCACGGGTTTGCCCCTTCTAGTTCGGCTGCTTCTTTTAGGGCGTTTGGAAAGCTTAAAAACCACTGACGAAAAAGCATTACACCAAACCCACTGACAACAGCCGGTAAAATCAATGCCACATAACTATTCAACAAACCCACTTGCTTGAATAAAATAAACAAGGGAACACTATTGACTTGGGGAGGGACCAAAATCGTTAAAAAGACGCCTAAAGTCCACCAGTGCCTACCCACACAGGGCAAATGCACTAAGGCGTAGCCGGCCATGGCAGAAGTCAACACATGTAAGGCGGTAGCAACCACCGCAACAGCAATGGAATTACCCAACGCTAGTCCCAAGCGAACATCTGAAAAAAGGACTTCAAAAGCATGCAAGCTAGGCTTTAAGGGCAACCACAACAGTCCGTGGTGTTGCATGACGGCGCCACTGTCTGAAAAGGCTAAGACGCCCATGATCCAGAGGGGGAGCAGGGCCAGTACAGATACAGAGACAAGCAGAGATAGGCTTAAGGTATTTTTCATTTCTTTATTCTAACACCAATCTCTTTTTCTACTGCACATAGGGGTGATGGTTTGTATGTAGGGGTGAGCGTTTTGATGGGACGAATCGTCTGAAGGATTTACACCCCTTAATGATTGTGAGAGTCAGGCACTTCTGTTACAATACAGATAGGAAAGAGTCGACGTGTTGGTTTCTAAGAATCATTCACGCTTAATGAGGCGGTAAACCTGCGTATGAAGCTTGTACCCTTTTGTGGTTTTTTTCAAAAAAAGTGCGTCTCTGCCTTATTGCTTTTGGGATTGATGAATAGCCCTTGCTTGAATACCCTTGCAGAAACAACCCAAGGCAGCACTGATGCCCCCTACCGCACAGGGATTAGTGTCACGCAAGCGCTGCAAAAACGCTTCCCCCAAGTGAATTATAACGACCTCACCAAAGTTGAAAAAAGCGAAAGTTTAGATCTTAAAATCGTCACCACCATTGGTGAAGGCTTAAGCATGGAAGGCGACGAGTTTTACGCCAAGCTTAGCAAGGATTATGTCAGCAACGGCAAGCTTTTGCTCCCCCGAGGCACCATTGTTCACGGAAGCATCGCTGAGATTACCAGTGCCAAACGCATGGCTCGTGACGGTCACCTGACGATGAGGTTTGACTATATGATTACCCCTGACGGACGTGAAATCCCTATTGAAGGAGGATCCACGACCTCAGACGGCACGCTTAAAACAGGGGCAAAAATTGTTGCCACTTCCACAGGTTACGCACTGGGCGGAGGCGTCTTAGGGGCTGTTGCCGCTTTAAAATTTGGAGGCGTCGCCTTAGTGGCGGCTTCTCAGGGCTATTCGCTCGCCATTGGGGCAGGTGTCGGAGCCTTGGGCGGATTGGCTTATAATTTATTGCGAGAAGGCGAAAGTGCCATGTTACAAACAGGCACGGAAATGAAAATAAAGCTCAAAGAAGGCATGGTCTTGCCTTCCATGAATCAGCCTGAAGTCAGCGTGGATGACCTGAAGCTCGATGGTTTAAATGTTAAGCTCTTGGGCTTTCAGCTGGCGAAGGACCCCTTTGGAGAGAATAAGGAAATCACCTTGACGCTGGATGTCAGCAATGCCACCACCAACACCTTTACAATGATGGATGTCGCCGTGATGGATGAAGATCAACGCACATTTTTTGCCTCACCGTTTGGGGATACAGGCTTGTGGTTTAACAAGATTGATCCGAACACACGCTTAAAAGGCAACGTAAGCTTTAATGTGGATGATCCCACCCAGCAGTTGTACTTGGTGTTTTACAAACGTTACACGCGACAAGTACTGGCCAAAATCGCGTTAGACGACCGTACTGTGCCGAGCAAAGCCTTGGTGAACGCCAAGAAGCGATCGGCGTTTTAGGGCGCATAGACTTCTTCATTAAAGTCGTCTTAAGACCTATTCAACAGGGTCTATTTGTAAAATAGTTAAAGCTTCTTAACAACCACCAACATGAAAGATAAAAAAGAAGAGCGAAAAGAAGACGATGCTTCCCTTCGCTCAAAAAATGAACATAGCTACCTTAATAAAGGCTTAAGGGGTCAACATTGTGCCATACTGTAACATTTGGTTACATCTTGAATCGTTTAAAGGGTATGAGGCTTTCTTGTTAAAAAAGGTAACGAATGCTTTAGTTTTTATGGGGTTTGACGATACATGGGGTAATTACACTTTATGCCGAAAGGATTTTTCTCATGCGAGTCTTTAAAACACAACGAATCGGTTTTACGTTGAGTGAATTCGTCGTGTCTCTGACTATTTTAGGGCTCATTGCTGCTTTAACGATACCCAGTTTTATCACCAGTGTGGAAGAAAGAAAACGACTTGCTACCTTTCGAGAAAGCTTATTATTGGTAGAAAACGTACTTAAAAAGTATTGTGCGAGTCCAGGTTATGGCACGACTGTATTTTATGAATACTTTGTCGCAAATGTAAGGCAAGTGCAAAATAGTTCTACTGGAACGGCTACGACGAATACGACGGTGACGTTTAGAAATGGAAGCAGGGTGACGATTGATCCCAATATAGACCAAATCCTTGTTCAGTGGGACGCCAATGATGCGGCGGATACCGTCACTTTAGATTTTAATCCTGTGAAAGACCAAGACCTACTGGTGAATGGACGAAATCTTAAAGCTTGCGAAGTAGCTCCCTTGCCCGCCCAACGTGGGTTGTATACCACTGCACTAGGGCTTCGCGCAGATGTGGCTCCTGCTACCGAATATGTTGGGGACACCAGTCAACTGATTAATCCTGCTGATGTCGTGGTGACCGATACGAATGCAGGTGGTGTAACTGTGGATTCAGGGCATCAATATGGTGCTAGAGACAACGGATTCACCTAATACCGTTTTACCTACAAACGTTTCTTTTTACAATCCTGCGCGTGTTCTTTCCGCTTGTTTGGTTTATACTAAAACTAAATAACCTCCATCGTTGTAGGATAAGGAAATCGCAGGCAATGAAAACGTCCATAAGCGACTTAAACGATTTTTCTTCAGAATTGAATGAAAAATGTGGCGTGTTTGGCATGATTGGCTCGCAAACCATTCCCTTGGGGCAATATGCGTATTTCGCCTTGTTTGCCTTGCAACACCGTGGGCAGGAAAGTTGCGGGATGGCTGTGTTTAATAATGACCAAATGACTTTGCATAAAGATATTGGACTGGTGAGTCAAGTCTTTAAAGACGACTTACTTCAAAAGCTTGAAGGGCAGGTTGTGATTGGCCATACCCGTTATTCTACGGCGGGGGATTCGTCTCTTGAAAATGCTCAGCCTGTGATTTCACGATCTCGGCTTGGGAGCTTGGCTCTGGCTCATAACGGCAATTTAATTGACTTAGACGACTTACGAGAACGATTTCACTTAGAAAATGGTGACGGGTTTGGGGCCAATAGTGACAGTCATGTTATGGTGCGATGTTTGGGCCAAGCGTTGGCTGAAACACAAGGAGATTTAGCGGAAGCCGCTGCGTTGGTTTTTAGCCACTGCCAAGGGGCGTTTAGTGTGATCATGGCCATGGGTGATTGCTTAATTGCCGCCCGAGACAAACATGGGATCCGCCCCCTATGTTTAGGGAAAATGCCCAGTGGACAGGTGGTGGTAGCTTCTGAAACCTGTGCCTTTGACATTATTGGGGCAGAATATGCGCGCGATGTAGAACCTGGGGAAATTTTGATCATCGATTTAAAAGGACACATTCAACAACGATGGATTGAAGGATCGTGTGCCAAAGTAAACGAGCATTTTTGTGCCTTCGAATATATTTATTTCGCCCGGCCTGACAGCATTTTACAAGGGCAAAGCGTTTATGAAGTGCGCTTGAAGTTGGGGGCATTGTTGGCGAAAAGTCATCCTGTACAGGCGGATTTTGTGATTCCCGTCCCTGATTCAGGCATCCCGGCTGCCGTGGGCTATTCAAGAGCCAGTGGCATTCCTTATATGGACGGGCTTATTAAAAATCGTTACGTGGGAAGAACCTTTATCAATCCCACTCAAGCCTTAAGAGAACAAGGGATCCGCCTAAAACTTAATCCTTTAAAATCATTGCTCGACGGCAAAAACGTCGTCGTTATTGACGATTCCATCGTACGTGGCAACACCAGTCAACGCATCGTAAAAATGTTGAAAGACGCTGGGGTGAATCAAATTCACTTCCGCGTGAGTTCGCCTCCCGTAAAGCACCCCTGCTATTACGGCATTGATATGTCCAATGAATCCGAACTGATTGCCAATCAAATGGATGATTCCGCCCTAAACGCCTGGCTAGGCAGTGACACATTGGGGTATTTGTCCACAACGGACTTGCTAGAAGCGGTTTCTGCTTCAGGACACCTACAACCCTGTATGGCCTGTTTTAACAATGTGTATTATGCGGGCAAACCTTCTGATGCTTCAGCACTGACGGGCTGTTTTGGTTGATGGCAGGGGGATCCAGGTGCTTATTCCTTAGGAATGAACGTTGAAATCGCTTGGGCTAAGGGGAAGTCTTTTTTTTTTGAAGAGCTGAAGGAGACGCCTGAGCATCTACGGCATGGACTTGTAACATAGAAGGATTCAACGTCTGAAAGGTAAAGACGAGTTCATCCACCACGCTAGCCTCTAACAGCGTGGAAGTATCTCCAAGTTTGTGATAATCCGCCTTGGTTTGAATTTCACCATTGGCAATTTTACGCAAAATACGACGCATGATTTTTCCTGAACGCGTCTTGGGTAATTGCGAAGTGATTTGGACTTGATCTAAATGAGCAATCGCCCCAATCGACTGACGCAATAAATGGTTCAGTTCTTTTTTAAATACCCTATGCGTAATAGGTTCTTCCGGCTTTAAAATAACAAACGCGTAAATCCCTTGGCCTTTGAGTTCATGTTCAATCGCCACAACTGCCGATTCAATCACCGCAGGGTGCTCATCCAAGGCGGATTCTATTTCCGCGGTTCCTAAGCGATGCCCTGAAACGTTAATCACATCATCCATACGCCCTTCAATCCAAAAATCACCGTCTTCGTCTTGATGAGCCACATCTCCTGTGAAGTAGTGATTCGCAAAGGTGGAAAAATACGTGGCTTCAAAACGCGCATGATCCCCCCAAATGGTTCGTGCTTGCCCAGGCCAAGAATGCTTAATACATAACGCCCCTGAAGAAGACTTGCCTACTTCATGGGCAATGGGTTCCCCTTGAGTATTAAACAAAACAGGGTCAATTCCAAAATAAGGTTGCAGGGCGGCTCCTGGTTTAAGGTTATTTACTCCCACCAAAGGCGTCAGAAGGTGCCCCCCTGTTTCGGTTTGCCAGTAGGTGTCTACTATCGCACATTGGTCTTTCCCAACTGTGTGAAAATACCATTCCCACGCTTCAGCGTTAATCGGTTCGCCCACAGAACCTAAAATACGTAAGCTTTTCAACTCTCGCGCTTCGACAGGGGCATTGCCAAACTTCATTAAAGTACGCAACGCGGTAGGAGCCGTATAAAAGAGATTGACTTGGTGCTTTTCAATAACTTGCCAAAAACGATCTACATCCGGGAAAGTGGGGACGCCTTCAAATAAAAGTGTGGTGGCTCCTGCAGCAAGGGGCCCATACACCATATAACTATGGCCTGTTACCCAGCCAATATCCGCGGTACACCAAAAAACTTCACCAGCCTTATAATCAAAGACATTTTCAAACGTTTGTTGAGCATATAATAAGTAACCTGCTGAACTATGCTGCAACCCCTTTGGCTTGCCCGTAGAACCAGAGGTATATAATACAAATAACGGGTGCTCAGCGTCTACTGAAACAGGGGGGCAGTCCGCATCGACAACATCTGAAAGTTCATGCCACCAAATATCTCGAGGGGCTTGCCACGCTAGTGGAGGCAACGCACTGTGTTGAAACACCAAAACGTGCTGAATTTCTAGCCCTTGACACGCGGTATCCACATTGGCTTTTAGGGGAATAGCTTTGCCACCGCGGCGCCCTTCATTGGCGGTAATGACAATTTTACTTCCGCAATCTTCAATACGTTCACGTAAGGCCTTGGGTGAAAATCCACCAAACACGACGGAATGAGGCACCCCTAAACGACTACAGGCCAGCATGGCCACAACGGCTTCAGGAATCATGGGCATGTAAATCGTAATGGGTTCCTTCGCATTGGCCCCTAACGCTTTTAGCATATTGGCACAACGTTGCACGTCTTGATGCAATTCTTGATAGGTTAGTGTTCGTGTGCTTTGACTAGGGTGGTCAGGCTCCCAAATCAGGGCAAGTGCTTCAGGTGTAGCTAGCGCGTGGCGATCCACACAGTTTTCACAGACATTTAACTGCCCACCTTTAAACCATTCGATTTTAACGTCGTTCGGTGTAAAGCGACTGGTATTGACTTGTTCAAATGGTTTATGCCATAGGAGACGCTGCGCTTCTTTTGACCAATAGGCGTCGGCATTTTCAAGAGACGCTTGGTACTGCTGTGAATAATCTTCGGGTTGAATACGAGCTTCTTTAAATCGAGCCAAAACAGGGTAAAGGGATGTTGTGGAGGCATCGTGTTTGGCAGTAGTCATTGTAGAAGGCTCCCGAGATGATGAAGAATATTTTATAAAGTATAACATATTTGAGATGGAGTGAACTTGTGCTATTGCTACAGGGACTCAAAAAATCCGTGAATGGCTTGAAAAGCGGGGCCCAAAAGGTCTTGCCCAAAAAAGAGTAGTACAATCGCCGCAACGATGAGCCCTGGCCCAAACGGCACTTTGGTGAAGCCACCCACTTGCTTTTTTTCTTTAAGAAAGCTGAATAATAAAATGCTGGTGGTTATCATCACTGCAAGTGAAAGAACCATGTGCTTTTTAGGCGAAATTTCTAGGTAACTTACCCCGTACAAGCCTGCTGTGGCAAGTAACGCCGTACCAAGCTTCCAGACCAAGCCCCATGCTTTTTCTTTAGCCCATTGAAGAAACATGATGGGTAGGCTAATTACCCCAGTCAAAATGCCTCCAAGCACTAAGGAAGCCACAGCCCCTTCCCAGCCCAAGAATGACGCAATCGCCATCAAAATTAGGGTATCCCCATGACCAAAGCCATCTTGCCCAATCAAAAGGCGACTCAAATAAATCAACCCTTCAAAAACACCAAAAATGCCAGCCACACCCATTAGTGCCGACCAAAAGGAAGGGCCAAAATACGTGGCGCTTTCCATTGTCCAAGAAGGGATCCATGCTAAAGCGGTGAGATCGTTGCCCATCCCTAGGGCATGCACCAACAAACCCACAGGAATAATCCATAAGGCGTGCCAAGTGAAAATGACGTGTTCCTTAAAATCGGTGATGCTTAACAACACCATGGTCGCGAGAAACGCCACCACAGGCAAGACGACCCAATCAATGCCAAAATGCCAGCCTGTCGCTAAAAACAATAAAGCCGTAACAACTTCAACAAGAGGGTATTGCCAGTGAATCGATGCTTTACAACTACGGCATTTACCGCCTAAAATCAACCAGCTCAAAATAGGGATGTTGTCAAACCATTTCAGGGTATACCCGCATTTGGGGCAGTGAGACGGCGTTTGAACGAATTCTTCATCCGCCAATTGACGAAGGGCCACAACATTAAGAAAGCTCCCCACAGAAGCACCTGTGATGAAAGTGACGACCAACCAATACCATTTAAACACTACAGGCAATTCAGCAAGTGCCGTGGAAATGGGGAAAAAGGACATTAAATTGACCTCGTAGGGCTAAAGCGTATGTTACTCCCCCTAGTATACGACCTTCATTCATTTAGAGGGGAGCTTTCAAGAAAAACCCTCTAGCTGTAGTAGTCGATTCAACGTAAAAAGCGTCCGAATGGCTTCGGACGCTTTTTATAATGTGGAATATAGTTTACTTAATACCCAACGCTTCTAAAAGTGTCTTTATAAGTGCTTTTTGAGCGGGATCTGTAATTTTTTCTAAAATAGCGGCCAATGTCCCCGTTGGAGAAGCGGGTGGAGCGGGTGGAGTGAGAGACCCCCAGAAGTCTCCGCCTGCAATGTTGGTGGCGATGGTTACTTCAGAAGCATTCTCATTGAAAAAAGCATCACCAGAATCTAAAGCAGTATCTTCACCCACTTTGTTGAAAGCAAGGTAAGACTTTGCAATTCCTTTAGGATCTGCTTTGGCATCCGTCAACAATTTTTTAAACCCTGCGGTAGCTTCGGCTTTGGTGAGGTTAAACTTGGTGTCAGAACCAGCAACATCCGCTTCTTTACCTGTATCGAATTTCAACAAGGCTTGAGTATGTTCACGAGCAGACAACAAGCCGTCAGCTCCTGCGATACTGTTCCAAATGGCTAAGCCATCTTTGGTTTTGAAATCGATGTTTAATCCTTCAATACCTGTCAAGCCACCTTTAATCATGACTTGTTCACGTGTTAAGCCTTTGGCATCAACCGTGCCAAATTTTTCTTTGTCCGCGGTACTTAAGCCGTCTGTCTTCACAAAATTTTTGGCAAAGGTCTTTAAGCCTGCTAAATCCAATACTCCGGGCCCTACTGGGGTACCAATATTACCGATAGGCATAATATATGTCTCTCTCTCTCTCTTGGGTTTTGTATCTCTCAAAATTAAATAAATGAATCTGTCTAAAAATTCACCTGTGTCCTATGTACTAAAACGTTTGAAGAAGTCCTAGAATTAAATCTTTGAGGTTCTTCTATTTACAACGTAATAAAGGATTCCGAAAGCCACCAATTGCCATTCTGTTACATTCTGTTATATTTCGTTTTAACACACCCCTAAAATGGATGATCCACCTCACTTTGACGTAAAGGCTTAGTAAAGCCGATTCATAAAAAAAACGCCGATGGAGGCATCGGCGAGTATACGTTCATTCGTTGTACTTTTCTAAAAAAGCCAACTCATCAAAACGTAGGACGTTGTGAGGGACATCAAACAAACAATCAAGAGAACAACCAAAATCAAAAAAGAAAAACCTTGTTTAGAAGAGAGAGAGACGTTACATAATTTTTGGGCTTTCGTTTAAATTTGTTTTTCATGGCGTTTTGCAATCACGTGGTGAATTACAAAAAATTCAAGCGGGTAAAACAGCACCCTAGCTTACCAAACCTAGCCAATACTAGTGAATGGTCACTTGAAACGCGTTCATTCCTGCAAATATCAGTTAAGCAACCCGTACCACATGGAATGGATGTGAGGGTAGCGAAGACCACGGTTTAGCGTGTGTGAGCGTTCTTGGCACGTCGACAAATAAGCCTATTCATTTAAGTGTGTCGCCACTTAAGCGATGTAAAACCGCTTGAAAAGGTGGTTTTTCCTATTCGGGTTGAGCTACAGAATGTGGGTAACATCCTTGCCACTGGTCATACGAAATTAAGTTGGGTCATTTTATAAGAAAAGGGTCGTTCATGAACGCTTGTCGTGTTCCTTCTCGTCCTAATTCTTATTGGCGGTTCGGTGCGTTTTGTTCTGCACCTTACAATAGCATTAAGGCAAATTCTCCTCCTTTTTGTGCTACACTTGTTACAATATAAAAAAGAATTAATTTTTTCAGATTCCCTAGTTTTAAAAAAATCTTTGATGTATACTAAAGGTATACGAATGAAAAATATCTTTGTTATTAGGTTTACATTTAATTTGTAGGAACCTCAATATATGGACGCTACCTTACTTTCCGTCGGAAATTTTCAACCAATCCCCTTCCCTGCCCCTGTTCCCATTTTGCAAGTTTTGCTGGTTATAGGCTTTTTTCTACATGCCCTGCCCATGAATGTGGCACTCACAGGTGGTTTGGTGTCTGCTATTTTACTTTTAGTGGGCGGCAAAGACGAAAATGCCCATACCACTCGAGCAGGACGCCAACTCGCGGCCAGCTTGCCTATCTTCACCACCGCTGCGATTACGCAAGGTATCGTGCCATTATTGTTCTTGCAAGTGCTTTATGGTCCTTTGATTTACGCCTCTTCTATCGTGATTGCACTGCCTTGGCTAGCGGTTTTATTCTTATTGACGATTGGCTATTACGGGCTTTATGTTTATAATTACGGCAAGCAAAAAATGGATGTACTCAAAGCCCCTTGGGTGCTTATTGCCACTAGTGTGCTCTTTTTAATCATTGCCTTTATTTTTTCCAATAACATGACGTTGATGCTGACGCCTGAAAAGTTTCTGCCCTTGTATCAAGCCAGTCCCGCAGGAGCAAGCCTTAATTTAACAGAGCCCACCTTGGTACCCCGTTACCTTCACTTTGTGGGGGCAGCCTTTGCTGTCTGTGCTTTAACACTCGGATGCTTTGGCCTTTACTGGAAAAAGCGTGATGAGTCCTTCGGGACTTGGTTGATTAAGCTTGGGGCAGGGGGCTACCTTGGTACGACGCTTATTCAAACCTTAATCGGGTTTTGGTTCTTTTGGTCCACCCCTCAAGGCTTTCAAGGCGCCAAAGCCACCTCTCACTTGTTAAATACTTCCCTGGGGCTAGAAGCCATTTCCTTGATTGCCATGGGGCTTGCGGTTAAAAAAGGATGCGAAAAATCCTTCACAGTCGGCTTGACTTCAGGTGTGTTGGTGCTGGCGTTAATGGTCGTTTTGCGCCATCTGTTGCGCCTTTTTCATACAGATCAATACATGCAACCCCTGTTTAACGCACAACCTGTGGTGATTCAATGGCCTATTTTAATGGTGTTTGGGGTATTTTTGGTCTTGATGATTGGCTACTTCGTGTGGCTGGCGAAAACTGTTTTCAATGCCTACAACAAAACTGTTTAATGTAATGTAAGGAGCGTTCACGATGACAACGGAACACGATGCATCCCAAACAAATGAAGCACAAAACAATCCACCCGGTGGCTACGAACTTGATTCTCCTGAAGTGAGTTTCAGTAGGCGCGCCTTCTTTGGAGGAATTATTGCCTTAGGTGGAGGCTTGTGGGCTTTACTTGTAGGAGCAACACCTATTCTGAGCTTCCTATGGCCAAAGAAAAGCGAAGTCGTTACTGTGACAGAAATGACCTTTGAAAAAAATCTCAAAGACTTTCCTGTGGGCGAATCTAAAAACTTCATGTTTGGTTCTATACCCGCCTTGTTAATTCATGACACCAACGGTAAGCTTTCCGTTTTTAACGCCAAGTGTTCGCACTTGGGCTGTACCGTAGGCTACCAAAAAGATAAAGATGTCATTTACTGTGCTTGCCACGGCGGAACGTACGATCCGAATACGGGCAAAAACATTGCAGGCCCCCCCCCAGCTCCGCTCAAGCCCTTGGTGGCTGATGTTGCTGCGGATGGTACGATTACCATTAAAATTGCCTAGTTTTCATTTATAAATAAAGGAGTCCACGTCATCGTGTCTATTCCGACCTTAAAAAATCTCAACCTTGTGCAAACCGTCGTAGATTGGCTGGATGAACGCGTCCCGCTAAAAGCAGCGGTTGAATTTGCAGGGCATAAAGAAGTCCCTGTCCACAAGCATTCGATTTGGTATTACATGGGCGGAATTGCAGCCCTTTTTATGGGTATTCAGTTCGCCACGGGTTTCTTACTCATGTTTCATTATGTGCCCACCTTTGAAGGGGCCTATGCGTCTGTTCAAGCCATTAACATGCAAGTGCCTTTTGGCTGGCTCATTCGTTCCATGCACAGCTGGGGAGCCAATCTCTTTATTTTAGTGCTGTTTATTCACATGTTTAGCACCTATTTTATGAAGGCGTACCGTGCCCCTCGGGAGTTTACCTGGCTTTCTGGCTTAGGACTTGTGGGAATTGCGATGGTCTTTGGTTTTACAGGCTATATGTTGCCCATGGATGAAATTGCCTATTTCGCCACCAAAGTAGGGGTGGATGTAGCAGGTGAATCCCCTATTATTGGTCCGTATTTAGCTGAATTTGTTCGGGGCGGTTCTGAAATTGGACAGGTCACCATGAACCGCTTTTTTAGCTTACATGTCATTGCTTTGCCTTTGGCCATGATGGGCTTATTTGGCTTACACGCCACCTTGATTCAATTACAAGGCATCAGCGAGCCTGAATCCATACAAAAATTGCCGAAAGCGGAACGCAAATACGAAAAGTTCTTCCCTGATTTTATTAAGAAAGATGTCTTCGTATGGTTTGCGGTTCTAGTGGGCTTTATGTTAGTGGTGACCATGAAACCTTGGGGCTTAGGTCCGCAGGTGGATCCTGCAGCGATGGCACCGATTGGGATTAAGCCTGAATGGTATTTCTTGTCTCAATTCCAAGCGCTTAAGCTCTTTCCTGCCAAAATCCTGTTTTTTGACGGGGTTCATGTAGCTATGGTATTTATAGGAACCGTCTTTGGATCCTTGGCAGTTGTGCCGATACTTGATAGCACAGGTAAGTTTCCGTTTATTTCTAAGTTTGCAACAGTGTATGGTGTCATCTTTTTTATTGGATGGCTATTTTTAACGATATGGGGGTCCTTATAATATGTTTCCAGTATGGGAAGTTCCTAACATCGGTAGTGGTTGGGTGATTGGTTTAATCGCCGTACTCCACGTCTTTATTTCACACTTTGCCATTGGTGGGGGTGCGTTTCTTGCATTCACTGAACAATTGGCCTATAAGAAGCAAGATGATCGTATTTACGATTACCTTAAAAAACATTCCAAGTTCTTTCTTCTGTTGACCACCGTACTAGGGGCGATGTCGGGGGTCGGGATTTGGTGGGCCATTGGTTTAGCAAGCCCTAACGGGACTCAAACCCTCTTGCAAAACTTTTCCTTGTTTTGGGCTGTTGAATATATCTTCTTTGCCTTAGAACTAGGTACTTTCTTGGCCTACTACTATACGTGGGACAAGTTAGATCGAAAAACACACCTTAAGCTCGCGTGGATTTACATTGGGATTTCTTACTTTACTTTGTTTGCCATTAACGGTATTTTAACCTTCATGCTGAATTCAGGCGGTTGGGATTTCACCAAAGGCAACATTGGAGATGCCTTCTTTAACTCGTCTTTCTGGCCTGCTTTAGGCTTGCGGATGTTCATTATGATGGCGTTGGCGGGCATTTATGCCTTCTTTACCCTCAGTCGTGAAAAAACGATGGATGTCGATGTTAAAGCCTACCTACTCAAGTATTCGGCCAAATGGCTTTTGCCCGCCGTGATACTCGGCCCTTTGTTTGTGATTGCTTACCTCTTCACTTTGCCTGAACCGACACAGCAAGTCATTATCAACGGTTTAAGTACGATTGGTGTCGGTAACTTTTCCATTATGGCAAAAGCGATCTTTATGACACTTGTGTTTGCCGTTGGCTTGTTTGGCATGGTTCTGGCAGGGCCTTACTTGAATCCCCGTGCGTTTAACACAACCTTTGCCGTCATGTTATTGGCTGCGGGCTTTGGCTTCATGTTTACGGAAGAATGGTCTCGTGAAATGATGCGTAAACCCTATGTCGTATATAACTACATGTATTCTAACGGCTTGCGTAAGTTTGAAGTAGACAAAGTCAATAAAGAAGGCTTTTTTAATCATCACAAGTTTGCGGGGGCAGAATTAAGCACCCTAAAGGCTAATGATGAATTAGGCAAAGGCAAGCTGATGTTTCGTTACCAGTGTACGTCTTGTCACACAGCGACGGGGAATGGGTACCGTAGCATGAAAGTCATGCTGGCAAGTCGTGACAAGGATGCCATTAAAAACCTACTCACCTTGATGAAAGACAACCACATCGTCGATGAAAAAGGGGTTGCCAAAACGATGTATCATGGTTATATGCCCCCTGTGGTGGGTCATCAAGATGAAATAGATGCTTTAGCAACCTATTTGGCCACGCTGAATAGTACTCCTGCTTCAAGTACCACTGCGAAGGTAGAGTCTAGTTCAATCTAGTTTCTATAAAATACATACGAAAAGGACACTCTCTTCAAACAAGAAAGTGTCCTTTTTTAGGGGTATTTGTGTTGCCAAACAGCCACAGGCGGTCTGTATGTTAGTGGGTCTATAAATAGGGTGATTACTCATACCAATTAAACGATTAAATAGCGTCTGGCGTCTTCGTTGTCGCTACGATTCTCGATGTGCTTATGTACGTTTATGTACACTTCACCCATCTGCGAGTCTAGGCTCCTAGAATCCACCTATACGCTATTCAGTCGTTTAAATGGTATCATAACCCCCAAAGGCGTTTTCTTTGCAAATTTGAAGACTTGGCTTTTGACTATTTTTGCCCAATGGGTATTTTAATACCGAGCTCTAAGGCTACCCCTGTTCGAGATCCTGTTCTCATCATCGCTTGAGCGTAGGTTTGTACATCATGTTGGGTTGTTTTTTGAACACCAAAACC
>JBIKNF010000013.1:0-34069 GCA_044358835.1 Vampirovibrionales bacterium | reverse complement strand
TTAAAAGTTAATAGTTTGTTCTATTCTAGCTTTTATTCATCCTTTCTATATCGAGGCGATCAACACTCCCCGCAAAACTGTTCGCTTTCGTGAACAGCTTTGTTAAATCCGAAATTGACTTCAAAAAACATTGTACGTCGATTGCTCTCGCTAAAAAACAATCGACCATTCTTTTCGTCTTAAAATTTCCACTATTGAGTTGTCAAGGAACATGTCATGTGTTTTGAAGCATTTCGCTTCTCAACAAACCTATCATCACTCAAACGACTTCCTACGTCAACACCTAATTTTAAAAAACTTATTTTTTTATGACTTTTATATGACAATTCAAGCATCTCCATGTAACATTACAGTTAAACCCATCAGGAAAGGGAGAATGACTATGTCACAAGAAAAAACCTATTTAGCGGCCGGATGCTTTTGGGGAGTCGAAGCCGTTTTGTCAAGTCTCACAGGGGTTTTAGCAACTTCAGTGGGTTATATGAACGGCCAAACAAGCCGACCCACCTATCAAGATGTTTGCACAGGACGCACCCAACATGCCGAAGCGGTAGAGGTGGTGTTTGACCGTGAAATAATTACATTCAACCAGTTGCTTTGGTTGTTTTGGCACTTGCATGACCCCACTCAACTCAACAGACAAGGCCCCGATCTAGGCACTCAATACCGGAGCGGGATTTACACCACCAGTGAGTCACAACGTGAAATCGCTGTAAAAAGCAGAGCGTATGCACAAAGCTTATTTAATCCACCGATTGTCACTGAAATTCTACCGGCAGAAACCTTCTGGAAGGCAGAAGAGTACCATCAACAGTATTTGGCCAAGAACCCTTGGCGAGGCGCTTGCCATGTGTTGCATGATATAGAAGGTTTGTTGCAATCGGCTCCTGCCTTATAAAAGATTCTGCAAAAAAAACCCTCAATAGAACATTGAGGGGACGAATTAAGAGAGAGAGAAATAAGAGTATTTTCACCTGTAAATGTATCTCGAAATTTGAATAAAAGCAAGCCCACTTTGTAAAAAAGTGGGCTTCTGTAACAATACGTTATATCTCAAAGGGACTTTCCCTTTTTACTCCCCTATTAAGGAACGCATAATTTCTTCACTTTCTTCTAGAAGTGGGGCAATATATTCGCATAAAGTTTGTACATCTTCATCGGTTTCTAGTCTAAAAAAAGTACATAAGGCATCGGGTAAATGATCACAACTAATCCGATCAAAATCAGAGTCTAATTGAAACACCAGGGCCAATAAGTAATGGGCCAACGCAACGGCAAAAACGGCAGAGTCGGTTTCATCGCCTGTGACGCGGGGTCTGTTATAGCGACTCATCACGGCTTGCATGACTTCAGGCAACTGCCAACGTTGAGCCAGTTCCACACCCAAATCTATATGCGTAAACCCTAAAACCGAATGTTCAATAGGCAAGGCCATGGAAGCGTATCGCCAAACTTTCTTTTTTGCTAAGGCATTATGAACCACTGTATCACTTACAGGATCCTGCATGTGTAGGACCAACACACCAATGTTATGAAGCATGCCTGCACTGAAGATGTCGTCTGCTTTAGGGAGTTTAAAATGTTCTGCCAAATGTTTGGCAAAAAATGCCGTCATTAAAGCATGTCGCCAAAAGGCTTCTAAGTCAAGAACTTGCTTATTTTTAAAAAGGGCCTTGCCTTTAGTATTTTCCGTCGTAGGGGAAAAAATCTGGCAAATCGAAGCCCCCAAAACCAAACCCCTAACAGCATTGTAGCCCAGCATGGCAATGGAATGTTGAATACTGGTTACTTGACGAGGAATCCCATAAGCACTAGAATTCACCATGCGAAGAATACGAGACGTCAATCCCGGATCATAGCTAATTAGATCCGCAATTTGCGCCACACTTGAACTTGATTTGTTGAGCAATTCCACTACTTGAGTCACCACTTTGGGAAGCGCCGGAATGTCTCGTACCCCTTTTAGAATATGTTCTTTATTAGGGGGGGGGGTAGGGCTAAAACCACCATTAGGAGCGTCTGTTGGGTAGGGAATTGAAGGCATTTCGTCACACTCGATTCTAATTTTAACGTTGTAAGAATAGGCGTACGTGTTTTATCGTCATAAATCACGTATTATTGAGTATAATCTTTAGTGTACCTTTAGTGTGACATACTTTGATACATATATGCTTTACTCTTGAAAAGATTTCGTCCTATTATACTATATAAACTGGGGGGTTTGACGTGTTTCGCTAGGGGTGGGCGATAGAAACAGGGGCGTTTGAATCCAAACATTGCAAACGCTTAAACAACGGTTGCAACACCGCCTCTAACTCTTGACGAAGCAAAGGGTGAGACATCTGCTTGACGGTTTCATGCGTTAAGCCTTCTAAGGGATGAAATACCCCCACACCATGCGTCAGTAGTATCGTATTTTCAAGGCACTCAAACGGGCAGTGGGAAACGCGTTGAAGTACATCGATATGTTGTTTTAAAAAGTTTTCGTGCGTTTGTAAATCAATAATCAAGCAAGTGGGTTTGTATTTTTCATACAAGTACGCAAACATAGATGCTTGAAGTACAGGGTGAATATGCTGACTCAACACGCCTTGTGATTCAAGGTAAGCCCTTAAACGTTCTTGATCTCGTTTATTGTGTGCCACAATTAACACTTTGAAATGCCGTTGCCAGGCCTTTACCGCGGGTTCTGTGCGACGTTCTTGAAAACTTATAATCGTGTCCTGTGGGGGTGGTGTAAGTGTTTGAAAGGCATTTTTTTGAAGAATATAACGTAACATGGGTAAACTTAAAGGTTCAAGCCCCCCATTTTTACCTTTAATGGAACAACATTCTAAAACAGAAACACCACTTTTTTCTAAAGAATCGAGCGTTTTAGGCCCAACGGGTTGCCCTGTTTTAAGAAGCAGCACCTGTCGTTCTGGGTGGTATATGTCTCGATTGCAAATAACCACAACATCTATTATTGTAGACGCTTGATTAGCTTCTAAAACCTTAGGACGCTGGATGCCAAACAATTCGGCAAACGCTTGCGTCCAAGTCTGAAGCATCGTAGGCGTTGGCATAAGCGTTCCTTTATTGAATGTCCTAGTGTGAGAAGAGGTGTAAGAAGTCGTGTAAGAAGTGTCGGTTTTATGCCACTTATTACCCAGCCTTAGAAATAAAACTTGTGAGACAATGATGTTCTTGCTATGCTGTTTGAAAAGTCTGTTACAGTGTGTGGCAAAGATTTTTTGGTTTGCTTAGATTGTGGTGCACGTTGAGTTCACTTATTTTATTAGTCTACGTTATGACTTCATCTCAAACCAGCGTCTAAAAGTCTACACCTTTAGATTAATCCCACTAGATTAATCCCACGACGTTTCGTTCAATTAACCGTCTTTTTAAATTACCCCCTGTTCATTGGAAATTAAAACTGGAGTCCCCATGACCACTTCTCCCCCTAACTTATTACAAGGCCGACGTGTGGCTCGAAAATTTGCTTTATTGGCCCTATACCAACTCGAAGCCAGTCGTGGAAGTCTACCCAGTAAGGTGTTAGAAGGCAAAGATCTTTCTAGCTTGATTCGCTCTTCAGCGCAAACCCTGGTGCTTCACGCCCAAGACGATATTGAAGCCGCTGCCGACTTATTTAAATCGGTAAGTGAACAGATTATGACCATTGAGTTTGAGCATCCCACGAATTTAAACGCGTCTTTTGACGCCCCACAAGTGGCGGTGCCTTTGCCTTCCACCCAAGAAACTTTAGCGCGTTTAGACAAATGCTTACTGGCTTGCCAATGGGTGTGGAATGTGTTGGCTGTGCCTCAAATGTTGGTGCATTTAGAAGACAAGCACGTGGAAGACTACGCCACCCACATGATTGCTTGCGTGTGTGAACACAACGAAGCCTTGACCGAAAAGCTAGAAGCCTATACAACCGATTGGAAGACCGATCGATTAATTAAAATGGACCGCTTGATTTTAAAATTGGCGTTGGCTGAAATTTTGTATGAAACAGACATCGATTTCGGTGTTTCAGTCAATGAAGCGGTGGAACTGGCCAAAACCTATTCCTTGCCTGAAAGCTACAAATTCATCAACGGGGTGTTAGGTAAAATTGTGCAGGATTTAAAGCAGTCGCTTACTCAGGCAGATGAACCCCTACTCAGCGAAGCACCCCCTACTGAAAAAGGCGTCATAACGAAGGAAGTCGATGCGTAATCATGTGGGCGACTTTACTTTGCAAAACCCACGCCTTGTTTGAATCGTTTCGCCAAAGTCCTACGCCCGAAACGAGCGAACAGTACTTTGAAGATCGCTTAGAATCCCTTGAAGAAGCGTTGTTTCGTGCAGATGTAGATGGCGCCAGTATTCAAAAAGTACTCGACGCCTTAAACGCCCAAAAAACGAGGCTCGTCCATGAAGGCCCAAACGCTTGGCCTGTTGCCATTATGGAAACACTTGCCCCCATGCTGGACACGGATCAAGGTTTTGAACCAGAGACGTTGTTGGCGTCTAAGGATGTCGTGGTGTTAATGCTTTGTGGGGTCAATGGTTCAGGTAAAACAACCACCCTCGCCAAATTGGCTCATGCTTTTAGGGAACATCATGTCTTTGTCATTGGCACAGACACCTTTCGCGCCGCGGCAGATGCTCAACTCGTTTTGTGGTGCCAGCGACTTGGCGTGCCGTATTTTACGCAAGAACAAAGCCAAGGCAATGCTCCTTCAGCGGTGGCTTTTCAAGGGGTTGAAAAGGCCTTGGCACAACACGCTTTAAACAAACGCAAAACGGTTATTTTGGTGGACACTTCAGGGCGTTTGCATGTGGATGCCCCACTCATGGAAGAATTAGCAAAAGTCAAGCGTAGCCTTCTTAAAGCGTTAGAAGGACATGAAGGGTTGCGTTATAGCTTCAAAAGTCTTTTGGTGATTGACGGGACCACAGGCAAAAATGCCTTGCCCCAAGTTAAGCAATTTAATGAAGCGGTACATATGGATGGATTAATCTGCACGAAGCTTGACGCTTCCGCCAAGGGAGGGGCGTTGCTTTCCATTGCTCATCACACGAAGATTCCCACGATTTATGTCACCGCGGGTGAATCGAAAGAGGCGCTTCATCTATTTGAAGCGGAGTCTTATTTAAACTCGTTAATATAGAAAGCTCTGCAAAAGTTCAAGTCGGATGAAGATTCAAGGAAAAATAAACGGCTTTTGAGGCGTGTAGACCTACTACATAACGAAAAAACGGCTTGTTTTGACACAGAAGATTCGCCGAATGGGACTTTTGCAGAGCTTTCTATAGTGTTTTAAAGAATCAAGCAGACGTTAAGCTATTCTAGGAGCTTATATTTTTTTGTGCGGGCGTGTAGTGAGACCTACATAACCAAACAAAAAAATCGTAGCGACAACGAAGAGACAACGTATGGTTATTTATTTAAAATACTATAAGAGGATACACATCGCCTAGCTGATACAAGGAGCCTGCCACCACGCTTAAGGGTTGAGCATAGCCGTTTGTGCTGGCATGAGACTTCATTAAACGCTCTAGCATCCACCACGCGGTTTTTGGATCGCTCGCCGACCAAATAGGACAAGTCTTTAGTTCAGGCAAGGCGTCTCGCAAGTGTTGCCTCAATACTTGTGGCGCGTGAAACAAGCACGCGTCCTGCGACGTGGGGCACGTCAACAAAACACCATAGCTCCGGTGGGCTTCTTTACGAAGAAGCTTTTCTAGGACGTGGATGGGGCGGTTGTTCCGTAGAGAAAGCATCCAATACAACCCGTGCTGAGGAAAGGTGTCATCCAACCCGATGCTCAGGGCGTGCAAGCCTTCATCGTTATGGGCGCCGTCTAATAATACCCGGGCGTGGGCTTGAAAATCAAAGCGCCCTGGCCAATGGCAGTGCTTTAAGGCATGGCAAAAAGCCTTGGCATCACTCACGATGCCTTCTCGCTGAAGCACGCTCAAAATCCCCAAAACGGTGGCGAGATTCTTCAACTGAAAATGCCCCAACAGTCCCAATTCCAAACGTTCACGGCTAACCATGTTGCGAATGCGTTGCGTGCCATTTGGCGTCAAGGCGTCTTCCACCACTAAAGGATCATGAGTGGTTTCAATAATGGGTTCCACATGGTTGATTTTGGCGATTTGGTAGATCACGTTGCGGGCTTCATCCGGCAAGTGGGGGCCTAGAACAAGGGGAACACCAGCTCTTAAAATGCCCGCTTTTTCTGTGGCGATTTCTTCAAGCGTATCGCCGAGCCTGTCCATATGGTCATAAGCGATGCTGGTAATCACGGTTAAAATAGGATTCGAGACCACGTTTGTCGCATCGAGCCTGCCGCCCAAGCCTGTTTCTAGCACCGTCACATCGACATGTTCATGCTTAAACACGTAAAAGGCCAAAATCACCATAAACTCAAAATAAGTCGGCCATTCGGGATGCTCTTCTTTAAAGTCACCGATTAACTGCTCCAGTCGCTTCCATAATTGATTGCCATAAGCTTCAAAGGCCTCTTCAGACAAAGGCGTATTGTTAAGGCAAATACGTTCACGGGGGTGTATGAGATGCGGGCTATGAATGCTCCCCACGTTGAGACCTTGACTCAATAAGCCAGCCACAGTCATATGTGTGACGCTGCCCTTGCCGTTGGTACCGGCCACATGAACGGTCGGCACCAGTTCTTGGGGATGCCCCAGCAGTTCAAGGATGCTCAAGATAGGCTCAGTTCCCAGCCGTAAACGCCCGATATTGAGGCGATGCAGTGTTTCAAGAAATGGAGGCATTATTGCACCTTCAACGACGATCAATACAAGGGGGAATTGCTATATAACATAATACCTGTAGTGTAAAGGAAGTGGTGGGTTTTGGCACTGACTAGTTTGAGCGGGGTTTGACCTGTTGAGAACATCCTGCCGTAAAATTGTTGATTTGCATTCTAAGTGTCTTTGTGGTTTGATACACCTTAATAGCTAGGAGACTTCATCGTTGTGGGTCTCAACAGATAAAACTCACCTTTCGTGTTAAGTTTAAAAAGGTATCCCTTCTATGATGATGAACGCACCGGATTCTCTTTCGTCTCAATTTCCTTCCGCAGGCTTGCTTAAAGGTAAACGGGCCATTGTCACTGGGGGTTCGCGTGGCATAGGCAAAGCCTTGTGTGCCGTGTTTGCTCGTGAAGGAGCCTTGGTGGCGTTCAATTACAACAGTAATGATGAAGCCGCTCAAGACACGCTTCGCTTGATTGAAGCCCACGGCAGTAAAGGCAAAGCCTTTAAGGTTTCGGTGACGGATCGTGATGGCATTAAAGATATGGTGAAAGAAATCACCGCCGAATGGGGTGGGATTGATATTCTCATCAACAATGCGGCGATCAACAAAGCCGACAATTTCGTCACCACAACAGAAGCGTCTTGGCACAGTATTATTGACACCAACGTGAATGGCTTGTATTACATGACCAAACCCGTCTTAAAGCAAATGATGAAGCAACGCAAGGGCAACATCGTCAACATTACCTCGATTGCGGCACAACGTTGTATGCCAACGTCCGTGCATTATTCGACGTCTAAAGCCGCGGTGGTGGGTTTCACCAAGGGCTTGGCCCGCGAAGCCGTGGGTTTTGGCATTACCGTTAACGCGATCGCCGCAGGCATGTTCAACACGGACTTAGGGCATTCGTTGCCTGAAAAACTTTTGGGCATTTATACGGATTGGGTGCCGAAAGGACGTTTGGGTAATCCTGAAGACTTGGCTGAATTTGCGGTCTTCTTGGCCTCAGATCGCAATACTTATATGCAAGGTGAAGTGGTCACCATTGACGGCGGAGCCACCGTTTAAGCATTGAAAGACTTCCATTAGGCGTATCGACGGTGTCTCGATAGGGGAAAGCAATGATGTCTATACCTAAAACCATGCACGCCATGATGTTTCATGCCCCTTTAGATCTTCGTTATGAAACGGTGGAGGTTCCCACGCCTCAAGCAGGGGAACTGCTGGTCAAGGTGCATCACGCCTTGACGTGTGGCACGGATTTGAAATGCTATCGGCGTGGGCATCCTGTTTTGTTGGGGGCTTTGCCGAGTCCCTTTGGGCATGAGTTTGCTGGTACGGTGGTGGCTGTTGGTAAAGGCGTCACGCAATGGAAACTAGGCGACCGTGTGGTTTCAGCGAATTCGGCCCCCTGTTACGACTGCTTTTATTGCGAAAAAAAACAGTACAATCTATGCGAACACTTAAAATTGTTGAACGGGGCGTATGCGGAATACATCATCATTCCTGAAAAAATTGCGCGCTATAATACACACCGCCTGCCTGATGACTTACCCTTTGAGATCGCTGCTTTTACGGAACCACTGGCGGTGGCGATCCGAGCCGTGCATGGCATTGGCATTCAAACAGGGGACACTATACTCGTGTTAGGCTTAGGCCCGATTGGGCAATTGATCGTGAAAGTGGCGACGCTTTTAGGAGCAAACGTCACCGCAGTGGCTCGCACGCCGATGAAGCTAGATATGGCAGGCTCCTTTGGGGGAGCGGTTCAAACGATTTCGATTGCCGAGGGGTTAGAGGCTCAAACTTTGGTGAAAAACTTTAGCCCCCAAGGGCGTGGGTGGGATGCCGTGATTGAAGCGGTTGGCCTACCTGAAACATGGGAAAAAGCGGTGCAATTATGCCGACGTGGCGGGAAAGTGCATTGGTTTGCAGGGTGTGCAGGCGGAAGCACGATCGCCCTTGACACCAAGCGTGTGCATTATGATGAAATCACGCTGTATAGTTTGTTTCACCATACCCCAACGGATGTGAAGCAGGCGTTCGACTTGCTCGCCAGTGGGCAGGTGGATCCTCGTCCGTTGATTAGTGCCAACTTTGCTTTAGCGAATGTGGAAGAGGCGTTAAAAGGCATGGAATCAGGACGTTTTTTCAAGGCCTCCATTCAGTGTTAAGAACACGCCTTTAGTTTTTATGTTTGTACTAAACTAAGACGATGTAATACGATCTTTAATGAGGGCAAGCATTATGAGCAATCACACCAAAACCAAAACCGTCGTCTTGGTGGACGGTCACGCACTGGCGTATCGCATGTATTTCGCCTTGGAACGCACCCAAATGCGAAATAGTGATGACATCCCCACGTGGGCGGTTTATGGCTTTTTCAACGCCATTTTTCAACTGCTCAACCAACGCCAGCCAGATGCACTCGTCTTCGCCTTTGATGTCGCTCGTGAAAGCTTTCGCACCGAATGGTATCCCGACTATAAAGCCAATCGTAGCAGTATGCCTGAAGACATGCGTCAACAAATGGATGTGCTTTATGAAGGCATCGACGCCTTGGGCTTGCCTGTGTTTCGCATCGCTGGCGTTGAAGCGGACGATGTGATTGGCACGCTTTCTAAAAAAATTATCGACAGCTACCCCGATTGGCATGTGGATGTGTTGACAGGCGATCAAGACAGTTTTCAAATGATCGACCGAGACAACCGCATCAACATTTTGATCCCTGCTCGCAATACACAAGACGGTTTAACCGTCTACGATTGGGATGGGGTCATCAACAAGTGGGGCGTTACGCCTGAACAAGTCGCCGATTTCAAAGGACTTAAAGGCGACGCGAGCGACAACATCCCTGGAGTTAAAGGCATTGGGGACAAAACCGCCGCCAAACTCTTGGATGCCTATCAGAGTCTTGAAAACATCTACGCTCACTTAGATGAAATCACACCCGCAGGCGTCAAACGCAAGTTGGAAGACGGCAAAGAAATGGCGTTTTTGTCCAAAAAATTGGCGATTATCGTGCGTGACTTAGAGGTGATGCCTGATTTAGACCATGCTCACTTGGGCAGTAGTGAAGCCACTGCTGAAGCGTTGGGAGCCTATTTCGAATCCTATAATTTCAGAACCTTTCAACGGAACTTGCCTAAGTGGACGAAACTGCTTAGCCTAAAAACAGAGGGATCCCTTGTGGAAGAGGTCGCCGAAGAAGTGCCAACGACTCAAACGACTAAAGCAGAAGCCTTGCCGTTTATTAAATTCCCACCGTTTAGTTATGAAATCGTGCAAGATTTAGCTCGCCTTGAAGCCATTTTTACAGAAATTAAGGACGATTACGGCATTTGTGCCTTTGATGTCGAAACCACAGGCTTAAATGTGCATGAAGTTGAACTGGTTGGGTTTGGCTTGAGCTGGGGCAAAGGGCTTGCGAAATCAAGCTTTACGGCGAAAAACGTCTTACATTTGAAGGATGCCCCCACCACTTACGATGCCGTCACGCCCGACGGTGACATCCACTTGCAGAATGTGTACGTCCCCTTGGCTCATGTGGCGGACTTACTCAGTGATGCCGACGCTCAACGCCAAATTCCTTATAGCGAAGCCTTCCCCTTACTGAAAGCCTTTTTGGAAGACGGTGCGGTTCTCAAGCTCATTCACAACCTGAAATATGAACGCAATTGCACACGGCATTGGGGGATTGAACTTGCTGGCCCTGTGCTAGACACCATGATTATGAGCTATGTGCTGGCTCCTGAAAACAAGCACGGGCTCAAGGGTTTGGGCGAGCGTGAACTCGATTTTGCCATGACGCCTATCGATGAACTCATCGGTAAAAAAGGCAAGAAGCAAATCACCTTTGCGGATGTGCCGATCGACAAGGCGGCTCCCTATGGCGCGTCGGATACTTACGCCACTTGGTGCTTGGCGGTGTTGTTTAGTCAACGTTTAGCCGCACAGCCTGATTTAGCGAGCTTGTTTTACGAGATTGAAAATCCCTTGACGTGGGTCTTGGCGGAACTGGAATACAACGGCATTCGCCTAGAAAAAGCCCCCTTGCAAGCGTTGGCTCAAGAGTTGGATGCCCAAGTCGAAACGCTTGACAAGCAAGCCCAAACCTATAGCGAAACACCGATCAACCTGAATTCGCCGAAGCAGGTGGGGGAACTCTTGTTTGACAAGCTGGGCATTCAGCCCAAGCGAAAAACCGCCACCAAGAGCTATTCCACCGACAGCAAGGTGCTAGAATCTTTGATAGGCGAGCATCCGATTATTCAGATTCTGCTGGATTATCGCCAGTTGTTCAAGCTGAAGTCCACCTATGTGGATACCCTGCCCCAACTCGTCAAACCTCAAACAGGACGGCTCCACACGAGCTTTAACCAGATTATTACGGCGACAGGGCGTTTGTCGTCGAGCGATCCGAACTTGCAGAACATCCCCGTGCGATCGACGTGGGGGCAACGCATCCGTGAAGCTTTTGTCGCCGAAGAGGGGTGGCAACTGATTTCCGCTGACTATTCACAGATCGAACTGCGGATTTTGGCCCACTTGTGTCAAGACAAAAACATGATCGATGCCTTTCAAAGTGGGGCGGATATTCACACGGCGACCGCCAGCCTCGTCTTTGGCGTGCCGATTGAGACCGTCACCAAAGAACAGCGTTATGCGGCGAAATCCGTCAATTTTGGCATTGTGTATGGTCAAACGGCGCATGGGTTGTCTCAACAAATTGGCGTGCCGTATGTCGAAGCCCAAGACTTCATCAATCGCTATTTTAGAACCTACCCTGATGTGAAGCGGTGGATTGCGGATACCATTGAAACGGCTCACGAAACGGGGTTTGGCACCACGATGTTTGGTCGTAAGCGGGATTTAAGCCGAGATCTCAACAGTGGCAATAAAAGCATTCGAGAGTTCGCCGAACGTGCCAGTTTCAACACGCCTGTGCAGGGGGCGGCCGCCGAACTGCTTAAAATTGCGATGTTACGCCTGAACAAACGCCTGAAGGCGGACGGATTGCATAGCCGTGTGTTGTTGCAGGTGCATGATGAACTGGTGTTAGAAGCCCCGCCGAACGAGGTGGACGCAACGAAAACGGCGATACGTTGGGCGATGGAATGCGAGCAACCCTTGCGAGTCCCGTTGGTGGTGGATCTAGCGGTGGGGCATCACTGGGGGGAGCTTGGGTAGTGTATGGATGAGAAATGGGATAAGATTGTTACGGTTATTTTTTGGATTTGTTTTATAGGACCTTTTATGATTTTGTTGCCTCACGAGTGGTTAAAAGCCTTTTTATACCTAGACCCTTCCTATGTAACGCATGAAGAGTCTACGATTGATTGGGCTGTTGCCACTTTTGCATTTATCGGTTTATTGTTGGCTTTATTTGTACCTAAAGTGTCTGAATTTGACCGTCAACTTACCAAAGAAATGGGCGTAACAGACCATGAAATTAAGCCTTCTACATGGCGATGCGTTTTGTTTCGCCTTTATGGTGAATATCCGTCTTGGATGCAGTGGGTGTTCGATTTTTTCTTGAGTTCTCAACATTATTTCATTATCTTGTGTGTTTTAGGCGGCGTATTCATTTTTTGCCCCATATTAAGGGGAGTTTTGATTTTAGGTACTTTAATATATAGCTATTATATTTTGATTTCCATGGAATCCCTTTCCAACATTGAACAATATGAGACTTTATTTTTAAAAAACATCAAAGACCCAGAAGTGTTTGCACTTTTGAAAAAATACGTTGAGAAAGTCTATTCCACAGAGGGACATCCTAGACAAGAAGCCTTTTATATGCATTTTATGGAGCTTGTAAACCTTATTAATGAGAAACGTTTTGAAGAATATATACGCCACAACAAACTACGCAATGAAATCATTCGCGTTTTTTCACTTTACAAAGTTTCTATTTCCTCTTATTTAAGTCCTTTAATGATTAAGATTGCACTTTATCCTTTTATAAATGTTTTCGGAGGATATACTATTCATTTTTATTGTAAAAAAGTAATTGATTCTTGGTTTTCACATTTCAAACAATTATTAATGCTCAGTAAAGATCACGCTGAGTTAAGAGAACACATTATTTCAAATTTAGAACAAACATTATGCCCGTCTCGTAATATCTTTTTATCTAATCGTGTCGATAAATTATTCTTTAAATACAATGATAATGCTGAATACATCCCCATTATTCCTCATAATACCTTAGAAATATTACCGTATAGCTCTAAATCCGCTTCTTCTAAGTGTCTAGAATATTCTGAACAATTTGGTATTATCGAAATCAGTTCCTATTATTTTGCTTTAACATCAGCGTTATTAACAGTAGGGCTTTTGTATGAAATAAAAGATACGAACAGGCTGAAACTATTTTTAGAGTCTCTTTGTCTTGAGTATCCCACAACACTTTTATGTGCATTATTAATTGTGGCTAGTGGTTGTTATAAGGATTATAAGTATGAGCATTTTTGGGCCGATAGTTTTAAAAAAGGAAACGAAGGTACTGCAAGGATATTAAACTATAATGTAGAACACCCCCAAGTTGGCGTTACATTATTAGGCTTAATGGCGTTTCAGAACATTGCACCTCAAGAATTTGCCTCTGCAATCAAAGAATTGATACAAGTATATCCTTACTTAAAAGATATATTTATCACTACTATTAGCGACAATGCGTGGCTTTTGAAGAGTTTAGAAATTTTTCGTAAAGAATTATCAAATCAAAATCTCCTAAATATGGATATAAATTTTTACAAAAAATACAGAACAAATCAATCTAAGTATCCAAAACGGTTTTCACCTTTGAACTTTATTGAATATCAAAGATACAACCTTTTTGAATGTCAAAACCCTATAAGTATTCGAGACTATTTACAAACTCATTTTTTAGGAATACTAGAAGAGTATTGTCAAAAAAAACACCCTAAGACAAAGTATTTCAGAAGATTTAAACGATTGTTTGAAAAAATCCCTACTGCTTTTTGGGAAGCATCTTGTTTTGATCAAACCTTTACAACAATAGTTCACAATTATAAACCTGCTATTTTTACAGCTAAAAACTTGCAGGATTTAGACAAGCAATTATTAAGAGACATTTTTCCAAATGATGAAGATACTAAAACCATCCTCAACAAATGGGAGGCGTTTCATATAAAGCTGAAGTCTTTGTATGAAGAAGAAGGCTGGGTTTCATCTACTTAGATTTATAGAGTTCTCACCTAGAAGACATCGAATAAGTCCTTTGCAATGGCGTCTTTCAAGCGAGCCTTGACATAACGCAAGTCGCCTAAATCGACTTTGCAACCCAATTGTTCTTCTAACAGGTTCCACAAGGTCATCAATTCTAAACCCAAGGGCTTGCTGGGTTGATACAATAAATCCACATCGCTGGTTTCAGTGGCTTCATCTCGTGCGACTGAACCAAACAGCCACAAATGTTCAATGCCGTAATCTTCTTGCAAGCTAGGCTTTAACAAGATTAAACGCTTTAAGACGTCCGATTTTGAATGTGTCATGGCATCATTTCAATGGTTTAAGGAATGTATTTTATCATTCTAAATCGAAACGGCTTAAATGGCTAGAGCTTCCACTCCTAAAACGCCGTTCGCCTCTTGAGATTCACCAAGGCTTGGCAGGGCAAGCCCCCTTGAATCAATAATCGTTCTCAAGCCCATCGAAACCCTTCACATAAAGGGTCTTGCCGATTATTCTTGCTTCCTATAGAATAAACTCGTGATCTTTTATCTTTAATATTAAAAAAAGGATTTTTTCAATGCCTGCTCCTTCTTCAAAGTTTAAGAAATTACCGCCCTATTTGTTTGCGGAAATTGACCGTAAAATTGCCGAAAAAAAAGCGCAAGGCATTGATATTATCAGCCTCGGCATTGGAGACCCTGATCTCCCCACGCCTGAACCTATCGTCACCGCCATGCAAGCCGCCGTGGCGGACCCTGACACCCACAACTACCCCCCCTACCACGGAACGTTGGAGTTTCGTCAAGCAGCCGCCCACTGGATGAACACCCGTTTTGGAGTCACCGTGAATCCTGAAACTCAAGTGCTTTCCTTGATTGGTTCAAAAGAAGGCATTGCTCACATGATTTTAGCCTATGTAGAAGGCCCTGAGGATGTGGTGCTTTGCCCAAGCCCCGGCTACCCTGTTTATGAAAACTATACCTTATTGTGCGGGGGTACGCCTTACACGATGCCCTTGTTGCCTGAAAATAATATGGTGCCTGATTTATCCGCCATTCCTGAAGATATTGCCAAACGGGCTAAATTGTTATGGTTGAACTATCCGAACAATCCTACAGGGGCCATTATTTCTGAAGAAAAAATCAAAGAAGTCATTGCGTTTTGTCAAAAATATGACATTTTATTGTGTCATGACAACGCCTACAGTGAAATGACTTACGACGGTTACAAAGCCCCGTCCTTCTTGGCGTTTGAAGGTGCCGAAGACGTATGTATTGAGTTCTTTTCCTTGTCAAAAATGTATAATATGACGGGCTGGCGAGTGGGCTTTGCCACAGGCAATACGGCGGCGGTTCAGGCGCTTGGCACACTGAAAAACAATACCGACAGTGGCGTCTTTAAAGCGGTGCAAAAAGCCGCCGCAGTAGGGCTGAATCACAGTGAAGCACTGACCAGTGGCTTAAATGCCATTTACGGTAGCCGTCGACGCTTATTTGTTGAAGGGTTGCGTGAATTGGGCTGGCAATTGCCGATGCCTGAAGCCACGTTTTACTTGTGGTTACCTGTACCCACAGGCTTTACGAGCGTGGAGTTTGTAAGCGTATTGCTTGAAAAAGCAGGCATCGTGGTGCCACCAGGCACTGGCTATGGCGCCGTTGGAGAAGGCTACTTTAGAGTGGCCTTAACAGTGCCTGAAGCGCGCTTAAAAGAAGCCCTGAACCGCATGAAAGACGCGGGCATCCGCTTTGACATGAAAACGTCTGCGAACACGTGTGCGTTATAAGCTTTAACGGGGATTTCAAAAGGAATCCCCTCTTTTCTCTTTTTGAAAACGTCCAAGCCAATACAAGGATTTGACCCATGTTTCAACGCTTTCTTTCCGTTTTAGTGCTGATGGGGGTTTGTGTTTTTGTACCCTTTTTAGTGGGCGCTTCTGAAGGAACTTCACCTACAGCGCCTTTAAAGGGCGTCGTCCATTCAACGGTAAAGCCTTTTTACAACGCAAAGGCTCCTGTTGCTTCAGCGCCCCTGCGTTTTATGAGTGCAAGCCCAGCGCCTGTTCGCTTTTTTGCGGTAGGAGACACGGGTTCAGGCTCAGAAAATCAAAAAGCCGTAGCCACTGCCATGACGAACCAAGCCAAAAGCTACGCCCACGCAAAGACCTACCCCACCGCTGTAAAAGGGGTGTTGCACTTGGGTGACATCATCTACCCCGTGGGCGATGCCAAAAAGCACGGCGATCGCTTGGTGAAAACCATGTACAAAGGGCTCGGTGACTTGGGCGTGCCGTTTTACTTTAGCTTGGGCAATCACGATGTAATCACGAATCACGGGCAAGATGTAGTAGATACCTTAAAGGTGCCTCAAAAAACCTACTACAAAGTGGCGGTGTCTCCGTTGGTGGATTTTTTCGCCATTAACACGAATACCTTCCATAAAACGCAGGAAATTTGGCTTGAAAGCGCCTTAGCGCAAAGCAAAACGCCGTGGAAGATTGTGTATGGGCATCACCCACTGTATTCAACAGGCGCCCATGGTCAGGACAATGACTTGAAAGTCTTACGAAGCCGGCTTGAACCGTTGTTTAGAAAATACAGGGTGGATGCTTACCTCGCGGGCCATGATCACAACTACGAGCGTTTTGCCACCGTCAGCACACAAGCCAAAGGCTTGCCATACTTGCAACTCGTTTCAGGCGGGGGGGGCGCCTATTTAAGAAGTCAACGCACCCACCCTAAAGCGCATTGTGATCGTAATAAGCCGAACGCCTCATCCGTCAGCCCTTCGCTTGTTGAGGCCACACCCTCTTCTCACCACACCACCAAACGTCCTTGTGAAGAACCCTTTTTCCCCAGTTCCTTATTTTATGACAACACCCATTATCATTATCTGGATTTGGCCTTTACCGCTAAATCACTGACCATCAAAGTACGCACTACGTCCAATCAAGTGTTAGACGAAGTCACGCTTCACAAAAACGCCTAAGCCATAAGTGATGAGTCCTTAGCTATTCATAATAAGTCTAAGGCAAACCTATAAAGCCTTTTCGCTTTTAAAGGCTTGTGGTATAATTGAACAATAGTTTGCGCTATATATTTCAATGTAACCTTCAATGAAAGGATGGCTTATGTCTTTATCAAACACCTTGGGTTCACGCAATGTTTGGGTCTTGTTCTTTTCTGCCTTAAGCATTTCATTGTTGGTGCTTTTACTGTTGTTTAGCTTTTTCTTTAAAAACCTCGATTTTAACGTCAAGACCAAAGCCCTTGACGAAGCCCCCACCCTTGAAACAGGCATTAACATGCAAAGCACCGAAGCCATGCCCGTTGAAGAAGAGGGGCTGGATCCACAAACCTTAAGTGATCGCGTACAACTTAATGTGCCTGAAGAAGCGGGGCGCCTTAGAAATAAAGCCTTCACCAAGAAAAAAACGGACCCCTATGTGGGTTTAGATGCTCCTAAATCTAAGACGAACGCTACTTCGACGTTGGCCCCCACCCCCGCCGATGCACCTAGCCCTAGTCCCAATAAAACCGAAGCCACAGCGCCTTCCCCAGTGGCCACCGCAAAGCCCGTAGCCCCGACTCAAAAGTTTCGTGTATACCTCGGTGGGTTTTTTAGCCGTGAAGATGCCGAAGTCACACAAAGCCGTTTAAAAGCCCAAGGCTATAATTCCATTATTAAGCAAAGCAGTACCGGTTTTGAAGTGCAGTTGGGCCTTTATGACAACGAAGACACCGCCAAAAATGTGGCAAGTTCCACAGGGGCAAGCCTTGAGGGCTTATAGTTTTTATGGCCTTACACACCTTTCACACACAAGCCCTAAAAGTTCGTGTTGCCGTTCTTATTTTTCATGAAGAACGCCTGTTGTTGATGCAACAAAATGGCCATTCCTTTTGGGTTTTACCTGGGGGGACCCTTGAAGAAGGCGAATCCATTGCAGAATGTGCGGTGCGTGAACTCGAAGAAGAAGTCGGCATGCAGGTTTCGCTGGTGGAGATGCTCGCCCTTTCTGAATTTGCGGATGCCAAGCGTCATGTGGTGGATGTGACCTTTTTAGGGCGATATGAGGGGGGAGCCACGTCTTGGCAGGCGCCGTACCCTGAAAACATTGATCATGTGGCGTGGGTGGAAGAAGCCGAATTCAACACATTACGCTTAAAGCCCGATTGCTTACACACACTGCTTCAGCAAGAATGGAAGACGCTTTCAAACGGCGAACGGCCAATGACGCTCAACCCTTACTTGGGCTTAGAAAGTAACGGCCTTTAAATAAAATACGACTTGCGACGAATCATCCACACGCCTAGGCCCAGCATAAACAGCGTCGGCAACAGGCAAGCCAACGCAAGGGAAAGATCATAAGGCAGCACCCCCCCGAAAGTCAGCAAGCCCCCCTGCCCCAAACTAATGCTAATGTTTCGGGCAATATACAGGGCAAACAAAGCCAACACGGCATACATAAAGCCTTTGGCATTACTTTGACGCGGCGGAGCCAACGCCAATGGAAAGGCCATAAACATTAACGCCAAACAGTTCAAGGGCTGAGCCACGCGTTCCCAAAGCATGGTGACCCACTTCGGCGGAACTTGGCGCCCCGCCTGACGTTCACTTTTTATGTAACGCGCCAGTTCAAAAAAGCCCACTTTAGAATGGTGAAAGGCTGTTTTGGCTTGGGAAAGCACGTCTTCATCCACATCCAACAAGTGCGACTTCTGCACTTGATTCATTCCATTAACGATGTATCGATTTTGCCCCGCCAAGGCACTAAAAATGCGCACGCCCTTCAACTGCCATTGGGGGGATTGATATTCCGCCGAATCGGCCTGAATGACTTCAATGTTGCCGTTTTGACTACGTTGTACGAACGTAAAGCCTTCTAAATGGTTTAGGCTGGCTTTTTCGGCACGAAGCAGTTTCACCCAATGGCCTTCCTTAAACAAGGGAAGCACGATGCCGTCTTTGGTCAACTTAAGTTGAGACGAAGTCAACACCTCTTCACGCAGATCATCCGCGCGGTTTTGCACAAAAGGAATCAACCATTGCGTGGAAGAAAACGTCAGGCTCGCCATCACCAAGCCCACAAAGAAGGCGGGTCTAAAAATCCGCCACAAACTCACCCCATTCATGCGTAAAGCAATCAATTCAAACTGCTGATTTAAATGACTGTACACCAAAAACACCGTAAAAAACACACTCGGGGGAAAGGCAAAAGCAAAAGCCAACGGCACCTGTAACACCAAAAATTCAAACGCCAAACTCAATGGCAAGCCCAAATCCTGCATTTCTTTTAAGAAGTCAAACAACGTGTCACTAAAAAAGACAATCAGCGTCACTAACGTAATCGTCAAGCCCAGCATTTTCCAAAGCTGTTTGCCAATGTAAGCTTCTAAACGATTTGCAAAAAACACGCAGGCATTCCATTCATTAAGTAAAGGTAACAATTTTATTATATCGCGTAATTTATGGTATCATAGTTTTTGTATTCATTGGTTAACGTTGATTGGTTGGAGAATTTCCCGATGGCATTAAAAGAACTAAACGAAGCGAATTTTCAAAGCACCATTAGTGAAGGCGTCACGTTGGTGGATTTTTGGGCACCTTGGTGTGGGCCATGTCGTTCGCTTGCCCCTATTTTAGAAGAAGCGGCCACTGCTTTAGAAGGCCGTGCCACCATTGCCAAAGTCAATACGGATGAAAACCTCGCTTTAGCGCAAAAGTACGGCGTTTCAAGCATCCCTTTTTTGGTGGTGTTTAAGAACGGTCAACCCGTTGGGCAAAGCGTGGGTGTAAAGCCCAAAGGCGACATCGTCAGCATGATTGAAGCCCATTTATAGGTGGATTCGCTTGTTTTGGCGGTCAATCGCTTTTTTAAAGCCCCCTGCCTAGGGGGCTTTTTAAGTGGAAGCCTTCGCGCTGATTGACCTGTGTGTTTCTTTGATTTAAACTAAGGGTACGATGGTTTGGAGAAGTGTCCGAGTGGTCTATGGTGCAGTCCTGGAAAGACTGTGTAGGGGTGACTCTACCGAGAGTTCGAATCTCTCCTTCTCCGCCATTTTTTAAAGAAGGGTCAGGGCTTCATGTGGACACAACCCGAATTTTCCTTTGATGCTTGCCCCTTGGCTTTTCACACCGTCACGGTCGAAGCACTTGAACAAGGCAAGCTCGTGCATGAAAATGGCGAACTGCTTGCGCAATTACCCCACTTAAACGCCCTTGCCCTTGAAGAACGCCTGGCGCTGTACAAAGGCGAAAATACAGGGCATGGCGTCACACAAGCCATTTCAACCGTGTATGCGGGGCATCAATTTGGGTATTTCAACCCCCAACTCGGCGACGGTCGTGCGGCGATTGTAGCGACTGATGAAAACGTGCCGATTTCACAGTTTTTCCCGCACGCTTTTCAAGCCTTGGTCAACGACTTTATTCACCGCAAACAAGAACAAGGCAACAGTGAATGGGCATTCGGCGCCTTTGATTTCTTTGAAAAACCCACATCGGTCGAATTGCAATTGAAGGGATCAGGCATCACGCCTTATTCTCGTAGTGGCGACGGCAAAGCCGTTTTAAGGTCTTCCGTGCGTGAGTATCTGGCTTCTGAAGCGGTGTTTCAACTCGGCATCCCCAGCACACGAGCCGTGGCTTTGGTGCATGACGATCAAACGCCTGTGTATCGAGAAACACGAGAAAGTGCTGCGATGGTCTTACGAGTCGCCCCGTCCTTCTTGCGTTTGGGGCATTTGGAGTATTGGGGGCGTCACGGATACGCCGAGCGTCTAACGCCTTATATCGCCTATCTTTTCCGCACGTTTTTCAATGCCAATGGCCTCGATTTTTTGCCTGTGCAACAATTACAAGCCGTGTTGACGATGAGCGCGATTCTCAATGCCGTGACGATGGCGCAATGGCAAGGGGTGGGCTTTTGCCACGGCGTTTTAAATTCGGACAACCTCTCCATACTTGGCCTAACACTGGATTACGGCCCCTACGGCTTTATGGATGCCTTTGACATGGGTCATATTTGCAACCATAGCGATCACGGGGGTCGTTATGCGTATAAAAATCAGCCCGCCATCGGCTTGTGGAACCTTAGTCGTTTGCTTGACGCCTGCCACGCTTTTGTCGGCAACGAAGAGGACTTTCAAGCGTTGAAAGCATCGGTAGAAGGTACCTTTCAAGACGCGTTTAATACCAGCTTTTTAGCGGTGTATCGTCAAAAGCTTCGCATGGAAGACCGCAAGCTTATTCCTGATATTGAGTTTGGCGAAGTATTAAAAAGTCTATTAGCGTACTTGCATCAAAATACGCTCGATTACACACGCTTTTTCACCGCTTTACCTGCTTGGGAAACCGCCTTTAAAAATGAAGAGACTCCCCACGTGGCGGATATTGAACGCCTTGCGATGGGGATCGCTTCCCCTGAAGCGGCGTGGTGGTTGCACGAGATTTACGCACCGTACTTGCAGAAAAACGCCTTAAGCGGAGCCTCTCAAACGAAGGTGAATCCGACGGTTGTGTTGCGCAATCACGTGGCGCAATGTTTGATTGAAGAGGCTCAAGCTCATCGAATAGAGGCCTTTGCCGAAGGCTTTCAGCGCGTTCAAACCCCTTTTAACCCTCAGCATGAAGGCCACCCATGGGCGAAAGTGCCTCCCCCGTGGGCCAAAGCCCTGTGTGTGTCGTGCTCATCCTAAAAAGGACTGTTTCATGGTGGTGACGATTTGGATTGATGCGGATGCCTTGCCGTCCATTTTGAAGGACTACATCATTAAAACCGCGCGTCAGCGAAGCGTCCCCACGTGTTTTGTGTCAAATAAAGCCCTTGCGGTGCCGAATCATCCCTTATTTCAGGCCATTCAGGTGGAACAGGGCGCTGATGTGGCCGATGCTTACATTATTGAACAGTCGCACGCGGGCGATTTGGCCGTCACGCAAGACATCCCACTGGCGGATGCACTGGTGAGTAAAGGTTTGTGGGTCATTAACTTAAAGGGCGAAGCCTTTACAACATCCAACATGAAGCAACGCTTAGGGGTGCGTGATTTGATGAGCGACTTACGCAGTGTGGGCATTCAAACCAAGGGCCCCAAACCCTTTGATGAACGACAAAAGCAAGCGTTTATAAATGGGTTTGACAAGGCCTTGACGCAATGCTTAAAGTAGGCGCTGTAAAACCTGTTGAATATCTTCAAAGGTGTCAAAAAGCGTAAAAGCCCGCCCTTCTTGCGTGAGCTGTTCGGCCAAGGCCTCTCGCGCAAAGACGAAATCCGCCACACGCGCCATGCCAAAATCCGTAATGCTATCGCCAATCGCAATTTTAAAGGTGTCGGCATCATCCCACTGATTCAAAACCGCCACCTTGCAACACGCACACGTCCCGCACACCTCACAGTCCTTAGGGGCATAAGGCATGCCTACGCCAATACACGCGCCTTCAAAATGAGCCGTATTCGCAAACAGGGTATACTCCCCTTCATACGCGGCTAGGACAGGGTGAATAAAGGCATCCAAGCCCCCTGAAACGACCTGAAAGGGAATGCCCGTCTGCTTTCGCCACGCCATAAACGAATCGAATCCTTGTCTCAACGTGACTTCTGTCTTCACAAAGTGAATGATGTCGTCCTTCAACGCCGAAGGCATTAAGGCGTACAACTGCTGAATCCCTTCTTGCACGGGGAGCGTTCGTTCTTTTAAAATACGTCGTGCAATGTCCTTCCATTCTGGCGGCGCAAAACGTTCAAGGCTCATCACAATCGCGTCTCGTTCCGTAATGGTGCCGTCAAAGTCTGAAAAAATCACCCATTGCTTTAACGCCTGCGCGCGTTGCTCGGGAAGAATAGGCGTCATGGTGAATGTTCCGCTTGCATGGCGCTTTGAAACGCTTGGACCCCTACCACAGGTCCACCTGCCACGTCATGAATGCCTGTTCCCGCGTTGATGATCACGTTGGTGCCAAAATCACGAAGCAGTTGAGGCACCATCGTGGCTTGAATACCCGCAGAAGGCACGCCAAAGGCGGGGGGTACGTCTAAATAAGGGGTATGTAAGGCGTCTTGAACGGCCAAGGCATCGGTTTTGTTTAAGGCCACTGTACCGTAAGGACTGGGAAATAGCACGGCATCGGCCCCCGCCAAACGAGGCAACGTGCCAAACACCAACGCTGGGCTCATGCCTGTAGAAGGGTTCTGGTAATACGCCCCCCCTAGTGCAGGATGCCCCATTAAAAAAGCGCGTCCCTTCAGCTGTTGACGAAGACTATTAAACAACGGCAAGCCATAGGCCAAGTAATTAAACAAAAAGCATTCTACCCCCACGTCAAGAAGGGCTTGGGCCCGTTCAAGCAACTGATGCGCGGGAGCGTTTAAATTAACGGCATATAAGGGACGGTACCCAAACGCCTGTTCCGCTTCATTTAAGGCGTTTATACAGGGCGTCACACGTTTTAAGGCGCTGTTTAAGTTGGCATCCGCCAAGACTTCATCATCCTTCACCAAATGAATCCCTGCTTCGGCCTGCTGGTAGAGTAAGCGTGCCAACCCTTCAGGGGAAACCCCCACACAGGGCTTAAAAATGCTCATTAACAAGGCCCGCCCTTCAGGCACCCCACAGCGCTTGCGAATACCCACTTGCCCCCACGCAGGGCCTTGAAAGTCGTGAGCCACAGAAGCGGGAAGCGCAACATCCAGCCAGCGCAAGTTCGGCATCATGGAAACCTTGCCAAAGCACACGGTTTGTAGCATCCCCAAGTCCCACCTCAAAATATCTTTCGGGAAAGAAAGAATCACGTGAAAGCGGGTTTGCCCGGGTCCTTCGTCTTCTTCAAGGGGGTCACTCACCCACAAGGGGGTGGCACAGTACAGGGCCAATCGTTCCATTTCTTGGGGGTTTTGCGTGCCGATGCTTTGCCCATTCGCGATTTGCGTGGCGTATTGCCACACGTTTGGGCTTTTTTCAGTGGGCAGGCTTAGCTGGTAAAGGGCTAGAATGGCGTTGTCTTGCGCGAGCGCGTCTTGCACGAAGGGGGTTTGAATCCAGTGGGGGGAAAGGGCTGTCATGGAAGAAGAGGAGTCCTTTTGAGTTCTGGGGCAGCGATTTTAACGAAAACGGAACAAAGAAAACGGATCAAAAAAAGGGGGGCTCTTTTGCCATTGTATAGTGTTCGAAAGATGAAACAGGCGATGAGGCTATTCTAGGAGCCTAGACTTTTTTTGTGCGGGCGTGTACAGAGACGTACATAACCAAGCAAAAAAATCGTAGCGACAACGAAGAGACCATAGACCGTTTTATCTTTCGAATACTATAGCACAAGAGTGTTTCGAAAGTCTTGGGGTGTTTTTAAAAAATGTGCAAGAAGTCTCCCGCACGTTTGTGTTATGATGTGTAACGTATCGATGTTACAGACTTCATTTTTAACGCCCTGGAGCCACACATGTCTCTCAACACCCAAACGGATGCTTTAACCTTCCCCACCCCTCGCCCTGTGGTGGCGGGCATTTCTTCCTACGCCCCGCCCCTAGAAGGCCGACGCCACAAAACACGCTTAGACTTTAACGAAAACACCATTGGCTTTCCCCACATCGTGCCCGAAGGTTATGACGTCACCACCTACACCTGCTACCCCGAATACCAAGCCTTCATCAACGATTTAGCCACCTTTTTAGGCGTGCCTCCCGAATGTGTCATGCTCACCAACGGCAGCGATGAAGCACTCGATGTCATTCCCCGCACCTTCATTGAACCCAAAGTCGGCACCGCCCTCATCACCAAACCCAGCTTTTACATGATTCAACATAACTTAAAACTCGCCGAAGCCCAGACGGATATTGTGTATTTAACGCCTGATTTACAATACCCGCTTGAAGAATTGACGCATCACCTCAATCAAACCCCTTACACGTTGGCGATTTTTGCCAGTCCTGACAACCCCACAGGCGCTGTTTTGCCGAAAGAACAGGTGTTTGCGTGGGCAAAGCAACATACGCAAACCGTGTTTGTCATGGATGAAGCCTACGCCTTTTATCGTCCTGATGCGGAATCCGCGTTGCAAGAAGCCATTCACACGCCCAACGTACTGGTGACCCAAACCTTTTCAAAAGCATGGGGACTTGCGGGCTTACGCTTGGGGTACGTGGTGGGGCATCCCACCCTGTTGGGCTACTTAAAGCGTGTGCGTTCGCCTTATAGCGTTAATGCGCAAGCGGTGGCCATGGCGCACCAGCTGTTGGAAAATGCGCCCGCCGTTCGTCGTGCCACGGAAGAGACCCTGTTTCGTAAACAAACCCTCATGCAACGCCTTGAAGAACAGGGCTACGTGTTGCGTTCTGGGCCAACCAACTTCTTTTTAATGAACCTAGGGGGGCAAGCCAATCACTTTACGCAATTTGCCGCAAACTTGGGTATTTTGGTGCGAAATCAGTCTCAGCAAGCCTTGTTAAATGGCTGGGTGCGCGTTTCTACGGGTAGTGAAGGCGAAAACTTGCAGTTTTTAGACGTCTTAAACGTGTTTAATAAGGCTTCAGGCTTGGTGTTTGATTTAGATGACACCTTAGTCGACACCAGCCAAAGTTTTGACAAAGTCGTGGCCTACATGGTCAATAAAAACAGCGATGTGCCTTTAGGCCTAAAAGAACTCAACCTGCTTCGTGCGGAAGGGGGCTTTAATGATGATTGGGACGCGATTCAAGAATTGTTGCGTCGCCGTAATGTGGCATTAGACCGCCAAATCATTCAAGAACAAGGGGCTGTAATTTACCATAACTTGGCCAAAGAAGCCGAAAAATGGTTATTGAATAAGGACGATTTAAAGGCGCTGGCCAAACGGTACCGTCTGTTTATTTTTACAGGGCGTGAACAAAGCGAATATGACGGCGTGTGGAGCGATGAGATGAACCCCTTGTTTGAAGGGGTGTATTGTAGCGATGCCTTGGCCCACCTCGCTCGTAAGCCTTCAGGCGACTATTTGACCCATATCAAACACACGCATCGCCTTGAACATACGTGGTACATTGGCAATAGTGTGGATGATATGAAAGCCGCCAAAGCCGCCGGTTATTTGGCCCTAGGGGTCTGCACCACCTTTAGCGCAGAACAATTGCGTCAGGCGGGTGCGGATGCTATTATAGAATCGCCCACTGATTTAAAGGAGTTTTTTGCATGCTAGATTCTAGACAACGTACCGCCACCATTGAACGTGTCACCCAAGAAACACAAATCAAGCTCACGCTTTTTTTGGAAAAATCGGCAACAGAAAAAAACCGCTTCAATACGCCTTCACCATTTTTGAATCACATGCTCAACACCCTTGCCACGCACGGACGCTTCACCCTACAAGTCGACGCCACAGGCGATGTGGAGGTGGATCCGCACCACTTGATTGAAGATGTGGGCATTGTCTTTGGGCAGGCGGTTGTCAAAGCCTTGGGCGGAAGTTTTAAAGGCATTGAACGCGCCGGCTGTTTTCGCTTTGCCATGGACGGCACACTGGCGGATGTTTCCCTAGATGTGTGCGGTCGTGGGAATATCGTGTGGAATGTACCGCCGTTTGAAAGTGCGTTGGTCGGTACGGTGGATCCGCGCTTGTTTCGGGAGTTTTTTAAAGGCGTCGTCGACGGTTTAGCCTTGACGATGCACGTGAATGTGCCGTATCGAGACAACGACCACCACGTGGTCGAAGCCATTTTTAAGGCCTTTGCTCGTGCCTTAAATCAAGCCCTCACGCCTCTTGCCGATGGCGAAATGATGAGTACCAAAGGCACGCTTGAGGCCCCCAAATGCTCGTAGAAGTACTGCATTACGGCGGGGGCAATGTAGGCAGTTTATTGCGCGCCCTAGAACGTTGCGAAATCCCCTATACCGTGCTCAAAGGCACTATCGACGGCTCTTTCCCCTCGGGCAAGCATCCTGTGATTTTACCGGGCGTTGGCGCCTTTGGGGCCATTATGCAAGGCCTCAAACAACGCGGGTTTTTGGCCCCCTTAACGCAAGCCGTCATGGACGAAAAAGTACCATTTTTGGGCGTTTGCGTGGGTTTGCAAGTCTTGTTTGAATCCAGCGAAGAAAGCCCTGAAGTGTCAGGTTTGGGCTTTTTCAAAGGCGTTGTGCGTCACTTTCCCACAGATTTTGAAGGGGCCAAAGTGCCTCAAATCGGCTGGAATTACATTAAAGCTCAGCAAGAAAATGCCCCAGAAGGCTTTGTTTACTACGTAAACTCCTATTATGCCCAACCCAGCGATCCTAGCGTCGTGCTTTATAGAAGCGAGTACCAAGGCACCGAATTTTGTGGGGCGGTTCGGCAGGGAAACATCACGGCGTTTCAATTTCATCCGGAAAAAAGTGGCGCCTTTGGGCATGAATTACTGCGCCATTGGCTTGAAAATCTAACGGTAAACGCCACCCCATGAGCTTAGAAATCCACGCCAAACGCAAGTCAAAAATAGACGAAACCGCCTACAACAGGACGTTTGAAGCCCTTCTCAATCAAGGCAATGCGGTGTTTGCCAGCAAGCAAAAAGCCCCAGCTAAACTTATTGGGGATTGGCAAAGTACTGAAACCCTCTATGCGGTCGTCAATCGTGATGCCTTTGACGCGTGGCGTTTGGCGGTGCAGGGGTGGATTCGCGATTTTTTTGAAGACGCCGATGCCCTGATATATGGCTTTGACGAGTTGTGTCGTTTCCCTTCTTTTGTGGAGTTTTTGGAGGGGCAGAAATTTGTACAAGCCCTTGTGAAAAACGATGCTGCCAAAGAAACGTTATCGTGTTCGAAAGATAAAGAAACGTCCTAATTTCGTGTGTCGGAAAGTCGATTTTTGACACACGAAAGTCGGTTTTTTGACACACGAAAGTCGATTTTTGGCCCACGAAAGTCGGTTTTTGGCCCACGAAAGTCGGTTTTTGGCCCACAAAAGTCGGTTTTCTGGCCACAAAAGTCGGTTTTTTACTCGGTTTTCAAGGAATTTGCTGGGGGATGAAGGCCTGTTGAGAAAAGCCACTCTTTTTCAGTATACCCTATTTTTAACTCCTTTGCCCAGTGGCTAAAGTGCACGATTTTTGGGATTGTTTGTTCCCTTTTATATCGAGTGACGCGCCAAAAGAAGGCGTTTTACTTTAAATTGTTTTTTAAATATAACAATTTATTTACATTAGGCAATTTGGGGCTTTATAAATTGTTTATTAAAGTATAAATCACTTATTTATGTTTTTCTCCCTGCTCAACATCCCCGCGTATTTTGTGGCGATGCTTAGCGCTTCAATCAAATTTCCCTGTAAAAAAAACCCCTAAGAAAGGATCATCCCCGATGATGTTTACCTCCGCTTCCGACCCATGGTCAGCCATGGGCTCCACCAACACCGGATATCCAAATCCTCTGCCTTTAAGCGACCCCAACACGACCTTCGCTGTGGGGAGTCTTTCCCCCTATGGTAGAGGTATTCCGTTAGCCACCACGAGTATGACGCAACCCTCTGGCAACCCTTCAGCGACGGGTTATTTGGGGGGGTATTACCCTGAATATGCCAACACGCCGTCTAGTTGGCAGAATACCCAAAACTACACGGATGCGTCTAAAACCGCCAACGTCACGGACGCGAGTTCGCAAATCTTCGCCCCTGAAACCAATGTTGATTTAAAGAACTATTATAATTACTTAAACTTAACCCTCAACAAGTATTACCCACAACCACCGACTCCTCCTACTCCTCCGACGCCACCCCAACCTCCGACGCCACCAGAGCCTCCCAAGTGCCCTGAAATCAAACTTCCTGATCCACCTAAACATAAACCTGAAACAAAGCTCAAGAACAAAGGCACGAATTGGGGTCTGATTGCAGGAATTGGGGCTGCTGCATTAGGCGCTATATTTTTCCTGCCGAAGCTCTTTAAGGGTAAAAAGGCCGAAAAAACAGTAGAAACCGTCAAAGAAACGGCACCTGAAGTCTGCGAAACCAAAACCGAAACCACTGATGAAAAAAGTACGGTGTACACCAAGCTTGAAATTAACGCCCATGGCGATCCTGTTTTTGTCACACGCAACAGCAAGGGTCAAGTCACCAAGCAAGAAGAAGTGCACAGTGGCACCGTCTTTAAAGATTCGACTTCTTCTTTAAGCGTTGAAATGGACCGTCGCGACCCGAAAAACGTCTTTATGAAAGCGTTTAACTACGACGTTAACGGTCAAAGCGTCAAAGGCGATGCTTCAGGTAAAGTCAGCGTCGGTGGAAAAACCGTTAAACCGGGCGACAGTGAAGCACTGCCAAACGGCGGTTCAGTCACCGTTTCCAAAGAAACAGGAACGTCCGACGGTGGATTTACCAACCAATACCAAATCGTCATCAAAGCCCCCAATAAAACGGGCGATGGTTATGAAAACATTACCCTTCATGCTCGTAAAAACAAACGGGGCTTGATTATGTACGAATTCAACGTCGCAAAAAAATCTGAAACCACCAATGAACAAGAAAAAGTCACCAGTGGATTCTTATTAGATGCCTTTAAGAAAGAATACAACAATCAAGGTGTTGAAAAAGACGACAAAAAGGACAAAGACGTCGTTGTTGCCTAAAGCTTTCCCGAACCTATTTAAGAAAAAACCTAGTATAGCGTAATTCCCGCAGTATCACTCACACAGGGCCAGTCGCCCACCCGCAAGTCACCAAAAAACCGCCTCCTTCACTAAGAAGGGGCGGTTTTTTAAAACGAGTACGAACGCAAAACAAGCTAGCGCTTCACTAGGGTAATTTTTCTAGGCCAGTTCTTCGCATTTGTCTGCATTCAATTGCACAAATTTTTCTTGACCTGCGGGCATTTCACCGTCCATAAAAATGGCATTAACAGGGCAAACAGGGGCGCACGCGCCACATTCAATACATTCATCGGGGTGAATGTACAATTGAGGCTCACCGTCAAATTCGTAAATACAATCAACGGGGCACACGCCGACACAGGCTTTGTCTTTTACACCAACACAAGCTTCACCAATTACAAAAGGCATAATTTAACTCTCCATGTTCAAGGTCCAAACAATCAGACACTTCATATTTATCAGACAACAAAAAATCTATTTCAGACATCATTCATTATAACACACCCACTTGAAAAAAAAAGTCTTTTTCAAAAAAATACATTTTCTACCATAGGTGTGCGAGGGCAAGAACGCACTACGCCAAACGTGCTTCCGCTGCCGACCAATCAATGTTGTTGAAAAAGGCGCCAATATACAGCCCCTTTTCCGTGGGTTTGTAATCAACCGTAAAGGCATGTTCCCATACATCCATAACCAAAACAGGGGTAAAGCCTGCGGGGTGGCCATTTTCATGGTCACTAATCCAGAAGTTTTGCAAACGCTTGGATTCAGGATCTTGATACAAAACAGCCCAGCCTATACCGCGCATTAAGCCGGTGCCTTTAAAATCCTTTTCCCAATTGGCGTAGGAACCAAAATCTTCCACTAATTTTCGATACAACGTGGATTCTTCAGACAACGCGCCCCCACCTTGAGGCGTTAAATTGCCAAAGTAGTATTCATGCAAACGCATGCCCGAATATTCAAAACCAAAGCGACGCTTGAGTTCGTTGTATTCAGGGGTGTTAATCTCACCGGCTTCCACCAAGGCAGCGATTTTTGAAGCAACGATATTGGTATTGTTTACATAGCCTTGGTAGAGCTTAAAATGCTGTTCCAACTGTTCTTTTGAAAGGCCGTTGTACCCTTCAGAAGCATAGGTTTTTGCGTCATAAACAAAGGCAGTTGCAGTGGTCATGGGGTGTTCCTTTTTTAACCAATCCATTATTCAAACATAGACTTTTATATTCTATAAAATTATAGTTTAGCACATTTTTTAGATCTGTTTCCTATTGATTTATTAAAAAAAACTTAAGACTCGCTTTAAACGTTTGCCCAGCAGTCTCAAACAATCAATCGAGTTTAGCGAAAAATCGATGCATCACTCCCCTAAAAATGGCTATAGTAAAGGAACCTACACTCATTGAAAATCACTTTAATAAAGCATTCGGCTAAAGCGTGTTTGCATTAAACGCCACGCAAGACAGGGAGACTAGGCAGATGTCGACAGAACACACGCATGAAGAAGCGTCGCTTGAATCCCCCATGCTCGCGCCTAAAGCGTTACAAGAAGAGATGGCCATGCGGGGGGGGTGCATTGCAGGCAGTCTGACCTTTGTGTTGTTGATTTTTCCTGAGTTTTTGAGCGGGTTGCCTCACCCTGATTCTGTGGGTCTGGCCCTATTGGGCACAGGCGTGATGTATGTGCTGGGTTACTTGATTGGCCACATTTGGTATGCGCCCCGCCCCAAAGCCCGTAAAAAGCGTAAAAAAGCCCAAAAATCGACGGCTTCTTCCCCTGTAAAAGCTTTGCCGCAGGAACTCCCTGCCCTTGAAAAAGACGCCCCCGCGTCTGCCTCGCCTGTGGCGGAAGTGAACCCCGCGCGTCAAGCGGTTAATGCCACTGCCTCCGTCGAAGATATGTAACAAACCACGAGGACTTTCCCTTTTTTCGTGAAATGTTGTATAGTAATTCAACGACTGTCCTTTCGTGCCAGACGCCTTTGGCATCGTGCGACTTTCACATCAGCAAACCGTCAAGAGAGAATAGGCATAGAATAGGCAACCCATACATGTACGGCATTCCCAAAAAACGATACGGCGAACTCATGACTCAAAAAGGCGTACCCTACCCACTGGGTGCGTCTTACGACGGGTGTGGGGTGAACTTCGCTATTTTTTCGTCCCAAGCCAGCAAAGTGGAACTCTGTTTCTTTGACGGCGTAAAATCTCGTCGCGAATCAATTCGCCTGCCCCTGCACACCAAAACCAATCACGTGTGGCATATTTATATTGAAGGCATCCAACCCGGTCAGCTTTACGGCTACCGTGTTCATGGCAATTACGACCCTGAACATGGGCAACGTTTTAACCCGCGCAAAGTGCTGTTGGATCCTTACGCCAAGGCGGTGGCCCGCCAAGTCAAAGATGTTGAGGTGCTCTACGGCTATAAAATCGGGCATGCCAAGCAAGACTATGCGCTTGACAACCGAGATTCCGCGCCTTACGCCCCCCTAGGCGTGGTGATAGACGATGCCTTTTCTTGGGGAGATGACACCGCCCCCAACATCCCCATGGAAAACACCATTGTGCTGGAAACCCACGTCAAAGGCACCACCATGTTAAATCCTGCCTTGCCCACCCCCATGAGAGGCACCTACGCCGCCTTAGGCAGCGATTCGATGATTCAATACTACAAAGAACTGGGCATTACCACCCTTGAACTTTTGCCTGTGCATGCCTTTATTGACGAACCTCACCTCAAAGACACTGACTTGGTCAATTACTGGGGCTACAATACGCTGAACTATTTTTCACCCCACCCGTATTACGCCATGACCAAAGATCCGCATGAAGTCGCCCGTGAGTTTAAATCCATGGTGCGTAGTTTGCACAAAGCGGGCATTGAAGTTGTGCTAGATGTCGTTTACAACCACACCTGTGAAGGCAACCACATGGGGCCTACCCTGAGTTGGAAAGGCATTGACAATCACGCCTATTACCGAACAGTGCCTGAAGCGAGTCGTTTTTACATGGATTTTACAGGCTGTGGCAATACCTTAGACAGCACCAGCACCCCCGCCTTGACCCTGATTCTAGATAGCCTGCGTTATTGGGTGAGTGAAATGCATGTGGATGGCTTTCGCTTTGATTTAACCTCTGCTTTGGCGCGCGAACACTTTGACTTTTCCACCAAATCCGCCTTCTTTCAAGCCATCGCGCAGGATCCTATACTCAAACGCGTCAAGCTATTCGCCGAACCGTGGGACACGGGCGTGGGGGGCTACCAAGTGGGCAACTTCCCCTTGGGGTGGTCCGAATGGAATGGGCGCTACCGAGACACCGTGCGCGCGTTTTGGAACCAACAGCATGCCACGTTGAATCAACTGGCCACACGTTTAGCAGGATCTAGTGATTTGTTTCAACATAACGGCAGGCACCCGTATAATAGCCTGAACTTTGTCACCTGTCACGACGGCTTTAGCCTAGAAGACTTGGTGAGTTACAACGGCAAACATAACGACGCCAACGGTGAACAGAATCGAGACGGCACCAACGACAACCGCAGTTACAATGGCGGAGCCGAAGGCCCAACCGAAAATGCGGACATCCTCGCGGAACGCCAGCAACGTAAGCGTAATTTAATGACGACCCTGCTCTTTTCTGTGGGGACGCCCATGCTCCTAGCTGGCGATGAGTTAAGCCGAACGCAACAAGGCAACAACAACACCTACTGTCAAGACAACGAACTTTCTTGGTTGGATTGGGAGTTTGAAAACAAGCCCGAAAAACGAGACTTCTTTCACTTTACGTGCAAGGCCATTCAAGTTCGGCAGAGTTTGGCGGCCTTTAAGCGCCGAACCTTTTTCACAGGAACGCCTAGCCCAAAAAGTGGTATTCCAGATGTCACGTGGTGGAAAGCCACCGGCAACCCCCTTTCCATTGAAGATTGGCATAACCCCAGCCTGCGGTGCATGGGCCTATTAATTGACGGAAAAGCCAACCGCAAGTTTTGCGAAGACCCCAACGCCGATTTTTCAAGCGTGTTATTACTGATTAACGATCAACCCACGGACCAACAGTTTTACCTGCCCACCCATCGTAGCGATCAAACCCCGTGGGAAGTGTTGATCGACACGGCATCCGCCAATGGTGTACCCCGCTTTGAACAGGTGGAATGGATGCCCCACACGCTTTTCCCGATTTTGGCAAAAAGCATGGTGGTGTTGAAAATGAAGACGCCACCGCCGAAGGGAAGCTTTGGCCAAGGATTGTTTTCAACGTCACTGGTGTAGTTTTTTGGGTTTTCTTGCTCCCTTTTTGAGCTGGTGCTTGGATGTTTAGCTCCCTCTCCCTCTGGGAGAGGGCTGGGGTGAGGGGGCTTTCTTGTTCCGTTTAACGCTGGTCGTCATCAGAGACCTTTGCTCCGCCAAAGGTCTCCGATACCTCTAAAGGCGGCTTAAGGGAGGGAGGGTCTTGGTCGCCCCCCTCCCTTAAGAATCCCACCCCTCTCGCTTCTCTTCTGTTCCTGCCGTGCGCAAAATGTCTCGGAA
>JBIKNF010000004.1:0-119642 GCA_044358835.1 Vampirovibrionales bacterium | reverse complement strand
TAGTGCGTTGTCGGCAAGTATTTGCTTTGTCCGTCATTGCCACGCTACGCTCGCAATGACAAAGTCAAAATTCGTGGTTCGGGACGGGAGGGAGGGGGGGACGGGGGATTCTTAAGGGGGGGGGGCATACTGGGGGGAGGGAGGACGTAACACGCCCCTCCCCCCGCCGCCCCTTAAGCCGCTTTGGGGGTTTGGGGAGTCTTTGGCGGGACAAAGACCCCCAAGCACCAGCGTTAAAAGAGAACGAAAACCCAAAAACCACTTATTATATAAAAACACTATACACGAGTTGCAATGGCTTCATGAAGCTTTTCCGCCACCGTGAGTGACACGCCCAAGACACGCTGTAAATCATCCACGCTGGCGGATTGAATCTTTGCCCATGTGCCAAACGCATTAAGAAGCTTTTGCTTGCGTTTTTCACCGACACCAGCGACACCATCCAACGGATGCTTTAACGCCTGCTTGCCTCGCAATTGACGGTGGTAGCTAATCGCAAAGCGGTGGGCTTCGTCTCGAATACGTTGCACCACTTGCAAGGCGGGGGCGGAATGGGGAATCACCACAGGGTAGTCTTCCCCAGCGATGAAAATCTCTTCAAACCGCTTAGCAAGCGACACCATGGGAATGCCCTGCCAGTCCTGCTCGTGGGTGGCTCGTAAGGCGGCGTTCAACTGCCCTTTTCCTCCGTCGATAATCAATAAATCAGGTCTCGCCCAATCGTCACGGTGCGTACTTCTGCGGGTGATGACTTCGTGCATGGAAATAAAGTCATCGGGCTTGCCTTCAGCAGATTGAATTTTAAATCGACGGTACTCGTCTTTGGCAGGCACACCGTCAACAAAAACCGTCATGCTGGCGACGGTTTGACTGCCTTGAAAGTGAGAAATATCGTAGCATTCCATGCGTCGAGGGAAAATCGGTAAACGCAAGCGTTCTTGTAAATCCAACAAGGCTTTGGTCGGATCGTTCCTCAACTTCGACGCTTCATAGAGTTGAGCTTGTTCCAACCCACTTTGGGCGTTGACTTGAGCCAGCTTTAACAGGTCAAGCTTGCCCCCCTTCTGCGGATGCACCAAGTTGACCTTCTTTTGATGCACATGGCTCAACCAGTCTTCGACGACATCGGCATCGTAAATTGGGTATTCGACAATGACTTCATCGGGCAGATCGTCGGCTTCTAAACGCCTGTAATACTGCAATAAAAAGCTATTATAGACTTCTTTCGCCGATTCCCCAAACCGCAATGGAATCACAAAAGGCTTGGAAGCCACAACCTTGCCGTAGCGAATCACCAAAACCTGCATCGACGCTTGAAAGGCATCGCACGCAAGGGCAATGACGTCTTGATGCTTGCTCATGTCTTCAGAAACTATCACCTGTTTTTGTCCAATCCGTTCGACGGCTTCAAGGCGTTCAAGCAAGGCCTTGGCTCGTTCGTATTGCATGACTTCGCTGGCTTTTTGGATTTCTTGCTTAAGCTTCACTTCTAAATCATGGGTTTTGCCTTTTAGCACCAGTACGGCTTGATTGACAATATCTTGGTAGTCTTTTGGAGAAACCAGCCCTTGACACGGCCCCGCACAAAGCCCGAGCGTGTGATTCATGCACGGTCTGTCCCGAAACAAGGGGGTGGGGCGCTTACGAAGTGGAAAGTGCTTTTGCAGGAGTTTTAACAAGGCAAACAGTTCAGACGTGTTCGTGTAAGGGCCAAAAAAGCGGGTGTTTTTACCCTTGTGATGCGTGGGCTTTTTGGTGGAACGCGCCACGAATAAACGGGGGTAGTCGTCGTCGCTAATGCCGATCCAGGGGAAGCGTTTGTCGTCTTTCAGCAGGATGTTGTACTTGGGTTGGTGTTGTTTAACTAAGCTGTCTTCTAAAATTAGGGCTTCGACTTCGGTATTGGTGACGATGTAATTGAACTGCTTAATCAGGGGAATCATCATCTTGGTTTTGGGGCTGTGGCCGCCGTTTTTGTTGAAATAGCTTTTCAGGCGATTTTTCAGCACTTTGGCTTTGCCGATGTACAGCACTTTCCCTTCTGAATCCAGCATGCGATACACCCCCGGTTTAGCGGGGATGTTCTTGAGTTCGCGTTTCCAGTCAAAGGGGGGGAGGGGCGTTGTCATCTCTTTATTATAAGCGAATACAATTAAAAAAACTGTGATTTAAGCTTGAGTCGAAAATGAAGTATTTCTAAATGTTACAAGTGCTTAAAAAACTAGCACAGTTCAATGCGTGGCCAGTGTTTATGCGAATATAGTAGTTGTGTTTGTTTTTTGTTAGTTCGTGTGAATGATTCAGTGTTCAGAAAGGAATGTATGATGTCGTTAAATCCCTCTAGCTTGGTGAGTACCCCCGTGAATAACCCTTCGGTTTATGTCCCCTTAAATCAGCGAAATAAGCAGAAAATCGAAGTCCCTGAAGATCCTCAAGACGCCTTGGCCTTGGTGGAAGATCTTTACAATCAGGCATCCGCTCCCACGGGAGAACAAAAGGCCACGGCTCCTTATAATAAAATCGTTCGGAATGATGGTGCGATTGTTCTTAGTCCTAATGGTCTTCCGCACCCTACTTTTGTTGACGTTGACGGATCTTTTTGTGAAACTATGGACAATAATGAGTTAAGCACTTCTGAAGTGGAAGGACCTTCTTTTTTAATTGATACAAACGGTAAAGTACAGGTAATCCCTCGGGAGTACCTATTACCTGGAGTTTTAGGGATTCAAGAACAAGCCACGGATCCTAAAATTATTGAAGAAGTGCAAACCCTCATGGCGCAAGCCAAGCCCCAAGAAGAAATCCCTGAACGTTCCCTTGAAGTGGGTTATGTGAAATTCCCAGGTGGTTCTGTACAAATACGCAAAAAAGAACTCGATGGAACAGATAAAGTGTATTCTATAGACCCAGATGGTAGTGCGACGCTTTCTGTCGAGAAGTATAAAAATGCCCCTCCTTTTGGTGGTATGACTAACTTTCAACAAATTATTAAACCAGGGGAATTGCCTGTTTTAAAAGAAGGCGAAGAACGCCCTGTAGGTCAAGCCCTAAGCGAAGCGCCTGTTGAAGAAGACGCCCCACCCCCCACCAATGGAAAACGACTTGATTTACAAGCGTAGTCTGCGTAACATCTGTCAATGACTAAAAAACCCTAACGTTTTGTAACAAAACGTGGGGTTTTTGGTCTAAAGTGCCGAAGCCCTCTCCTAGATGAAACACCTCTTGCCGAACAAGGCGTCTTTCATTTAGGCGTTTAAAGCAGGCGCCTCTTTACTCACGCAATTTGAAAGAGAAGGAAATGTTTTAATGACTATTTCAAAAGATATTCAAGTATTGAGCCTTTGCCTACTATTGGCTTTAGGCATGAACGCAACCCTAGCGTTTGCTGAAGCTGGGGGAGGACAATACCAAGCCCAGCATCAACAAATGCAGCAACAACGTGAAGCCATGAGGGCTCAAATGCAGCAGCAAAAGGCTCAGTGGGAACAGCAAAAACAAGCGGGGCAAGCCCAGCGTCAACAAATGCAGCAACAGCATGAAGCGATGAAGGCGCAAATGGAACAGCAACGTACCGCTCGACAGGCCGACAGGCAAGCCAAACAACAAGAAAGACAAGCCCAATTCGCCCAGCGCCAACAAGATTTACAAGCGCGCCAACAGCAATTTCAACAAAAAAGCCAAGAACATCAAGCCAAGCTCAATGAAATGCAAGCCAAACTCGCCCAGCGTCAACAACAAATGCAAGCCCGTCAACAATCGCCTCAATATGCGAAACCTTACTAGTTTCGTGCACCTTTCTTCTTCTTTTTACAGAAGAAGAAAGGTTACTTTTTGAGCGGATTACGATTTGTAACAATCGCTAAAGTTTTGATGACAATGCACCGAAATGGTATGGCAAGCTGATCTGAAAATTAAATAATTAGAAAGCTTGAAAATCTGAGTCGTTTCTCAGAAGAAATCAAAAGGAACATCGCCCATGAAAGCTCTTTTTTCGAAACAAGTCTTTTATTTTGCGCTCGCCATGACGATTAGTTTAGTCGGACTGAATGGCGTTCACGCTTTACAAGGTCAAGGTGGCAGCGTCGCCGATGAACAAGCCATCCTAGCGGAGATGGCAAAATTAGATCAAATCGCGGCGGATAAAGCGGCAGCGGCGGCTAAAGCGGCAGCGGACGCTAAAGCGGCAGCGGACGCTAAAGCTATAGCGGCAGCGGCGGCTAAAGCGGCGGCGGACGCTAAAGCTATAGCGGATGCAGCAGCGGCTAAAGCGGCAGCGGACGCTAAAGCTATAGCGGATGCATGCGCGGCTAAAGCCAAGGCGGACGCCAAAGCGGCCGCGGATGCGGCTGAAATAGCAAGACGAGCAAGCTTGACTCAAGCCGAGCGTGATGCAGAAGATGCCGCCATCGCGGCGGCTAAAGCGGAAGCGGACGCTATAGCGGCAGCGGCGGCTAAAGCGGCAGCGGACGCTAAAGCTATAGCGGATGCGAAGACTAAAGCGGCAGCGCACGCTAAAGCTATAGCGGATGCGCAGACTAAAGCGGCAGCGGACGCGCTGGCTAAAGCGGCAGCAGACGCTTTAGCGGCAGAAGCGGCGAAGGATATAGAGAAGAAGGCAGGTTTAGCAAATGCGGGGTTGTCTAAACCTGAAATGACTAATATAGACCAGATGCAACAATTCACCCTTTCACCTACACGCGCAATGAATGCACGAGCACCTCAAACCGCTTGTAACTAAATTCTACATTGATGAGACACATTTTTCAACGAGAGGGCATTATACCCTCTCGTTCGCTTTCTTGGAACAATTCCTGAACATGCAAGGTATCGATCAAACGCACTGAACCCAATCGAGCCGCCACAAGCAAGCGACTATGACGGGTTAAAAACGCCTGCGATTCAAAGGTCTTCTCATCAACGGCTTCTACGTATTCCCAAACAAGCGCCTGCCCCAAGGGATACATGGGTTGCATAGCCTTCCATGACAATTCAAACGCTTTTTGAAGATTCAACGGAAAAGCCGTCTGGGTTTGATTCAACGTGTGAAACGCTACGGCAAGTCCTTGTAAGGTTTCAAATAAAGCCAGTGCCGTTTGCCGTTCTTCTGGGGTTTTGAGGTATTGATTACGAGACGACAGGGCCAAGCCGTCTGAATCTCTCACCACAGGGTACACCAACACTTCAACCAGAAAGCCTTCGCGTTTAATGAAGTCTTTAATTACAGCGACTTGTTGGGCATCTTTTTGTCCAAAAACAGCCAGTTGAGGATCTGTCACGCTAAATAATCGATGCACCACCGTAACTACCCCGTCAAAATGCCCAACGCGACTTGCCCCGCATAAGCGGTTGGCGATCGATTCTTCGGCGTGGTGCGTAATCTTCACACCTTCGGGATACATCTCTTCAACAAAAGGCGCAAAAATGGCGTCCACCCCAGCATTTTGACAAGCCAGTAGGTCTGCTTCAAAGGTGCGTGGGTACTGGTCTAAATCTTCATTGACGCCAAACTGCGTTGGGTTCACAAAAATAGACACCATCACTGCATCCGAATGCCGTTGGGCTTCTTTAATCAGGGCCAAATGCCCGGCATGTAAGTTGCCCATCGTCGGCACCAAGGCCAGTTTTTTAGCTGGTAAGGTTTGCTTCCACTGCTGAAGTTCTTCAAGGGTATGTAACACAACGGTCATCTAAGCATCCTTTTTTAATGAAAATAGTGACGTTCTTGCTGAATGGTGGTCAGTTTGCCATGGCCTGTAATGACGGTGGTTTCCGCATCTAGCACATGTAAACGCTGAGTAATGGAACGGTAAATCGCGGATTCATCGCCTCCCCATAAGTCGGTACGACCAATCCCCCCGTGAAAGAGGGTGTCTCCTGCCACCAAAATCCCATGAGATTCTAAATGAAAGCAACAAGAACCGGGTGTATGCCCTGGGGTAACAAGCGTTTGATGCGTACCTAAGTCGTCTAAAGCCAAGGGTTGGCCGTCTTCAATAAAACTATCTGGAGGTTGTGTTTTTTCTTGGTGAAGGGGGAATCCAAAAAGCTGGCATTGGGTTTCAAGCATGTTCCACAAGAAGAGATCCTTTTTATGAAGCCATAGGGGGCACCCAGTGGCGTTTCGCAACGCTTCAGAAGCCAAAAAGTGGTCAAAGTGAGCATGGGTATGGTAGACGGCTTTAAGTTTAAGCTTATACGTGCGTAGCCATTGAAGCAATTCATCCGCATCCCCACCTGGGTCAATAATCAAGGCTTCTTTTGTGAGGGAATTAAAAATCAACGTGCAATTACACTTTAAAGGCCCCACAGGCGTTACAAAGACGTGAATATGCCTAGATTGCGTTTCAAGTGGGGTTAATTTTAAGGCCTTCATACCAGCATCCTTTCTTTTTTTATAGCATAACGGAATTGTAGAAGATTTTCAAACAAATAAAGACAAACTGTGCAAACTATGTTATGATGTTTCTAATTTTAGAATCTTCAATCAGATTTGAAATGCAAAGGAAAAGATGAATCCTATGCCAAGCAGTCCTTTTTTGTTCAAGCTTTCCCCAAAAAAAATCGATTTTGTAGGTTTGTTTGCGCTGGTGTTAGCACTTTTTTGGCTGGTGAGTCTAACATTGTTAAATGGAACGCATACCTTGCCTTCCCAAGCAGATGAAGACCAAGTCGTGGTGTTTACGGCACAATGGTGTGCCTCTTGTGTGACTTTAGTGCCGAGTATTCAAGGGGTTTGTTCACGTTTGGGAATCCCTTTTACTAAAATTGATGTGGATGACACTAAAGCAACGGCTCAAGCCCGAGAGTTTGGTTTGACGATCCCTCGTGCGGATTTACCGCAGGCATATTACATTCAATCAGGCAAACAAACGTTGGTGTTAAATGGCAGGCAATATACCCCCAATCAAGGCAAACAGGTGGATGCCGACATCACCCTTCAGTTGAATCGCTTACGATAGAGAGCCTCCTCCTCTATTTGACAGAGTTTATTTTAGGAAACTAAGTTCGGTTTCGAAAGGTGAACGGAGACGCTTTAACCGTTACAGGAAACCAGCCATGATGCCATTGATTATTTTATTGACCTATACGTCTTGGGCAATAGGCGCATTTTTCTTGGGATCCGTTTTTTTACTAGGGTCGTTATACATCTTTACTCCCTCACTGTTGGCTCGTTATCTCTTTGACACGGCCTGGCTTCTTTATCAAAAACAATACTATAAAACGGCCTTATTTATTTTAGAACTCGTCTTTCAACTTAAGCCCAATTACCCTTCCATTTTTTTTACCATAGGGGTAATTCAACTAGAATTAGGTTATTTGGAACTGGCCAAAGATTACCTGTACATGGCTTTACTGCAAAACATTGAAGACCCCCTTTGCTTGTATCATTTAGGGGTGTTGGAATATCAATCCGAACGCTATACCCTAGCCATTGACCACTGGATTAATGCCATTCAATACCAAGGGAATCCAGAAGCTGACCTGTATTATTATTTAGGACTGGCGTATGATGCGTTAAACGAATCTCAAGCAGCTTATGAAATTTTTCAACAGGGCCTAGAAATAGACCCACAACATCAGGACTTGCTCACTTCCATTGCTTATACCTGCTTGGATGTGGGAAATTTTGAAGAATGCCAAACCTATTTAAATACGCTTTTAGAGTGTGGTGAATTTTCTGCTGAAGCACACTATGTAAATGCTCTACTGTATGTGGAATTGGGCAAGATGGATGATGCGCTATTTGCGATAGAAGCATCTTTAAAAGTGGACCCCCACAATGTAGAGGCTCTCAATACCGCTGGAGTGTTGGCCTTAATGAATGAAGGGGCAGATAAAGCCTTGGCCCTTAGCCGTTTAGAAGAAGCCAGTAAAAGTTATACCAAAGGCCAAGAAGCGGTTTTATATAATCATGCGGTTGCCTTGGGTATTTCAGACAACACCGTGATGGCTCGTCGGATTTTACGTACTTTTTCAAAATTAGATGTACAGGGGCCGCTACGTCGAACAGCGACACAAGCGCGTTTGATTTTGCAAAAGCAGAACGTTCTCAATACTATGTAATGGCGGATTCAAATAACAAGTTATGCAGGGGAGCAACAGCCAGTGGCTGGATGCCCTTTTGCAGAGCCTTCTATAGTAACCGAAAGATAAAACGATCTATGGTCTCTTCGTTGTCGCGACGATTTTTTTGCTTGGTTATGTACGTCTGTGTACACGAACGCTTAGCCAAGATCCAAATGTTGCGCCGTGATTCCTTGAAAATAAGGGGCATACAACAACGGATGCACCTGCTGCCCCACAAGGCTTTCGTTTAGCGTTTCACGCTTGACGCTTAAACTATTAAACGTCACGTTATAGACGCTAAACTCTTCCCCTAAATGCAAGTTTAAACTTTGAATTTGCTGATGCCGAACATCTTGCACAAATAAATCCGACGCCTCCGAGTCGTCCCCCCGATTAACCATGAGTGTTAAGATGCGTCCTTGCTGTTGCATGGCCATCAGTCGCGCCACTTCTCTAAAAATGGTGAAGGTTTGGGCAAAATGGTCTCCGCAAGCATCCATCAAGGTCTGCCCCTGCAATGAAGAGGGCGTGCTTTGAGTTTCAGAAACTTCCGCCAACAATGGGGGTGGCATGACGTAGAGCAGTCGATCTAGGTAATGAAAGCGCTTTTGAAGGGCTTGTACACTTAACATCACGCTTTGTTCACTGCGTAACACAACTTCTATAGGAAAAAAGGCTTGCCCTGAAAAACAGGCCGTCCATTCGTTTAAATGGTTGCCCATGGCAATAATGTTTACCCCTGCGTTTAAACTGGCTTGAATCAAGGGGAGGTAGGCCTCATTAAAAAGGGGCAAAATTATGAGCGTATTGAGTGTTCGCATGGGGGAAAAGTCCCTTTTAGTTGAGGCAGAAAATGTGCCTGTGTCTTACTTGAGTTCAGCGGTATACAAGGTTTTTTGGGTATTGCTCCCTTTTAAGAGATAAATACCCAATAGTTCTGTTTCTAAGGTGTTCTTTAAAGCAGCAGGCTTACCCTGCACAAATTTAAATCCCAGGGGTTTTGTGTTTTGATTCCACTGCTGTAAGAAGCTTTCCGTACAAAGCACTTCACCTTGCGAACATAAGTTACAAAGTAACAGGGCGTCTTTCCATAAGTGATTAAATTTCGTTGGATTTTCTAAATTAATGAGGGGGACACAATCTAAAGCAAACGCATATTGATTTTTAGGCACTTCTGATTTTTCTAAGGCGGTTGAAATAAGCTGTGTATATGCGACCGCTTCTTCAAGCGTCTGAAATGCAATCAAAAAGTATCCTGCTTCTGTAGAAAGGCAACGTGCATTAAACTGCGCGAAGCGTTTGATTTGTAGGTTTAAACGCGTTAATGCGGTTTCTTCAGGGACTCGTAAGGCCAAAATAGCTTCACGTCGTTTGATTTTGTCAACAGGGGACGGGCCTTTTCTAACTTTTACAGAGGCTTTAGCATCCTTTTCAATGTGGGTATTTCTTTCAACGTAGGTTTGCATTTTACATTTTAATGGTTGTAATGAAGACGACAAAAATAATGCTATTATACTGATGAAAAATAAATTAATGGCCCCTTTAGGGAGAAAAGAATTTAATGGCAAGGCTCCCCAATAAATCAGGTTGGCTTCTGTGGCGGCATCAAACACGTGAAAAAGCGTCCCTACCCAAAGTAATAAACTCACCAGGCCTAAAATACACAAGCCTTGAATGATTGCTTGAAGGAAGGCAAGAGAACGTTTAACCGTTATGTAGAAAAAGTACATAGGCAAGGGATGTCCTGAAAATAAGGGAAAGATCGGGCATGGTTCTTTTTCGACCCGTTGGGCCGAAGGCTTTAGGGCGTCCTACTTTTGTTGCAAATTGTTACAACGACGCCAGCCAGCTTAAAAATTCAGGTTCATTCATCACAGGCACGCCTAAGCCGTGGGCTTTACTTAACTTGCTTCCGCCCCCTTCACCCGCAATTAAGGCCGTTGTTTTTGCAGAAAGACTTCCACTTACCTTGGCGCCTAAGGCTTCAAGCTGGGCTTTGGCCTCTTCACGATTCCACCCACTTTGAGTGAGTGTGCCTGTTAAAACGTACGTTTTACCCGCTAAAGGTAACGCCGTTGAAGGCGATTCACTGAGCGCGAACCTGTAACGTTCTAGGATTTGAGCGATCACGGGGCGAAGGGAAGCTTCTGCTAAGGCACTCAGCACATAAGCCTGGTGGGCTTCTTTTTTGAGATGTTCCACAAGAAGGGTCTGCACCCAAAGGCTCTGTTCTTCAAACAAACGAAAGCCCAAGGCTTGGGCCAGATTTTCAAGTGAACTGGCCCCCAAGCTTTCCCATCCATAATAAGCCTTTAAAGCCAGAAGTAAGTGAGTCGTTAATTTGACTTCAGAAAGGCCTCCTGGCTTCCAAAGCTGTTCAGGCCCAACGGCGTCCTGCGTTAAGTGAATGAGTTTGGCCAGTTCTGCTTGCATGGCTGGGGCGTTTAGGGCGGTCACGATTTTTTGAGCCCCTTCTACAGTGACCCCTTCAAAAATAGCGAGTTCCAACCAATGTAACGCCTTTAAATGCGACAAACGTGCCACATACCCTTCAAGCGTTTTGGCCAGCTCTATTCCCAGATTCGGCAACCCCAAGCCATGTAAGTATCGCCACAATGGTTGTTTTAGACTGGCTTTTAACCCTTGAAGGAGCTTAAGGGTTGATTTTTCTTGAAAACCTTCTAGGCCATTGATTGCGTCAAAGTTCAACGCATATAAATCACTCGGATGTTTCACCCCTAAGGCTTCAACAAGTAATGAAACCGTCTCTTCGCCTAGGCCGTCAACATCCAAACATTTTTTCGACGCCCAATGCGTCAGCGAACCCTTGACTTGTGCGGGGCATCCCATGCGGTTGGGGCAAAATAACCCTGTTTTATGTTCAGATTCCGCCAAAGGGCTTTGACAATCTGGGCAATGGGTGGGAATGTGCGTAGGGTGTTGACGCGCCTTGCCTTGAACGAACACCCCTTCCACTTTAGGAATAATTTCGCCGGCCTTAAAAATACGGACGCCGTCTCCGACTCTTAAATCGGTCGTTTCCATTGCTTCTGTTGGGGTAGCGTCCAACACGGGTAAACGTTGAAGCTGTTGCGTGTTGTAGAGGCTCGCCCGTTGCACCAGGGTGCCTGCCAGTAAGACGGGTTCCATAATCGCCACCGGCGTAATGGCGCCTGTTCGTCCTACACTGTATTCAATAGCAAGCACGGTGGTTTCGGCGACATCTGGAGTGAACTTATAGGCCACCGCCCCACGAGGCGATTTTGCCGTATAGCCCAAGGCGTCAAACACCTCTAAATCGTTGACTTTCACCACGGCGCCATCTGTGGCGACTTCAAACTCAGCCCGTTGCACGTCTAACCGTTGAATTGCACGCCAGACGTCTTTCATACTGTGGCACAACTGACGATGCGGATTCAACTTAAAGCCCAAGACGTTTTGCATCCACGTTTGCATGTGCCACAAGGTTTCAGGGGCGTTTAGAAAGGTGTCATCTAGCACCGTTGCACTAAAGAAGTAGGCGTCTAATTTGCGTTCAGCCACCAGTTTAGAATCCAATTGCCTAAGCGTTCCAGCGGCGGCGTTACGGGGATTCTTAAACACGTCCAAGCCTTCAGCGTTTCTTCGGGCATTTAATTCATTGAAGCGGCGCATGGGCATTAACACTTCCGCCCGAAGTTCCAGGCGACGAGGAACCTGAACACCCGCTTGACGGGGAATTTTTAAGGGAATACTTGAAATCGTGCGTATGTTTTGGGTGACGTCTTCACCCGCAATGCCGTTGCCACGTGTGGCGGCGCGCACCAGTAAGCCGTCTTCATACAGCAGTGTAATAGCGAGACCATCTAACTTGCCTTCCACCACCAAACCTTCAGATGTTTCAACCCCCTTTAGCTTGCGATGCCACTCTTCTAGCTCAGCTTGATTGTACACGTTGTCTAAACTATACAACCTCACCGGATGTTCCACCGTTTCAAAGGCGTCTAAGGGTTCATCCCCCACCCGTTGCGTGGGGCTTTCAGGCAACACACGCTTGGGATGCTCATTTTCAAAAGCCAGCACCTGTTGGTACAAGGCATCATAGACGACGTCTTCTACACTTGGGTCGTCCAACACATAGTACTGGTAGGCCCAGTCATTGAGCTGTTTAACGTGATTTTCATAGGTCGTCCAATCCATTAAGCAGAACCCTTTTTCAACTAAACACGATAGTTCTTTTACCATAACATATAAATAAAAGTCTTCTTGTCATTTTTTGGGTTTCGCCCAAGCAAACGCCTTGTTTTTTTTTCTGTTTCCACTAAAGTATGAACAGTAGTGAATGTGCTGATGTAGCTCAGTCGGTAGAGCAACGCATTCGTAACGCGTAGGTCGCAGGTTCGATTCCTGTCATCAGCATTTTAATCAACCACATTGGGGGAAGCTTTACATGAGCGATGAAGAAAAAGCTTTAGAGTTTCCCGCACTAAACTTGCCAGAACTCCCCGATTTTGAGCCAGAGCCAGACTTACAGGTGCGCCCTACTGTAGCGGAAAAAGCAAGTTCCTCCCTCGACGATGCCCGCCTCTTAGATGACACCGATTACAGCTTTTTTGAACGCATTCCCCCCCATGCCCTAGAAGCGGAACAAGCCGTTTTGGGTGGTGTGTTGGTTGAACCTGATTCGCTGATTCGCGTGGTGGATGTATTGCGGGAACATCATTTCTATCGCCCCAGCCATCGATTGATTTATAAAACGGTGTGTCACTTATTTGAAAAAGGGCAACCTGTCGATCTGATTTCCGTGTCTGAGATTTTAAAAAATCAAGATCTCTTAGAACATGTGGGGGGGCGATCTTATCTCAACGATCTCGCCCTTGCTGTGATGACCACCGCCAATTTAACCTACTATGCCACCCTTATTCGAGACAAAGCCTTACAACGCGCCTTAATCAAAGCTGGGGCTGAAGTCGTGCGTTCCGCCTATGAAAGTGAATCTGCAGAGTTGGCGATCGATGAAGCCCAGCAAGCCGTTTTTGCTGTTGCTCAACATAACATTTCAGACAACCTCACCCCCATTGAAAGCATTCTTCCCACCACCTTTCAACAAATTGAAGAACGCAACAACAATAAAGGGAGCCTGATGGGCGTGGCGTCGGGTTTTTATGATTTAGACAACTACTTGTCGGGCTTTCAAAAAAACGACTTGCTCATTCTCGCCGCGCGTCCTTCCATGGGAAAAACGGCGTTGGTCTTGAACTTGGTCACTCATGTGGCCATGAAAGAAAAAGCGCCTGTTTTATTTTTTAGCTTAGAAATGAGCAAAGAACAGCTCGTACAACGGATGCTTTGTGCCGAAGCGGAAATTGATGCCCAACGCATTCGTACAGGTGACATTAGCGAAACCGATTTTTCAAAACTCGCTTCTGCCATGGGGCGCTTGGGCGATTCCCCCATTTTTATTGACGACACCCCAAGTATGACGGTGATGGATATGCGTGCCAAAGCACGTAAATTGATGATTGAACGCCAAAACGAACCCATTGGCATGATTGTGATTGACTACTTACAGTTGATGCAGGGTCGAGCAGGCAGCACAGGCATGGAAAATCGCCAAAACGAAATCGCGGCCATTTCTCGAGGGTTAAAGGGCTTGGCGCGTGAGTTACGTTGCCCAGTGATTGCCCTTTCGCAGTTGTCTCGTGCGGTGGAAAGCCGAGACGACAAACGCCCCATGTTGAGTGATTTGCGTGAATCCGGTTCTATTGAACAAGACGCCGATGTCGTTATGTTCATTTACCGAGACGAATACTACAATAAAGAAACCGACAAACCCGGCATTGCGGAAATTATTATTGCCAAGCAACGTAACGGCCCTACAGGCACGGTTTCGCTGATTTTCCGCAATAACATCACCCGTTTTATGAACCCGCTGGACTCTCAAGTACAGGTGTTTTAGGCGTTCTACTGGGGATTTAGTAATTATTCAGGAAAGAAATTTCTTCTTTTATACCGTCTAAGATCTTTATGTTTAAAGCATGTTTTTCTAGGTTACCTTGATCATCTTCTAGTAATAAATAGACTTCGTTTTTTCCCTCAAAGCAATCAAAAGGGTATTCAAAATAACCAAAGTAGCTACGGTCTATCATCAGCGTATTGGCCACGGTTTGATCATTACGCCCAAAAATATAAGGTTTACACTGACTACTCCCTGAAGCATCCACCAGGGAAAAGTTTTTAAAGTCTCCTTCAAACTGAAAGTTCAAAACCGCGGGTACTCCACTTAGGGCACTTAAAGCCACATTGACTTTGGCCCCAGCGGTGAGTACTTGTTTGGGATTGATGCTTATGGACACATACTTGCGATAAGAGTTATCGTACACTTTATTTTTGTCTGTTCTGAATAACTCATTTGTATCTATCGATTTACCCGCTTTTTCGTATCGGGTTTGCTGTTGCTTCAATAGGAGCGATTCTGTGAATAGAAACTCTTTATAGGCATCAACAGGCGTGGTTAAAGTAACAATAAACTTGTCAAAGTTGACCGTTCGTTTTTTTAGAATAAGCGAACTCCCTATTTGAAAATAGCTTGGGTTTTGTTTTGAAATAGCTTCAATCGGTAATCTTTCTAAGGGGTAGGCGGGCAATTTAATCAGATCTGTTTTTATATTAGTAAGCGAACGACTGATCGATTTATAAAAATCGTCAATTTTACTAGCTTTTACAGAACCTGCAATACTTTGCCCTCTATCGGAAATACCAATAGTGTTGATGCCAATAACTTTGCCTTCAAAGTTTAACAAAGGCCCACCTGAATTACCTCCATTTATAGCTGCATCATGAAAGAGCATAAACTCATTTTGGTTAGAAATAATGCCTCGTGTGAGGGTTTTTTCAAGCGTTTTCCAGTCAACGGGGCTACCAAGAGCAATGACTTCTTCTCCTCTTGATGCCAAATCTGCTTGATTTTCAGGATTAAACAAAACCAAAGGTTTGATGCTACTTACAACCGAAGGAGGCACTTTTAATGCGGCAATATCTAATTTAGAATTACTCCCCACAAGTTGTGCGATATAATTCTCGTCGTTAATTCTTACAATTACTTTGGCGTCTATATTCGGATAAACGACATGATGATTGGTTAAAATAACACCTTCTTTAGAAATTAAAAAGCCTGATCCATGACCTCTTCCGTTAATAACGGTTACAATGGCATTTTGACTCTCATTGAAAATCTTATAGGCAGGACTGATAGATCGTTCGGCTTGAACTGGTGTTGTAAAAATAAGTAAGCTTAAAAAAATACCCGTCAACACATTTAATAAAGTCTTCATAAGAAATTTTATCCTTCAATAAAGTCACACTAACTGAACTTATTTTATCATAAGAAATAAAGAATCGCCCCTTTAAATTATGCTATAATATAAGGTATAAGAGAAGGAATACCCTTTGTGATGAAAACACACCTGATTGAAGAGCCGATGCCCTATAACGGCGAAGCCCTGTCTCCGCACTGGATTTATAAAAATGTGGGCATTTTAGGCAATGCCGTCGTGTCTTTTCGAGGCGCCTGCGATGTAAGCCTTGAACGCATGGTGGACTTAGAAGACGTGCTGAATTCAGACAACATCTACTCTCAAGACATGCAACACTTTATTGTCGAATTGTTTGACGCGTCTTTAAAAGAAGGCGTGTTGCTCCAACGGCTGTTTTCTTCCATTATTCAACATCGCTTGAACGATGTACTCGAAGGTCATGTGATTGAACGCCGAGGAGACGATCTCTTCTTCCAACAAACCAAAAAGCTTTCCGTCTCGATTTGCACAAAATCGGTGACGTCTGTTTTAATTCATGTGGGCTTGAATGTGGATTCCGCCAACGCCCCTGTAGAAGCGGCGGGCTTGGCGTCTGATTTGGGCTTGGGTTCTTCTCAAATTCAGCAGTTTGCGTCTCATGCCATGCGTTCTTTAAGCGATGAGTGGAAGGATATTCGTCAAGCCTGTTGTAAAGTGAGAGCCGTTTAAGATGAATACACACGAATCGATGTCTTATCTCTGTTGGCACACCCATTGGGATCGTGCGTGGTATGTTTCTTTTGAAACGTACCAACACCGGCTCATTGCCGTGCTAGAACGAATGGTTACTTACCTTGAAAGTGGACGGCTTGAGAAATTCAGCCTTGACGGACAAACGGCTCTGTTGCATGACGCTCAAGCCCTGCTGCCTGATTTGGTAGAACGCTTAAAGCCGTACCTTCAAAGCGGAAGGCTCCATGTGGGGCCGTGGTTCACGATGCCGGACACTCAACTGGTGGGGCTTGAATCGCTTTTACGTAATTTGCAACAAGGTCAACGCGACGCTCGTGAACTGGGCTGTACCCATTTCACCGCTTACTTGCCTGACACCTTTGGGCAACCTGAAAGTATTCCCATGCTTTTTAATAAGCTTGGCATTACGCATGCCATGATGTGGCGAGGGCGGGCGTTGCCTCCTAAGGCGTCTCCCCTGTTTTATTGGGTTTCTCCTAATGGGGAAGGGCTCCTTACCTACCAGTTGCCTGAAGGGTATTTTCAAATGCCTTTGCAGGATGTAGAGCTCCCCACGCTTGATGCTAAAACTCAAGCCTTAAACGCCCTTCAAGCGCGTTTGGTTCAATGGGGTGTGCCTGTTTTTATTCCCTTAGGGGGTGATCACTTGGCCCCGCCTGATGCGGAAACGTTAGAGGCGTGCAAACCTCTTTTAGACGCCTATTGCGTGGTGCACCCCCATGAGTTTATGGAACAGGTGGCGGGTCAAGTAAAGACAAAGACAAAGGCTTTAGAAATACGTGTGGGTGAACTGCGTGATTTTGGCGAAAATGCTCCGCCGTTATTGAGTGGCACGTTGTTGTCTCGCGTCTGGTTAAAGCAGCTCAATGCCCAATGCGAATGGTGGCTCACCCAAGTGTGGGAACCGCTGCGGGCCAGGCATCAGGAATATCTTCAGACAACGCAGCAAAAAGCCCGTAGCGCATGGCAATGGCAAGCCGAAGGCCAAGCCTTGGCCCAAGCGTGGCGGTTGCTTTTGTTGAATCACCCCCATGACGATATTTGCGGGTGCAGTATCGACAGCGTCCACCTTCAGAATGAAGCCCGTTTTCAAAGCGTGCTAGATTTAGCGCTCACGTGGAGCCAATGGCATCGGCATGAACTTGAAACGTTGCTGGGGCACAAGATACTTTTACCCATTGAATGGCCTTGTCAGCCTGAAAGCGTCTTGTCTTTTGAATCAAAAGAAAGGCCATCTACCGAACAAGGTATGGGCCAAGCGTTTGAAGAAACCCGCTTAATCAACGACTGGCAAGGCTCCATTACAGAAGTGCCCTTGTCACATCGTGTGGAAACGGTGTGTTCGTATGTTCAAGCGTCTAACGCTCAAGCGCTTGATGCTCATACGAAACAGAACGCCGTTCAACAGATGGGAGACTTTATCAAGCGTCTTTCCCTTGAATCTTTGGAAGATAAAGGCGACAGCTACAACGCTTCACCCAAGCGGGGTTCTCTTGAAGTACACCGACTAGATTTTTTGGTGGATCAGGAGGCCTTAACCGCCACCGCCTCTCTAAGGCTTCAGCAGGATCAAATCACCGTCAAGGCTTCTTACAAGGGCCATGAGGTGATTGAACTTGAAATCCAACAAGACATTCAGACCCCCAATCATCAAGTCAATCTTCGACTAGAGGCCCCCGATTTTGCCAGAAGTCACGAAAGAGAGTTGCATACAGGTTTTGGTGTTACTCGACTTTCACCCCCTGAACGAAGACATCGCTTCCCTGTTTTTTCAGTGGACAAAAACATGGGCGAATGGCAACCCGTGGGCGCAAGCTACCACGGGGGCTTGCGTTGGGGCCTTACCTACCCACAATCGCTGATTATGGTGGGGCATTATGCGTATGAAGTGGTGGAAGAGGCCTTGATTCTTCCCCTGCATCGCGGTTTTTCCCATTTGTCAAAAGGACGCTTGCCCACGCGTTTTTACCCCGCAGGCCCGCCATTTGAAACCCCCCACGCTCAGGGGGTTGGGCGCCAAGTGACCCATCGCTTGCGGTGGATGCCTCATCACGTCAATGAAGCCGACCTTGCGTTTCATCGTCACCAATTGATGGTGCAACCCATTTATCAATCGCTGCCTCAAACGCCTATTGCCAGCGTCATTGACGCCCTCGTCCAACAAGCGCCTCATCTCTTACGCGTGACTTCTCATCAATGGCTTGAAGAAGAAGGCTGTTTTACTCTAAGGATCCTTAATACGGGGGATTCCCCCCTGCATTTAGAACTCCCCTCAAGCGTGTTGTGGTGTCAAAAGGGGTGGTCTAAGCTCAACTCGTTTCAAGCTTTCCCTGCTGTGAAGATTTCGCCCAGAGATTGGGTTTTTCTGGCGTATGTGGTAGAATAGACTTCAGGTAGTGAGGTTTTAACAATGTTTCCTTTTATTTTAGGTATTCTGTTCCTATTGAGTGGTTGCATGACGTGGACGGCGCAAGGTTCAGAAAACGTCCGTATTGCCCCAGTTAAAGGGGGGTCACCTGCTGTCACGGTGCCGGTTGTGGACGTCAAAAAAGCCCCATTGGCGGATGAATTTGAAATTGTGCCCGCTTCACTGCCCAAGGGGTGGCAAACCTGCGGGCGTTTTCGTCTGAACATTGCCTATATTAACGCGCTGCCCATTTGGCAACGCTTCTTTTTGTCTCCCTATCGATCCCTACAAGCCATGCGCTATAAACGATGCGCCAAGGCCCTTATGCCCTCGACTCAAGCTTTTATGGAAGCCACTTACCCCTTGCCGTATGTGCCGGTTGACCCCCAAACGAGCCTCAAATCCAAGTCTCCCAAACCTTTAAACACAACCCCTTAAAGGAAGTTTACCATGATTTTTTCTGCCCAAACGGCGGTGACCCTCGCCTTTTTTCTTGAAGTGTTGCTTTTAATCGTGTTGGTGCCGTTGGTGTTAAAAGTGAGTCAGTGGGAAGCCGCCTTTCGCTTGCAAAAAGACGCCCGATTGCTTGAATTAAGAACATTTCGTCGTGAAATTAAAGAACTTCGCTATGCGGTTGAAGCCGTGCCGGATCTGTATGCTTTGCCTTTTTTCAAGCAGTGGCAGTTCAACCCCCTGCGCTGGATTTTGCCCTACTTCTTAAAATAGAATCACGGGCCGTAATGGCCTAACACGCTATTCATTCGTTTAAACGGTATTAGGCCAGTTCTTTATAAATCGGATCCGATAGATAAAACGGCTTCATTAAGCGCCTGTAAGCATCCTAAAATGTTGGATGCCTCATGCCCCGCCGAAAGAGACAACCGCAAACGTGCCTGCCCCTGTGGCACAGTTGGCGGACGAATCGCCTTAAGCAAGTACCCCGCTTCCCACAAGCGCTGTTCAAGTTGCATAGCCACCGCATTTTCCCCCACCGTAAAAGGAATAATGTGACTTGAAGACCGAGGCACTTGTAAGGCTTCTAAAGCAGGAAAGGCCTTTAAAACGCTTTGCGCATACGCGATGTTGCGATGTAAGGCTTCTGTAGGGGTGGCGTTGGTTTGGACGAGTTGCACACTCGCCATATTACCCGCCAACACCGCAGGCGGCAGAGACGTGGTGTAAATCAAGCCCCGTGCGTGGTTGATGAGCATTTGCCGAAGCACGTTGGAACACCCCACATAAGCCCCAAAACCCCCTAGCGCTTTAGAAAAAGTGCCCATGTGAACATCCACCGAACAGGCCCCGCCCGCTTCTTCAACCAGCCCACTGCGCTGAAGCTTACCGTACACGCCAGCGGCATGGGCTTCGTCCACATAGGTAAAGGCGCCGTATTCATTCGCCAACCCACACCAGGTGGGAAGATCTAGGGCATCGCCATCCATCGAAAAGAGGGTGTCGCTAATTAACCAAATGGGGGCGTGGGCATCCCGCGAACGAATTTTTTTTAGACGGGTTTCTAAATCGTCATAATCTAGGTGGCGGTAACGTTGCCACGTGGCCCCTTCTGTGGTGGCCAAACGACACCCATCCACCAAGCTGGCGTGATTGAGCTTGTCACTCAACACATACCCCTGCCGACACAAAGCATGAATCACGCTTAAATTGGCTTGAAAGCCACTGCTAAACACCACACTTGTTTGCGTCTGCTTCCACTGGGCCACGGCGGATTCAAGGGCATCATGCAAGGGGTGTTGCCCCCCCACCAAGCGAGAGGAATTGATCCCCGTGCCATAGGCTTCAATGGCAGCTTGACTGGCTTGCTTTAATCGAACATGCTGGCTTAAACCCAAGTAATCATTGCTTGAAAAATGATGCAAACGCTTGCCACAGGCACTGGTATACACCAACGGCGTTTCAGTGGGGGTGAGGGTATGAAGCCCACGCAACGCGTCTTGCGCCTTGGCGTGGGCCAAGGCTGGGGTGAAGAAGGCGTCCACCGAAGGAGATTTAGCGTTCGGCAAGGCGTTGGGCGTCGAGGCGGGCGTCGTTTGATTTGGGGTACTCATCACCTAGGGGTTCCATACGGTTTAAGGGCCAAAAACGGAAGGTGGCACGGCCAATAATGCGATTGATGGCCAAAGGACCCCAAAAACGGCTGTCATGGCTATTGTTACGGTTGTCGCCCATCATAAAGACGTGCCCTTCTGGAATCACCACGGCTTTGTCGCAAATTGGTGAACGAACAAACGGAGGGTTTAACGTACAAGATCCCCAAGCCGGTTCTTGCACGTAGGGTTCTTCCAACAACACGCCGTTGACAAAAACGCCGACACTGGGCACCACTTGAACGGTATCCCCCGGCAAAGCGATGAGTCGTTTGATAAAGGCCATGTCCACTTCATCGGCAGAAGGCAGGGCATCATAAACATCCCAACGATTTAAGCTTTCATTGACGGGTGCTAAAAACCCGCTTAAGCCCGTGATGCGTAGGTACTGCGAAAACGGGTCGTTTTTCAGCGTTGAAGTGGGTGGTACAAACACCAAAATCTCTCCACGATGCAGCGGCAAATGCAACCAAGTGCTGGGCTTTTCCACAAAAACACGATCGCCAATTTGAATGGTCGGCTCCATACTCCCTGAAGGAATCAAGCGCGGTTCGGCCAAGCCTTGACGCATGCCAATTAAAAGCAGGTTAAACATCAAGAAAAATTGAAGCACTTCTTTGCTCCAATAAAGAAAGAGTCGTTTGGGCTTTTGGGCGTGCAAAACCGCCAAAGACGCCTGTAAAGACGCAGGAGAAAACGCGGTTTCAGAAATCCCTAGCATGACGCCCCATTGCGGGTACAGTTCATTCAACGCGGGCAACCAGTGAATCCAGTCAATGCGTTGGGCCGAGGCGTTGTCTGCATAGTGGCGGGCGCGGGCATAAAGCGGTGAGTGTTTCAGAAACTCGCTTAATTGTTGACGTTCTTGGGGGACATCCAAAAAAAAGGTATTGAAAAACAGGCGTTTGCCCACTTGCACCAGACGCGTTAAAAACCGTTTGGGCCAAGGCGGACGTTGGGCCAAGGCTTTTTTCTTGCGCAATTCAATTAAGGCCAAGCCTTTTTTAGCGGGAGCTTTGACGCCGAGTTGAGCCCACCACGCGTTGGCTTGCGAAAAGCGATCGGCGGTGCGAAGGGCGGCCATGATCCATAGGTCGTCATGCATGGGGGTGTGAAGGCCAAGGCTTAAACGCAAGGCGTGTTGCATGGCGTAGGTTAGATCGTCCTGCAAGTGGGGGGAAGGGGCAAGCGTGTGTGAGTGTGTCATGACTTTATCATACTAAAAACACGAAAAAAGGCGAGGACTTTTACCACGAACCCCTGCGCTTGAAGTGGATTTTAGTCTTATTTAAGGAGGGCCTGTTGCCGTTTAGTTAAGTCGTTAAGTTTCGCCTTTACCTGATTAGCAAGAGTCTGAAACTTCTCAGCTAAATCTAGGGAATTAAATGTGGGGGTTTCTCTTTCTTCTATAAATTGGTTTAAAGGAGCATATCTGTCTTCAGGTTTAATTCTCTCCTGCTGGGGAACGCACTGATCAAAGAAATGCAATAGAAAGGACTCATCGGCGGCGTTGCCAATTCCTTTACCCTCATTGTGAAGAAAGTCGTAATAACCTTGTATCGTACTAAGCGAGCCTTCTAATGTGTCAATCATGCCATCAAATACACGGCTTCTTAGGCCAACATCAAAGCTCTCAAAAGAAGGCATATATCCCAACAATTGTGAGTCATTAATTTCTTCTTTTAAAACTCCCCAACCTCTTTTCAGGGCTTTCAATGTTTCAGAACTCACCCCTTGGCGTTGTTGCTGGGCAGGTGAAGCGATTAAAGCGACTTTATTAAAGTTAGTGGGGGGGGTAAAAGGCGAAGGCTGGGGCGACGTCATCGGTCGGGTGGGGGTTGAAAAAGCGGGGGAAACAAACATGAGAAAAACCTTTCTGAATCATTGGGTGGGAAGTAGGAAGAGAAAAAGTCAAATACTTTCACAAAGTATAGAATAGAGGCACTCACGTGTCAAGCGGTGATTCTTCACCGACAGGCGTGACACGTGCCCTGAACTTACGTTTCGTTTACGTATGTGGATGGAGAACAGGCTCGGGTGACCCGCCCTTTGCAAATAAGTGTAAGTGCTATAACTAACTTACAGGGTTCGTACCTGGCTATCCACCATGAACTTCATCAAGAGCCTTTTGTACTTTTGCTCTCTCGAGTTCTGCGGTTTTATGCCCCTTTTTTTCAAGTATAGGGAGTACACGGTTCACATTTCTTTTAAGATTTACCCACGTAGCAACCAACGCGCGAACGTCAAGGTTTGGTTGTTGTTTCATACTGTCGACAAGTTCGTTCAAAGGAACCACTGTATTAGTGTGTTCACTATAGCGAGCAACGTCAGATTTATACTGACAAACTATATTGTTAAGTATTACATTAAGAGCACGTTTATCTAAATTATCAATACTGCTACTGTTATCCGAAAAAAATGTGAGATACGCGGTGATTAACGCTTCCCATTTTTGAAGTTGATTAATGCCATGCACATAAAAATCCCTTCTTTCTTCTATACCCAGATCCTTGGCTCCACGCAGACTCTTCAGCAAATGTCTAAGAGCTTTTCCTATCTCATCCGCTTTTTCAGAACTCACCCCTTGGCGTTGTTGCTGGGCAGTTGAAGCACTTAAAGCGACTTTATTAAAGTTAGTGGGGGGGGTAAAAGGCGAAGGCTGGGGCGACGTCATCGGTCGGGTGGGGGTTGAAAAAGCGGGGGAAACAAACATGAGAAAAACCTTTCTGAATCATTGGGTGGGAAGTAGGAAGAGAAAAAGTCAAATACTTTCAAAAAGTATAGAATAGAGGCACTCACGTGTCAAGCGGTGATTCTTCATCGGCAGGCGTGGCAAGTCCCTCGCAAAACCAGCTCTTCGATAAAGGGCAAATCCCCCTGCTTTTCTTCCCCCAACAAGGTCGACAAATCCACCGCCAATTCATAACATTCCACCCGATGACACAACCCACACACAAAATGCGGATGATGCGTATGCACCGAATGCGGATGCTCCACCTCACAATGCACGGCTTCACACGCCTGAGACGGATCTTCCAACACATGCGGATTCAAAGTAAACCGCCAGACATTGTCCCCAAAATGGTGACGCACACACACGTTCATTTCCACCAAGTACATCAAATTACGATACAAGGTCGCTCGATCAAAACCCTTGTCTTCTAAGGCTTGCACGACATCCGCCAAGCTAAGAGGCGTCTTGCTATTTAAAATCGTCGTTAAAACCTCGACACGAGACGCCGTCGATCTTAAATCCAAGGCGTGCAAAATGCCTTTTGCCGTGAGTGTTGAAGGCAAGGTGGCGTCTGTCGTGAGGGAAGCAAAATCAAGCGTCGTCTTCACAGATTAGGCTCCCATCCACACGCTGGGGTCTAAGTCCTTCAAGTAGCTGGAGACTTGCTCTTCAATGGAAGGCGTGCCTGACTTCTTGGCTTTTTCAGCCAGCTTGGCGATGCGTGCGGCGTCTCGCTTGTCTTTTTCAAACTGCTTAAACGCTGCCATCGCGCCATTTTTAAGCGATTGCACATCGTTATAACGCAATTCACGATGCTCCCCCGGTTTTAGACCAGACAACTGAAACGCCCCAATCGCAATACGCTTGAGTGCCACCACATCGTAACCGCAGGCGTCGAACATCCGTCGTACTTGGCGATACATGCCCGAATTGAGGCTCACGCCCCAAATCGTGGGCTTGACCATAAAAACTTCCACCGCTTGAGCCAACTGCTTTTCGCCTTCAAGGGAAAGTCCTTCTAAGAAGCGTTGTGCCAAGCGTTCAGGGTTTTCCACCGCGCGATCCACTTCCACCCGATACACCTTGGTTAAGTGATATTTCGGATGCGTCAATAGGTTCACCATGTCGCCGTCATTGGTCAACAATAGCAAGCCTGTGCTGTTACGATCCAAGCGGCCGATGGGTTTCAAGCCTTTTAAGTCTTCAGGCAACACGTCGTAAATGGTGCGACGCCCCCGTTCATCAGAACGTGTGGTGATGCAGTCCTTGGGCTTGTTCATCACAATGGTGCGAATGCGTTGCTGGGTTTTGATCAACTCGCCTTTGACTTCAATACGGACGCTCTGGGGCTTTTCAATCAACAGGCCCAGTTCGGTGACTTTTTTGCCGTTCAGCGTGACTTTGCCTGCTTCAATTAGCGCGTCGGCTTGGCGACGGGAATAGGTCGAGAAGTTCGCAATCAGCTTGTTGATTCGTGTGCCTTCTTGGGCGACGACTTCGTCGGGGCGTTTGGGCGTTCGTAAGGATTTAGAAGGGGTGCTTGCCTTTTTAGACGCTGACGCTCGTTCCGCTTCAAACGTGCTAGGTTGAGCCTTTTCAGAGTTAGACTTTACGCGTTTAGCCGGTTTCATAAATTGGCTGAACTGATGCGTCTTTTTTTCGGGGGCGTCGCTGGATTTTTCGCTTTTGGCGGATTTCGCCGTTTTGACAGACGCTTGTGCCTTACCTGCTTTGGAGGCGCTTTTTTGGCGTTCTTCGGCGATGATGGCGTCCCAGTTAAGGGTGTCGCCTTTTTTCGCTTTGGTGCGAACTTTTTTAGGGGTAGAACGTTCTTGCAGGGGCAGAACGTCGTGGGTAAAGGCGGATCGTTGTTGGGTGGGCATGGTTAAGAACCTTGAGGATTAGGCTGATTCACATCAGTCTGTAATGAAAGTCATTTCCATTATATAGTAAGCATGGTTTCATCGCAAGGCGTTGTTTACCCAGCCTTGCGAACCTCAATAGACTGGGCTTCATAGCCCAAGGTATTCAATTCCGCTTCAATACGATAGCGAATCCAGAGTTCCACGGGGGCTTCTAAAACCGTGGCCATTTCAATCGTTTTAGAAAGGCTTGGCAACTTCGTGCCACGCTCATAATCACCCAATAATTGCTTTGAAATACCCAATCGCTTGGCAACGGCTTGTAGGGTTAAATCGTCGCATTTTCGCCAAGAGCGCATGACTGAGCCTAACGTCATATTTTTGACGATGTCTTGAAAGACGGTAGACTCTTGGATGTTGATGAATTCATTGTCATTAGTAGTCATGGGGCATTACCTCTAATATCTGTATTTCCAAAACGTGATTAACTTCTTTGTAAATAACACGCCATTGCTTGTTAAGACGCACGGAACGTTCCCCTTCACGCTTGCCTTTTAAGGGTTCGTCATGAAAACCAGCACGTTTACGAGTTTCCAGCAAACCGTCTCGTTGCAAAGATTGAATCCAAACAGCAAACTTGTTTTTCACTTGAAGAGGTGCCTGTATTAACCCCTTTTCCGCTTTTTTGGCAAGCTGAATCTGTATCATCTTGAAAACCTTTTTGGTTTACTTTTTCAGTATAAGGTTTCTAAAATAAAATAGCAAGCCTTCTTTAGCGCCATTTCGTAAAAAAACCTACAAACTCAAGGCAGGAGAGGTGTTTTTCGCCATGGCCGCGGCCCCGATCATCCCTGCATCGTTGCCGAGCTGGGCAAACACAATCGGTGTAGTCGCCATCGGTTCCATAATGCGTTCCCCTAAAAAGTCCTTCAACTTAGGCAATTCAACAAATTGAGCCATCCCCCCACCAATCACAACGATGTTGGGATCCAACACATTCATTAAGTTGCCTAGGCCTGTGGCAATGTGCAGGTGCCATTTGTCCATGAGCTGAATGGCCAGGGGGTTGCCTCTTAATTGGGCGGCAATAATGTCATGCGTGCTAAGCTCTTCAACGGATTTGCCTTGCAGAATGTCTTGCGCCACGGCACTATGGGGCAGTTCGCGAATTTCGCGTCGGCCTGTTCGCGCCAAGCCTGTGCCTGAAGCGTAGGCTTCCCAACAGCCTAGGCGTCCGCAGGTGCAGGCACGGTCGTTGGTGAGTGAAATGCGCATATGCCCCACTTCTGCGGCCGAAAACTTGGAGCCTCGAATCAGGTGGCCATCCACCACAAGGCCGCCCCCCACGCCAGTACCAAGGGTCACCATTACTACATTTTTATGGCCAGCAGCGGCGCCTACGCTGACTTCGCCGTAACAGGCGGCATTGGCGTCATTTTCCACATGAATTTGCGAAACATCAATGCCCAGTTGGTTTGCAAGCAGTTGCGCAATGGGGAAAGGCGTGCGATCAATGGCTTTAAGGTTACCTGTTGCACCTAAAATATGGCCTTGTACACTGTCTACTACGCCTGCGGTGCTAATGCCGATGGCCGGCCATTCTTGTACGCCCAAGTCTTTTTTAACCAAGCTCAACGACGCTGCAAGGCTGTCAATAAAGGCATTGGCTGTTGTGGGGGTTGACACCTTGCGAGGCGTCGTATAGGTGACGGTGTTGTCGTCGTGAAAGGTAATGGCTGAACAGGCGATTTTCGTTCCGCCAATGTCAATACCGAGCTTAATTTCTGCCATGTCTGAGGTGTCCTTAGCAACAAAAGAATCATCTTAAAACTAGGTGAATCGAAGATTCTACGATAAAATAACAGTGTACCGCAAAAAAGTGGAAAGGACTAGTCCCCATGCCGTTTTTATTTACCGAAAACCTCGAAAAGGCTTGCCCCCACTGGCAAACGGCGTTCCCGATGCAACCGCAGGAGTGGCAGGCCCTGTTTTTAGGCTTCAGCGTGTTTACCACCTTTCGATCCGATCTCGCCTATTGCTGGCAGCGCGCGCATTTTAAGCGATTGCACGAACATGGAAAAGAGATTGGCCTTGCTATGACTGGGTTTCGGGCTTTTTCACACGAACTGCACACCACCCTAAAAACCCTAATCCCGCCCGATTCACCCCCCCTTCGGGTGCGCATAACGCTTTTTCCCATGGCGTACACCCCCGCGCAAAGCCCGCCCTTTCAGCCCGCCTGCGTGGTGGATGTTCAATCCGCCCTGCCCCCCTTGCCCAGCACCCTAGCCCCCGCAACAATTCGCCTTAAAACACAGTCGTATCAAGGGTTTTACCCGCACCTTAAACAAGGCAGCCAATTGCCTGCGTTGCGGATGCACCACGAGCGAGGCGACGGTGTTGACGCCGTTTTGTGGGAAAATCAGGCGGGGGAATTGACCGAAAGTACCCATGCCAACGTGATTTTTCACCATCGCCAGTGGGGGTGGGCAACGCCCCCACAAGCCGACACTTTAGCGGGTGTGACCCTGCAACAAATCCGAAAAGCCAGTGAAGACAATGGTTTTCACCTTGCAGAACACCCCCTGCCTGTTGCCGCGCTGCCCGAAATTGAGGCCTTTTTCCTGGTTAATAGCATTCAGGGCATTCGCGCTGTGGAAGGGGTAAACGCCCACGGCGTAAGCCATACGTTCACCACGCCCCCTGCCGTGTGGGAAGCCTGCCAAGCCCTTTACACGGCATGGCAGGCCAGAGCCTTTGGTGAATCGAATAGCTGTTATGGTGAAGGGTTAAAACAGTCGTGACGATCTAAAAATGGCCTACTTTTCGACCCACAAAAGTCTGTTTTCTGGCCACAAAAGTCTGTTTTCTGGCCACAAAAGTCGGTTTTTGGCCCACGAAAGTCGGTTTTCTGGCCACGAAAGTCGGTTTTCTGGCCACGAAAGTCCGATTTCTGGCCCACGAAAGTCGGTTTTCTGGCCCACGCATCGAAGCAAACAGCGACCTTTGTCATGTTGAGCGAAGCGAAACATCTCCTCCCAACGAAGTCGTATACAGGGGGGATCCTTCGTTACACTCAGGAGGACGTGTTTGATTTTCAAAGAACTACTCTTCTTTAGAATGACACCTTTTCGACGTTTTGCCTAGTGCAGAAAAACCACTATTTCAACGTCTGGGTAAAGTCTATTGGCTCTGTCCCTTCTCCCTATGGTCGCACGCCTCGCCTATGGCGGGCTACGCTAGGATGAGGGAAACACCAGCTAAGGTTGAACATCCTAAAGCCCTCACCCCAACCCTCTCCCATAGGGAGAGGGAGTAGAGCCAATTCAAAAGGAATTGTAACAAAAATGATAAAAACAATCTTAAGGACGCACAAAAACCTTGGCGTCCTGTGTTTATGCTATTGAGAACAAACCCTTTTAACACCCACCTATTTTTTGACCACCCAATCAAACAACCACCACTTTCAAGACGTTTCAGGAGACCACACCTAAATGATTACTACTAACTTTCCCTCTGTTGGAAACCCAAATTCACCTCAAAACTCATACTCATCTTATGGCAGTATGACCCTTGGAGAAGCCTATAATCGTTCACAAATTTCACAAGCCTTAGTGGACAGTGTTCAAAGTAACACGTTAGGGTATGGAAATTTGGGTAACTATAATTTTAATCTTGCAAACTGGCGGAATGCGGAAAGCTTGAATGCGTCTATGGGCAATAGTGTGCAAAGACGTACTTGGGATGCCATTACAAGCCCATTACGTGGTCAAACCCGTAATTTTACCGTTGTGCAGGAAAAGTTTAACCGAGAACTCTTGGCAGCAAGCCAAGCATACTTAAATGGTAATAAAGAAGCTGCTATAGGACAGTTTGAAGCTATGGGCGTAACGATAGATTCTAAAAAAGACAACACCGCACAAGTGCGTGAAATTGTGAATGGGATTCAACTCGCCCAAAATCAACCGCACACCATTAAGGACCGGAATGAAAACTATGCTAAAATGCAACAAGCTTATACTCAAGAGCTGCAACGAATTAGCCAAGAGAATAAAAATAATGGACTCACAGTAGTAGAAGGTGAAAACGACCAGCCTTCTGTCTTACAACGTGATGGCGTTGTATATGCGCAAGCCTCTCGTCAATACCAAGCCCTGACGCAGGAGGCCTTACCTTCTGACAAACGTGGGTATCTAGCAAAGAAGATAGCTGAACTCCAAGAGCAAGGTGTGGACGTTACAAAATATAACGAAATATTTGCGCGTGACAGAGAATTTGATAATGATGGTTCAAAAGCCTTTGCTCGCGTCACGTCTCATGCACAAGGAGAACTGTCATCTACTATTAGTAAGTTACGTGGCAATTTAGACGAAATGGAAGTGATGAACAGAGCCCTCAAAGGGGACCCCCTGTTTGCAGACGTACTGAAACAAATGCGCGCTGTTCAAGTCTTGGGGGGCTATACAGATCAAACGGCAGAAGGTATTCAAGCCAGAGTCAACAATAGTTTTATTAATAATGGCTTTGCGTTTAAAACAAAAGAAAACCAAGTGGCGGTTTTGGCGACTGGCGATCAACAAGTTGAAGATGCCAAAGAAGTCAAAGGAACGACTATTCGGGCAGGACAAGAAAAAGTTGTTGAACAATTGAAAGACGGCGTGATTGTTGAAATAGATGGCAAACAGTACCGAAAAACGTCGTCTTATGATTCTTCAACTAAATTAAGAACCACTTACGTTCAAGAATGGAACAAAGACTCTAAGGCCGTCGAAGGGGCCGAAACGGCTTATTTCCAAAAACGTTCAGAAGACGGTAAAAAACGAGGCGAGCTTGTGAAGGTCACACTGGGTGGCGAAGCTGATGCCCAAGAAAAAGCGTTAAAAAAGGCGAAGGAAGTCGCCTTAGACAAAAAGAAAACACTTAAAGAAGTTGGTAGTGCAAAACATGACTATCAACCGTCCAATAGCCAAGGGGGCACAATGCCCACCAAAGAAGGGTTTAATTGGGGAACCGTTGCCGCTAGCGCTGGCGCGGGTGCTGCCACGGGTGCTGCCATTGGTGGTCCCCCTGGAGCTGTAATAGGAACCGTTGTTGGCGGAACTGTCGGACTTGTGGCTGCTGCTACTGGCGATAAAAATCAGGTCAAGCGTTCAACACCCGTTCCAAAATACTCTTCAGCGTCAGCCAGTGCGCCTGCTACACCCACCCCTGCGGTTCCGGCAACGCCAGCAGCAAAAGCCTAAAAAAGGGTGAAGGTGCGTGGCGAGGGGTAACCCCACAATAGCCTTCCCGCAAGCCCCCTCTACCTTTCAGGGGGCTTGCGCTTTTTCACCCCCACCTGCTGGCATAGGGGGGCTACACAGCACACATCGCACCAAGCGCCAATAGGCCTGCACACCTGTTGCCCGTGCAACACCATCAACCAATTGATTTTTTCCCAATACGCCACCGCCAAGTTTTCTCGCAAGGCGTATTCTGTGCCGTCAGGCTCCGTACTTTCCACCACGCCCAAGCGGTTGCAAATACGGTGCACGTGAATATCCACACAAATGGCCGGCAAGTGATGCCCTAAACCTACCACCAAGTTGGCCGTCTTACGCCCCACGCCTTTAAACGTGAGCAGTTCTTCTATGGTGTGAGGCACCTGCCCGCCAAAGTCATCAATCACTTTTTGGCAGGCATCATGAATCGTCACCGCTTTGGTCTTGTAAAAACCGGCGGGGTAAATCAAGCGTTCGAGTTCTTCTAAAGGCAAATCCACAATCGCTTGGGGGGAATCCGCCACGGCAAAAAGCCGATGGCAGGCGGGCAAGGTGACTTCGTCTTTGGTACGCAAGCTAATGATGCACCCCACCAGCGTGCGAAAGGCATTGCCACTGGTGAGATCGCCCAAAGGGTGTGGATACTGCTGGGCATCGAGGAGTTCTAGCACACGGGGCAGGTCCACTTCGGGGTGAAAGGTGTAGTCGAGTTTCTTCGGCATGGGGGGGTTCCTTTGAGTTGTGTTGCCAATGGGCTTTCTATACCCACACCTTACGACAAGGGGCGTCAAAACAAAAGGGCTCAATTGTAACGAATTATTACAATTTCACAAAAACGTCATAAAGCACTTGCCTCTTACTTGTGTTATTGATACATTTATTCTTGTGGTCGTCATGCAGATGTTCCCACACAATCCTTAATACCTGCTAATATACATTTTCTCCCAAGAAAAGCCGAACATTTACATTGATTGGTTGGTTCTAAGCTCTCTTTACGAAGAGGGCTTTTTTTTTATGGATTCTATATGAAGGCGCCACAATGTAAGCACCTCACAAAAGGTCAAGTAAACTTCTTGTAAACTGTTACAAAATGTGACTTGGTTTTTTTAAGGGTCACACGTATGATAAGAACACGTTAAATCAACGAGTGAATTTGCATCAGACACAATATGAAATATCGCCCCCACTGCTTAAGAAAAGCGCCATGCTTTTCTAGGGAGTTTGTGCATTTTGGAAAGGGTTCGACATGGGTCGCAAACATCATCAATCCGCCTACAACGCTTTTCTGGACGATCGCCAGTGGCTTGAACCGCTGAGCCGACATCAGGCGATTGAAGAAGTGTGCCGATGCTTGCAACACTTTGTAAGCGCAAGCCCTACCATGCAGCGTCGCGTAATGAAGTGGATTACGCTGTTTAATTTAGACGCCGAAGAATTGCTTGAAGCGGGGCTCGATTATGAAACGCTCCGCGCGGTGGAGCGCCGTTTTTTGTTCTAGGGTTTTGTTCTAATCACGCGATCAATCGGGCAGCCCGTTGCTTTTTCACGAAAGTTACCATACCCGCCTTCAGGGAAGGCTTGCAAACGCTTGTTGATCGATTCAGCAATGTGGTGAGCTTCGGCTTGGAGGTTAGCGTCTGAATTGATCAAGCGTTTACGGGGCAATTGCATGGAAGCTAAAAAGTTTCGGTGCAAATCGTAGACGTTTAATTGAAGTCGAGAGCAAAGCAATAGCCCTGTACATTCAATTTCAACGCGAAAGTCTGCTTCTTCTAGGTGAGGGGTGAAGGCCATGGTGTCGTAACTATTGACCGCAGAAGACAAATACGCTTGAAACGCTGTAAGTTTGACAGGATCGCTCGGGCTACCGCCTAAAAATCGAGTGGGGAATTCGTAGTTTGAAAAATGCACTTTGTAAGGGGGCAGTTCCAAAGCGGGCATGGCAATCGGATTTTCAACTGATGGGGATTGAGGAAAGGCATTAGGAGCGTTCGACTGAACCACGTAATCATGATACACTTGGTCAAATTCACTCGCATGGGCTTCTGTGGCGATGTACAATCCACCTAAAAGCGCCACTAGAGGGACCATGATCCCCTGCCATAACCAAAAACGAGGATTGGGACGTAACGCCGAAATTAAGCGTAAAAAAGTAGGGTTCATCATCAGGCACTCCAGTTTTTTTAAGGGGATCATTTTGAACGTAAGAATTTTTTAAATACAGTCTATCTTCTACATGAATAAAGTGTTTAAGACCAAAAGCGTTTTATCTTTCGTATACTATACATTCATTCTAGACTATTTTCGGACTGTTTAAGCCCCTTTTTGAAGAGCTTACAGTATTAAGAGGAGTCCAAAACAATGCGTGGCACCCACGTGTAACGAAAGAATGAGATTTTACTTGGCAGGGCATTATGTTTGTCATAAGCTAAGGGGTGAAGTGATGTACGGGTTTTATTCTTGTATAAAACGTGCCGCACGCTTTTTATTCACGGTGTTTCATTTATGAACACACCACCTTTTACGATTCGGAGGATTCCCCTACCATGGCCAAAAAAGTCACGGGTAAAATCAAACTCCAGCTTCCGGCTGGTAAAGCGAACCCTTCACCTCCTGTTGGGCCTGCCCTAGGTCAACATGGTGTGAACATCATGGGTTTTTGTAAAGAATATAACGCCAGAACGGCGGATCGTGTTGGGGATATCATCCCTGTTGAAATCACGGTTTTTGAAGATCGCTCCTTTGAGTTTGAACTCAAAACGCCGCCCACCAGCTTTTTGATTAAAAAAGCCGCAGGCGTCGCAAAAGCAGCGGCAAACCCACTTCAACCTGTTGGAAGCATTACTTTAGCGCAAGCCAAAGAAATTGCGGCTACAAAAATGGGTGATTTAAACGCCAATGACCTTGAAGCTGCCACCATGCAAGTGCGTGGGTCTGCTCGTTCAATGGGCATTACCGTTGTTGAATAATTGAACGCTTAAGCAATACCCTAAGTATTTTATAGCCTTCAAAAGATATTACAAAACAAGTAAAGGAGTAGCACGCCATGGCTACGAAAAAAACAAAACGCCAAGCGAAAATGGATGAAATCCTTTCAGGCGTTCAACAACCTACCTCGCTTCATGAGGGAGTGGCAACACTTCAGTCTGTACTGAAGGAAGTCAGCAAGTACAATGAATCTGTCGAACTACACGTTCGCTTAGGCATTAACATGAAGCATGCGGATCAACAAGTCCGTACCACCGTTGTGTTGCCTGAAGGCACAGGCAAAACCGTTCGTGTGGCGGTTATTGCCAAAGGCGAAAAAGTCAGCGAAGCCAAAGAAGCGGGAGCTGATTTTTATGGTTCGGAAGAATTGTTGGAACGCATTCAAAACGAAAACTTTTTTGACTTTGATGTATTGATTGCCACCCCAGACATGATGGCTCAAGTGGGTCGTATTGGTCGTGTTTTAGGGCCTAAAGGCCTCATGCCTAACCCTAAAAGCGGAACCGTTACCGCCAACATTAAAGAAGCCGTGCAAGCCGTTAAATCAGGACGTGTTGAAATCCGCCCTGACAAACAAGGCGTGGTTCACGTGGGTGTGGGCAAGCGTGATTTTACGCAAGCGCAACTCGTCAACAACATGTTGACGTTGTATGACACGATTGTTCGTGCCAAGCCCGCTGCGGCGAAAGGCACTTACATTAAGTCCGTCTACCTGACTTCCACACAAGGGCCTAGCTTGAAAATCGATGCGGCGTTGATTGCTGCCGAAGCCAAAGCGGTCGCGGGCTAAAGCAATGACCATGCGTTGCCTAGAATAGTCTAACGCCTGCTTAATTCTTTTAGTTTATTTTATTGAAAGGAGGCTTCTTTTTTAAAAGCCTCCTTTTGTATAAAATACTCAATTTTAAGGAAATCCCCATGACCGCGACAAGCTCACCCCTCACTTACGCGTTTGATTTTGACTGCCCGCAAGAACTCTGCCATTATGCCAGTGAACTCTGCTTGGGCATCCCTGATGTCGATTCGGTGATGTTGCGTTATAAGGATGACGCCGATTTTGTCGAACAACCCTATGCGGTTGCCGTTTTTAGCCGTCAAGCGTGGGTCAAAGACGCCTTGACACAGATTCTTAATGCGGATGAGCTCCTTAATTTTACGCCAGAAATCACGATCAACACCATCGAAGAAGCCGATTGGGCGGAAGCGTGGAAAGCCTTTTGGGATGTGGATCCTGTGATTGAAGGGGTCTTGACGATTTGCCCCAGCTGGAAGACGCATGCGCCTCAAGTGGGGGAAGTCGTGCTGGATTTAGATCCGGGTTCCGCCTTCGGCACAGGTGCGCATGAAACCACACGGCTGATGCTTCAACAGGTCTATGCCTTGCATGAACGACGCTCACTGGCAGGCAAACGACTCATAGATTTGGGCTGTGGATCAGGCATTTTAGCCATTTACGCCGCAAAACTAGGAGCGATCGACGTGTTGGGCTTGGATATTGATGATCAAGCGATTGTGGTTTCTGAAGAAAACGCTCGTTTGAACTCGGTGGATACGGTCACACGATTTGAGGCGACCCCGATTCAAAACTTGTCCACTGTTGAAGACGTCCATGCTCGCTACCCTGTGATGCTGGTGAACATTCTCGGCCCTGTGATTATAGAATTGTTACCGAGCATTACCCAACATTTGGTTCCGCAAGCGACGCTGTTGTGTTCAGGCTTGATTGAAAAAAGTTGCGATGATCTTGAAAAAGCGTTAGAATCGTATGGCTTTGTCGACTTCAAACGGCATCAAATGAATCAGTGGTTCGCCCTTGAAGCCACTTATACCATTTAAACGACTGAAGAGCGTATAGGTGGATTCTAGGAGCCTAGACTCGCAGATGGGTGAAGTGTACATAAACGTACATAAGCACATCGAGAACCTGAGCGACAACGAAGACGACAGACGCTATTTAATCGTTTAATTGGTATTACGACGTTTCTTAAAAGGATACCCCCCATGGCACGCAAACGCCTCTTCTTGCCAGATAACCCCATCCCGTGGACGCTTGAGTGCCTCCACGCCCTTGATGAGGCGGTCACCCTGCATCATCTCCTCACGGTGCAACGCCTCAAACTCACCGACACACTGGCGTGCGTCGATGCTCAACACCAGCAGGTTTTTTACGCCGAAATTGAAGCCATTGACAAGAAAAGCATCCGCTTAAAAAATGTGCAAATGGTGGATGTGCCTAATACAACGCCTGCCTTAAAGGTCACGCTTTACGCCAGCCTGCTGAAAGAACACGCGTGGGATGTTGTACTTCAAAAAGCGTGCGAACTGGGGGTTTACGCCATTCAACCGATCTTGAGTGAGTTCACCGTCATCAAGGGGGGGCATGGCACCAATAAGCAAGAACGCTGGCAACGCATCGTCAAAGACGCCGCCCTGCAGTGCGAAAGTCTCTACATTCCGCACGTTTACGCACCGCTTGCCTTTCAAAATGCTTTAGCACAAACGCCCTCCGCAAGCGTTGCCTTGGTGGAACGTCACAACGAAAGCGTCGAGCCCTTAAGCCACGCCGTACAAGGGATGAATCCCCATTCGCAAGTGGGTTTGTGGGTGGGGGCCGAAGGGGGTTGGTCGCCTGCTGAAAAAGAGGCGTTGATGAGCCATCCGCAGGTGGTGCCGTGTCACTTAGGCAACCGCATCTTGCGAGCCGAAACCGCCAGCCTCGCAGGGCTTACGCTCTTACTACTCGGAGGATCCCATGAATCCGACTAATGTTTTCGCCCAACTTTTAAGTGATGTTCGCATTGTCGCCCTAAATGAGGCGCTAAAAGCCTTCGCTGGAGCAGACGCTTACATCGTGGGGGGTGCCGTTCGAGATGCACTACTCAACAAGCCCTTTCCCCTTGAAGATATAGACGTGAGTATTGTGGGAGCGTCCGCCAAAGCGGTGGCTCACGCCGTGCAAGACGCCGTTCCGCATACACGGTTGGTGGTGTTGGATGAATCGTGGGGGATTTATCGGGTCGTTTTCTTGCATGAAGACACGCAACGCCCGCCGCTATTTTTGGATGTCGTTCAGGTGCAAGGGGATGATATTACAGCGGACTTGGCGCGTCGGGATTTAAGCCTCAATACTCTAGCGGTGCATACGCAACGCGGTGAATTGCTCGATTTATACGAGGGGCAAGCGGATTTAGACGCTGGCGTGATTCGAGCCTTGAGCCTTGAGAATCTTAAGGACGATCCCTTGCGGATTTTACGGATCTTTCGCTTTCATGCGAGCTTAAACACGGCTCAAACCCCTACTACAATTGAAGCCAAAACCTTAAACTGGGCAAAAGCCTGCCTACCTTACTTACATAGCGTCGCCAAAGAACGCATGGCAGTCGAGTGGTTTAAGTTGCTTTCCGCCGAAAACGCCTTCCCCACGATGCAAATCATGGCGGATGCTGGCATTTTAGAAGCGTTGTTCCCCCCCCTAAAAGCGCTGAAAATGGTGAGTCCCAATTCGCATCATCACTTGCCGTTGTGGGAACATAGCCTAGAACTCATCCGTCAAGCTGAACTCATTTACCCTATTTTAGACGCCCACACCCAAAACGCCTTAACACAACCCAGCAGTCATGGGGCGAGCGAATACGGCTTGGTCAAAATGGCGTGCCTGTTTCACGATATTGCCAAACCGCACACATGGCAGGTAGAACCCAACTTTCGGCACCGATTCATCGGGCATGAAAAAAAGGGAGTCGACGTGCTTAGCCCTTTGTTGAGTGAATGGAAACTGAGCCAAGCGGTGAAGCATCGGGTGAGTCGCTTGGTGGAATGGCATTTGTACCCCTGTACGTTTGACGAGCAAAGCAGTGAAAAAAGCAGGCTCCGCTTTTTTCGGCGTATCGCAGAAGACACGCCCTTTCTCATCGTGCTGGCGTTGGCGGATACCTTAAGTACACGGGGTCACGCCTTTACGACTGAAGCCTTGGCGACGGCTCAAGCGGACTTGCTGGATTTGTTGCATCGCTATTGGCAGGGGAAGGCTCAACGGCAGGCTCCGCCGTTGTTGGACGGTGAAAGCATCATGCAGGCGTTGGGGATTCCCCCGAGCCCTCGGGTAGGGCAGATCTTGGCACAACTCAAAGACGCCCACGCCTTGGGACGCATCCATAGCAAAGAAGAGGCGTTAGACTTTATTCGCCAGTTGCAATGAGCTTACCATGGGAGTGCGGGGGAGGTGAGGTATTAAGATTAGTTAGGATGATGCATCATTCTGAAAATGTGGGTCATAATAGCTTCGTTTGAGAACTTTAGCCTCTTTATCAAAAAACGTTTTGTTTCCTGTCGTCGCTTTGAAAAAATTATCTATTAACGGGATGCCTGTTTCGCAGAGTGTGAAATCCTCATTTTGTTCACGTCCCTTGCCTCGCATAAAAAAGTACAAAAGCCAATCTTCACTTTTAAATAGATCCTTCCAATCTTCATCTTTAAATTTTTTATAGTCCGATTTTGTTTTCTCGAATAAACTTTCTTCAAAACCACTACAAAAATTTGGATCAAGTTCAATTTCCATAACTAAACATTTTACCATTGAGTTAGGATATTCCTTGAGTCTCTCGTATAGATCATTTTTATCATTAGCAACAATATCTAATAGCTCATATTCAATCAAAACATACAATACCCACATCAGCTCTTGAGTGTAATAACGGTCTATCGTTTTTTGAAGAGTCGCTTTTATTACTTTCTTAGACTTTTCATTGTTCTGAAGGAAAGGTTTGAGCATTTTAACAGTTTTTTGCTCCGCTATGTATCGAATGGTTGAAGGTTCTAGTGAAATACATTGCATAATGAAAGGAAGAATAAAGGTCTCTACAAGTGTTTGAAAGTCATGAACACTCAGGTAAAGACTTATAAATAATGGAGAAGAAGGTCGTGGATACATTAAAGTAACCTCTAGAGGATCTTTAGAAACTTCTATTAAAAAATTCATGAAGAGAATAGCGTAATATTCTAATAAAGGTTTTTCTAAAAGACTCAATAAGGATGAAAGGAAATAATTTAAATGCTGTTCTGCTTTATATTTCCCTTTTCTTAATTGCCTTATTCTTTCAAAACAGCGTAATAGTCTTTTTTCGGTTAATTTTGACCAAAGAACATCATTTTTTAAATCATTAAATACATCTAATACTTCTTCTATAATGGGTCGCCAAAAAGGGAGAACTGACCATTCATCAACATGAGTAATTTGGGTTTTGTTAGCATTTATATGTAATTCATAGCGATTTAAAATGTTTCCGAATTCAGAAAGAAGACGATTTGCATCTGCTTCACTATGACAAAATACGTAGTAATCATCTACATAATGACTAAACTCACAATCTATCTTGCCTTTTTCAATAAAATCACTAAATTCTTTATCTATTCTGTCTGTAATTAGCTTTGCCACAAAATGAAATAACGTCGCTCCAACAGGTATTCCTTTGGTTTGCTTGCTATTCATCTTTTCTAGTAATTTGTCTATTTCATCCCCTAACTTATATAGATCACATTTAAGACTCGAATCATTATACTTTTTCTTTGCATCCTTTTTTCCTAAAACAGCCCATGGTATTGAATGAGTGTAAATACTTGGATAAAATTGACTGATGTCTATTTTTAAATGATAAGAATAGCCTTGAACATCCTTGTAACACCTTGAACTGATTACGTCATGTTTTTTTAAGATAGGTTTTTCTTTTTCAAACTGAAGGTTCAAGAGCTTATCTGTTTTTAAATTTGGGACTGTGTCTTTATCTTGTTGCTTTGTGTAGAGTTCTGATACTTTATGAGCTAATTGTAAGTATACATAAGGGTTTGGAACTTTTAATTCTCTTCTATGTGAAGTTTTTTTATTGGGTGCTGTAAATCGAAGGCATTTGGTTTCTTTAATCTTTTTTGTCAACAATGTGTTTATTTTTTTTTGTTTATTGATAAAATCAAAAAAAAACTTGGTCGTAAAATAAGGTGGGATTTTATCCGTGTTTGTAAAAAAATCAGCCTGTTTGTCATCTAAAAATATAGGTAATATATCTACCATAATAAAAGGACACTCCACAAATAAAACAAACCTAAGAGAATTATGATACCACAAACGGAGTCTAGGGTTTAACCGCCCCTTAACCCACAAGTGGGACAGCTTAAAGAGACCTTAGACTTTATTCGCCAGTTGCAATAGGGTCGGCACCAGCAAAGCCCCAGCTTGCGATTTGGTCACCACTGTGTAAGGATGCGACGGCACATCATCCGCCCCACTCACGATAATCACTCGTTCTGCTGGCAAACCCGCTTCCACCCACGCGTTCACCAACGCCAAGCCGTCATCGCCATTGGCGAGCTGCCAATCCATCAACACGGCATCCGCCCACTGGGGGGCCGTTTGCTTGGCACTAAGGGTCAACCAATCTTGCGTTTTTTCGGCACAATCCGCTTGTTGAATGTGAGCACCCGCAAAGGCCATGCCCACTAGAAGTGAAAAGGCGTCTTGCCACTTGGCTTCATCTTCCACGATCCACACGGTGGGGGTGTGGCTTTCTTGAGCGGGGGGGGTGCGTCTTCGACTGGGGCGAAGGGTCGTGTTTGAAAGAGACATCATCATCATCACTCAGATCAATCCTTGTGTTAGGCTCAACGCAGTCGCAACTAGCCTTGAGGTGTACATTAAGTATACGATACCAAAACGACTTGTGAAAAGCATCCCCTATATGGTGGAAAATCGACGTTTGCCTTTTCTTGTATAAAAAAGCCCCAACAAGCAAGTTGTGGGGCTTTTATGCGTCCACTGAGATTCGAACTCAGGACCTTTCCCTTAAAAGGGGACTGCTCTACCGCTGAGCTATGGACGCATTCTTGAACTTGTATAAGAGTAAGCCAAGCATAGATGAGAGTCAAGCCATAATCTTGAAAATGCCCCCTTAAGTTTCCCAAGGGGGCGTGGAACATTGATTAGAGCTTAATTACCGAAACCTGATTGCCTTCTTGTTCAGACACAAACAACCGATTGGTCAGGGCGTCAAAATACAAGTAATACGGCTTGCCGTAGCCTTTTTTCAGGGAACTAATCGTGCCACTGGGGCTAATGCTTACGATTTCTCCGCTAATGTAGTTGGCCACATACAGGTTCCCATTTCGAGGATCCCGCACCAAACCAATAGGCCCATTGATCAAGCCCCCTTGTGCCAAGGTGCTTTGACTGCCGTTGGGCAAAATGCGCACAATGTTATTTTTTGTGTAATTCGCCACATACAGTTCACCGTTACTGCCCACGGCAATGCCAGTAGGGCCAACCAACCCCTTGGCATAGAGCCCTGTGCCACCAAGGGCCACGGCATTGACGTTTGTTTGGCTTTTTTTGGCTACTGGGGTAGGTTTGGTTGCCACAGTCGGTTTAGTCACCACGGTGGATTTGTTTAAGGAAGCGAGTTGCGTTTGGGCTTCCGAGTACTTGGGGTGGGTGGCAGGAATTTTATTGAATTGTTCCAACGCTTCGGTATTACGCCCCAACTTAGCGAGCGAAGCCCCTAAGTTGTAGCGAATTTCATTGTCATTGGGGGAACGCCACAACGCTTTTTGAAAGGCATTACGCGCCTCTTCATACTTATTAAGTCTGTACTGAACAGCCCCTAGGTTAAACCACGCGTCAATGTAGGTATTGTCTGCTTCAGCGGCCTTTTGAAAGAGGCTAGCGGCTTGAATAAAGCCTTTTTGTTCGTAAGCTTGCATGGCTTGGGTATAGTAAGCTTCTGCTTCAGGGGTGGCGGCATACACAGCGGGTGAAACGTTCGCACACGTGATTAGCACACTGAACACCACCCATAGGACTGAAAAAAGACGTTTCATAAGGCACCTCATCAAATTAGGAACAATAACACAATACGGGCATTATACCATAATGTTCAAGACTCACGACACTTTTACCCCCCCCTGAAAAGCGGGGTTTTTCTGAAAAGAACTTGTCCCTTTTGGGGTAGACGTTTATAGTAGAAAAAGCCCCTCCCCCAAGTAAGCCTCTGCTGCGGCGTTCCTTTTCTTTTCGATTGGGCGACTTTAGCATCGATGCAAAGAGGTAGTCTGTATGTTTGTAGAATCCCTGTTACAAAATGTGATGCACCCGCCCGTGATGTTTTTTATCTTGGGTTTAACGTCTGTTATGGTGCGTTCTAACCTTGAAATTCCTTCGCAAATTAGTAAGTTTTTGTCCCTATATTTGTTGTTTGACATTGGGATCCACGGGGGGGAAGCCCTCTTTAAAAGTGGCTTAGATCCTCACATGATTGTGATGATGCTCGTCTGTATTTCGGTGTCCTTTTTAATGCCCTTTGGCTTATATAAAATTTTGCGTTTTAAATTAAAACCACACGATGCTTCAGCCATTGCCGCAACATATGGTTCAGTCAGTGCGGTGACTTTTGCCACCGCCGTGTCTTTCTTAGGCACACAGCATACGGAATTTTCAGGCTACATGGTTGCCTGTATGGCGCTTATGGAATCCCCTGCCATTATTGCGGGTTTACTTTTGTATCAACTTTCTAAAACCCAGCGTAAAGAAGCCCTTGCCCAACAAGGGGCAGGTGAACTTCAAGAACCGCGTCCGTCTCGACCTGTCAACATAAAAGCGGTATTGCATGAAGCGTTTTTAAATGGTTCCGTTTTATTGCTGGTGGGCAGTTTAGTAATTGGTATTTTAGGCGGTAAAGCAGGGGCTGAAGAACTCAAGCCTTTTGTGGACGACATTTTTAAAGGCGTGTTGTCCTTCTACATGTTAGACATGGGCATTATTGCGGCCAAACGTTTTTCAGATTTCAAAGAATCCAGTGGGTTTTTGATTAGCTTTGGCCTGTTGTACCCCTTGGTGGGGGCTTCTGTAGGCTTGGGCCTGGCCCGACTGCTCAACCTTCACGTGGGGGATGCATTGATTTTAATGGTGCTTATTTCTTCGGCGTCTTATGTCGCGGTGCCTGCCGCCATGCGCACGGCCATTCCCAAAGCCAATATGTCCCTGCTGTTACCCGTGGCGCTTGGGGTCACCTTTACGTTTAATGTCACCTTTGGGATTCCCTTGTATTTTTACGTGCTGAAGCAATTTATCCACTAAAAAAGCAAGGCATACGGCATTTTTTTACACGAATTAAATTTTCAAAATAATTAAACCAAACGAAAAAGGAACTGAAACAATGATGAGTACTCACAAAAAAATTGCCTTTGTGCATGACGAAGTGGATCTTGACCTGATTACCGAATTTTGTGCCGAAAAAAAGTTGGGCGGGTATACCAGCCTTGCCGTGGCGCAAAGCTTGGGGCCAAATCATGGGTTGTACCGTAGTGAATACTTAAGTCCTACGTCCTTATACACGTTTTTAGTGGTTCCCGCTGAAAATGCGAAGGCGCTGGCCTTAGATCTTAAAAGTCGTTTTGAACGAACGAAAGTCTTTGTGGTGCTCACTGATGTGGAAACCCTCTAAGTGGACTAAAAAAGTCGCCCGTGTGATGGTGCTTGTGGCTGCGTTGTGGCCCCTTTCAGCGTCCACCCCCGCTTTGGCTGAACATGTTACAGAAGGAAGCTGGAACACCGTTGCAGTGACGCTGACGCCCGTAAAAGCCACGCCTAAGCTCAAGCTTTACCTAGAAGGCCAAGCACGTTTACAAACCCATGAACCGACGACCCCTTTAGACCGTACCCTAGTTTGGGCAGGGGGCAGGCTACCAACTGACGCCTAAAACCAGTGTGTGGTCTGGCTACGCGTGGACGCCGACGTATAACCCCCACTTTAAGAATGAAAACCGTTTATGGCAACAACTCTTGCATGTGGAACACCCCAAGGGGGGCGAGTTGGTTTTACGGGGGCGCGTGGAAGAACGGATGATTAAAGGGTTACCCAACACCTTGGTGTGGCTCAGGGGGTTTACGCGTTATACACATGATTTTTCAGACAAACATAAAATGTACTGGGCCATTCAGAATGAGATCCTCGTCAATGCCAACGCAGCGGGCAAGAAAAACCCCATTGGCTATAATCAGGATCGTGCCTATGTCGGCGTAGGACGCCACATTAACCAGCGCGTCAATGCAGAAGTAGGTTACATGGCCGTGTTTGCGCGCAAGCCCCATGGCGCCGACACCCTTGAACACGTGTTGATGGCCAACATCACCATACGCTAGCCAACCCCCAAAGCCACACGCGTTTCTACGAGCGTCCAATCAATCTGCTTCCACAGGGCATTGAGGTACGCCGAACGATCCGTGCCGTAATCAATCAAGTACGCATGCTCATAAACATCCACCACCAAAACGGGGTGAACCCCCATTGGCGCATAGGTGTGGTGATTGTCTAACCCGTAAAAGTTAAAGTGCTGGTACCTTGGGCAATAGCCTAAAATCGCCCAGCCTCGCATGGCTTTGGCTGATGCTGTTAATTGAGCTTGAAAGGCGTCTATAGAACCAAACTGTTTCACCAGCAAAGCGTTTAAAGACGCACTCATTGCTTTAGGCTCAGGGGTTAGAATCCCAAAATAGGCTTCATGCAATAAAACCCCATTTAGGGCAAAACTTTCTTCCACCAACAATTCTCGAAACGGATGATACGTCGCATTCACGTTCGTGAGTTGTTCAGGGGTAAAGGCCTTGAGTTCTTGGGTAATGGACTGATATTTTTTCACATAGCCTTCATAAAGCTTTAGGTGAGCTTGCATTTGTTTGGCACTCAAGCCTTCAATACCATTTTCAATCAAAGGGAATCGCTTGGCCACGCCTAAGCCTTCTATTGGAGGTAAAGGCGTTTTTGCGGGGGTTGTTTTGGCGCGAACAACAGGGCGTGCTTCTGCCACTTGCGCCAGTGCCGTCAGCCCGCTTGAAGCCAACAACAGGCTAGAAAGTCCTGTGCCCGCCAGTTTTAAAAAATCACGTCGATTCAAAGGGCTTTCTTCAACGTGAACGGTTTGCTCCTTCAATGCAAGCATGGTGAATCCTCCTAAAGACTGTTGTGAGTATACCCCTTTTTTTCAAGAAAGGAAACGCCTTATTTTATGCTATACTGGTAAAATGAGAAAGGATGCGCGCATGTTTCCCTTGAAGCCCCGATTGCCCCATAAGAAGTTAAGGCTTCTCTTTTTTTTGGCGATTTCCTTTCTTTTCATAAACAGCATTTTTTTAACTCCATTGATTTTACAAGGGGCTGAATCCACCATGACTAAGCCTGAACTTCCTAACACCAAGGTCGCTTCATCCACTTTAGCAGGAATAAACCCCTCGTTTCATGCCTTGGCGCGTTCACCGCAGGCGTATCAATTTTTTAGTCAGCATGACACCGCTTACCCGGCCGTCTATTGTGCGCCAACCGTTTTAGCCATGGCGTTTTCCCCTTTTTTAACTTCTCAAGCCGTGACTTCTGAGGCGCTCACGCACAGCGCTTCCTATGTGGAACGCTTTGCCCAACCCCTTCAAACAAGTCCAACGCAAGGCACCACGGTGCGTCAAGTTTTAGACGCTTTCACCTATTTCAACACCCAAGACGCCCTTGCCCCTGAATGGAACGACGTCTGGTACCAAGGCATTCACACGGTACCCGCTCATTATCGTCAAAACCCCGCCCAGTGGGCCCGCTTTAATCCTGAGCTGTTGCACGCCCTAGAAGCGGGGGGAGTGGTGATGGCTCACTTGGGGTGGTATGTGGAAGACGCCGAAGAAAAGCGCTTTTTACGAAAAGGCGGGCATTATGTACTGGTAACAGGTGTGTGGGAATCGTCTGAGGCAGTGGGGCATTACTTCCTTGAGTTTATGGATCCTTTAGACACGCCCCAAGCGTTTTATTCGCGTTCGCCTGGCTATATGTTGGATTTTCGTCCGTTCAATGAGGAAAAAAAGGCGTTTAAGGCGATTGATCCGCAAAAGCAATTTAGGCCTCGGCCAGTAGGCACTGCTCTGTTTCAGCCCACCGCCCCTCCTGGTAAGAAGGATGAAGTCATGACGTTTTTAGAAGGCTTTGTGGTGTTAAGCAAACAATTCAAATAAATACCAAGCCTACAGCCATCATTACGCTTGAATGCGCTTAAGCTTGAAGTAAAAACGACTGCCTTGTCCCGCTTGACTTTCTACCCAAATATCGCCTTCATGGGCTTGCATAATATGCTTAACAATAGAAAGCCCTAACCCTGTGCCAGAAAGATGCTTGGAACGGGTTTTATCCACCCGATAAAACCGTTCAAACAAGCGTGGAATAAACTTCGCTTCAATCCCGATGCCTTCATCTTCCACGCAAAACACCACCCACTCTCCTTGATCCGCAACGGAAAGGGTGACATTACTTTGATTGGGACTATACTTCAGCGCATTTTCAATTAAATTGGCAAAGACTTGTTCCATACTTGAAATGTGGGCCAGCACCTTCGGTAAATGCTTCATGGAAGGATCGACATGCAGTTGGATGCCTTTGCTGGAGGCTCTGGATTGACTTAAGGCCAGCACACGTTCAATGGCATGATCCAACACCACGGCTTCCATCGGCAGGGTGAAGTTGTCCGCTTCAAAACGAGACAAATCCAGCAATTCTTCTACCATATTGCTCAGCCGATTGGCATGTTGTTCCATAATTTTGATAAAATCTATGGCCAGCTCCGTGTCTTGTATCGCGCCTGAAAGTAAGGTTTCAGCATACCCTTTCACCACTGAAAGCGGCGTACGCAGTTCATGGCTAACATTGGCCACAAAATCTTTACGCATTTTTTCATTTAAAACCACTTTGGTTTTGTCTTCAAACACAAAAGCCAGCACATTGGGCGTGCCTTCAGCGGTCGTATTACATTTCACCACCTTAATTTCAAAATAAGAACGCAATTGTGAAACAGGCTTAAACGAAAGGCTTAAGGTTTGAATCTCTCCTGTTTCAAGGGCTTGTGTGCCGGCTTCTATTAATTGTGACGCCCCTTGTAAAGACGTTTTTTGAAAACACGTCAGGGATTCCCCCACCACAGACGCTTGCCCCAAGCCCATTTTTTGCCTTAGCGTGTCGTTTAACCATAAAATGTCCAACGCTTCATCACAAAGCATGACGCCTTGCCCCATTTGCGTCAACGCCAAAAGCCACGGGTTGTTGGCTTCATCTAACAAAGGCGGGGCCAGCTTTTCAAGGGCATCTGCACTAATCATGGGGGGTGTTCCTTTGGTTTGAAGGGTTGTTGGAAGGGGGGGCTTATGAATCCCTGATGAATTCATCCAGTCAGCTTCAGTTCAATTAAACCATAAAAAGGGGGTATGTTCCAGTTTGGGGGGATTTGTGATATAGTGAATAAGCGACACATCCATACATTTGAAAAGGAATAGAGGGTCATGGTCACCAAAAGTTTTAGTGTTTCCCAAGCGGAACTTGAAAAACGAGGCAAGCTCCTTAAAAAAAATACGCAAATCAAACGCTTTGTCGATCTCAATACCGACATGGGCCAAACCCGAGATCTCGCGTTTTGGGAAACCGACGACGCCGAAGCCTTGTTGTCTTGCGTGTCTAGCGTCAATTTACCTTGCTTTGTGCATGACGGCTTGCCGGACAAAGTCCTTGAACACGCCGTTAAAGCCAAAGCCTTTGGTTGTGCCTTAGGCGCCCATATTGCGTATCCAGATCCAGTTTCCATGGGCTATGAGCGCTTGCCCTTAAGTGCTGAACAGCTTGAGCAATGGATTTTAGTTCAGCTGGGGGCGTTGTCTGCGATCTTAAAACCGCAAGCGCTAAAAATCGAACATATTCGCCCGCATGGGGCCTTGTACCTCGCCATGGTTAAAGATCCTGAAGTGGCGGCGGCAGTCGCCAGCGCCGTAGCCAAGTTTGATGTGTGGTTGCCTTTAATTGGTTCTTATGGCGATTATTTGGACACGCTTGAAAAATCGCATAATGTGATTGTGGCGCCCGAAATTATTTTAGGCAAGCGTTACTTAAGCAGTGGCTTAGAAGCCCCTAAACAACACCATGAATGGCTCAGTCCTTCGGCGTCTTTAGAACAAGGGCGTTTGTTGCTAGAATCCAATGAACTGGTGGCGCAGAACGGTACGCCCATGGTGTGCCGATTTAAAACGCTTCATATTAGCCCGACGATGCCTAATGCGTCTCAGTTAGCGGAATCTCTCGCCAGTGAACTGGGGCAAGCCATTCCCTTAAATGTAGCGAGTGCTGGGGAAAGTGGCTGGTTGCTTGAATATGACAACCGTCAAGATGTGGTGCCCCATTGCCCTTATGAAGAGTATTAGCCCAATACGTCGCTCTACAAATAACCCTTGCCCTAACACGTTTTTTATTTCTTTTGGTTTAATGAAATTGTAGTATCCTTAACATGCAAGTACACTGCCCCCATACATAATAGAAGGTAAACGATTGTGGCCAAATCTCGTTCTTTTCTAAAAACTTTGACGTGGATGCTACCAGGCTATGAAATCAAGCGCTGGTTGTTGATGTTTGCGGTGGGCTTTTCTGCCGTGGTGTTGGGCATTGCCATTTTGTTTAACCTTCAACCCGTTACCTTTCTGCTTAATTTAATTAAGTCGCTGGCTACGTTGGCGCCGTCTCATGTAACAGGGTCTTGTTTATTGGCGTTGGGCGTGGGCTTTATTGTGTTTGGTTATTTGCGAACACGCAAAACCATGAACACGGTGATGGGTGAAAACGGCTGGGTAAGTAGGTTTATGGATGACCTCTATAAAAATCACAAACTTTCCAGAGGCCCTAAAATCGTTGCAATTGGCGGAGGAACAGGACTTTCCACCTTATTACGAGGGCTCAAGCACTATACCAATAACATCACAGCCATAGTCACCGTCGGCGATGACGGAGGCAGTAGTGGCATTTTGCGAGAAGACCACGGCATCATTCCCCCCGGAGATATTCGCAACTGTATTGCGGCCCTTGCCAGTGAAGAAGAATTGATGACCTCTTTGTTTCAATACCGCTTTAAAAGCGGGGGAGGCTTAGGCGGTCATAGTTTTGGCAACCTGTTTTTAACGGCCATGTCCGCCGTGACAGGCGACATGCTTTCAGCCATTCGCACCTCTTCTAATGTGTTAAACATTCGCGGCAGAGTCTTGCCTTCCACCCTTGAACCCATTACCCTTGTGGCCGAAATGCAAGACGGTTCCTTCATTCGCGGGGAATCTCAAATCCCTGAAGCCCACGGCAAAATCAAACGACTTTTGTGTGAACCTTACCATGCCAAAGCCACCCGTGAAGCGATTGAAGCCATTTTACAGGCCGATGTTCTGATTCTAGGGCCGGGAAGCTTATTTACGAGTGTGATTCCCAACCTACTGCTGAAAGAAATTCGCGAAGCCATGCAAGCCAATACGCAGGCCCCTAAAATCTATGTGGCCAACATCGTGACCCAACCCGGTGAAACGGACGACATGAGCCTAAGCCAGCACGTTGAAGCCATTGAAGCCCATGCGGATCACCTCTTTGAGTTTGACATGGTTGTAGCGTCTTCCGCGTTGCCTGAACATTTGGTGGCGCGTTATGAACGCTATGATTCTCCGCCGGTGCAGTTAGATGCTGAGCGTTTGCGGATTCGGGGAACGGAAGTGTTGTTGCGTCCGATTGTGGCGGAAATGACGGCAGGCCATCAAACACTGCGTCACAATCCGCATAAAGTGGCGCGTATTGTGGTGAGTTGGTTGCGTAAATATCAACGGCAACATCGTAAAACCACGCCACCCAAGGCCGTTTTGGTTGAAGTATAGCCGAATAAAAACGCTCAGCACCGTGGGCTTTGGCGACTGGTATTGGACTTCAAAATCGCTTCAAATGGACGATTTTAGCCCCTAAGCAGGCTTGCCAACCGTGCCACAGGGGCAGGCACGGTTTCGGTTGTCTCTTTCGGCGGGGCATGAGGCGTCCAACATTTTAGGGTGCTTACAGGCGCTTAATGAAGCCGTTTTATCTATCGGATACTATTTATAAAGAAATGGCCTAATTTTCGACACACGAAAGTCGATTTCTGACACACGAAACCCTAATTTTCGACACACGAAACTCGATTTTCGACACACGAAAGTCTGTTTTTCGCTCGATTTTCAAGGAGTTTTTTGAGGGTGTGAAGGCTTCTTCAAAAAAGCCACTCTTTTTCAGTATACCCTATTTTTAAGCCCTTTGCCCAGTGGCTAAACCCCACTATTTTTTGGTGATAAAACGTATTTTTTTATGTTACGTCGCTCTATCGAACACGCTACAGAAAATCTTTACACAACTCTTGTCAACAGCGATTGACGAAACTGCACCGATTCCTGACGCAAACGCTCTAAAAGCAAGACGGATGGTTCATGGGCGTTGATTTGCATCCAGTCAACCTCCGCGCCCTGCTGCACGCGTTTAACATGAATGTTTCCTTGAACTACCGACGTTTCAAAGCACTGGGTTTGAAGATTTAACACCAGCAAAGACACCAGCAAAATCTCTTCGGTGGTGGCAAAGCGACTGGCCAGCGTTTCTAAAGGCAGCCCTTGCAGTTGAGACGCCTTATTCAACAGCAGTTGCAACCCTTGGTTCATGGCCTTTAAGAAAGTGGCTAAGGGCATGGTCAAGTCTACGTCTTGGTATTTGGCCCCAAACAAGTGGAGTTCTTTGGCTTGACTGGTGTGGATTAAGGCGTCTAGTAAGGCTTGAGAGGGGGGGAGATCCCACAAAATCAGGGAATGACAGGGCTGGAGCGTTTGTCGATTGATATAGTGAGACGCTTCCACAAAAGGGATGGGGGGGGCTTTGCCTTCATTGTAAATCAGGGTGTGACTTTTTTCAGTCATCAATAATTCAGCAATAAACTCCGCGGGGTTAGAGCGCTTGCGGTGATCCAGCCAGTGGGCGTCTTGATCCACAGGCAGACGAGGCGACACCCGCTTTAAGGAAGGCGCTAAAGGGGGGGGGGGCATCACGGGCGGAGTCAACGGCACAGAAGCAGGTAATACCTCGTGTTCTTGGGTTTCATGAACCACCGCAGGACGCAGAGCGCCCTCCACCTCGCCGGCGATTTTTAAATCCTTAATGGTGAGGCGAACAGGCGTGCCCATGCCGTAGGTGTTTTTTTCAATGGTACAGGCCACATGGTAACGCTTGCTTGCATCGAGCTTAAAATTAACGCCACACTTCCACAACAGGGCTTCAACGCTTTGAAGTTGCCCTTTAATGAATCCTTGACGCTCAGCGGGTTCAAACATCACCTTTAAGTGATTGGCTGTGGAGCCTAAACTGCGTTGAGAAGCCACTTTTACATTTTCCAGCACAAAAATAGGGCTCGGGTTCCGCATCCCATAAGGGGCAAGGGATTCAAGGGCATCCACAAAGCCTACATGCAAGGCGTCAAACCCGATTTTGGCATCCACTTCAATGACTGGGCGGGTCATGTCGTCGTCTAACGTTTCATTGGCAAGCGCCCACAACGCTTCTTTAAAGTTTTTAAGCTTTTCAAGGGGTAAGGCAAAGCCTGCTGCACCAGCATGCCCCCCCATGTGCAAGAAATAAGGGCTTAATTTTTCTAAGTGTTCCGTCAAATGAAACCCCGAAATACTGCGGGCCGAACAACGCACCTTGTTTTGGGCTTCTTCTACCACCATCATAAAGGTGGGTAACTTATATTTTTCAATCAAGCGACTGGCCACGATCCCAATTACCCCAAGGTTCCAATCGGGCGACGCCAAAATAATCGCCTTGCGTCCTTCAATCCCGCCTGAAGCACGCAAGTGCTGTTCCGCTTCAATATAGGTTTTGTCGCACAATTCTTGGCGCTGACGATTCAAGCCTTCTAACAACAACGCCAGTTCAGTCGCACGAACAAGTTCCGTAGTCGTCAGAAACTCCACGCCTTCGGTGGCATTTTGTAAACGCCCCAATGCATTCAAACGCGGCCCAATCGTAAAGCCGATGCTTTCGGCATTTAAAGTCGCATTTTCACCCACACCAGCATTTTTCAGTAACGCGTCAAGGCCCAAACGGCGTCGCTTGTTTAACTGTTCTAAGCCCAATCGCACCAACAGGCGATTTTCACCCACAAGGGGCACCATGTCCGCCACAAGGCCAATGGCGCACAAATCAAGTAACGCGTCGCTCGCGTCTTGAGCGTCTTGAACGGGCAAGCGTCGTTTTAGTAAGGCCGAACACAATTTATAGGCGACTCCCGCTCCAGACAAATGCCCCAAGCGATGGGTTTCAGCATCCGCAAAGCGTTGGGGGTTGACATTGGCCACCGCCAAAGGCAGGTGTTCAGGCAGTTCATGGTGATCGGTGACGATGGTGTCTACCTTTAAGCCATTGAGCAACGAAATTTCGTTGAAATTAGAAATGCCTGTATCCGTGGTGATGACCAGCTTGACTTGGCGGGTGGAGGTGAGTCGTAATAAGGCCGACGCATGAAGGCCGTGGCCTTCATTGGCGCGATCGGGGATGTAGAAACTGACATTGGCTTTCAGTCGATGATGCAAGGTTTCATAGAAAATCGAGGTGCCTGTAATGCCATCGACATCAAAATCGCCGTAGATTAGAATATGTTCGCCTGAATCCAACGCCTGTTCTATGCGAAGCAAGGCTTGTTCAGCATCGGGGAGTTCTTCCACAGGACGCAGATCTTGAGGATCCGCTGGTTTAAGAAAGGCCAAGGCCTCTTCAAGGCTATGAAGGTTTCGGTTGTATAAAAGCCGCGCGAGCACCTGTTGTTGCTGGGCAACATCCAGCAAAAAAGCGGGCAGGTCAACATCAGGCGAACCGCCCCGATATTGCCAAATACTGGGTTTTTCAGTCAGCAGTGCTAGAGCCATTGAAACGCTTTCTGTCTCGTGTGTTGCATTAAAGATAGTTTAACTCAAAAACGCAGGCTTGGCTTTTATTTTTAAGGAAGGTCTTAGGAGTTACTTGGTACCCATGCACCTTACACCCAAGACAACGCCAAGAAAATCAAAAAAGCTGGTAAACTTAAACCCAGCACGGTTACAAAGGTGCCTTTGACTTCTTGAATTAGAGAAGACGACGGAGAACTAAACAACATAAAAAATTCATACCCTAAAAAACGCTTCGTTCACTCTTGCGAAGCTTGAATCTATTAACATGATGCAATGTTTGAAGAAAGCCTTTATAGTGTTCGCTAGATAAAACGGTCTATGGTCTCTTCGCTTAAGTTCTAATGTAAATCAAAGAAAGTGGGCTGTGAATGCTTTTTTGATAGTATGTGTCTTCATAAAAAAAAGTCTATTTCAAGGTGTTTAAAGATAGTAAGAATAAGGGTTTACAGCATTTTTACGGCATGAATGTAGACGATGTTTCACTTCAAGCTGAAGATAAATCCACCTAAGGGTGCATTTGTTTAAACGAGATTAACAGAAAGAAAAAACGCTCAACTCCCAAATGCCTTTCCGCTTACGGAATCCTTCGATTTAAGCGACCCAAACTTAAGCCCAATAAACTCCCCGCCAGACTTTAAGCCAAGCTTAAATGAAAGTAAACGGCAAACACAATGCCTAATAAGCCCCCCACCAACACTTCAAACGGCGTATGCCCCAATAATTCGCGTAAACGTTCAGGAACATGGCCCGTTTCATGGGTGTAAATGTCTTGAGTCATTTTATTTAAAATGCTGGCCATGCGCCCTGCTGAACGACGCACCCCTGCGGCGTCGTACATGACCACCAAAGCAATGCCCACAGCCACGGCAAATATGGTGGAAGAGAACCCGTCGACCATGCCCACAGCAGTCGCCAGTGCCGTCATTGAAGCACTATGGCTAGAAGGCATACCGCCTGTTTCAACCAACAAGCGAAAATTCATTTCACGTTTAAACACAAGCGTACCAATGAGCTTAAACAATTGCGCCATAAACGCACTTAAAAGACTCGAGACAATCACTTCATAGCCCGAGTTATAAAAGCCCACAGGAAACAGCGAGGAAACCTTGAAAATAGGCCAAGACGATGCTATAATAGACATAAATACGCGCTCGTCTCCATTCCATGACACAACAGTTATTACTATACGACAAAAAAAACAGAATAGCTAGTAGGAGGTGCTTAGGGCTCCTTCATTTACGTGGGGAAACGTCTTAGGAATCTTCATCATCCAACAAGTCTTCGACTTCTTCTAGCATGGCGGTGGTGCGGTTTAATTCAGCGCTCAGTTCATCGTCATCGTCTAGCTTGGGGACTGGAATGTTATTCTGTTCATGTTCAAACGTGGCGACAAAGAACTCATTCATGCCGATGCCTTGTTGGGTGGCGGCATCCACCAATTCTTGCAAGTTAAACCCAACGCTAATGGCCGTTTGAGCCAACTGCGGATGCAACCCAATGTTTTGACAATAGGCCACGAGTTGAGGATCTATTTTAGGGGTGGGGGCCTCATCGTCTTGGTCGTCTTCAAATGAGGGGGGACTGGCTTGAGGAGAAGAGGCTTGCTCAGTAAGACCAGAGGCCTGTTTGCTTTGCGCCACTGAAACAGGAGCCAAAGGAACTTCCTGCCCACCCAGCGGTGCTAAGGCCTGAGCGTCTTCTTGCCCTGGGACTTTTGTCAACAACACGCCGAATTTGTCTCCCACCACGACGAGTTGACCGTACGCAATGGTGGTGGAATTGGTGACCAATTGAATTTCATTGTGCAGTAAGTCGCCCACTTCAATCAACAAGCCTTGGCTCATGTGACGCAATTCTTGAATGGGGATTCGTAAGGGCTTGAATTCGGCGTGGACGTCCACATGTAATTGATCCCACAACGACTGTTGAGCATCAGTGGGGACTTGGGTATGGGGGTACATCATAGTTAGGCTACTTTCATGCAATTGTTCAGGGGAAGTGGAATGAAGTTCGTGATTAGAGGCCAGTGGGGATTGATCGTTGGGCGCGGAAGGACTGGAATAAGGGGAAGGACTCGCCCACGCAGGATCAAAGTATTCCAATGAACCTAGTTCGGCGTTTATGCCAAAGGCTTGTAACACATGACTTTTAGGGTGTTTAAGCCCTAAGTAATGAACATCACTATGTTCTAAAACCAATAAGTCCCCCGCTTCTAGGCCTTTGAGTTCACTAATTTTTAGCGTGCTTAAGCCCGCCACCAGCGTGGCAGGACTCGTCAAACAACTCCCCTGCCCTTGGCTCCACGCCAAGACGCTTTCCCACGAATGCTTTGGCTGTGGTTTAAACTGCTTGGCCACCGTCTTTAAAACACTCACGGGAACTTGAAGCATGAGTTTACCCACGCCTTCTTCTAGGGGTGTAACGCCTGAAGTGGCCGTAAACACGAAGGTCATAACGCCCTCCATATGCACAGGGCGTTCACTGGAAAGTTCAACCCTTTCAGGCACCAGTATCTTTAGCGCGTGAACGACCCATTGTTCTAAATAGTCACGCACCACAAAGGATTCTAGCGTCGTTAAGGGGGCACTAGACGATGTTTTGTGGCTTGCTTCGCCCAAGCTATAGCGAAGCAAACTTTCATACAACGCGTGATTGGCGTAAGCGTTGTAAGGCAGGGCAATGGGGTCGTAACTATCACTCATTCGAGGCAGACTACCCGCCACTTCAAGCAAGCCTTCTTTTTGCCATAAGGGGGGAAGGCGGTACCAGACGCCTTGAAAGTGCCACTGGCTTTTAAGCCCCCAAAAATCCTGAAGGTGAGGTGAAATGCTTTGGCACAGCTGAAGCCCTAGGTGAGAAAACGCCTGACGTTCTTGATGCGTTAAAGCAGGCAAGCCAGGCACCGCTTGCGTCGGTGTGGGGGAGTGAGGTTGTGAGTCAAAAAAGGTAAACATAGGCTTTCTACACGTGACTTCCCACACAGTTAGACTTCCCACACAGGTAAAGGGGATGAAAAGTCGCCCTAACGTCCAGCGTTTTAGGGTGCGTTCTTCAAAACTCACCTTAAAGATCCACCCATTGTAACGAACTGTTACAATACGAGTGATTATAAAAAACGCCTTATTCCTTATTATAGCTCGTTTTTAGCCGTTAAGAAGGCTTAAATCTAAAAACATTCTAAAATTTCCACTAGACGAAGGAGTTTGTACGATGTTTAATAAATGAACTTGCAACACCTGCAGATGCGTTTACTATGGATTAGCTGTTGAGTACTACAGTCTCTCAAATTAGTTTACGACGTGTTTCTTTTCCCTTGGCTGGAATACCGTGTGGAATAACGTGTATAACAAGTTAAATTTAAAACCGTGATGCCTGATCCTACGCCTCACGGTTTTGTTTTATGGAAAGATGTTCGGCTACCAACCTATCCCCCAACCGTATGTGTGGCCTTTTTCAAGGCATAATCTAGCGCATTTAGGGTGAGGGCCAGTTCTTGTGGACCGTGACAGGTGGACGTAAAACTCGCTTCAAAGGGAGAAGGAGCGAGGTACACCCCCGCTTCAAGCATGGCCCAAAAAAAGCGATTAAAAAAGGCCTTGTCCGTTTGGCAGACATCCGCAAACGACGTCACGCCGCCTTCCACGAAAAAGAGCGAAAACATCGCCCCCACTTGCGTGGTGCTGACAGGTACCCCATGCGATTCACAGAGTTTTGTGGCTTCCTTCACCAGTGCTTTAGCATAGGCGTCAAGGGATTCATAGGTGTTGGGGGCATCGAGTAAATCCAGCGTGGCAATGCCAGCAGTCATGCCAAGAGGGTTGCCTGAAAGGGTACCGGCCTGATACATCGGCCCTAAAGGCGCCACGGTTTCCATAACGTCACGACGACCGCCATAGGCACCGACGGGTAGCCCCCCGCCTAAAATTTTACCCAGCGTGGTTAAATCGGCGTGGACGCCATAATGGGCTTGGCATCCGCCTTTGGCCACGCGAAAGCCCGTCATCACTTCATCAAAAATAAGCAAGGTGCCTGTGGCGGTGCATCGTTCACGCAGGCCTTCTAAAAATCCTTCCTGAGGGGGAATGCATCCCATATTGCCGGCTACAGGTTCCACCAAAATACCCGCGATTTGATTGGGGTACGCTTCAAGTAACGCATCGACGCTTGAAAGATCGTTAAAGTTCGCCGTTAACGTGGCCTTGGCCGTTTCAGGATTAATCCCCGCAGAATCGGGGATGCCGAGTGTCAAGGCACCGCTACCCGCCTTCACCAGCAACGCATCGGCATGGCCATGGTAACACCCTTCAAACTTAATGAGGTAATGACGCCCTGTGTAAGCCCTTGCCAAGCGAATAGCGGACATCACCGCTTCAGTGCCTGAACTGACCATGCGAATGCGTTCAATGGACGGCATGCGTTGCATGACCTTTTCCGCCAGCACATTTTCTAAGGCTGTTGGGGCGCCAAAGCTTAAGCCAGATTCCGCAACAGTTTGAACCGCTTTTACTACTTCAGGATGGGTGTGCCCTAAAATAGCTGGCCCCCAGCTTAGCACGTAATCCAAATAAGTAAGGTCGTCTTCATCTGTAATGTAAGCCCCTTTGGCGTGTTTCATCACCACAGGCAGCCCCCCCCCCACCGAACGAAAGCCCCGCACGGGACTATTAACGCCCCCAGGCATTAAGGTTTTGGCTTTTTCAAAAATGGCAGTACTGTTAGGGCGGTGGTGCAGGTGGTGAGTGGGCATGGCCAAGCTTCCTTGATGTGTGAATGTAACCATTTATAACATATCACAAGTCAAAGGGCTTGAGTAGTTGTTTTGTCATAATAAGCGCTGCGAAAGCCTTTTTTGCTTTGTTCCTACTCCCTCAGGTCGGACGTCTCGCCTATGGCGGGCTACGCTAGGAGGAGGGAAACACCAGCTAAAACTGTACATCCCGAATCCCTCACCCCAACCCTCTCCCTAAGGGAGAGGGGGTAAAGCCCTACAATTCCTTAAGATAGTTGCGCAAGTTGTACATGGTGACGTTAGAACGACACAAACGACGCAACTTGTTCACCGCACGGGTTTCAATCTGCCTCACCCGTTCACGAGAAACGCCAAACAACTGGCCAATTTCTTCAAGCGTCCGGCGATTTCCATCCATAATACCAAAGCGAAGTTTCACCACATCCCGTTCACGCGGGCGCAACAGCATCAACACCGCATTTACATCGCGAATCAAGGCATCGTTTTGTAATTGGTGTTCAGGGGCCACATGGTGTTCATCCACCAAAAAGTCGGCGAGCGTGGCTTTTTCATCTTTCGTGTTAATAGGGGTTTCAAGGCTAATAGAGGTTTGGGTGGCTTGAACAATGGCTTCAATTTTCGCGACAGGCACATCCATACGTTCAGCCATTTCTTCATTGGTGGGTTGACGGTTAAGTTCGTGACTGAGCTGATGCTGAATTTTGCGCATTTTGGTGAGCAGTTCAATCATGTGAATCGGCAAGCGAATCATGCGAGATTTTTCAGAAATGCCTCGCACAATGGATTGTTGAATCCACCATGTGGCATACGTTGAAAACTTAAAGCCCTTGCGGTAATCAAACTTTTCAGCCGCACGCATTAAGCCTAAATTGCCTTCTTGAATGACATCTAAAAAAGCCAGGCCCCGCCCGATGTATTTTTTAGCAATAGAAACGACCAAGCGTAAGTTGGCGCGGATCAATCGGGCTTTGGCTGCTTCATCGCCTTCAGCGATGCGTTTGGCCAGTTCTAGTTCCCCTTGGGAATCGAGCAATTTAATACGCCCGATTTGTTGGAGGTAGATTTTAACGGAATCGTCACTGCCGTTGAGTTCAAGCTTTTTTTCAGATTCTCGAGCATCCGCGTCGAGTTCGGCTTGGTTGTCGTCTTGCAAGTGTAAGACGATAAAGGAGGAGTTGTCTTCTAAACCCTCCGCCGTGTGATAGTCCAGTGAAGATTGTCTAACCATAGTCCGTGGTTTCCTTATGGGTAAATAAATAGGGTGAACGTGTTGAAAAACATCATAGCAAGTTTTAATTACACGCGTGGGTGGATTCGTCTAAGTAAAGTATGTGTCCCTTGAAGATCCCCTTCCTTTATGTAGGTTTTGGGGTGGGTTTTAAAAGAATTGTAAGGATTTTGTTACCTTTTTTTTAAAAGGGGCGTTGGCGTGTCATTAGACTAGGAACAGACGTCGCGTACATTCCAAGTCATACCAGTTAAACGGTATAAGGTTCAACAGAAGGACTCATTGACCATGAAGAAAGCGTATCCATACCGACCGTTTCGCCTGCGATTGCATGAACTCGTGCAAGCACAGGACTTTAATCTACGCATGTTGGCGGAGTTAGTGGATGTTCCTTACCAAACCATTTTGTCGTGGAATCAGGGGCGTTCACTGCCGAAAATGGCCATGTTGATCGAGTTGCTGAAGGTGTTAAACGTTGGTTTTGAAGAGTTGTTGGATACCAGTCTTTACCAGCGAAAGTTTTAGAAGAAAGCCTAAAGGAGGGGGGCGTTTTGCTCATTGACAAATACAATCGTGGGCGTGTGCTTAGACGCTTGTTCAGACGCAAATTGGGCAAAGGCACAAATAATCACCAAATCACCCGGCTGAGCCAAACGAGCCGCCGCTCCATTGATGCCGATAACACCTGAACCCCGTTCACCTTCAATGGCATAGGTGGTAAAACGCTTGCCGTTATTGATGTTGAGCACATCCACCTGTTCATAGGGCAAAATACCCGCCGTCTCCAGCAAGGCGGCATCAATCGTGATGGATCCTTCATAGTGAAGATCCGTCTGAGTAACGGTAGCACGGTGTATTTTCGCTTTGAGCATCGACAAATTCATAAGTTTAAATCCTTACGAGGGACAACGTTGTCATTATCATTAAAATAAAAGTCTAACACAAGCCATGTTTAGAATCTATAGTATTTTTTCATTGACGCCCCGCTTTGTTTGAATCACAATAAAGACAGTTTAATAGTTGTTCCCCATAGGGACTTGTCTTTTAAGAATGGAGTCAACGCATATGTCTCACGGTAAAATCACCCAAGTTATTGGCCCTGTTATTGATGTGGAGTTCCCTGTTGGGCAGTTGCCGGCCATTTATAACGCTTTGCAAATGAAGGTGAACCATGAATCAGGTTCCACCACCTTGGTGGCTGAAGTACAAAGTCACTTAGGTAACAACCGTGTACGCTCTGTCGCGATGGACGGCACAGAAGGCTTAACGCGTGGCATGGATGTATTAGACACAGGTTCCCCGATTAAAGTGCCTGTAGGGACGCCTACCTTAGGACGGATCCTGAATGTGTTGGGTCAACCTGTAGACAACGCCGGCCCTGTTCATGCCGAAAGTCATTGGTCCATTCACCGCCCTGCCCCTTCTATTGAACAGCAGTCTACGGATCAAGAAATTTTCGAAACAGGCATTAAGGTCATTGATTTGCTGGCCCCGTATTCCAAAGGGGGGAAGATTGGCCTTTTTGGTGGAGCAGGCGTTGGTAAAACCGTTATCATCATGGAATTGATTAACAACATCGCCAAAGGGCATGGTGGGGTTTCCGTATTTGCAGGTGTGGGTGAACGCACACGTGAAGGGAACGACCTGTACCATGAAATGAAAGATTCTAAAGTTTTAGACAAAGTCGCCCTGATTTACGGGCAAATGAATGAACCCCCAGGGGCTCGTTTGCGCGTGGCACTTTCGGCTTTGACGATTGCAGAATACTTCCGGGATGAAGCCAAGCAAGACGTGCTTTTATTTGTGGACAACATCTTCCGCTTCACGCAAGCGGGTTCTGAAGTGTCGGCGCTCTTGGGGCGTATGCCTTCTGCTGTAGGCTACCAACCCACCTTGGCGGACGAAATGGCCAGCCTTCAAGAACGCATTACGTCTACGAAAGACGGTGCGATCACCTCGATTCAAGCCGTTTACGTACCGGCTGATGACTTGACCGATCCCGCCCCTGCGGCGACCTTTGCTCACTTAGACGCGACCACCGTGTTGTCTCGTAAAATTGCGGAAATGGGCATTTACCCTGCTGTGGATCCTTTGGATTCTTCTTCTAAAGCGTTGGATCCTAAAATTGTGGGAGACGAGCACTATGAAACGGCTCGTGCAGTGCAAGCGGTGCTTCAGCGTTATAAAGACTTGCAAGACATCATTGCCATTTTGGGGATGGATGAACTTTCTGATGAAGACAAAGCCGTGGTGGGAAGAGCGCGACGCATTCAACGCTTTTTGTCTCAACCCTTCCATGTGGCGGAAGTCTTTAACGGTGTCCCGGGTTGTTACGTAAAGCTAGAAGATACCTTGCGTGGATTTAAAGAAATCTTGGCAGGTAAATATGACAGCTTGCCTGAACAAGCCTTTTACATGTGTGGTTCCATTGAAGATGTGGTGAAAAAAGCAGAAGAACTCGAAGCCGTTCCTGCTTAAGAAGCCTCCCTGCCACTTCATTTAAAGACAATAAAGGTTTTCACAGATGTCCATCTTCTTAAAAGTCATGTCTCCTAGTGCTGTTACGGTTGATGAAGCCGTGCGTTCAGTCGTATTACCCAGCCCTAGTGGGGAATTAGGCATCCTTGCCAAGCGTCAGCAAGTGTTGGTACGTTTAAAAAAAGGGGCGTTGCGTTATGAAACCCTAAGCGGTGAAAAGCGAAGCCTGCCTATTGAAGGTGGACTTGCTTACAACGACGGTGAAGTCGTCACTGTTTTATTGCGTTAAGGGCTTTAATACCCTTTAAGCGGTATAATTATAGTGTTTGATAGATGAAACAGGCGATGAGTCTATACTAGGCTTACACGCTATTTATTCGTTTAAACGGTATTAAACAGCTCTAGAAGCCTTAGAACTTTTGCCCCACTCCGAAGCTGAAGTTTTGTTGGTAATCTTTATTCGTTTTAATCAGCGGAACAGCGTAATCAAAGCGTAAGGGGCCTACACCCGGAATGGTTAAACGAATACCAGCCCCAACGGAAAGTCCATCGCCCTTACGCGCAAAGAGGGTATTCACCTGACTTTCATTAAACAAGGTACCGGCATCCATAAAACCCACGACGCGGAGCGTTTCAAGGAAGGCAATGTCCTTCATCTTTCCAAAGAGTGGGAATTTTGAACGCAACTCAATACTACTGATGGCTTGACCAGACCCAATTCCCAGCCCCCCTTCTTGATACCCACGCACGGTGAAGGGACCCCCTAGACGAAAGGCATTGAAATCGGGAATATCATTAAAAAGTGATGAAGAAAGTTGTCCATTCCACGCCAAAGAAAGCGTTTTATTTAAGGCAAAGTACTTGCGTAAGTTGACGCTTGCCGTGCCGTAACTGTCTGCTCCAAAGCCCAAGGTGCCTCCAATTGAAGCCGTATTAAACCACCCTGAAGTCGGGTCGTAACGGTTGTTTCGGTTGTCATACGCAATGGTAGGACCAAGACTAACAAAGGTTCCGCCTTGACCGAGTTCTCTGGCACGTTCAGTTGCACTAATGTTGAAAAAGTCTAAATTGCTGGAACTACCGCCTTCACGAAGGGCCACATTTTCAACCTTTAAACCCAAACTTGCGGAAACATTGTCAAAGCGTTGAATGGCACGAGAAATAGTGGCTCCGCCGCCAATACGACGCTCAAGTGCCAAAGGCACGTTGAAACTTTGTAAATCTCGGCCAAACAGGTTGACGCTAAAGGCATTGTCCGTTCCCGCCAAATAGGGCGTTGACCAACCCAAATCCACTTGGTAGGTGGGGGTTCGGGCTTGGGTGCGGGTGTCTCTGCCAATAATGCCAGAACCCACGCCAATTTGTGTGGTTAGGTTTTCGCCCCGTCCTAAAAAGTTAGGGTCACTATAGCCCACAGAACCAAAGAACCCTGTAATGGTATCGATCCCCCCTCCTAAGGAAAAGGCCCCTGAACGTTTTTCATCCACTTCAACAACCAAGTCATATTTTTCAGGATGCTTCGCATTAGGGGTGAGCACGCGGCGCACATCGTCAAAGGCTTGTAGGGAAAATAAGCGTTTTAAATCGTCATTCATGGTGGTGTCGTTATAAACGTCGCCTGTTTTTAGCACCAAGTTTTTGGTCACCACAAAGTCTTTGGTTTTACGGTTGCCCACCACTTTAATGCTTTCAATAACGCCTTCATCCACCTTTAACATTAGCGTGCCTTCAGGGGTGTCGGCAATATCCACCACTTTAGCGAGAATATAGCCTTCACTGACGTACTTTTTTTCAAGTTCGGCAATACCCGCATTGAGCGCTTCGATATTTTGAGGCAACCCGATTTGATCCGCAAAAATCTTTTCAATCTCAGCATCTGTAAGCACTTGATTGCCTTCAATTTCAATGCCAGTGACTGGTGAGTTTTCTTCTAAAGTAATGTAGATTACAATGCCGTCTTTCGTGGCTTTGGGCACAGCCTTCATTTGTTCGGTAAAATAGCCGAGTTCATAAATGCGTTTTAAATCTTTTTGCAACCCCGTTTTACTGTAAACAACCCCAGGACGCAACGTCATCACATTTCGCAGGCGTGCTTCATCCACCAAGGTATTGCCTTCTATATAGACATGGTACACGGTAATAGATTTGTCATAATTGGGAAGCCCCCCTTCAAGGGCGGAACCTTCACTCAGGTTTTTTTGAATTTCAGTGACAGTGGTTTGCGCAACGCTAAAACCAGGGAAACAAAAGGCAGCCAAAAGCCCAATCAGCGCGAGTTTAAACCACCTATGTTCTTTAATAGAGAAAACAGGCCTTCTTATATAGAAGTCATTTCTAAACTGTTGCAACGAGCTTCCCTCATAAAAATCGTGTACACTGTTAATTTTAGCATGAAAAGGCGCAATACTAACACAGCGAGCTCTAATCACCGGTGGATTTCCCCTTGAAAGGGGATAATCCGAACAGAAACAAGACAAACCGACGGGTTTCGTATAAAATAAAGCTGTTTTCTTCATTCGTAGGGGAAAGATAAAGATGAATCCCACAAGTCAGGCCTCCTGCATTGAATCTTCACCCACGTGGAAAGTGGTGGCGCTCTATCGCTTTGTTGCGCTTGAAAATCTTGAAGCCCTCAAAGAACGGGTCTTCGCTTGCTGTGAAGCACACCAGGTGTGTGGCACGTTGTTGCTTGCGCCTGAAGGCATCAATGGAACGATTGCGGGTCAAGAATCAGCCATGGAAGCCCTTTTACATGAATTGAATCTTCTTTTTGGCATAAAACAGGGTGAAGTGAAAACGTCTTATGCCCAAGAAAAACCCTTTAGACGCCTTAAAGTGCGTCTCAAAAAGGAAATTGTGACCATGCGAACACCCAAAGCCACCCCTACTGACGTGGTCGGCACTTATGTGGAACCGCATGAGTGGAATGCGTTGTTGGAAGATCCTGAGGTGTTGGTGATAGACACGCGTAATGAATATGAACTGGCGATTGGCACCTTTAAAAATGCGATCAATCCCCATATTTCAACCTTCACCGAATTTGTGCCTTATGTGGAAACGCAATTAAATCCCACCCAAACCAAAAAAGTGGCCATGTTTTGTACGGGGGGGATTCGTTGTGAAAAGGCGTCGAGCTTTATGTTGAATCACGGGTTTGAATCGGTGTATCATTTGAAGGGAGGGATTCTCAAGTACTTGGAAGAGATTCCCCCTGAAGAAAGCTTGTGGGACGGCGCCTGCTTTGTGTTTGATCGTCGTGTGGCGGTGGGGCATGGTTTGGCGGAAGAGGGTTACGAAATGTGCTTTAACTGCGGATGGCCTCTTCAACCAGCCGATCGCACGCTGGCGTCTTACGAAAAGGGCGTTTCTTGCCTGCATTGTGTGGAACGCCTAACGCCTGAAGACGTCGATCGCTTGCGTATGCGTCAACAACAAAGTGAAGCGGGTTTGTTTGAGTAGTGCTCTCTTTCTTCATGCTAAACTAAGGATACCGTAGCAAAAGAGACCCACTACTAAATGACAAGCCCGCTCCCTACAGAAGAAAACACGACTTCCACCGACTTTGTGGGGATGCTTGAGTCGTGGGACGCTTACGAGGTTCGTCCCGTTCAAATCCGCATGATGCAAGCCGTGGAAGCCGCACTCGCAAACGGCAATCACCTGATGGTAGAAGCAGGGACAGGGGCCGGTAAATCCTTTGGCTATTTACTGCCGGCCTTGTTAAGTCCTAAGCGTCCGATTGTGATTTCTACAGGCAGTATTGCCCTACAAGAACAGTTACTGCATAAGGATGTACCTGCTCTCGCCAAACTCATGTATGGGGATGAAAAAAAGCTGAAGGTTCGCTTGGTAAAAGGGCGTGGCAATTACTTGTGCATTCATAAGCTAGAAGAAGCCGAAGAAGGCCTAGGAACGCAGAAGCCTCGTGAACATGTGGAGATTAAGCAAACGCGTTTGGCATTTCAGCAATTGCGTTCGGCGATGTATGAAGGATGGGAAGGCGATCGTGCGGAACTCGCGCATGAAATGCCAAACAAGCTTTGGAAGGAAGTCGCCAGTGATGCGGAAGATTGCTTGGGCTGGCAATGTCGGTTTTATGATCAAAACCCGTATCGTCAAGCGCGTGAAGAAGTCGACAAGGCCGATGTCATCATCACCAATCATGCGCTGTACTGTCAAGATGTCATGAGCGGGGGAGGGCTTTTGCCTCCGCATGAGGTGTTGATTTTGGACGAAGCCCATAGCCTGATTAGCTATGCCTTGAACGCCTTTTCAGCCCGTATTGGGCGGTATCGTTCACAACAATTACTGGGCAAAATCAACAAACATTTGCTTCCCCTGCCCGATGATCTCATTTGGCAGTTGAAGGAAGCCGAATCGTCGTTGATGCATCAGTTGCTTCAAAAAGCCAAGCATCAACAGACCATACGCCTGTACCCTGATGCCGAAATGGATGAAACCACGTTGCAAATCCGTGACGTGTTGAAAAGCGTCTTGCAGTGGGTGGAAGATATTGATGTGCCAAGCCTGCCTGATTTCCCCAGCGAACTGAAGAAACAGCAAGCCAAAGAACAACAACATGCCAAAATCAAAGAACAGTTGAAAAACTTAGTCGATGCTTGGGGATTTTTCGTGCATGAATCGTCTGAATATTCTGGCATAGAACGGGTGAATTGGGCGGAGCTGGATCATGAACGTTTGAATTTTCAGTTGATTTCTACTCCCTTAGAAGTGGATAGCATCTTGCGCCAACAGGTGTGGTCAAAAAAATTGGGGGTGCTTACCAGTGCGACGCTTTCCGTGCGTCAACGCTTAACGTACTTCAAAAATGCCCTTGGCTTAGTGGGCACCACCTTTGATGAAGACGGACACGCCGTTGAGCTTCATACCAGTGAACTCATTTTACCTTCTGCCTTTAACACGCAGGGAAATATGCTTTGCTATATTCCACCCAGTCACCGTATTCCTGAAACCCCCCAGGGCGAAGGCTATTGGCAGGCCTTGGCAGAAGAAATGGGGGCCCTTTTACACGCCAGCCGAGGCAGGGCTTTTATTTTGTTTACCAGCCACAGCGCGATGGACAAAATGGCCTTGGAACTGAGCCTTAGAACGCGATTCCCGATTCGTAAACAGGGCGATTTTCCTCGTCAACGCTTGATTGAATGGTTCAAAGAAACGGAATCTCCGGTGTTGTTGGGGACTTATACCTTTTGGGAAGGGATTGATATTCCCGGTGAGCAGTTGTCTTTAGTCATTATTGACCGCTTGCCCTTTAGTCCGCCAGATGAACCGATTCATCAAGCCATTACAGAACGCATGAAGCGTCGTGGCACGGATTGGTTTGGGGATTATGTCGTGCCCAACGCCATTATTAAGCTCAAGCAAGGCATTGGCCGTTTGCTTAGAAGCACCGAAGATCGAGGGGTGGTGGCGTTGTTAGACACACGCCTTAGAAGCAAGGGCTACGGTCGAACAATCCTCACCAGTCTGCCGAAAATGCATGTGAGCGAAGCGATCGAGGAGGTGGCAAACTTTTTCGCTCAAACAAAGGAAACGAAACCTGATTAAACTGTGTTATAGTATCGATAAATCCCCCGAAAGAAAGTATTTTTTGCCATGACCACCATGAATGAACGTTTCCTTGAAAGTAAAGACGGCGAACGCATCGCCTTAAATCATTATGACCAAAAACGCAATAGCGTTATTATTATTTGCCACGGCTGGGCCATGTGTAAAGATTCCAAAGTCTTTAAAGGCCTTTCGGAAGACTTTTTTAAGCATCACGACATCATCACCCTAGACTTCAGAGGCCACGGCCAAAGTTCAGGATCCTTCACCTTCACCGCCAAAGAACCGCAAGATCTTGAAGCCGTGGTGGCCTTTGCCAAAACCCGCTATGAAAAAGTGACCCTCATGGGCTTTTCACTAGGTTCGGCGATTTCCATTATTCATGCGGCTTCTCATAAAGATGTAGAAGGCGTCATTGCGGTAAGTGCGCCCGTTTCGTTTGAAAAAATTGAAAATGAATTTTACCGAAAAGAAGCGTTCATTCCTTCGATGAAGAAGTTCGAGTTCTGGCGAAGTTTTACCATTCGCCCTGGTAATCTATTTTTGCCCAAAACCAACCCTATTGATGTAGTCGAACACTTAGAAGACATCCCCATTTTGTTTTTAAGTGGGGGTAAAGATCGCACCATTCACGCTTGGCATGGCACGGCTTTACATGAAAAGGCCACCAGTCCAAGTGAACATATTTTATTTGAAGACGACTTTCATGCCGAAGACTTGTATTTGAGTTCCCCCCGTCGCTTTGTGGACACCTGCATTCAGTGGATTTCCAAACATGATCAGGCTTCGCGTGTTTAATAGAGTTTTTTAAGTAAAAAACAGAGCAAGGGGGGTTTTGCTCAACTCAGGGCATAAAATTGTTTTCAAGACTTTCTCTGACCATTTTAAAGATTGAATCGCGTATAAAGATGTAAAAATGGCCTAATTTCCGACACACAAAAGTCTGTTTTCTGGCCACGAAAGTCGGTTTCTTGGCCACGAAAGTCCGTTTTCTGGCCACAAAAGTCGGTTTCTTGGCCACAAAAGTCGGTTTTTTGCTCGATTTTCAAGGATTTTTTGGGGGGTGTGAAGGCCTGTTCAAAACAGCCACTCTTTTTCAGTATAACGTATTTTTAAGCGCTTTGCCTAGTGCGTAAACCCCACGCTTTTTTGGTTACAGACGAACATAACCAAGCAAGAAAAATCGTAGCGAAAACCAAGAGACCATAGACCGTTTTATCTTTCAAGCACTATCGTGTTCGAACGCCATTACTCCGCCTTGAGCTTGCGGTTCATCAAGGAACGAATCATCATTTCTTTAGACACTTTAGTGCCACTCACCGCTTCCATCACCAAATCCACAATAGGCATATCCAATCCCAGTTCTTGAGCCATTTTATGCACCGCTTTGGCCGCTTGAACCCCTTCAGCCACCACTTTCATATCCGCCAGAATGTCTGCCAAGGGTTCACCGTTACCTAGCCGAAAGCCCACTTGAAAGTTACGACTTAACGGCGAATTACACGTGGCTAACATATCGCCCAAGCCTGCCAAGCCGTAAATGGTGGATTCTTCCGCTTTTTGAGCCAGGCAAAAACGAGCCATTTCCGCCAAACCCCTTGTCAGTAAAGAAGCCTTGGCGTTGTCTCCTAATTCTTGAGCCGTCATAAAGCCACTGGCAATAGCAAAAACGTTTTTTGACGCACCCGCCAGTTCCACACCCAACACATCGGTATTGGTGTACAAACGAAACTGCCTGTCGCAATTGAGCATTTCTTGCAAAACTTTCGCCGTTTCAAGAGATTCCGCCGAAATGGTACACGCTGTTGGGAGCCCCTTTAAAATTTCTTTAGCCAGTGTAGGCCCAGACAAAACCCCAATTTTATGATGAGGAAAAAACTCTTTCAACACCCGAGACATCGTCTTTAAAGAAGGATATTCCAAGCCTTTAGACGCATTAACGAGCATCGCTGTTTTAGGCAAGGCACCTGTTTCTAAAATGGCTTGCGCCACTTCACGAGTCGCCTTTGCGGTGACAACAAACAAAACCGCATCGGCGTCTTTCACGGCAGTGGCTAAATCGGACGTCATCTCCACACAAGCGGGAATATCCATTTGAACGGGAAAGTCCACGTGACGGGTTTTTTTGAACTCTGCCACCTTGGCTTCATTTCTTCCCCACAGCGTCACTTGCATGCGAGCTTTAGCGGGGTCTCTTAATTGACTTTGGGCGGCAATCCAAGCCAAGGTCAAGCCCCAACTCCCTGTACCTAGAATAGTTAATTTTTTAGCGGGTTCGTCTGTCTTCATAAAAGTCGTCTAAAATCCTTTAAGTCTTAAATTTTATTTTCCGTGCCTGCCAGTAAACGTTTGATGTTGTCTCGATGACGAAGAAAAACCAAGACGCATGCGACAACACCAAAACCCACATAAGGCTTGGGTGAACCCAATAGGTACATTAAGAGCGGTGCTAAAAAGGCCCCCGTTAAAGAAGCGACAGACACCAGCCGTGTGCTTAAAATCAAAATAACGGAAAGGACCCCCAAAATCAATGCCGAAAAGGGCGAAAGGGCAAAAATAACGCCCAACGAACTCATGGCACTTTTACCGCCTTTAAAGCCTAAGAAAATTGATTTGGAATGACCCACAATGGCCAAGACGCCTACCGCCAAATGCAACCAAGCGTTTTGAGGGAAAAGAAACTTGAATAACAAAACAGGCAAGGCCGCTTTAATAAAATCAAGGGCATACACGGCAAGCCCCGCTGTTTTACCACATAAGCGCATTACATTTGTGCCACCTGTATTACCACTGCCTTCTTGGGTAATGTCTTTCTTATAAAAGAGTTTAGCGACCAAATATCCCATAGGAATGGCACCCATGAGGTAACCTACTAAAAGGGATGCTCCCCACAGGAGGGGCACGGGCGTTTGTTCTAAAAAGCGTTCAAGCATCTAAGTATTCCTACACAACAGGTCAGTGTTTCAGCACCAAAGGTATGTATATGGTTCCTATTGTAGCGCAAGTGGAAAATTTAAACCACTGGTTTTTTATCAGGGGCTTCCATGTCAAAGCGAATGCCTTTTTGATGCAACACCTTAAGTGCCCGCTTGAGTTTTTCCATCGGGGAAACAAGCGATACCCTGAAATAGGTATCACCGTCAGATCCAAACGCACCCCCTGGAGTAACCACCACACCTGTTTGACGCATCAAGTATTCAATCCACTCATAAGAATCCTGAAACACGGGTGGGATTTTCATCCACAAGTAAAAACTCGATTTTGGCGACTGTACTTCCCACCCCAAGTCTGAAAAGCCTTGAACCAGGTAATCCCGTCGTTCTTGATACATGGCACACATGGGTTTAATCAAGCGTTCCGCGTGATTTAGCGCGTAAGTGCCGGCGTCTTGAATGGAGTTACACACGCCGTAGTCAATGGTGGTTTTGCCTAAATACAGGTTACGTATAACGGATTTAGCCCCCACCGCAAAGCCCAAACGCCAGCCGGCCATGTGAAAGGTTTTAGAAAAGGAATGAAACTCAATGGCCACATCTTCCGCCCCTTCAAACTCCATAATGGAAAGGGGCTGATAGTCGTCAAAGGCAATTTCACCATAGGCCATATCCGTCACCAACACCAAGCGATGCAACTTGGCAAAAGCGATGGCTTTTTCATAAAATTCAGCACTCGCTTCCGCCCCTGTGGGGTTATTTGGATAGTTCAACAACAGTAGTTTGGCTTTTTTACACACTTCAGCGGGAATGGCGTCTAAGTCAGGTAAAAAATGAGTGTCTTCTGTGAGTGGCATGAAATAAGGGGTACCCCCCGAAATGACGGTGGATCGTTGATAGGTGGGGTAGTATAAAGAAGGCACCAAGCAAATATCACCCGGTTCTAAGTAAGCCAAAATAACATTGGCAATCCCTTCTTTTGAACCAATGAGCGGTAGGATTTGAGAATCGGGATTTAAGGAAATATGATAGCGACGATGCATCCATTGTGCGATGGCTTCTCTTAAAGTGGCTTTGCCTTTAAAGCTGGGGTAGCCATGGTTTTCAGGGTCTAAAATAGCATGATGCAACGCATTTAAAATATCAGGGTGCGTAGGCTGATCAGGATTTCCCATGCCCAAGTCAATTAGGGCTAGGCCACTTTCGCGAACGCTTTGCTTTAAGCCTTCAAGGCTTGCAAAAACATACAGGGGCAAACTGGCCAAGCGACTATTGGGCTGAATGGGTTCAAAAGCGTTCGTGTTAGTCGTCTCCGTATTTAAAGTAACGTCCTGTGTTTTAATGGGGTAAGTATTAGAATGAGGCATAAAAGAAGACTCCGTTCTTCGTGATAAAAGAATAAAAACGACACAGACTCAAAAGTTGCTAGAAATCTAGCGTTTGAGACGTAGTTTTTAGCGTCTTGCCATAAGCGAATCACCGTCATTTTCTTACCGTTTAAACGGCCTTTAAGCCTGTATTAGGGATGGATCTCTGTCCCTGTAAATCATTGAGCCTTAAGCGATGGCTTTCAAAACGTTTTGAACAGCCACTTGGCACGCCTGTAGTTCAGCCAACATCGCTTCTTCTGAATCCAACTTGTTAAATGAAGACCCAATCCCAACAGCAAGCGCGCCTGTTTGAAGGGCCTGTAGCGTATTATTTGACGATATTCCAGAGGCCACCATCACGGGCAAGACGTTTGCTTCTGCCAAAAAGCGGGCATTTTCAAGGGACATCGCTGCTTTTTCTTCAACCGAAAGTAATTGCACTTTCTCATCATTCAATAAGCGAATGGCCCCTTCAGTTTGTACCATGGCAACGCCCATATCTGCCAAGGCATGGAGCATTTCCAGCTGTGTTTGACGATTTAAATGACCTGGAATCGTGACACAAAGGGGGGCTTTACCTGCTAAAGCAAGCAGACTTTCTTCCGCCAAGGTCATCACTTCCGCAGCGCTGATGAATTCACCGCGGGCGTACATGTCATCAAAATTACCCAGTTCAGCGACATCTGCCCCTGCTTCAACAGCCAAACGTAACGCTTGAGCAGAAACTGCTGAAGCAAACAATTGGCCACTAAACGCCGCACGAGCCACTTGAACACACGCCACATTGGCTGAAACATCCAACGCTTGGACGCCTGCTCGTTCTGCAACTTGTGCCAAACAAGCAACGCTCTCTACATCCTGATTCGCAATGCCTGCAATCGCTTTTACAAATGAACGCATGATTAAGATCCCTTTACTTAAAATAAAACATGCTTCATTCTAACATAAAAGTGACGGGGCACCAAGTCTTTTTTCAAGAACACACAGGCAGCCCCGTCCTTAAGAAGGAAATTGAAGTTCCAAAAAAACAGGGGCATGATCAGAGCCTTCGGTCTGGTCATGAATGTCTGCATCCACAATATAGGGCCTTAGCGATTCAGAGGCAAAAAAGTAATCAATCCGCCAACCCACGTTACGTTCTCTGGCGCGGGTGCGCATGGCCCACCAACTATAACGCTCTGCTTCTTCAGGGTGTTTTAAACGAAAGGTATCCACAAAGCCAGCCTCCACCAAGTCATCCATCCACGCCCGTTCTTGTGGTAAAAACCCCGAAACGTTCTCATTTTCTTTAGGGCGGGCCAAATCAATGGCATAATGGGCGGTATTAAAATCACCCGTCAATACAATAGGTTTGCCAGTTTGGGCCTGAAGGGGCTTAATGTGATCGTTTAAAAATGCATGATAAAAGTCCATTTTATACTGCAAACGCTCGGATCCTGAAGTGCCATTGGGGTAGTACATGCCGTACAAAATAAACTCTTCGAATTCAGCCATTAGGGTACGACCTTCACAATCAAAGCGATCCACCCCAAAGCCTTCCACCACGTTTAAGGGTTCTATGCGAGAGTAAATGGCTGTTCCGCTATAACCCGGCCGCGTGGCGTGGCTATAGTAAGCATGGTAGCCTCCTGGGGGATGGCGCATTTCTTCGGTGAGTTGGTGATCTTGAATCTTGGTTTCTTGCAAGCATAAGACATCAGGCGCGGTTTTTTCAAGCCAGTCTAAAAAGCCTTTTTTATGAGCCGCACGAATGCCATTTACATTCCATGAAATCAACGTATAATGGTTGCCTTGGCTCATTTTTTCATCCTCATTGTAGACGTCTAATAAAAAAAGGGTTATTGAATTTCACCACGCGCGATTTTGTCGAGCAATTGACTCATCCGCACGCCACGCTCTAGTGAATCGTCAAACTTAAAATGCACTTCAGGGGTGTGACGCAAACGAATCCGATGCCCCAAGGCTTTTCGAGCCTTGGCTTCATGAGAAATTAAAATCGTCATGATTTCGTTACGCTCGTCTTCATCGTCTAAAAAAATGCTTAAATAGATTTTAGCGACACTTAAATCAGGTGTTAAATCTACTTCGGTGACTGAAATGACTAGATCATCCAAGCGAGGGTCCTTGATTTCCGTGCGTAAAATATCTCCCATTTCACGTTGAATGGCTTTACGCACTCGATCGACTCGTGAAAACGTTTGACGTTGATTCATGACAAAACTCCTTGCTTGTTCAAGCCAACATAACGGGCGAGGAACGACCTAACCCAACATTACAGGCTGGTACGTTTACGTTCTTCTTGCTGAAAGCAGACGATTACATCGCTCATCTGATGATCATGAAATTTGGCAATGGTAATACCACATTCAAAGCCTTGTGCCACCTCTTTCACATCATCCTTAAAGCGTTTTAGTAAGTCAATAAAGCCTTCGTGAATGACTTTGCCGTTGCGCTTGACTTCAATGCGTCCGCTACGGACGATTTTACCTTGAGTCACCATACAACCCGCGACTACAACCGTTTTACCAATCGTAAAATGTTGACGAATTTCGGCTTGGCCACATTCAACTTCTACAATATCGGCATCTAATTCACCTAGCATCAATTTTTCAACGCGATCGACCATATGATAAATCACATCAAAGCGATGAACCACCACGCCTTCTGATTCCGCAATGCGAGACGCATTGACGTCTTCTCGACTATTAAAGGCAATAATAATCGCTTTAGAAGCGGTGGCTAGCATCACATCCGCTTCCGTAATATCGCCTGTTCCTGTATGAATAATGTTGACTTGCACTTCTGCGGTGTCCAACTTCACCAAGGAACCTTGAGCCGCTTCCAAAGAGCCATGGGTGTCGGCCTTTAGTACAATGCGGAGTTCTTTTTTATTTTCATCGTCTAAAGAAGTGGTTAAACCCCCTGCATTTCGAGTTCGTGCCGACAAACGACGCTCCCGTTCTTTGGTTTGAGCCAAGCTCAAGCGTTGTTTAAATTCACTATGATTTTCAATCACCAGCATGGTTGAACCAGAAGCAGGCACTTCTTCTAAGCCTAAAATTTCTACAGGCGTTGAAGGACCTGCTTCTTGAATGCGTTCACCCGCATCGTTAATCAAGGCACGTACACGTCCCCCAACGGCGCCCATCAAGATGTTCTGCCCAACTTTGAGTGTGCCTTTTTGAACCAATACACTCGCTACAGGGCCTTTGCCTTTGTCTAATTTTGCTTCAATAACAATGCCTTCAGCCGCCACATGCGGATTGGCCTTGAGTTCCAACAATTCTGAAAGCAATAGAATGTTTTCAAGCAAATCATCAATACCTAATTTCTGTAAAGCACTGACTTCAACGGTGACCACATCTCCCCCATACTTTTCAGAAATCACACCATGTTCCATTAAGGCAGACATGACCCGATCAGGATCCGCACCGGCTTTGTCGATTTTATTAATCGCCACAATAATCGGAATTCCTGCGGCTTTGGCATGGTTAATCGCTTCAATGGTTTGAGGCATGACACCATCATCCGCCGCCACGACTAAGATGGCAATATCGGTGGCTTGCGCACCGCGCATACGCATCGCGGTAAACGCTTCGTGACCGGGGGTGTCTAAGAAAACGATTTTCTGCCCATTTTTTTCAACCGTATACGCGCCGATTCGCTGAGTAATACCGCCTGCTTCGGTGTCGACGATATTCGTGCGAATTTCACGAATAGCATCTAACAACGACGTTTTACCGTGATCGACATGCCCCATAATAGAAATAACGGGAGCGCGAGGCACGTAGGATTCATCTTCATCTGAATCAGATTTACGATCTAAGACATTAGCGACTTCGACTTCGCTCATATCTTGACCTTTTTTCACTTCAGCTTCCACTTCAAAGTACTTGGCAATGTCAATCATCGCATCAAAATCTAAGGTATGATTGATTGTGACCATAATACCCTTCATAAACAGGTATTTAATCACTTCCGTGTCTTTTTGCTTGAGTAAATCCGCGAGTTCTCGCACGGTAATGGGGTGATCAAACATCAAATGCGTCGGAGGAATCGAATTTTCTGCTTCTATGGCCGCTGCTGTAGCACGACGTTCTGCTTTAGACGTTTTGCTTGATTTTTTAGCGGGACGCAATAAAGCACTGAGTTTTTCTTTTTCCTTTTCAAGTTCGCTTTTATTGACGTACTTGGAAATAGAGGATTTATTTTTGGCTTGAGGCAAAAAGCTTTTGGCTCGTTCTTTTTCCTTAGTGACTTCAGGAATAAAATCAGCCGAAACCACAAGGGATGAATCCCCAAGGGGAGGGGTTGACGGACGCTGAGCGGAGTGAGGACGACCTTGTGCGGATTGCCCGCCCGATGGAGACAAAGAAGGACGTTGCCCTTGAGGCCTTGTGCCTTGCCCTTGATGTGAGCCACCTTGATAGGGGCGTTGCCCTTGTTGAGGCGTCTCACCGTCTTTTCGCAAGGTGCGCTGATCGATCGGCTTAACAGTGCCTGCTTTAGGCTGTAAGCTGGGTCGTTTTGCGGGGGTCCCTTCTCTGGTGGGGCCACTGCCTTGCGGACTTCCCGCATAATTGGGGCGGTAACTACTTGCGGTTGTACTGCTTCGCTGTTCGGGTGGCCGAGCCGTGGAAGACGGCCTGGCTCCTTGGGCAGGGCGTTGTGGAGGCGAGTATGTTGAAACCGTCGAACGACGAGGCGTTTGTGGCTTATTGGCTGAAGAAGCAGGACGTGGAGAAGGATCGTCTAAATTACGAATTTTAGCGGTATAATCTACAGGAACAAGAACAGGGGCTTCTTTAGCAGGCGCTTCTGGCAACGACTTTTTGGCAGATGAAGGCGTTGAAGCGGGCACCGACGCTTCCTTTTTGGGAGCATTGGGATTGAAAATTTTAACGGAGCGTTCATTTTTTTGTCTACTAAGCGCATCGGCTTGCTCAACAGAAGGCAAGGGCTTCTGCTGACTCGTTTCTTTAGCTGGCCCTTGTTTGTCATAATGGCGACGCACTTTAAGCGCTTCTTCCGCAGAAATGGAGCTGGAATGGCTTTTGACTTCACCCAGTTGCAAGGTTTTTTGAAGATATTCAACCAAGTCTTTATTTTGGATATTGAGTTCTTTAGCGAGTTCATAAACTCTTACTTTTGCAGTCATGTGCGGAAGCACCTCGTTTTATGTTGATGTAGGGGGATGTTGCAAGGTATTCGCCAAGGATTTAAGCGCTTGCACTGAAATAGAGCTTCGCAGAGCTTGAGCCATGTAGCGACCCTTTTGCAGGGGGACTTTCAACACGCATTCTGGGGAAGTACACAGATAAGCTGAACGTCCCTGAGGGACAGGGGGCAAAGAAGAAGGAAGGGCAGAAGAGATGTCAAAAATAGCGTCTTTCCACTGAAGGCACAAGCCTAAATTTGACTGGCGTATTCGAAAAAGATCCTTTTTCCAATAGTCGCGACGACAGATGACGCAACGACGTTTAAATTTACGCTCCTCAGGCATGGCCTTCCCTTCTTTTTTATTAAACTGTTAAGGAACAAATGTATCAAACAGAAAAAAGATGAGGGGGAACCAACTTTCCCCCCAAGCTCTAGTCTTCTTCAGCGGGAATGGACTTTTCCACACCTTCTAATAATTGCTCTTGAAGGGCTTCAGCTTCTTCGCCTCCTTCTTCAAGGGCGTCGTTTTCAGATTTGGCACGACGGTTAAAGAACTCTTCTCTCAAACGTTGGAATTGAGAAAGGCTTTTAATGTCCAGTTTAAAACCTGTGAGCTTAGCCGCCAAACGAACGTTTTGCCCTTCACGCCCGATCGCTAAGGAAAGTTGCTCATCAGGTACAATAATCAAGGCCCGTTTAAGCTCAGGGTCTGAATCCACACGCACTTCTAAAATATGTGCAGGAGCCAACGCGTTGGCGATAAACTCTCCAGGATTGTCAGACCAACGAATGATGTCAATCTTTTCGTTACGAAGCTCGCTGACAATGGCTTGAATACGACTACCACGTGTGCCGATACAGGCCCCTTGCGGATCCACATCGCCATCCGTTCCAAAAACAGCTACTTTCGTTCGATGCCCTGCCTCTCGAGCAATGGATTTAATTTCCACCAAGCCATCTTCAATTTCAGGCACTTCAAGCTCAAACACTTCACGCACCATGGCGGGGTGAGCTTGAGACACCACGATGGTGGGCATGCGATTTGAATCTTTTAACTCTAAAACATACACCCGAATGCGATTACCTACGCGGTAATACTCCCCTGGCAGTTGTTCACGAGTAGGGAGTAGAGCGTCATTACGCCCGATATTCACCCAAACGTTACGGCCTTCCACACGCTGAACGACCGCAGGCACAACAGTATATTTCTTTTCATCAAACTCTTCTTGAATCAATAGTTTTTCTGCTTCACGAATTCGCTGGGTGATGACTTGCTTAGCGCTTTGTGCCGCAATACGCCCAAACTCAGAAGGCGTTACATCAATTTCAAGCACATCATCGATCTGAACATCGGCCTTGATGTGGCGAGCGTCTTGCAAAGAAATTTGGTGGAAGGGATTGGCTTTGCGGGCTTCTAGGGAAAGGGCAGCACGTTCTTCTTCGCTCAACTCAGGGGCATCGTCTTCAGTGGCTTCAGTAGGTTGCGGTTCTTCAACAAGTGCTTCTACAGCGTCTAAGGCCGCTTCTAAATCACCTTCAAAGGCTTCAGGGGCTTCCACATGAACGACTTTTTCCACCACGAATTTTTCTTGAAAAATACCAATTTCGCCCGATTTTTCAACAAGTCGGCACAATAAACCTTCGGTGCTAGGCAGCTTGGCATAACGACGATACGCCGCAAGCATGGCTTCTTTGAGTGAATCAATAATAAAGGCTTTGGGTATGCCTCGTTCACGTTCAAGTTGTTCAGCATATTCTAATAGGGCGGATCCGACTTTTATCATGTTTTAGGACTCCTCATTGTTCGAGTATTTAATTGTAAACAGTTTGGCACAATGCCTTACTACCATGTTAATCAAAGCATAAATAAATGCAAGGACGCATATTGCGTCTTAAACATATTTTAACACAGCAATTTGGTTTTACCGACTTATTCAGCGTCTAGGGGAAGGTCGTCCTCTTCATCATTAGGCCATTGAATGGGTGGGGCTAAGCAAAGACCCTGCCCTTGGGGAAGGCTGGATAATAAAAAGCGTTCTTCTGTACCTGTTTCGCTTTTTAAGCAAACGAGTATATCAGCGTTTTGAACCTGCACTTGCCCCAATTGTTTGGGGGGAAATAAATGGGCAGTAGCTTTTGATTCAGGGACATCCAGCGGTTTAAGTGTCACGGTTTTGCCTCTATAAAATTCCAATTCACGAAAGGTTTTGAGGTGACGAAACAAACCAGGGGAACTGACTTCAAGCACATAGGAATGGGCTTGAAGTTCAGCCAAATCTGCTAAAGGGGCTTCCAATACCAAAGAAGCTTCAGCACATTCATCTAAGGTAATACGAACGCCTTGCTTTTCCACAAAAATCTGAAGCACCAAACGCCCTTGACTCTGTTCCACTTCTACAGCCAGTGGGAGGTAAGGCGTATGGGCCAGTGATTCAATGGCCACGTGTAACACTGTTTTACACAGGCGTTTAACTTGGGTTTCACTCATCGCATGTTTCATCAATCGGGATCCTTTACTTAAGTAGGCTACCTTAGTATTGTATCGCATCCAGCTTAAAGGTCGAATAAAACGTGTGTGGGAAGATTCACCACGAGACGTCACGAACAAGCCCAAAATTATGCTATACTTATACTGTTATGAGAGATAGTCCCTTTTGGGACCTTTAAAGAGAAAGAAAGAACTCTATGCCTAACTTAGCCCCCGTAATTCACGTGAGTAATGAATGCCCTTTTACCAACAAAGAAGCCACCACGGTGATTAGCCCGATTTGGCAAGCAGAAGGAGCAGATGACGATAATGACAAAGCAAGTCAAAAAACACCTCGCTTCCCACAAAGCCACGCCATTGACGCCCTAAGTGAAGCCATTGGCTTTAGTATTTATGACTTTGCTCAGGAAGAAGGTTTTTCCGGCGCTAGGGCCACACAACTCATTTTGCGCTTGCCTCAAAGTGAACACTATGCCGTCAAACGTGTGATTCTACTTGGCTTAGGCAAACCTAAAAATGCGGATCAAGGGGCGTTAAGCAAAGCCTATGCCTTTTCTTTGAAATCGTTGCTGGGCAAAGATGAATCCTTGCATACGGTTGCCGTGTCATTAGTGAAAAATTATGAGCGTTTTGGCGGTTCCTTGTTGAATGATGAAGACAACAAAGTGAACGTCGAAGCTGATGTCATTGCTCAAGCGGTGCTTAAAGCCTTGTATGATGCTACGTACGTTTCCGCTGAATCCTTGAAGCCTGTTAAAGCCTTCAAAAAAGTGATTCTCATCACGGAACACGTCGAAGTCGTCGAAAAAAAATTGCCCTTTTTGATCGCCTTAAATAATGGACGTGCTTTAGCCAAAGATCTCGTCAACAAGCCAGCGAACACCAAAACCGTGCAAACCTTGGTGGATGCTGCTACAGAAATTGCTCACGCCTTTCCTGATCGATTCACTTTAAACGTGGTAGATGATTTACAGACCCTTGAAAAAGAAATGCCTTGCTTTTATACGGTGGCTCGTGGCAATGTAAAGAGTGACCCGCCACGCTTTATTCACTTGGTTTATAAAGGTACAAACCCCAGCCGTAAAGTGGCGTTAGTGGGTAAATCGGTTATTTTTGACACCGGCGGTTACCAAGTTAAACCGGGTAATTACATGGTGACGATGAAGGGAGATATGGCGGGCGGTGCGTCTGTGTTGGGGGTAGCCAAAGCCTTAGGGGAGTTCCAACCTGAAGCGGTTGAAGTGCATATGTATTTGGCCGCAACGCCCAATAAAATTGATTCAGATGCCATGATCCCTGATTCGATTGTGGATACCACCTGTGGCAAGAAAGTTGAAATCCGCCATACAGATGCGGAAGGACGTTTGACCTTGATTGATGCTGTTACCAAAGCCAATGCGTTGGATCCTGAAGCGATTATCACTATTGCGACTTTAACAGGGGCTGCGAAAATGGCGGTGGGTAATACCATTTGTTTAATGTCTAATTCACCTAAGTGGGGGCATTTAATTGAAGCGTCTGCTCAACGTGGGGGGGATGCTGTTCAGTATGTGGATGTTACCCCGGCAGACTTTGAAAACATTAAATCCAAGCTCGATGGGGCAGATATTCGCAACACCAACCGTGGCAGTGAACGTGGGTTTCAAACCGCGGGGGCTTTTGTGATGAGTGGTGCCAAAGAAGGCACCCCTGTTGTGCATTTAGATATTGCTGGGGCGGATATGTTGGAAGATGAAACATCCACAGGCACACCAGTCGCCACCTTATTCACCTTTGTGACGAATTTGTCTTAATCGTTAACTTGTATAATCTTTTAAAAATACCGAACCCCCATGGGATGGGTTTGTTGGGGTGGCCCATAAATGGGGTTCTGCAAAGCATTACGTGGCCCTGTATATTGAAAACTAGTAAACTGTGACTGTGGTGGGCCGTAGCTCTGCGGTGGTGCGTAGCTTTGTGGTTGGCCATAGCTCTGCGGTGGGCCGTAGCTTTGCGGTGGCGCGTAGCTGGGTGGTGGGCCGTAGCTTTGCGGTGTGCCATAGATCTGTGGTGGTGCGTAGCTTTGCGGTGGTGCGTAGCTTTGTGGTTGGCCATAGCTCTGCGGTGGCGCGGCGTAGCTTTGTGGTGGGCCATAACTCTGTGGTGGGCCGTAGCTTTGCGGTGGGCCATAGCTCTGTAGTGGTGCGTAAGCGGGTAACGGTGTGTTATAGCTAGGCGGGTAGGGATAAATCGTCGCATCCCCACGACCCAACATGAGTTCTTTTAAACTATACACGGGAACAGGAGATTGCCCAATATATTGAGGGGCCATATACCCCAAAAAGCCATCGTGCCTAACAGGGCTGTCATAGACGGTGGGATTATATCCCACACGGGGGTCATACCCTGTGAACGCAGAAATGGTTCGAGGCGGCGCTTGAAACGTATTTCCATAAATCGAAGGTGGATTGGCCAAAGGCGAACCGGGGGGGTATTTACTGTAATTGTTTGAATCATTCGAATACCCTTGAGCTGGTGGAAAAATCAAAGCGGGCGGGCTGTTTCCGTAAGGTGAAAAAGGAGTGGAACTAATACGATTCATCCGTGGTGTATGCCTTTTTATAGTTGAATAAGCCTGTGTTGATTAACATGAATAGAGAGAGTGATCTTAACAATACGGCCATAAGTGCTTCCCAACAACTAATGCGAGATCGGCCGAGCCGATTAAAATTCAAGAGATCTTGTGAAGTCGTGCACGCACAAATCGCCCCATGATAGTTTCATATAGTTTTTTTGGAATAATTTCCCCAAATGTTTACAACACAATAAACACAAGGCCCACTTCATAATTGCACTTTATTTACATTGTGTTACTAAAAAGAGGGCAATATGCCCTCTTTTTTTAGACTTATAAAATGTTCTTGATCTCATCCACTTTTACGGGGTGTTTGCGTCGCCAATTGGGATGCTCGTTCACCGTACCCGGCATATTGACTTGACTCGTTAAGCCCATGGCATCTTCAAGTTGTAGCATGCGTAGTTTGCTGGGGGTATGAGCCAAAAAGGCATCTACCGCATGAGCAATGGCTTGAGGCAGGGCCTCTGGGTAATCCGCTTGATTATGACTATACCCTTCAGGCATCACGTTATTGTGAATCAACGCATCCAACAAGGCTTGACGCTCAAAGGGGCGAGCCGCCCATTCTTCTTCAAACTTTTCTGGCGTAGGAAAGAGCTTTAATTCATTTCTCAGCGTAATATCTTTGCCCTGCCAATAGCTTTGCAAGGTCGGTAAATCATGGGTTGAAATGGTGACTAGGGCATTTTCAGGGTAATCTTGCGGCGCAATATACTGATTGCCTGCCCCACGTTCAAAGTAAAAAATACGGTAACTAAAAATGTTCCAATCCATAAAGGTGTCACGCACCCAGTTTGGAACCGTGCCTAAATCTTCCCCAATCACCAAGCACTTGGCCCGTTGGCTTTCTAGTGCAATCAAGCCCAGCAATTCATGGGAAGGATAGTCGACATACGCCCCGTGTTGACCGGTTTCCCCAACAGGAATCCAATACGCTCTAAAAATAGCCAAGGCGTGATCGATTCGCAAGGCACCCGCGTACTTCATATTGGCACGCAACAATTGAATAAACGGTTCAAACTGTTGGGCCTTTAAGACTTCGGGTCGAATGGGGGGCAGGCCCCAGTTTTGGCCCAGCTGGTTGAATAAATCAGGCGGGCAACCCACAGAAGCACTGGTGCTATAGAGGCTACGGTTCATCCACACATCAGCCCCTCCAATGCCAGAACCCACCGCTAAATCCATGTAAAGCCCTACGGGCAAGTGGCGTTCTTCGCAATGGTGGGCCACCGCCGTGAGTTGTTCATCCATTAAAAATTGAAGGTACGCAAAAAATTGAACCCGTTGATTCAAACGCACGCTAGCGGTTTTTACTTCAGGGCTGTCAGGATTTCGGAAGGCTTCTGGCCAGACTGGCCATCCCCAAAGGCTTGAATCTTGCGTGTGAAAATATTCGCAAAGCGCTTCGTATAAGGCAAGCTGATGTAAGGCATCGCCTTCACGTTTCATAAAGGCCACATAGGCCTTGGCACGATCCGAATCTTTCGCCAGGTGATTTTCACTAAAGCTTTGAAACATCGCCTCTAAAATCGGACGCTTTACATCCGCCACCGTTTCATAATCCACCAGTTCACTATTTCGCGCAGAATCTATCACGTTTTTGTTTTGCGTGTAAAGTAGCTGAGCCACCTCGGATTGATGAAAATCCACACTGTTTTGCGGGTGAATGTACAACCAATTCAAAAACAAACGGCTTGAAGGCGAATACGGACTAATGGCCGAAGCATCATGCGGGAAAATTTGGTGCAGGGGATTTAAGCCAATGGCCGAAGCCCCCACTTCAGCAAGCGAATCTACCAAGCAGTGTAGATCGTTTACATCGCCCATGCCATAATTTTGCGAACTTTTAAAGCTATAAAGTTGAGATGAAACACCCCATACTTGGCCCTGTTGCATCACTTCAGGAATATAAGCATGACGAGGAGTTACGGCCAATTTGCTTTGCACCAAACGTTCCCCACGGTAGCTCAGTTCGATTTGATGATACCCTTGGGGCAGTTGCGCTTCAATATGCCAGTGCCACGCAAAACGGAGTTCTTTGTTAGAAAAAAGAAGCCCACGACGGTCAAAACTTTTTTCATCAATTTTGTTAAGCGGATTCAGGGCGAGTTGACCCGTATAGACAGTGCCGTATTCGTCCGTAATTTTCCAATCAACAGGTGATTTGGGCATAAAATTCAGTTGAATGCGAAGGGGTTGCACATCGCCTTGACGCCACACCGTCATGGGTGCTAAAACGGGCTTCCATTGGGCTTCTTCCCATTCGGCCAAGCGTTTTTTACAAGCCGTTTCGGTGTCACAAAAACCAACACCCAAGGCATTTAACACTTTTTCAAGGGCATAGGGGGATGTTTGTTGCACTTGGTTGAAGGCATCTGTAAATTCAAGGGAAATACCGTAGGCTTGAGCCAAGGTTTGCAAGGGAGTTAGACGAATTTGAACGGCAGAGGTCATGGGAGGATTCTTCTTTCTTTCCAGATAACGATAGTATACAACCATTATAGGTTTTGCGAAAGCCTCCGCGCAATCGTCTGCTTGATGGGTTTCACAGGAGTTAAGACGTTTACCTAGCCATAATTAAAAAGCGGGTCTATAATAGGAAACATCTAAACGAAAAACTCCTTTTCTTTTATGACTTCTTATGCAAACCACACAATTTTGGGAGCTTCTGCGATGCTTGAGTCTGCTATTTCTGATGTATTTCACCCCTTTGAAGAAGACGATGAAAGCACCGTGGTCTCGCGTCCTAAATTTGACGAAATGCTCAATCAACTTTCCGCCCACACGGGCCTGTTTTCAAGAGCCACCTTCCAAAACATTTATGGTTCACTCATTCGCATGGTCAGAGATCAACAGATCAACGGCGTGGTGATTCTAAGAACGTTGAAAGACGACACCTTTAACATGTTGAGTTTACCCTTACATAACATGATGGGTTTACATGTGTTCAATTTAGATCAATGTGAATCCGCTATTTCAGAAAACCTCATTTCCCCCACCGTAGGCTTTATGTTGTTGTTAAGCGACAAATTGAGTGCCGTGGTGCATTGGAATTCTGAAACATCCCAAGCCTTTCGTATGGATCAAGGGGGCTGGAGCTTTAACCCTGCGGATGTGCGAAATTTGTCTCTGTATTTGGCGGAATGGCTCGGGCATGACGCCTTGCACGTGGCGGTGGAACAGGCCCCTTTTGACGCTCGTCACGATAACAAACTTTCGTTGATTGTCTCTTCGCTCTTGTCTAACTTAGAAAATCGTAACCGTGAACTGACGTTGGCCTTGGAACGAGAAAAAGAACTGTCTCGTCGCATGGCTGAACAAGAACGCATGGCCGCCATTGGCCAACTTTCTAGTGTTATTGCTCATGAAATCCGTAATCCCTTGGGGTTGATTTCTCTATACGCCCAAATTATTCAAGGGCAATTGGGGCAACTGGCCACAACAGCAGAAGTGCCTGAGGCCTTGCATAAAAACCTCGATCAAATTAAAGACGCCACCGCGCACTTAGAAACTATTTTAAGTGAACTGACGCAGTATTCTCGGCCACTTGAACTACAGTATGAAAGCGTCAATCTTCAGCAATTTGTAGAAGATGTGTGCGAGTTTTATCGTCCCAAATACGAAGAAAAAGGCGTGATTTTAAAGATTGAAATGCAATTCAGTAAGGATTCACTTGATGAAAAGGGCTTAGTGGTTTCGTTGGATTTAGGTCGTATGCGTCAAGCCTTGATTAATTTGCTTAAAAATGCCTTAGAAGCCACCACAGAAGGGAAAAAAGTGACGGTTTCTTTGGCCAGTCGAAAAGATGATACGCATTTGTACATTAAAGTGAAAGATGAAGGCGTCGGTATTGCTGAAGACAAAGTGGAAAAGCTTTTTACGCCTTATTTTTCAACCAAAGCCACGGGCACAGGGCTGGGCTTGGCGTATATTCGTAAAATTATGCAGGCCCATGAAGGCACGGCAAAATTGTTGTGGTCAGAATTGGGAAAAGGCACGACCATGGCGTTGTTGTTGCCTCGCAATGTTTCAAACCACTAGGGACTGCGTCTTGGACTCATACCAATTAAACGATTAAATAGCGTCTGGCGTCTTCGTTGTCGCTCAGGTTCTCGATGTGCTTATGTACGTTTATGTACACTTCACCCATCTGCGAGTCTAGGCTCCTAGAATCCACCTATACGCTATTCAGTCGTTTAAATGGTATCAAACGCCATTGTAACCCAGTTAAAATGGCAATAATGGTAAAGATAACAACACCCAACGCGGTGGCTTGCCCCAGTTCAAAACGCTGAAACGCGGTTTCATACAAGGCGTAGGCCAAAACGGTTGTGGCGCGATTGGGCCCGCCTTGGGTGAGCAAGTAAATGGCGTCAAAGGCTTGTAGGGCATGAATGGTCGTCATCATGGCTACTAGTAAAACGGTGGGCATGAGCTGAGGGAGCGTGACCCACCACCATTTTCGTAAGCCAGACGCCCCATCTAAGCTTGCGGCTTCATCAAGGTGTTGGGGCAAGGCTTGTAAGGCCCCCAAAATTAAGAGCATATTATAGCCTGTTGCTTTCCATACTTCAAGGCTTATTACGGCCATTAAGGCCGTATGAGGCGTAAAAAGCCAGGCAATCGGACTTTTTAGCACCCCCACTGCTTGTAAACTACTATTTAATAGGCCTTGTTCAGGCTGAAAAATCCACATAAAAATCAGGCTAGCCGCCATGGCAGGCGTCACATAGGGCAAAAAAGCCAAGACTTGAAACAGCCGTTTGCCTCGGGTTAGGCGATGCAAGGCTGTTGCAATAAGGATTGAACACAAGAGTTCAACTAGAACGATTCCGCCCACATAATACGCCGTTTGACGCAGGGTTTGAACAAAGGCGGGCGAAGCCAAAAGGTGCTGGTAGTTTTCTAGCCCCACCCACTGTGGAGCTTCTAAAAGGTTCCATTGCTGAAAGCTCAAATAAAACGCGTAAAAACTCGGGATGTAATTCAAGCAAAAAAGCCCCACAACAACAGGTAGGATAAATAGGCCAGGCATCCAACGGTTGAAATTAAGACGGGGGTTAGGACGCATAAGGCATAGCCCCTTGAAGTTGAACACCGTTTAGCGCCTCTTCTAAAGACAAATCAGGTGTGTTGAAATAGGCATCCATGGCCGTATTGAGGGATTGACCTAAGTGCGTCCACGTTTTGGGGTAAGCACTCGGCACCCCTGTAGACAAGGCGGTGATAAAATAGTCCGCATGTTGGGGGAGTTTTCCTCGTTGTAAGAAGGCATCTCGGGTGGCGAGTGCCTTGCGAGCTGGGACGATTAAACCCGAATGCACCCACGCTTGCTGCGCAGAAGCGCTACTTAAAAAACGCGTGAGGGCTTGTGCATCTTTGAGATGGGGACTGTGACGACTGACGGCATAGCCTGTGGAATCAATCCCCACACGAGAACCCGCCTTGCCTTGAGGAAAGGGCAACACATCCCACGAAAAAGACGCCTTTTCTCGTAGCAAGGGAACCGTCCATCGACCGCTCAGCAAGCACAGTAGCCGCCCCTGCAAGAAAAGATCGCTCATGGTGGTATTGCCTATTTCTTGACGATCAGGCGCCAAATGCGGGCTGTGGCGTAAGGCTTTGTACTGGGCCAAGGCTTGAATTGCAACCGCGTCAAATTGGATCGTTTGATTTTTAAACACATCCCCCCCTTCACTCCACACAAAGGGTAGCCAAAATAAGGCAGGGGCTTGATAAAAACTCATCACCCATGTTTTGGGCTGACGGTGCAAGTTGGCTACAGCTTCAGCGATGGCGGGTAAATTGCTTAAGTGCCACGAAGGGTTTAACAAGGCTTGCGTATGGCGCGGTAATGTTTTAAGCAAGTCTTGATTGACATACACCACTAAATTAGACACATCCCGAGGCACCGCACAAAGCGTGCCGTTGGGGGAAGTCATACTGCGTAAGGCGGTGGGGAAAAAGGCGTTTTGTTCGTGTTTAATCAGCGAAAAAGCGTCTTCAAGCAAGCCTGCTTGGCAGAAGCGTTGGACATCCAAACTATTGAGCATCATGACATCCGGCGTTTGATTGGACGCAATTAACATTTGCAAACCTTGGGTGTATAAATCAGGCATGTGGCGAATGTGTACTTCAAGGGTGGGGTGGGCTTTTTCAAAGGCTTCGACTTGGCGTTGCAAGGTCTGTCGTTCTTCAAGCGTTCCCCACGCACTAAGGGTTAGGGTGGTTTTGCCATTTGGCACGCCCCCTAAAACGGCGTGCCACGACTGGTACAGCATCCACACGAAACTACTCACCAACAAGGCCCCCAAAAAAATTAGAAGGGGCGACTTTTTTTGTAAAGCAAGCGCGCGCTTAAATAGTGGTATTTGCATAGCGTTTAGTATAGCAGAAGACGTCCCACTGATACAGTATCTTGTTCCCCAGACGCTTGCACTTTTTTAATCTGATAAGGTAGACTGTAGTAAAGTTATAAAAACAATTGAATGAATATCACCAACTAATCATTCAGAGTTTGAAAGGATTTACCCCTTATGCATCTTGCTCTTTTACAAAAAGTGGCCTACTTCACCATGGAAATGGCGATTGATCAAAGTTTTCATACCTATTCTGGGGGCTTGGGCTTTTTGTCAGGCTCTCACATGCTTTCGGCAGGGAACTTGGGCTTACCTATGGTGGGCGTGAGCATTCTTTGGAAACAGGGTTATGGGGATCAATACATCGACGAAAATAACGAAATTCAAATTAAGTATGTCGATCGTTCCTACGACTTTTTGGTTGACACAGGCGTGACGGTTGATGTTTCCATTTACGGTGAACTCGTCAAAGTCAAGCCGTTTTTGCTGGAACCCAAGACCTTCGGCACATGCCCGTGCTACTTCCTAACCACTGATTTGCCTGAAAATCCCCAACACGTGCGAGATTATTCCAACAAGCTTTATGATGCGGATGAACGTATTCGTGTGGCTCAAGAAGTTATTTTGGGCGTGGGGGGCGTGCGCGCCTTGTCGGCTCTTTCCGTAAAGTATGACACCGTACACATGAATGAAGGCCATGCCTTACCAGCGGCGTTTGAACTTTTAAGGCTTTATGGAAATAACTATGACTTGGTGCGTTCAAAGCTTGTGTTTACCACGCATACGCCTGTGCCTGCGGGCAATGAAATTCACCCTGTAGATTTATTGCTAGAAGCGGGCTTTTTTGTCAATACCCATCGGGATGAAGCCTGCCGTTTAGGGGGCGATCATTTTTCTTTGACGGTGGCGGCGTTGCGTTTAAGCCGTCTCGCCAATGGGGTGTCTCAACTTCATGGAGAAGTCGCCGCCGATATGTGGAAGTGGGTGCAAGGACGTTGCAACATTCACGCTGTCACTAACGCCACCAATTTAAAATACTGGCAAGACGAACGTATTGCCCAAGCCAAAACCGCCGAAGAACTGCTCAGTGCTAAAAAAGTCATGCGTAAGGAGTTCATTGAATTCGTCAACCAAGAAGCGGGCACGAGTTTGGATCCTGATGTCTTTACCATTGTGTGGGCAAGACGCTTTACCGCTTACAAGAGGGCGGATCTCATTTTTAAGGACATGGCCCGCATTAAGCGTTTGCTGGATTCTAAAAAGCTTCAAATCGTGTTTGCGGGTAAGTTTCACCCCAAAGACACGTGGGGACGTGACACCTTTAACCATGTGATTGCGCTTTCTAAAACCATGAAGGGTGTGGCGATTTTACCTGGTTACGAACTGGAACTTTCCGGTCGCATGAAGCGGGGGGCTGATTTATGGCTCAATACGCCTCAGCGCCCCTTGGAAGCCTCAGGCACTTCAGGGATGTCTGCCAATTTTAACGGAACTTTGCATATGTCTACGGATGACGGCTGGGCGGTTGAAGGTACCTTTGACGAGTATAACGGCTTCATCATCAATCCTGAAGGCACCAGTGGTAATGCGAGTGATGCAGAATTACACCAACGCGATTATGAAAGCATGATGACCATTATTGAAGACCGTGTTTTGCCGACGTATTATGATCACCCTCAACGGTGGGCGGAATTGATGCAACGGGCGATTCAGTTTGCTTCTCTGTACTTTGACAGCGACCGTATGGCGATTGAATACTATACGTTCTTGTATCAGCCCGCAGCCTTGTAATACCCTTTGTATATTACCGTATTCAATTACAGAAGGATGAAATAATGATTCAACAATTACGAAGTATTATAGGTGTTTTTGTGGTTATTTTAATTTGTACTAATTTGACTGGTTGTTTCTCGCTACTGGGTGATAAAGAGCCTGAAATCAATGCTACTTTAGATCAATTATACAAAAAATATAACGATCAAGCCTACGATGATATTTATAATGAATTAACTACAGACGACTATAAGAAAGTAGTGACTAAAGATAAAAATAAAAAAATATTCATATTTCAAAATAAGCATTTAGGAAAATTCTTAACACGTGACAAGGGGGATGATGCTACCACTCAAGTACAATATACCCCTGAGGGAATTTTCTATAGCATTGAATTTAAGGGTAAATTTCAAAAAGGAGAGGCTGTAACCACCGTTGGCTTGAGTGAGGATCAAAGTAAGAAATTAAAAATTCATGGATACCACTTCAATATTGATGCGATATAGGTGGGCGGAATTGATGCAACGGGCGATTCAGTTTGCTTCTCTGTACTTTGACAGCGACCGTATGGCGATTGAATACTACACGTTCTTGTATCAGCCCGCAGCGTTGTAAGAATTATAGAACACTCCGTAAAAGTCTATTTTGCCTTGTTCCTTCTCCCTCTGGGAGAAGGCTAGGATGAGGGAAACACCAGCATGGATGGGCATCCTAAGACCCTCACCCCAACCCTCTCCCAGAGGGAGAGGGAGTAAAGCCACTCATTTAGAGGGTGGCTTTTTCAATGTTTCGTAACGGAATGTTACAAGCGATTGAAGCAACGTTTCACATCCACCGATACCTTTCACATAGACCAAGATATTCCCATAATGTTCGATAGATGAAACAGGCTATGAGGCTATTCTAGGAGCTTAGATTTTTTGTGCGGGCGTGTAGACAGGCTACATAACCAAGCAAAAAAATCGTAGCTACAACGAAGAGACCATAGACCGTTTTATATAGCGAACATTATAGCAAGCTCAATGCAACTCCTCAACCCTATGTAGAAAGTGAACGATTTTTATGTCTCTTTATAACTTTCCCCCTCAAAGCTATCAGCCTTACACCCCTTATCAAACCTATATGCCTCAACAGCCGTTGCCTATTTATAATCCTCCTCCTCAATCAGCACCCATTTACTATGCACCCCCTGTGTACACGCCACCTTCTTACGTGCCTTATTACCCACAACAAAAAAACGTGTATCTCAACTCTGAAGGAGATCAAGCCACCGGCTTTGTGGCCGATGCGTACTACAACAAGTTCCCCCTTACCGATGCCAAGAATCAATGGAAAAATTACACTGTTGCTTCATTGGACGATGTTTCTAAAACATCAACCTCAAGCAATGTCAACAAAATCTATTATTACAACCCTGGCAAAACACCCACCTATGAAGGCGGTGTCGCGGGCGATCCTGAAGTGTACAAAATCACTGGCACCAGTAATCACGAAGGGACGTTTCACCCCCCCAGTGGCACCGCGGTGCGGGTGTATGCGGACAACGGCCTAGTGATTAATAATTTTTATGAAGATATTAACGTCACCGATCGTAAGGACAACGTTGCGGCCACTGAAAGTAAGGCCACGATTATTGACCCGAAAACGGGCGAAAAACACAGTGTTTTACTTTCTGACGGGCAAACCAAGTATATCGATCCTAAAGGCAACGTCACGGTATTTAACCCCAACTCATCGACCCCATTGATTATCGGAGATCCTAAAGATCCCTTGGCAAAGCTTGAAATGAAGTCTGGCAATTCAGGAAATGTGCCGATTACCTTAACGCACTATGAACGCTTTGACCCTGCCACACTTAAAGCCTTGCAAGACAAGGGCGTGGATCCTTCTTATGCCGCCACCTTGCGAAGTGAAAATGAAATCCGCTGGGGCAACCGCATTGCAGATGGAAAAGGCGCCACCGAACGGGCTGCTGCAGGAACCAGCGATCCAGTGTACTTAAATCAGTACTATGATTTACATGTGGTCAATAAAGGCAATACGTGGTCTAAAACGCCTTCTGCCACGCCTGATTATGACTACGCTCCTCCCTTGTATAATAATCCTTATGCGCCTCCTAGCACAGGATATAACACAGGATATAGCCCAAACTATAATACAGACTATAATTCTTTCCCAATCGCGGGCGATGCAGACCCTTATGCCGCGGTGCAACCGAATTACGGATACACCCCCCCTTACTACAATGCTTATGATCCTTACCAGAGCTATAACCCATACCCTCCCGTGTATGCTCCTCCTCAACGGTACATGGAACCTTACCAAGCATATAGTTCTTTTCAAACGTACAATCCCTACCAAGCCTACACGCCTTATCAACCGATGTATTCTTCAATGCCTGTGAATTATGATCCTTACCAAGGGTACAATCCTTACCCCCCTGTGTATACTGCGCCTTATGATCCGAATACAGCTTATCAACAATACCCCCAACAATACACGGGCTATGCGCAATAAATCCCCCAATGCACCTCCTGAAAGAACCACACGCCTGCGAAAATCATCGCAGGCGTGTTTTTTAGCGTGTCACGATTAGGCATTAAGCCACGGTGGGATTGGGAGGGCGTTGCTTTTCTTGGCCGTCCAACTTAAAAAAGTTGGGATGCTTCATGGCGTCATCGGCTTGCATCAAGCCCACCCGCATCGAATCTTTCTGCCAGCGTGTGAAAAGGCTGTTAAGCAATAAAACCGGCCCTAGTAAAACAGCTAACCCCCCTATGATAGGAAAAAGAAGTCCCTTATTAAACAGTGCTTTCCCCATTTTTTCGTTAATTTCTTTATATTGGTTTTGTACCCATTTGACTTGCTTCGATTCTTTCAAGGCTTCTAAACGCCAATCAGTGAGCAAGGGTTCCCATTTTTTAACATCAGTTGTCGGCACTTCAATGCCATGCGTCTTCGCTGCTTCTTCAAGCCATTTGACCTTAGGCAAAGGTACATAATGCCCTGCCACTATCGCCACCGCAGGAGCCATTAACGCCAATTGCGGAATTTCTCCTGCAATTTGTTTGAGGGTATCTGTACTGGCTTCCATCATTTCGCTGTCTTGCGAATATTCATCCGTCAAGTTAAAGGCTTCATGCGTACGAGCCTGTAAACGCTTGGCTTTTTCACGTTGTTCAGGGCTTAGTTGGATTTGATCCAACGCCTTACGACGCTTCTTTTCTTCGATGCCTTCGGTTTTTTCCCACGCTTGATACGCTTTATGGTCTTTCATAAACTCAAAAGGTAGGGTAAAGGCTTGCTTGAAGCTATCCCAAATGCCTTTAGGTTTGAAGTTTTCATCTTTAATGCCTTGTACCGAAGCCTTGTCCTCATCAGGCACGGCGAGCATACTGTTGGGATTATTTTTTATGTCCTGACGTGCCTTCCAACGAGCCACTCTGGCTCCGTCACGTTCTAAGCTGTTTCCCAACATCAAAAGCGGGATTTCAAGAATCAAAAATGTGACCAGACCCACTAGAGCTTTGGTTGAAAAATCTCCTTCTTTTAGGATTTTTGTTTTGCTAAGTAAATAAGTGATGCCTAGGGTAAGCGGAAGTGCCACAAGGGAAGAAAATCCTAAGCTAAGGGTTTGATACGCATTTTCCACATTTTCCGTATAGGATTCACTTTGATCGTTAATCGTTCGGGTGATGTTCGACACCAACGCAGCATCTTCTTTCAACTCTTTTTCATTCTGTGGTAAAAAGGCTTGATTAGGCTTGTTTAAGCGTTCATTCACTTTGTTGAGTAACTCGTCTCGCTCATGGGACTGTTTGTCCGTTGCGAGCGTTTTAAGCTGATGGAAAGCTCCGCCCAAGCCGTCGGTTTTATCATTTTTGGCTTTTTCTTCGGCTTCAATGGATTCATTTGAAATGTGGGAGGCATTTTGTAATGCGATTTGCTTTTGTTCTTCCGTGAATAACGCATAACGATTGGGGTTGGCGAGTTCACCTTGGCGGGTTTGGCGTCGAGCGATACGAGAGGCGCGTGTTTCTTGTTGAGCCCCCCAAATGGCTGAAAAGCCTGTTAAAGCAAGGGTGGGGATAACCCCTGCCCCAAGAATTGTTAAGTATTTAGACAACCCAAGTAAGGGATTTTTAGCTTTTTTTAGTGCATTTTCGGCTAAGAAAAGGGAACCCAAGCTTAAGCCCATCACTACAGGAAGCGTTCCCAAGCCTACTACACTACCGATCGCCACTTCAGTGCTTTGGGCGGCTTGTTCAGATGCTTGATCCAAGACGGTGGTGGCATCTAAAATTCGTTCAACTTTTTGATTGACACGGGTTTGATCTTGCGGTTGAAGTGGTTTGGCTTGATAGTACACGTCGCTTTGCTTAGTTTCATCGGCTTTTTGCTGTTGCCAGTCGTTCAAGCGAGGGCGATTTCTAAAAAACGCCTGCATGGTATCCAGATATTCGTTGCTCATCATCATGAAAAAATCCTTGTGCCAATGTCTATGCAGCTATTTTATACACTTATAAGCATGAAACCTCCTCAAATAAAAAAAGTGCGGTCATCGTTTCTCTAAAATCCACACGCTCGAATCTCCGCAGTCCAGCACGCGAAACACACTCGCCCACGACGGCTTAATAACGGCTTCTAGCACCGCTTTCTCTTGACTTGTGTTGCCATGTTCTACAATGACTAAAGTCCCCACCGCCAAGGCCGAATGCGTCAATAGTTCCGCCAAAAGGCTTGCTAAACCCTCGTAGCCATAAGGGGGATCCAAAAACACCCAATCTAAAGACCCCACCACGTCGTTGGATTGTGCCTTCCACCACGCTTCAAAGGACTTATTTTCAAGTGTATACTCGTTTTTCGTAAGCTTTAGGGTTTCTGCATTTTGTTGCATAAGTTTGACGTGTAGTGGGTGCGTTTCCGTGGCATACACCTTACGCGCGCCACGACTAAGGGCTTCAAAGCCAATGGCCCCTGAACCAGCAAAGGCATCCACCCCTGTTGAATCGGGCCAATAGGACGCCAACACGTCAAAAAGGCGCTGACGCACCCGAGCCGTGGTGGGTCTCACAGCCCTTCCTTTTGGCGTTTGAAGGAGTCTACCTTTAAATTGTCCCGCCAGTATTTTAATCATGTTTCAGGGGCTTCTATATGAAGATCTGTTGAACGAGTGACTCCTAAAGGCGATTCGAAAATCGACACGGGGGGGGTAAACGCTTCTTTCATAAAACGAGGCAACTGTTGGTAAAACTTTTCTAAAGCCAAGTGATAAATCGCAAAACGCGCATAGCCCAAGCACACTTCAGCTAGCCACAAACCCAATAAAGCGGGTAATACCCACCACCAAGGGAAATAAGGGGTGAGTAAATCTTTCACAGTGTAATGCCATAGAAGCCATAGGCTCACCCCCCCCCACAATAGGTGAAGCAAGAGTTTTAAGCCATACAGCCCCCATGCCCACGGGGTATAAGCACTTAGGCGTTGGCAGCGATTAAACAAGATCGGTTGTGCCTTCATCGGTTCAGTGACGACCGCACACACCCCAAAGGTAGAACCTAAACTTTGCCACACGGCATTGACTAAAGAAGCGAAAAACAATAGCCCCAAGCTCAGCACCCAAAAAATGCCTAAGATATAAACAACAGGCCATTTCATGAAGGGGGTTCCTAAAAATGTGTTCAGAAAAAGCAGTTGAAGCCATAGGCTGATGACAAGGCTTAGCCCTAAAAGTAGGGGGATGGTGCCAATACGCAAAAAGCGGTACAACACCCAGCGTCCTAAGGCATAAAGGCTATACGGTTCAGCGGGGTGATAGTCTACATGCAAGGGATGAGGACGAGGAAACTGCGTTGCCCAGTGGGTGAGATAGGCGACATCCAACCGTAAACGAAGTAAAAGCAAGCCTCCCCCCCCTAGTAAAATAAAAATCAAGAATTTCAGCATAAACGGCACTGGAATGATGAGACCTTTGCCTTGAGTGAGGGCTTCAGCTTGAATGAGAAGGGCTGGAAGAAATTGTTTAGCCCCCAATAAGACGACAGGGTAAAAAAGGAGAAAGCCCACCAGTAACCAGCCTGCCATTGGGGGCAGGAGAGACGGGGGCATCCAATTATGGGGTCGACTTGTGGGGGGCATGTGGGGGGTGAAGATCCTTAGGGGTTGACGATTTACTTTAATATAGAAGCAACAGACTAAAAAAACAACGTTACAAAACCCATGAAAAAGCATTGACAAGCACGTATGCTTTGTTTAAGCTAGTAAAGCTTAGGCTAAAGGGTGTATTGTTCCCTTCCTTTTTTAGGTGGTTGCCGTGTAAAAATCTAAAATAGAAAATTACACAGAAACTTGAAAAACGGAAAGAGTTGCAAAGCAATATCCCAAACCCTAGCAGTGCTGACGTATTGTCCCTACTATTAACATTATTTGAGGAGGTTTCCTCTGTGCCTACAATTGCACAATTGGTTCGTAGCGAACGTAAATCCATTATTAAAAAGACCAAATCCCCTGCTTTAGTGGCTTGCCCACAGCGTCGTGGGGTGTGTACCCGTGTGTATACCACAACGCCCAAGAAGCCAAACTCCGCCTTGCGTAAGGTGGCTCGTGTGCGTTTAACCAACGGTTTTGAAGTCACGTCGTACATCCCAGGGGTGGGTCACAACTTGCAAGAACACTCGGTCGTCTTGATTCGTGGTGGTCGTGTGAAAGATCTTCCCGGTGTACGTTACCACATTATTCGTGGCACCTTAGATTGCGAAGGCGTTAAAAACCGTAAGCAATCCCGTTCTAAGTATGGTGTAAAGAAAAGTGGCGAAGTCGGTAAAAAGAAAAAATAAGCGTTCTGTGCTTTAGTCAATGCTTTGACTATTCTTTAAGTCGTTTCGATACATTTTATACTTTCCCCTTAATTTTTAGGAGTTTTATCAAACATGCCTCGTCGTTATCGTCCCGAAAAACGGGTTCCTTTACCTGATTCTGTTTACAACAATGTGCGTGTGGCCAAGTTCATTAACCGCTTGATGCAAAAAGGTAAAAAAAGTACCGCAGAAGGTATTTTTTATGATGCCCTTGAAATTTTAGATAACAAAGATTCTGAGCAAAGTGGTGTGGAATTATTCTTTACCGCCCTAGACAAAGCCCGCCCTTTAGTGCGTGTCAAATCTCGTCGTGTGGGAGGTTCCACCTACCAAGTGCCTATGGAAGTGGATGACGCCATGGGTGAAGCCATTGCTAGCCGTTGGATTATTGGATTTTCTCGTAAGCGTGGTGGACGTTCAATGAGTGAGCGTTTGGCCGCTGAATTATGGGAAATTTCTTCTGGGGGCGGAGCCACCATGAAAAAGCGTGATGAAACGCACCGTATGGCCGAAGCCAACAAAGCGTTTGCTCACTATCGCTACTAAAGCGAAAAAATCCTACCAAACGTGGCTTCTCTTCAAAAGAGAAGTCACTTTTTTGATCGGATTTAAACAACAGCAACCGCTTTATCTTTTGAACACTATATGTGACTAAACTGCCCTTTGGTTACAGTTTCTTCATCAAGCCCCTGTGTGTACTTCACCCTGATACCAATTAAGCGATTAAATAGCGTCTGGCGTCTTCTTTGTCGCTCAGGTTCTCGATGTGCTTATGTACGTTTATGTACACTTCACCCATCTGCGAGTCTAGGCTCCTAGAATCCACCTATACGCTATTTATTCGTTTAAATGGTATGAGCAATCGGCTGTGGAGTTGACTTGTGCTTCGCCCACGCCATGGTCGCGTTTTTTAACGCCTGCTGAAAGGCGGGTTCCACTTCTGCGGGGGGCATGTAGCGCTTTACCCACGCCATGGCCGTTTGTTGAGCCTTTACATCATTGCGTAACAGTTCCATCCCTGGGCCTTCATCCGCAAATAAACTTAGCGCTTTGGCCGATTCCGTAATGCGAAAAAGCTTTTGCGTGTCTGCATAGCTCATTTCTTCACTTTCACTGGCCATGTATAAAATCGGCACATGGCTATTCATGACCGCCAAAATAGGGCTAATTTTCTTACTTTCAAGGGTGGCTCCAATACTAATCACAGCATTCAAATGAACATCTTGTTCCGCTGCGTTTACCAAACAAGCGTTGGCACTAATGCCTTCGGCAATCATCGTCATTTTCTTGGGTTTTACTTCTAGGGGGAACTTGGCGAGATCCAGTTCGGGGCGCCTAAAGTACTGTTCCACCTGCTTTAGATCCTTGGTGAGTTGCCTCCAGTCCAAGGCGTCAAACACCCGCCAAGATTTCATGCCCCCATACGCCAAGCCTTCACTTATGCCGTGGCCCCGAACGTCCAATACCAAAACCGCATAGCCTGCCTTAACAAACTCTGGTACCAAAAACTTCACCCGCTTGCCTGAAGACGACAAACGATGCGTCAACACCACCAAGGGGTATCGAAAGCTTGGCACGGGCCGTGGCGGAGGGGTTTTAGGTTTGGCAGGGGCTTCAGCCTCTTCTTCGGGGGCTTCCGCGTCTTCGGCCTCTGCTTCCGCCTCCTCATCACCTGCGGGTGCTGCGGCTTTGGGGGGGGCAGGCGCTTTGAGGGCTTGTACTTCGCCATACGGGCTGTATAAATCGCCTTGTAGAATAAAGCCGTCCGCGGTTGTCCAGCTCAGTCGAGTGGGGTGGAAGTCTTCGGGGAGGGTGTAGTTTAAATGCGTGAGTGCGGGGGGAGTGGGGACGACGGGCTTTTTGGGGGATTCGCCTTCTTCACCGTCTTCGCCTTCACCTTCACCTTCACCGTCTTCGCTTTCTTCAGTGTCTTCGCCTTCGGCTTCTGGCGATCCTTCTTCTACAGGCGGTTTACTCCCCGGCACATCGCATCCGCTTAAGAAAAGAGGCCCCGTGCAAAATAGTAACAACACCCACAACAGGCCAAGGCGTCCGATTCGATGCCAGCCAAAGGGTTTGAAAAATGCGTTAAAAAAGTCACGATGCATGGGCAAGTTCCATGTTATGCTTATACGGACGGTACCTTACAGTGAATTTTTATTCGACCAAAGAAATCTCCCCCTTCACCCCCCCCAACAAGTAGAGGAGTCCGACGCCTTGCCTTTGATCCGTTCCTTACTGCACACCTTTAATGAGCTTCCGGTTTGGCTGTTACTCAGCCTAGGGGCTTGCCTGGGGGCTTTTACCCGCTACGGAATCACCCGCCTATTTTCAGTTGAATGGCACGGCATTTTAGGCATTAACTTACTGGGGTGCTTGGGTTTTGGAATAGGAGTCGGCTTAAGCCTTGCCTTGCCTGAGCGTTTTGGGACTCCTGCGTTTCGGATCTTTTTTTTAACCGGTTACTTAGGGGCCATGACGACTTTTTCTAGCTACGTGTTTAACCTCTACCAGTGCTTCACCACTAGTTCCACACCAGCTTGGGGGACGCTACTTTTAAACATGGCTTTGCAACACGGGCTTGGCCTTGCCCTGCTGGCTTTGGGGGTGTGGGCCGTGCCTAAGCTCATTATTGTAATGAAACCGTCATATTAAACCAAGCCTCCCCTATAAAAAAATCCCCTTCACACAAGGTGAAGAGGAAGTGGTGCCACCTGCCGGAATCGAACCAGCGACACGGGGATTTTCAGTCCCCTGCTCTACCGACTGAGCTAAGGTGGCATTTATTACTCTTTTATTAACGCTCAAAAAAAGGGGCTTGTCAACGCAATTTTTGTACACCACGTGTTTTTATATCTGTAGCATCGGATCTTGGGAACGACCGATGCTCACTAAAAAAATAACAATACCACGAAGACAAGGGGAACTGCATATGTCTCAATTTAGCGAATCCATTTCTTTTGAATCGCCTTTAACTACCGACGATTTTACGTCATTCAAACAACGCATTGCCATTGAACTGGTGAAACAAAACCTTCGCCAGGATTCAGGGCAGTACACCGCCGTATTAAGCACTCTAAAGATTGTGGCGGTGGTCATATTTATGGTGTGCATGCTGGCCGCCATTATGTTACCTGTGGCGTTGTTACACGTTAGCTAGTGCGCCGTAACATTGGTTTGGCGAAGGTGCCAAGGCCATTTCTTAGGCCTTGGCGCTTTAGAAATGGCTTCAAGACATTTTTACACTTTTATGTTACTTTAAAAAAGTACGAGTGTTTAAAATTGCTTGAAAGGAATACCTATGTCAACCGCACTTCCTACTGCCCTAGAACTGGCGTCTGCCATTGCCACGGGTTCGCAAAGCGCTTGCGCGATTTTAGACGAACAGTTTGCTCGTATTGAAGCCCATGACGGCCAAATTCAAGCCTTTTTAAGCCTCAACAAAGAACAGGCCTACGCCACCGCCCAAGGCGTCGATGCCACCGTAAAAGCGGGAAACGCCAGCACGCTACCCTTGCTTGCGGGTGTGCCGATTGCCATTAAAGACAACCTCAACGTCACGGGCACCAAAACCACCTGTGCCAGTAAAATGTTAGAATCCTATGTGTCGCCCTATGATGCCACCGTCATCAGCAAAATTAAAGCCCACCACATGCCTATTGTGGGCAAAACCAACTTGGACGAATTTGCCATGGGTTCTTCTTGTGAAAAAAGTGCCTTTCACCCCAGTTATAACCCTTGGAACACGGCGTGTGTGCCGGGGGGAAGTTCAGGCGGTTCCGCCGCGTGCGTTTCTGCCGGCATGGTGACCTTAAGCTTAGGAAGCGACACAGGCGGTTCCGTGCGCCAGCCCGCCTCGCTTTGTGGGATTGTGGGCTTAAAACCCACTTATGGCTTGGTGTCTCGTTATGGCTTGGTGGCCTTTGCGTCAAGCTTGGATCAAGTGTCCCCCTTTGCTCGCACGGTGGAAGATACCGCGGCCATTTTACAAGTCATTGCGGGTAAAGACGCCCACGATATGACGTCTTCTGCTCCAGCGGTTTTGCCTGATTATGTGGCATCCGCCAAAAACGGCTCACTTGCCTCGCAATTGGCTGGCAAACGCCTGCGAGTCGGAATTGTAGAAGGTTTTGAAGGCGAAGGTATTCAAGCTGGCACGCAAAAAGCCGTCACTGAAGCGATTGCTCGCTTTGAAGGCTTGGGTGCCGACATTAAACGCATCAGCCTAACAGGATTTCAAGAAGCCATTGCGGCGTATTACATTATCGCCACAGCCGAAGCATCTTCGAACTTGGCTCGTTTTGACGGCGTGCGTTACGGCTTAAGTGAACGTGAAGGCGTTGAAAATGTGTATGATATGTTTGCCAAAACCCGTGCCAAAGGCTTTGGAGCGGAAGTCAAACGCCGTATTTTGCTCGGGTCTTTTGCGCTTTCTGCGGGGTATTATGACGCCTACTACGGCAAGGCTCAATTGGCGCGTAAGGTGCTGGCTCAATCGTTTAATCAAGCGTGGCAAGATGTGGATGTCTTGATTTGCCCAACTTCGCCGAGTGTTGCCTTTCAATTGGGCGAAAAAAATGATGACCCCATTTCCATGTATCTCAGCGATGTGGCGACGATACCCGCCAACTTGGTGGGCATTCCAGCTTTGTCCTTACCGTGTGGGTTCGATGAAGCGACAGGTTTACCCATTGGCTTACAGTTGATGGTCCCCGCGTGGGAAGAGGAAAAGCTTTTGGCGATTGCCTTTGCCTTTCAAGAAGCCGTCGCTTTAAAAAACCTCGTGCCTCCTGCCTTTCAGGCGATGAAGGCTTCGGTTTAGTTTCTTCGATTTTATAGTATAATAAGCTCACATGATTTAAGCCCGAAGAAAGAGTCTGATTGATGATGAACATTGATGCCCAAACCGTTAAAAAAGTCGCCACCCTCTCAAGCCTTGCCTTGAGTGATGAAGAAGTCCAGCAATATCAAGGGGAACTTTCTAAAGTGTTGAATTTTGTGGAATTGCTCAACAATCTGCCTTTGGGGGATATAGACCTCACCAGCGCGGCCGATGTCGTCGCCAGTCCCGTGACCCCCACGATTTCCGCCAAAGACAAAACCCCCTTTCGTGCCGATGTCGCCGAAATGCCCTTGAGTCGTGAAGCCCTGATGAGTAATGCCCCTGAAACCGAAGACGGGGCTTATGTGGTTCCCAATATTTTATAGTATCCGCTATATAAAACCGTCTATGGTCTCTTCGTTGTCGCTACGATTTTTTTGTTTGGTTATGTAGGTCTTACTACACGCCCGCACAAAAAAATCTAGGCTCCTAGAATAGCCTCATAGCCGATTTCATCTAACGAACACTATTAAGGATTAGATATGAAAGATCTCTTTAGTTTTTTAAAGCACTTGCAAAGCAAATCGTCTCGTAAGACGATTCATCGCTACTTTAGTGTGGAAGAAGCGGTGGATGCCTTGCCGTGGGTCAAATCTCATTTGGCCAAAGCCCTTGAAGAACTCGATGACTTGCATGACAACCTTATGCTTAGCAAACGACTTTATGCCTTACAATACGCGGAACGTATGGCAGAACAAGCCGAGCTTGAAAAGCTGATGAATAACAAAATACATACCTTTGAAACAGCGTTAGAAAATTGGGTAAAACGCTTTGAAGACAAAGGCTATTTCTTACGAGACGTGGAAGCAGGCCTTGTAGAATTCCCTTATAAATCCGACGGCGATGAAACCTTGTTTCTGTGTTGGCAAGACCCTGAAGAGGGGATTCTGTATTTTCGAGAGCCGGATGAACCCTTTAGCTTTCGTAAGCCCATTACCTTACTGCCATGAATCACGATTTTCAGCGACACTTTCCCTTAGAAGATTCCACATCTCTAAACGTGGTTTGCCTAACGCTGTATGTGCAAGCTGGCATGGAAACGGACCCCTTGGTGCAGGCGTTTCAAGACGTTCACGCGCCGTTAGAACGTGTTTGCTTAGACTGGATCACCCACCATGACTTATGGCGGGTGCATGGGTTTCAGTTTCCTCCCCATCAAGCCCCTTGGAACTTCGATTGGTTGTTTTGTGACAATACCACCATAGAAGAAGTCAACCTTGAGTTGCGCGGTAAAAAAGCGCCCACCGATGTCTTGAGCTTTCCCACCCTTGAAAATGCGAGCTTAGGAGACGATCATGCCGACGACGACGACCCCCCTTGGCCTGTTCAAAGCGAACTGCCTGACGTCTTAAAACGAGCCTTAACCCAACACGGGGGGCATTTAGGCACGGTCATGGTTTCCCTAGATTATGCACAACATAATCGGGGGGTAGAAACGCTGTTTGATTATGTGCTAGAGCGCTTCATTCACGGCAGTCTTCATGTGCTGGGGGTGCACCATGCGACGCAAGCGGATTATGAACACGTCTTACGCTTACAAGCCGATTTTAAAGCCCGCTTCCAGCACGTGCTTAAATAAGCCATTGCTTTTCTTTAATATAGAAATTATAATCAATATGATTTATGTAAAAAAGTGGCACGTTTTATTTTTTAGTGATGTTTAAGTAAATAGTCTTGGTGTTTTTTATCCCTTATCTCTAAATATCGATATGGAATCTTATGCTTTTTTCGGATTCATCAGTAACATTCTCTCCTTCCCTGCATCGAACACGGCCTGTTCAATCAGGGGGCCTTGCTGATGAAAATAACGCGTCGTTTTATGCGCGTATTCAGCAGGCCAAACAAGCCCTCCCTGCTGTCTCTCCATCCTTAGGTGCTCCTTCTGCCACGGCTGAACCCACTGCAACGCAAGATTCTCCTGTTGAACCGGCTGGGGGCTTTCAACAATTTCAGCAACAATTTGTCCGCATGTGGCGAAGATGGAAAAAAGGCATTTTAATCGGCGGAAGCCTGCTTGCCACCGCAACCTTAGGTGTTTCGGCCTTTTGGTTGACGAAACATTTGAGTTTCGAAAACCAAAAAACCAACCTCATTCCGGAACGAGGAGAGTTTGCACACTTATGGGGACGCTTTCAAGAATTTGAACGCCATATCGAACAAATGAAGGCACTTTCTAAAGAAGCGTTAAAGGGTAGTAAAATCGAGGGCGGTTATGGCTTAGTTAAGATCTTTCAAGACGCTTTAGAGGCGGACAAATTTGTTTGTAATGAAACCAGCTCCGAAAAAAGAGATGCCCAAGCAAGCCGTATGCTTAAAACCCTCTTAGATTATGCGCTAGACTATGAGCCAGACGTTTTGCCGACGTTAATTCGGGACTTACATGCCCGTAAACGCATCACCGAATTTTTAACGGAAGAGCAAGTCCCTGCTATAGAAACTCCTTTTAGATCATATATTAAGCAACACCAAGCACAGTTTGATTCGGATCCGCTGTTGAAAGCCAGTTATGAAGGATACCTCAATGACCGCCGAGCCGTCGAAGTGTTTAAACAGTACGACATAGCAGAAGACGCCAAAAATGTCGTTCAACAAGCGCTACTTTTTCTGCAATCTCGCACCGCCAATCAACCCGAAAGTCATTTAGAAATGGCCTGTATGCTGGATTTATATGCCACGTACTTAAAGCAATACCACCCACAGGCCTACGACGCACTAACCCCTCTCGCCAATAACCTTAAAGTAAAAACGCCGATGAGTCCTTCAACCTTCACCCCAGAAGATTTAGCGGGTCTTGCGGGAGCAACCTTCACAAATTACAGGCAAGCCCCGTGGCAAAGTCGTGACGAGTCGATTCATTTTTCGGAATGCTTACGAGATCTCATGAATAAAATCATGGCGCGCGAACCCATTACCCCACAGAATCATGCCTACCATCAGAAAATGCGTGAGGGCAAAAAAGCCTAGAAGGCTTGCTTGATTACCACTGCGGATACATGCCATTCATACCGGGCATGCCATTTTGGGCGTTCATGGCGGGATTCATGGCTTGGGCGGGTTGTGGCGGTGGTTGCCCCGGTTTCGCGAGACGGGCTTGGTTGCTAGCAATTTCAGCCTCTAAGCGTTCTTGAGCGGGTGATTTTTTGGTGAAGTGTTGAAACGCCCACGTGCCTCCACCCAGTGCAAGCGCCCCTAGCACGGCGCCAAGTCCGCCTTTGGTGACGCCCTTTTGGAAGAATTCTACCCAGTCAATATTGTGAGGCATCCTCGCGTTTTTCACGACTTCTTTTAAGTCGGGAAGTTCAATATGTGGGCATAGTGCTTCAATTGTGTCTGGTTGAATCTTAAACTTTTCCCAAAGGGTTTGCTTTGCTTCTAGGTCTGCAATCTCTGCCCTCAATCGATTTGCAGCTTCGTTATTACCGAATAACCTCTTCCAAAATGGTTTTGGTATTTTTCTTAACTCACTCTGTTTCTTAGCAAGAACGCTGGGATCAAAAGTTTTTAATGTCTCCAAGTCAGCAACACTCAATTTGTAAGGTTTGAAAGGAACTGCGCTGCTTTGTTCCAACCTTAACAATTCCCATTGAGAACCGTCATTCAATTTATAGACGGCCTTTGCACCGCCTTCTAACTCAACCGCAAGCCCACTCGGTTGACCCTTCCCATTATAGTTAATCGACACCCCTGGCTTATTCTCTGGCGTCAGGTGTTTCACGCGCAAGGCGGGTTCTGAACCCCCCCCACCAAATAAGCGTGTTGCTTTGCCTACAGGTCCATTTTGAACAGGTTCAAGCATCACCTCATACTGGGTTTTGCCCACTTCAGAAACATGCGCCACCTTTAAATCCGAAGGCGGAGGCATCACCGTTTCCTGCCACGCGCTTCCCACGCCAATGGCTGCTGCAAACGTCCCTAAGGTCGCATTGTTGATAATGTCTGCTTGTTCTTGGCGGGCTTTTTGCTGTTCAGGCGTCAGTGGGGGTTGGGTGGCACGCATAAACCGTTGCTGGGTATAGGCTTCGGCATTCTGCATGGCGTGTAGTTGTTCAGGGGTGGGTGTTTGCGCCACGGGTGCGCCCCCCCCTTGTTGGGCTTGCCACTGTTGAACTTGCGCTTGCTGAAGCGGAGCCTGCTGTTGCATTTGAGCCTGTTGCATTTGAGCCTGTTGCATTTGTAATTGTTGGGCTTGTAATTGTTGCAGTTGTTCTGGGGTGAGTGAAGCCGCTTGATTGACAGGCCCTTGCACCGAAGCCCCCCCCCCCACCGCGGGATTCATCGCCGAATTTAGATACGTTGACGGGTCAACGGGTCCGGAAGGTAAGTAATTTTCTGGCATCATATGAATGTCGTCCTTAAATCTCTACTACGCTATTCTACAAATGAATAGGTATGCACGCGTCCTTAATGGCATTAAACCATTTGCGTGGACTTTTTGTGCTAGAGTGAAACGGTAAAAGTGGCTGTAAACGAAAAATTAACACCCTTACGCTCAACAAGGCTTGAAAAACATTGACGTTTACGTTAGACTTTAAATAACTCAAGAAGGAGTTTATTCCATGGAAACCACACAAGCCGATATTGTGCATGTTACCCCACTAGCGCTTGAAAAAATGAAGCAATTGCTCAGCGAACAAGGACTGTTGGCCATTCGTTTAAGCGTGTTAGGCGGGGGCTGTGCGGGGCTTCAATATGACATGCACCCCACAAACGAACGCCTTGAAGGCGATTTTATTCAACGTATAGACGAGGTGCTGCTCTACATTCACCCTGTGGCGGTGGCGTATTTAAAAGGCACCACGGTGGATTATTCGCAAGCCATGGTGGATGGCGGGTTCAAGTTCATTAACCCCAACGCCAGTAACACCTGTGGATGCGGGACATCCTTCGGCATTTAATCGAGTGGACACATCAATATAAAGGAAAAGAAACATGAGTAGTTTAGTGGATTTAGTGAAGATTCAAGAAGTTTTAGATACGTTGCGCCCCTACTTGCAAGCCGATGGTGGCGATGTAGAGCTGGTGGATGTCACCGAAGAAGGGGTGGTTCAAGTGCGTTTGCAAGGGGCGTGTGGCACGTGTCCTTCTTCCACCTACACCCTTAAAATGGGGATTGAAGAACAGTTAAAGGCCCATGTGGTTGGGGTGACTGAAGTTATTTCCGTCGCGTAATTTGGCTTTAACACGTATCCCTTATATAGTTTTTCTATTTAAGAAGTGGTAGTCTTGAGAATCTTTATATTTTTGGGTTTCTAGCTCCGTTTAACGCTGGTGCTTGGGGGTCTTTGTGCCGCCAAACCGCCATAGGCGGTCTACATGTTAGCTTGTCTAATAAATAAGGAAATTGCTCACAACCCCCAAAGGCGGTTCAAGGGGGGACGGGGAAGGACGCATTGCGTTTCTCCTCCCCTTCGTCCCCCCTTGAAAATCCCCCCTTCATGTCGAAAAAGTCCTTAGACTTTTTCTCTTGGGAAAGAAAACCGTTGGTTTCCTCTCCCAACCTCTCCATCCTAAAGGGGTAGATTCACTTCGTGAATGAGAAAGTTCTTGTCCCCACCTCCTCGCATCATTTTCGTTGCACGACGTCCGCAAAATCGCTCGGGGGATTCGCAGTGCGCTCACCCGCTCGGATTTAGTGCTTGGACGCCTGCTGGTGCAACGAGTTTTAACATCCACTTTTTAGGTAAAAAATACTACAAATACCTAACCAACAAAAAACACCGTCATTGCTGACGGTGTTTTGTTGGCTTAAAAGCAATAAACTACTTCTTTTTAGCCAAGACTTTTTTAGCGGCTTTAGCCGTGTTACCTGCGACCAAATCTTTGAATTTTTTACCAGCCGTGAAAGCAGGTACTTTTTTGGCCGCAATTTTGATTTCAGCACCCGTTTGAGGGTTACGACCGGTGCGTTCTGCACGAGAGCGAGGTTCAAAGGTTCCAAAGCCCACCAAGGTGACTTTGTGGTCTTGAGCAACAGAAGATTCAATCGATTCTAAGATAGCACCCAAAATTTCAGCCACTTGCTTTTGAGAAGCGTTCGTTTTTTTGGACACAGCTTGTACGAGTTCTTCTTTGTTTACCATGGTAAATCTCCTAAATAATCACGAAAAGGGTTACATACTAATGTGGTTTCCCACCTGAAACATAAAACCACCCCTGAACAGTTGAGTATTTAGGGGTTGTAGGCCTATTATACACAGGTTTTTATTTTTTTGGCACGTTTTTTCTTAAATTTCTTGGTTTTTCTTGGTTTTTTCCACCCAATTAAGGATATTTCGCTGTTTTTGACGCGCAATGGCAAGGCTTCCCGCGGGCACGGTGTCTGTAATCGTGCTACTGGCAGCCACCGCAGCCCCCGCTTCAACCGTCACAGGAGCAATTAAAACACTATTGGCCCCCACCGTGGCGTGATCCCCAATAAGGGTTTGGGACTTTTCCCCCGTGTAAGGATTAAAATTCGCGGTAATGGCGCCCGCCCCGATGTTGACGTACGCCCCTACAGACGCATCCCCCACGTAGGACAAATGCGACACAAAGCTATGTGCCCCAATACGGGCATTTTTGGTTTCAACAAAATTGCCGATCTTCACATCATCTTCAATCACTGAAGCGGGGCGCAAATGCGCAAAGGGCCCAATAAAGCAATCAGCGCCCACCACGGCGTCTTCTAAAAAGCTATGTCGCACTTCGCTTCTTGGCCCAATAACGGTGTGACCGATTAACGTGCTAAAGGGTAAAATTTTAGCCCCCGCTTGAATCACCACCCCTTTGCCAATAAAGCAATAGGGAAAAATCTCCACGCCTTCTTCGATCTCAACGCCGTCTTCTACAACAGCCCCGTGGTGAATGGTGGCATGCGGATATATGGACATCAGGACATCACAAAGTTTCATCATCGGTGGGGGGGTCTCCTGAATTAAGGGGGGTGTTTTTCATACTCGTTTTTTCTTTAATGTTGCAAATGCCTCGTTTGTTTGCGGTTGCCACAAACTCAATTAAGTGTTCGACTTCAGCATGGTGAGGGACGTTGGCGGATCTGGCCTTTTCTAGCCGATCTTGTAAAAGGCCTTTTTCGTAAAACAAGTGCTTGTACGCCCGTTTAATGGCCGTGCGTGTTGGGGCGTCAAACCCTGCACGACGCAAACCTACGATGTTAATGCCGTTGATTTTGGCATTTTCTGCGCCAAAAATAAGGGCGTAGGGCGGAGTGTTTTTACGCACCGCCGAACAGCCTCCAATCATGGCATAACGGCCGATGTGAACACCCTGATGACACGCCACAAGCCCTCCAATGACGATGTGATCATCTAGGACGACATGGCCCGCAATTTGAACGGCATTGGCAATGGTATTGTGATCGCCCATGGTGCTATTATGCCCCAAATGGGCATAGGCCATAATGTAGTTGTGATGCCCCACGACAGTCGAAAGCCCTTCGCCAGTGGCGCGATGCAGACTACAAAACTCCCGAAAAATGTTGTAGTCGCCAATGCGTAAATAGGTGGTTTCGCCTTTGTATTTGGCGTCTTGCGGGTCGCCGCCGAGCACGACGTTGCTATGAATGACATTGCCTTTGCCCAAGGTGGTATGGCTCACCAAACTGGCGTGATGATGCAGGATGCACCCTTCGCCCACTTCACAATAGGGCCCAATAAAGCAGTAGGCGCCGATTTCCGCGGTGGGGTGGACGCTTGCAGTGGCGTCAATAAAGGCGGTGGGGTGAATCAAGGTAGTCGTAGGGAGAGGGGAAGTCATGGGGATCTCCTTTTTTCGGGGGGAACTATTGTTTAGTATACATCAAAAAGGAAGGCGTCAAAAAAGGTAAGCGTTTGCTAAAAAACTAAAAAACTTAAAACTTGACTTTACTGCTTGAAGCGATAAAGTGGAAACATGAAATAAACGTCCCGCTTATACGAAATTTCGTTTTCTTTCGTTTCTTTATTTTTATTTAGTTTCTTTCGTTTTCTTTAGCTTTCTTTCGTTTTTCTTTCGTTTTGGGGTGTTTTCTTTCGTTTCTTTCGTTTATTTAGTTTGTTTTTTGAATCGCGTGTTCTTTATTTGTGTAGGAGGTTTTTTATGAAACTTATGGCTTCTTCTGTGGCACCCCCCACCCGCGCATCGCTTCCAACCCGCCCGTCCCCCCCCCCCCCCAACACGCCCGAACTGGTCAATTGTATGTGAGTCAAAATCCCATAGATGGGTTTGTACATGCAAATCTGGTAAAGGACTTTTGTTCTAGGTATCAACCAAACCCTCTTAATCTGTTTTTAGCCTCTCTTGATCGTGTTTTAGGTAACTTGAAATCCCAAGGAGACCCCAAAAACGGATACGAACAAATCAAAACTGCTTTAGTTACGGTGGCTCAGGCACTTGAAAACTCAACCAAAAGCCATGTGATTTTATCATCTGACCGACTGACTCTGCATTTAGGGAAGGAAACCCTCAGCCTTCCACTTGAGGCTCAATATCTAAGCAATGTGAACAACTGGCCAGCTAAAATAGGTAAGCCCACACCATAGAAACCAAAACCACGTAAGCCTTCTACCCGATTTCAACCGCGTCAAGCGCCTGCGTGGCGAGGGCGTCTTCATACGTGGCACCCACCCACAATTCTAGCAACGGCTGCCCTGCCTCAATGGCGTCGCCTTCACGGTGAAGCAACACCACCCCCACGCCGTAATCGAGGGTATCCGTCTTCACCGTGCGCCCCCCGCCTAGGGCCTTAAGCACTTGGGCCATGCCCAAGGCGTCAATCGAACGAATCACCCCTGTGGTGGGGCTCGCTACGGTGAGTTTACGCAAGGGTTGAGCCAGCAAACTCGTATCGCTCAAACTCGCCACATCGCCTCCTTGAGCCTCTGCCCATGCTTCAAACCGTGCAAAAGCGGATCCGTCTTGCAATAGACTTTTGACATAAACGGTGGCGGCTTCAAGGGAATCATAACGCTGGGCCGCCACCAACGCCATGGCGGTCAGCTTCACGCTTAAGGCTTCTAAATCGAGGCTGGCGCCTGTTGCCTTGCCTTGCAAGACGTCTATCGCTTCAATCACTTCCACCGTATGCCCAATGGCTTTACCCAAAGGGGCATTCATCGGGGAAATGGTGGTTTCAACGGCTTTACCAAAACGTATGCCGATTTTTCGACACAGGCTTGCCAAGGCTTCGGCGGCTTGAGCATCTTTCATAAAGGCGCCTTTACCTGCTTTGATGTCCAGCACAATGACGTCCGCCCCTGCCGCGATTTTTTTAGACATCACGGATGCCGCAATCAGGGAAAGGTTGTCGACCGTGGCAGTCACATCTCTTAGGGCGTAAAACACGCCGTCGGCTGGGGTGAGCTGGGGTGTTTGAGACGACAACGCAAGGCCAATGCGTTGAATCTGTGCCACAAACGCCGTTTCGCTCAATTCCACCTGAAAATTCGGGATGGCTTCAAGCTTGTCGATGGTTCCCCCTGTAAAGCCCAAACCCCTGCCAGACAATTTAGCCACTTTCAAGCCTGCCGCTGCCATTAAAGGAGCCACAATTAAGGTGGTTTTATCCCCCACACCGCCTGTAGAATGCTTGTCCACCGTGATGCCTTCAATACCCATGCCATGCAAGTCGAGCACGTCTCCACTTTCGACAAAGGCTTTGGTGAGGTAGAAGGTTTCATCGTCGTTTAAGCCGTTTAAGCAGACCGCCATGAGCCATGCTGAAAGCTGATAGTCTTTCATCGTGCCGTTCATCACGGCATGAACCAGATCGTTAATTTCATTTTGGCTGTGGGCTTGCCCTTGCTTTTTCTGCTCGATCCAAACGGTGGGGTTTGTGGAAGTCATGGTAGGAAGTCTCCTTGAGTGAGTCTCCCCATTATACGAAAAACATAACAAGCACTCAAGGCTCCTGTATTTATGCTATGATACAATGGTTTACCACGTTGACTAGGGAGCCCTTTGTCTTATGTCCACCTCACCCAAACCCTTTACAGGCACTGAAATTCGTGAAGCTTTTTTGAGCTTCTTTGAAGAAAAATGTGGACACAAACGAAAAGCGTCCGCCAGCCTCATTCCCATTAATAATCCCACCGTCTTGCTCACCCCTGCAGGCATGCTCCCCTTTGTGCCGATCTTCTTAGGCATTGAACCACGCCCCAATCCCCCAAGACTTACCACGGCTCAAAAATGTGCGAGGGTCTCTGGCAAAGACAGCGATCTTGAAAATATCGGACGCACCCCCCGTCACCACACCTTCTTTGAAATGATGGGCAATTTCAGCTTCGGCGACTACTTCCGAGACGACGTCATTCCGTGGAGCTGGGAGTTTTGCACCGAAGTCTTGGGACTGGATCCTGAACGTTTGTGGGTGTCTGTTTATGAAGAAGACGAAGAAAGCTACCGTATTTGGCAAGACGTCGTGGGCGTGCCAGCGTCTCGCTTATTCAAATGTGGTAAAAAAGACAACTTTTGGGGGCCTCCTGGGGCCTCAGGTCCTTGCGGACCTTGTACGGAAATTCATTATGATTTAACGCAAAATCCTGAAGATGAGCTTGACGTTCGCTTGATTGAAATCTGGAACTTAGTGCTGATGGAGCTATTTCAAGACATCGACGGCACCATTACGCCACTGGAACATAAGAATGTGGACACGGGTGCAGGGCTAGAACGGTTGGCTATGGTCGTGCAAGGGGTCGACAATACCTTTGAAACGGATTTATTTCAAAACATCGTGCAAGCGGTGACGGCTCACACGGGCGTGCCTTATAAGCAATCTGAAGAAACGGATGTGGCCCTTAAAATCGTGGCGGATCACTTGCGTTTGCTGGCCTTTACGATGGCCGATGGCGTGGTGCCGTCGAATGAAGGGCGTGGCTATATCATTCGCATGGTGCTGCGTCGAGCGGTGCGTTTTGGCAAGCGATTCTTGGGTATGGAAGCCCCCTTCCTGCATGGGATTTTACCGATTATCAAGGCAGAATATGGGCATCAATACCCTGAACTCATCGCACGCTTTGCGTACACGCAAAATACGTTGGAACGTGAAGAAGCTCGTTTTTTAGAAACGCTCGACAAAGGCAGTAAACGCTTGGAAGATTTATTGGATAATTTAGACGGCTCCGTCTTAGATGGTGAAGAAGCCTTTAAGCTCTACGATACCTTCGGATTTCCTGTCGAACTCACCAAAGACATCGTGCAAGAACGTGGCTTAAGCTTGGATGAAGCAGGCTTTCATCAGGCGATGAAAACGGCGAAAGACTTGGCTCGTTCTGCTCGTAAAAGCGTCGGCGTGGTGGATGATCAACTCTTTACCGAACTTTACCAAGAGATCGGCGCCACGGCGTTTGTGGGCTATGAATGCTTGAGTGAAACCGTCACGGTGAAAGCACTCATCCTAAATGGGGAGCGTGTTTCAACCGTTTCAGGCGTGAATACGGCGTTTCAATGCATCTTAGACAAAACGCCCTTCTATGGCGAAAGCGGTGGGCAAGTGGGCGATATTGGCCAGCTACAGCTTGAAGCGGGGCAAAAAGCCCTCACCGTTTTGGTGAAAGATGTCCAAAAAGTCGGCGATTTATTTGTGCATGATTGTGTTTACGATCAAGGCGACGGCATTAGCGAAGGCGACGTGTTGACGGCGGAAGTCGACGATGTGCATCGGGCAAAAGTCACCTTGCATCATAGTGCGACGCATTTATTACACGCCGCCTTAAAAAGAGTGCTGGGCGATGAAGTCGCTCAAGCAGGGAGCTTTGTGTCGGCAGAATCCGCTCGCTTTGACTTTAGTTTCAATCGGGGTGTAAGCTTGGATGAACTTAATCAGATCGAAGGCTTGGTGAATCAGTGGATTCAAGCAGGCGAAAATTCAAGTATGGTGGAAGCGAACATCGAAGAAGCGAAAGCCTCAGGGGCGGTGATGATGTTTGGCGAAAAATACGGCGACACCGTGCGTGTCGTGGCGATCGGCTCGCATTCAAAAGAACTCTGTGGGGGCACGCATGTTCCTAACACGGCAAGCATTGGCGTGGTGAAAATCAACCAAGAATCAGCCTTAGCCGCTGGGGTTCGTCGTGTGGAGTTTGTCGCTGGCTATGAAGCGTATCGTCAATTTAGACAAGCCGACAATCAGCTCAAGCAATTAGCGACGCATCTAAAAGCCCCAAGCCATGAGGTCTTTGCTCGCTTGCAAAAGTTGCAAGATGATGTGAAGCGTCTTGAAAAAACGATTACATCCTTAGAAGAAAAAGCATTATTGAGCCAAGTGGGTGAATTGCTCAACGCCTTTAATGCGTCTAACGACGCCGTGCCTTTAGTGAAGCATCTGATTCCAGAAGCCAGCCCCGATGCCTTAAAAGCGCTCGGCGAAGCGGTGATGAATCAAGCGAAACAGAAAGGCGTTCTCATTCTGGCGTCTGTTTCTAGCGAAGGGGCCGCGCTGATTTTGGCGTGGGTGGCGCAAGCGGTGGTAAAAGCCCATGGCATTAAAGCCGGTGAACTGGTTAAGCAGTTGGCGCAAGCCTGTGGCGGTGGCGGCGGAGGCACACCCACCTTTGCCCAAGCCGGTGGCAAGCACGGCCACGCCTTGGCGGAAGCCGTGCGTCAGTTTTCGCTATAAACTCCCGCGGGCGTGTGAAGGGGGACTTTCGACGCGCTTTCTATACATCTTTCTTGTTTTTGCTACAATAAAGGCATGCCACACAACGAAGATGAAGGAGTCTTTCACATTATGCACGCCACCTCTGCACAAACGCCGGCCAGCGCCATGGATTTATGGGTCACTGAAAGGAATGAAGGCACCGCCTTTAGCTTTAAAATTGAAGCAGTCCTGCATTCAGAACAAAGCGAGTTTCAACAGCTCGATGTGCTTAAAACCAGCACCTACGGCAATCTCATGCTCCTCGACGGCTTGGTGATGACCACCGAACGAGACGAGTTCGTCTACCATGAAATGATCGCGCATGTGCCGTTGTCGTCGTTGGCCACGCCCGCCCAGCGCGTGCTGATTATTGGCGGTGGAGACGGCGGAACCCTTCGAGAAGTCTTGCGTCACCCCAGCGTGAAAGAGGCCGTCTTGTGTGAAATTGACGGGGCTGTCATTCAAGCGGGGCGGGACTTCTTTCCCACGATCGGTTGTTGCTTTGACGACCCACGCGCCACGGTGCTAGTCGCTGATGGTGTCGACTACATGAAAAACGCAGAACCTGAAAGCTTTGATGTTATTTTGGTGGATTCCACCGACCCCATTGGGCCAGGGGTGGGCTTATTTACGCAAGATTTTTACCACAACGCCAAGCGCGCCTTGACGCCTCATGGGGTTTTAACCGCCCAGACCGAATCACCTTTTGCGGATCATGTGGGCATGTCTCGCATTTATGATGTGTTGCACGATGTGTTTGATCACGTCACTGGCTATTACGGCACAATCCCCACCTACCCAGGGCATTTGTGGACGTGGAGCTTCTGCACCAAGTCCGCCGAAGTGAACCCGTGGGGGGCAATTACCGCGGATTATGTGGCGTCTTTGGAAACGGAGGAGCATCCGTTGAAGTATTACAACTATGACTTGCATCACGGGGCGTTTGCCCACCCCACGCTGATGAAAAACCTCATTAGGCCAACCTTAACGCGCTTAAACCCACATTAAGCCATCAATGGGCTGTAAGCCCTTGTGCTTAAACCGCGTTCAGGAATTGTTTAGAAAAGAGAGCCGCTTTATGACGACGCTTGAAGACATTCGACCCACCCTTGTTCAGTTCAACGCCCTGAACAACGCCCCCCATGGCTTTGTGAGTCATGCCACGCCCTATGTCTTGCCTGATGCCCTAAAGACTCAACGCTTAAACTTTGAAGAAGCCTTGCGTTTGTTTGAACACGCGGACTTGTACGAACTCGCTGCCAGAGCCGAAGCGGTAAAAGCCTTGTATCACACCGCGGATGCCCCGATTACCTTTGTGATTGACGCCAACGTGAACTATACGAACATTTGTAATGTGGATTGCAAGTTCTGTGCCTTTTACCGCCATGCCGATGCCCCCGATGCCTATGTGCTAGACTATGATCAAATTGCTGAAAAAGCCCAACGCCTCCTGAATGCGGAGGGCACGCAGTTCTTGCTTCAAGGCGGCGTCAATCCTGATCTCCCTTTTTCCTATTACACCGATGTTTTACGCCGTTTGAAAGCCGATTTCCCGAGCTTGACCTTGCATGCCTTTTCAACGTCTGAAATTTCACAGCTGGCGCACGCCAACGGGGCGTCTTTGTTTGACGTGATTCAACGCTTAAGGGAAGCGGGCTTAGACAGCATTCCGGGTGCGGGGGCTGAGATTCTGCATGATGATATTCGCCACCGTGTGAGTCCCAAAAAAATCAATACACACGGCTGGCTTGAAGTCATGGAAGTGGCGCACCATGTGGGGCTAAACACCACTGCTACCATGATGTTTGGCATGACTGAACAGCCGTGGCATATTATTGATCACCTCTTTCAAATTCGCCACCTGCAAGACGCCACCAGCGGATTCACCGCCTTCATTCCCTGGACGTTTCAAGCCCCCTTTACGCAATTACAGCACATGCCCATTGAATACCAAGCCACAGGTGTCGACTTTTTACGCGTGGTGGCCATCGCCCGCTTGGTGTTGGACAACATCCCCAACATTCAAAGCAGTTGGTTGACCCAAGGCGAAAAAATCTGCCAAACCGCCTTGTGTTTTGGTGCCAATGACATGGGGGGCCTTGTGCTTGAAGAACATGTTGTGACCCAAGCCGGCGTGACCCATGTGAACCGTGGGGTGGAAGAAGTGCTGAACATTATTCATCCGCTGGGGCGCGATGCCGCCCAACGCAATACCGCGTATCGTATTTTAAAGACCTTCCCCCAACCCTAAGGAAATCACTCTATGACCCCTGAAGAAAAACCCCCTGAATCGTTACCCAAAATAGCCGCCAACAGCCCCAGTGTCCTGACGCTTGAACCGAGTCGCTATGCGTTTTGCACCTGTGGCCTAAGTGCGGACGGCACGTTTTGCGACGCCGCTCACCGTGGGACGACGTACCGTCCGCAAGTGTTTGAAGTCACCGAAGTCCCTGAAACCGTGGCCCTGTGCCGATGCAAACAGTCCAAAAACTTCCCCTTTTGTGACGGTTCACATGCAATGCTTACGCCAACCAGCTAGGGATGCGATCCAAGGCAAGCAAATCGCGGACAGATTCACGCTCGATTAACACGCCATGCTGGCCGTTTTCCACCAGCACCATGGCAGGGCGCCCAATACGGTTATAGGTAGAGGCCATGGTGTAGTTGTACGCCCCTGTCCCAAAAATCAAGAGCAAATCCCCGTTCTTCATCGCCGGCCCTTCAAAGCGACGCAGGACGACATCCCCACTTTCGCAGTACTTGCCCACGACTCGCACGGCTTCAGTGGCAACGGCTTTTCCCAATTGACTCACCACGCACGCCGAGTATTCGGCTTGGTACAGCGCAGGGCGAATGTTGTCTCCCATTCCACCATCCACGGCAATGTAAGGCAAGGCGCCTTCCACTTCTTTACGCGCCCCCACCGTGTAGATCGTCACCCCCGCGCGCGCCATGAGGCTACGCCCCGGTTCAAACAACAAGCGAGGCAGTGGGTAATTGAACGCTTGAGCAGACGCTTTGACGGCTTCAACCACGGTTTGAATCAAAGTGGGAATGGGCAGGGGCGAATCGGCCTGAGTATACGCAATGCCCCAGCCGCCGCCTAGATCTAAATCGGGCAGCGTTATGCCGTATTTCTGACGAATGCGATCCATTTCCTGAAAGAAAATGGACACCAAGTCTTGATACGCGCGCAATTCAAAAATCTGCGAACCCACATGCCCGTGAATACCCTTAAAGTCGAGTTGTTCAGGGTGCTGTAATACCGCCTCTAGCATTTCATCCACCCGGTTCAGCGGAAAGCCGAATTTTGAATCATTTTGCCCCGTTTTAATGTAGTCATGCGTATGGCATTCAATCCCAGGGGCTACGCGAGCCAATACATTGACTTTGACGCCTTTTGCTTTAGCGACTTTGGCCACCCGTTCAATTTCATCGAAGTTGTCTAAAATAATCCGACTCACCTGATGTTCAATGGCCAAAGCCAGCTCTTCTTCTGATTTTAAATTGCCGTTAAACACGATTTTTTCACCCGAGATGCCCGCTTCAATGGCCGTCATCAGCTCACCTGCTGAAACCACATCACAGCCAAGGCCTTCACTGGCAATCAATTTGGCCAAGCCCACGTTGAAGTTAGACTTACACGCCAACACCACTTGATGCCCCGCCGTGTAATGCGTGGCCAGCGTTTCTTGATAGTCCCGACAGGCGTGGCGCAAGGTTTCCCCATCAATTACATACAACGGCGTGCCGTAGGTTTGTGCGAGCGTGGCGATTGAAACACCGCCGAGGCTGGCATCCCCCACCGATTCTTTAAAACTCAAAGGCGCCATGGATTGACCTTGCCATAAGGGGGTTTGCGTGCTCATCTAAAAATCCTTTATCGGTTTATCGTCGTCCATCCATTTAATCGTTTAAACGGTATGGTACAGTCTGTTATATCTTTTATATAATATAGTTTATTAAAGCGTCAACATACGGACTTGACAAGTGGCTAGCCATTTAAGTTGTTTTGGTGTAGACTAGTGGGGAACGTTTCCATTAGATAGTATTGAGGAAATTTGCATGAATGTTTCAACGCTAAATCCCACACAAAGCCACCCTTATGCCACGCCTTATGTGTGCCAGTTGTTTCAGATTCAAGAAAGCACGCTCAAAAATCTGTCCCAAGTCCTCAAGTTAACCCCCCAAGTGGATTCCACCAGCCAGAACCTTCACTTTACGCAAGCGGATTTTGAGACCCTAAAACAAGCCATTGAACTGCATCGTCAAGGCAAGCCCCTTTCTGAAATTGTGCCGATGCTCATTGCCCCCCCCTCTCCGACGGCCTTACAAGTCGCCCCCAGCTACAGCCTAAATGAAGCCACCCCCTTAGAAGTGGAATCCGCCCCCAGTGGCATTTCTTCGGTGGTGCAGGCCATTTCCCATTCAAAAGAATACATTTTAAATGAGATGTCTCGCTTGTTGGATGACCGCTTGGCGGGTTTAGATGAAGTCGTTGTCGAATTAATTCGCACCAAAAGCGAAAACGATGCGCTTCGTTCAAAAATCAACACCTTAAGCCGAGAAAAACAAGCCTTGCTTGATGAAGTAGAATCGTTTAAGCCCGTTCAGTTTGGCTTTTACAAGAAGGTGCGTAAGTAGCCCCACGCGGGTTTCGGGCACACAATCATGCTTAACACAACGGTGTGGGCTTTGTTTGAAAACGCTAGGCGAAGGCGTGTGTTATCGTCTAGTTCAGCGCGTATGTAGTATTTATAATAATTGTAGCGACAAAGTATAAACACTGTACGGAAAACCCTTTAAAACACATAGATTTTCACGGTGAAAGGAAAGAAATGCCTCATTCAACAGGATTGTTCTGGAACGGCGAAAGCCTTAGACTTACAGAAATGGATTTGCCCCCCCTGGCGCCCAATGAAGCCCGCATTCGCGTGAAAAAGGCGGGGGTGTGTAATACCGATTTAGAAATTATTAAAGGCTACATGGGTTTTCAAGGCATTTTGGGGCATGAGTTTGTGGGAGTGGTTGAAGACGCCCCAGACGCCCCTGAATGGGTAGGCCAGCGCGTTTGTGTGGACATTAACGCCGCTTGTGAAGAAGCCCAAAGCATGAAGTCCTGTGCCACCTGTGGCAATCCGCACCACTGCCCTAATCGATCCGTCATCGGTATTGTCAATCATCACGGCGCCTTTGCCCATTATGTGACGGCGCCTATTCGCAATCTGTACGAAGTGCCTGATTCGGTGAGTGATGAAGCCGCCGTTTTTGTCGAACCGCTCGCCGCTGCTTTTGAAATTGTGGAGCAAGTCCATATCCAAAAAAGCGATAAAGTCGTCGTATTGGGCGACGGCAAATTGGGCTTATTGATCGCCATGGCACTGCGTTTACATAGCGAAAACGTCACACTGGTGGGTCGCCACCCTGAAAAGCTCGCGTGTGTCGAAGGCTTAGGCATTCACACCGTTTTAAGTGGGCAAACCACCCCCCTCGTCGGCGCCGATGTCGTCGTTGAAGCCACAGGCACGGCAGGCGGCATTGAAGAAGCCATTGCTTTGTTGAAGCCTCGTGGCGTCTTGGTCTTAAAAAGCACCGTGGCGGATACGAAGGGCTTGAATTTGGCTCCTGTTGTGGTGAATGAACTCACGATTGTGGGGTCACGCTGTGGGCCGTTTGATGTGGCAATTAAAGCGCTCGCAGAAGGACGCGTGCCTGTGGAGCGCTTGATACAGCGTCGTTTTGCCTTAGAAGAAGGCGTCCATGCCCTAGAAGTGGCGGCGCAAAAAGGGATGCTCAAAGTCTTGCTTGAAATGTAGAAACTGCTATTTTGAGATTGTCTGTTTTTTGGGGTTTTTAGCTTCGTTTGAGGTTACTCGTTTGTCAGAGACCTTTGCTCCGCCAAAGGTCTCCAACACCTCTAAAGGCGGTTCAAGGGGGGACGGGGAAGGACGCATTGCGTTTCTCCTCCCCTTCGTCCCCCCTTGAAAATCCCCCCTGAATCCCCACCTCCTCGCCCTATCGTTGTTCCTGCCGTGCGCAAAATGTCTCGGAAGCCTCGCATTTAGTGCGCCGTCGGCAAGCTTTCTGTAATCCAACTTATTCACAATGCTACATTATAACATGTTGATTTTTGACTCGTTGCACAAGCCGACGTCCAAGCACTAAATCCGAGCGGGTGAGCGCACTGCGAATCCCCGAGCGATTTTGCGGACGTCCCACAGGAAAAAATGGAGCAAGCGAAGAGGTTGAGATGGGGGGAGGATTTTTAAGGAGGGGGGAAGAGAAGGAGAGCCGCAACAAC